>NZ_JBDZDI010000002.1:93517-729957 GCF_040044975.1 Gordonia oleivorans
CGGCGGAACGCTGGGTCGGTGAGCGTTCGGCGGAACGCTGGGTCGGTGAGCGTTCGGCGGAACGCTGGGTCGGTGAGCGTTCGGCGGAACGCTGGGTCGGTGAGCGTTCGGCGGAACGCTGGGGCGGTGAGCGTTCGGCGGAACGCTGGGTCGGTGAGCGTTCGGCGGAACGCTGGGGCGGTGAGCGTTCGGCGGAACGCTGGGTCGGTGAGCGTTCGGCGGAACGCCGGGGCGGTGAGCGTTCAGCGGAACGCCGGGGCGGTGAGCGTTCAGCGGAACGCCGGGGCGGTGAGCGTTCAGCGGAACGCCGGGTCGGTGAGCGTTCAGCGGAACGCTGGGGCGGTGAGCGTTGTCGCCCTGCGCACGTGGTCGCGCACCGCCTCGGCGACCAGCGCGGGATTCTCCAGCGTCGGGATGTGGCCGACACCGGGGAGGACGACCTCCTCCACGTGATCGGGCAGCCCGTCGAGGAGCCGTCGCATGCAGCCGTCGCGGGTGAGGAAGGTGTCGAACTCCGACAGGATGAGGGTCATCGGCGCGGTGACAGCCCGGATGTCGTCGTCGGTGAGTGGGCCGTCGCGCAGACAGGCCAGCTGCATCGGCAGGTAGATCGGGCAGTGCGAGACCGCGCGCACGACGTTCGTCGCGTCGTCGGCGGACACGGCGGTGACGTCGGTGCTGCAATTGCGGATGATCGGCCGCTGGAAACGTTCACTTCGCGCCGCCCGATCACCGCGCAGGCGTGCCACCGCGGCGAGCGGGAACTGGCCGATGAATCCGAGTCCGAGTCGGAACTCGGTCATGGAGAACCGTTTCCAGCCCCCGGCCGGGTTGATCGGTGCGAGGGAGCGGGCGCGGCCCCGCCGTTCGAGTTCGAAGGCGAGTTGCCCACCGAGGGAACAGCCGACCACGTGGCAGGTGTCCCAGCCAATCGCGTCGAGCTCACGTTCGATGCCGTCGGCCAGTCCGGCGACGCCCACGTCACGCAGGCGCAGCCGGGGTCCTCCCCAGTGTCCGGGCATGGTGATCGCCGCGACGTCGTGGTCGGCCGCGAGGTCGTCGACGACGGCGTGCCACATGTGATGCGACAAGCTGAATCCGTGTAGCAGCAGTACCGGTTCGCCCGCCCCGGCCCGAATCATCGACATCATTGGCCCCCGTCCTCGGAATGACTCCACAGGTAACAGGGCACGAGGACGGTGTCCAGGACTCAGGGTGCTGCGTCCGCTGATCAGTGGCCTCCCAGCGGCCGACCTCGTCCCCGCTAGGATTGACGGGTGTTTCGGGATGCGACCGCGTCCGGTTCGTTCGCTACGTGCCCGGACGCGCTGGTCCTCCCACCATGCGCGACGACAACAAACCAGGTCAGTAGGGATTAGGTGTGGCTGAGTTCATATACACGATGAAGAAGGTGCGCAAGGCGCACGGCGACAAGGTCATCCTCGACGATGTCACCATGTCGTTCTTCCCCGGCGCCAAGATCGGCGTCGTGGGCCCCAACGGCGCGGGTAAGTCGTCGATCCTGAAGATCATGGCCGGCATCGATCAGCCGTCCAACGGTGAGGCCTTCCTCGATCCCGACGCCACCGTCGGCATCCTGCTGCAGGAGCCGCCCCTCAACGAGGAGAAGACGGTCAAGGAGAACGTCGAGGAGGGGATGGGCGAGATCAAGGTGAAGCTCGACCGCTTCAACGAGATCGCCGAACTGCTCGCCACCGACTACTCCGACGAACTCATGGAGGAGATGGGCAAACTCCAGGAGGATCTCGACAACGCCGACGCCTGGGACATGGATTCCCAGCTCGAGCAGGCGATGGACGCGCTGCGCTGCCCGCCCGGCGACGCGCCGGTCACCCACCTCTCCGGTGGTGAACGGCGTCGTGTCGCGCTGTGCAAGCTGCTGCTGTCCAAGCCGGATCTGCTGCTGCTCGACGAGCCGACCAACCACCTCGACGCCGAGAGCGTGCTGTGGCTCGAGCAGTTCCTCGCGAGCTACCCCGGCGCCGTCCTGGCCGTGACCCACGACCGCTACTTCCTCGACCACGTCGCGGAATGGATCTGCGAGGTCGACCGCGGCAAGCTGATCCCGTATCAGGGCAACTACTCCACCTACCTGGAGAAGAAGGCCGAGCGACTCGAGGTCCAGGGCAAGAAGGACCAGAAGCTGCAGAAGCGCCTCAAGGAAGAGCTCGCCTGGGTGCGTTCGGGTGCCAAAGCCCGCCAGACCAAGAACAAGGCGCGTCTGGCCCGCTACGAGGAGATGGCCGCCGAGGCGGAGAAGACGCGCAAGCTCGACTTCGAGGAGATCCAGATCCCCACGCCGCCGCGCCTCGGTGACGTGGTGGTCGACGTCTCCCACCTCGACAAGGGCTTCGACGGGCGCGTGCTGATCAAGGACCTCTCGTTCACCCTGCCGCGCAACGGCATCGTCGGCGTCATCGGTCCCAACGGCGTGGGTAAGACGACGCTGTTCAAGACGATCGTCGGACTCGAGGAGCCGGATTCGGGCACCGTCAAGGTCGGCGACACCGTCAAGCTCAGCTATGTCGACCAGGGTCGCGCGAACATCGACCCCAAGAAGTCGGTGTGGGAGGTCGTCTCCGACGGACTCGACTACATCGAGGTCGGCCAGAACGAGATGCCGTCGCGGGCATACGTCTCGGCGTTCGGCTTCAAGGGCCCGGATCAGCAGAAGCGCTCCGAGGTGCTCTCCGGTGGTGAACGCAACCGGCTGAACCTGGCGCTGACCCTGAAAGAGGGCGGCAACCTGATCCTGCTCGACGAGCCGACCAACGACCTCGACGTGGAGACCCTGAGCTCGCTGGAGAACGCGCTCGAACAGTTCCCCGGCTGTGCGGTGGTCATCTCCCACGACCGCTGGTTCCTGGACCGCACCTGTACCCACATCCTGGCGTGGGAGGGCAACGTCGAGGAGGGCAAGTGGTTCTGGTTCGAGGGCAACTTCGAGGCGTATGAGGCCAACAAGGTCGACCGCCTCGGCGCCGACGCGGCCCGTCCGCACCGGGTGACCCACCGCAAGCTCACCCGCGACTGAGTTCGCGCCACCACAACACGTCACTGCGACGTCACCTCACTCGCCGTCCGGGCTTCCCGGGCGGCGAGTGTGTTTGTGCCGTGGATGACTGCCGTGGCCGCCCCGATGGCACTAGGCTCGCGGATGGACCGGTGTGTGTCGAAGCGTCTGTGAAAGGGCGCGTCCATGAGAGGGTGATCATCGTTGACGGATGTGACTTCGCTTCTGCCGCAAGTCATTCCCTGCTACCTGGCGACATCGGTCGGTGCGATCGACGAGGCCGGTGGGCGCAGCCGCTCCCACCTGGATCCGGCGACGCTGGACCCCGGCGAGGTTGACCGAATCCGGACCCACGTGCAGGTCGCCGCCGTGCGTGGCGTCGGGCAGTCGATCATCGACGTGGTCACCGGCGGTTCCGGCGGCACCGAGATCGTGGTGATCAACGACGACATGCCACTGTTGGTCGAGGCGGTCCTGGCGACCCTGGAGGGGCAGGGTCTGACCGTCGGCCGGATCGATCACCCGATCATCGCGGTGACCCGCGACCCGGCGGGCACTCTGACCGACATCGGTGACCACGCGCACGGCCGGGCGGAGTCGTGGATCTCGGTGTCGGCGTTGCCGGGCCGGGCGTCGGTTGACGACGACGCTCTCGCCGCGCAACTGAAGCGCGTCATCGGCATCGTCGTGGACGTCGACGAGGATGCGCCGGCGATGCGGGAGCGGCTGACGGGGTGTGGTGCCGACTGCGTGTCGATGCCCGATGGTGCGGGCGTTGCGACCGCCGACATCGACCGGCGCGAGTACTCCGATCTCTTCGACTGGTTGGCGGGCAATCACTTCGTCACATTGGGGTATGAGCGGATCACCGCGCGCGGCGGTGTCGAGGAGCGGCTGGGCATCTATCGGGCCGACGACGTCGATCCCAGTTTCCCCCTCGCCGACGGGGCTCGGCCGGCACCGCGGATCTCCCGGGTGTTCGTCGAGACGGGGATCCAGCGGTCCAACTATCCGATCCTCATCCAGTTGCCGACCGCCGACGCCGACGGCACCCCGACCGGCGAACACCGGTTCCTCGGGGTGTTCACCTCCTCGGGCCTGCATCAGACGGTGCTCGATGTTCCGGCGTTGCGCGCGAAGGTGCACGAGGTGGTCCGGCGGGCCGGGGTCGACGAGGATTCCTATGCCGGGCGCACCATGGTCGAACTGCTGCAGAACTACCCCCTGGTGGAGATGTTCCAGGATTCGACGTCGGAACTGAGTCGACGCGTCGACGACATGCTCGACGCGGTGGCCACCCGGTCGTTGCGTGTCTTCCTGCGCGTCAACCCGGGCGGGCAGGCCGCCACCGCCCTGATCTACCTGCCACGCGACCGCTACAACACCGCATCACGACTCGCCCTGCAATCGGAGGTGACCCGGATACTCGAGGCCTCCGACCTGGAGTACTCCGCGCGGGTCAGTGAGCGTCCCCTGGCCCAACTGCAGGTGATGGTCCGGGTGGACCCCGAGGTGGCCCGCTCCTGGGGATCGGTCGACATCGGCAGCGAGGTGCAACAACGCATGCAGGCGGCCCTCGCCGAGGCCGTGCGGAGCTGGGACGAACGTGTCCGTGAACTGATCACCGCCTCGGACGGGGTGACCTCGGCGGTTCCGGGACCATCGGCGCGGGTCGACACCGACGCGATGCTGCGACTGATCAGCTCGCTGCCCGACGACTACAAGGATCAGCGTGCGCCGACCGCGGGTGTCGCCGACCTCGCGCAGGTGGTCGGATTGGCCCCCGGTGATCTGGCCGTCACCCTGAAGGGGCGTTCGCAGGATGATTCCGCCGCTCCGCGTTGGGATTTCACACTCTATCTGTGCGGTGAGTCGGCGACGCTGACCGATGTGCTGCCGGTGCTGCACAGTCTGGGGCTCGACGTCATCGACGAGCACCCCTACCAACTGGTCCGTCCCGACGGTGCGGACTGTCATGTCTACGAGTTCGCGGTCGCGCTCGCCCCGGGGATGTCGGTCGACATGGCGACCGCCGAGGATCTCCCGCAGCGGTTCACCGAGGCCTTCACCCAAATCTGGCGTCGTAATGCCGAGGTCGACGCCTACAACGAGTTGATCATGCGGTGCGGGCTGACCTGGCGTTCGGCGGCCATGCTGCGGGCCTACGGGCGTTACCTGCGCCAGTGCGGATTCGCTTACAGCACAACGCATGTCGCCGCAACTCTGGGGCGCTACCGCGATGTCACGCGCGGCCTGGTCGACCTGTTCGAGGTGTCGTTCGACCCGGCCGTGAGCGACCCGGCACGACGTGAGACGGTGCTGGCGGCCCTGCACGAGGCGGTCGGCGAGGTCCTGTCGCTCGACGCCGACCGGATCGTCTCCGCCTTCACCTCCGTCGTCACCGCGACCGACCGGACCAATTTCTATGTGACGGGCGGACCGCAGGTGGAGTCCGACCCGGCGACGTCCGGTGGGCACCGTCCGGTGATGTCGTTCAAACTGCGTCCGCGTGACATCCCGCAGGCGCCCGAACCCCGTCCGCTGCACGAGATCTGGGTGTATTCGCCGCGGGTCGAGGGCGTGCATCTGCGGTTCGGGTCGGTCGCCCGCGGTGGTTTGCGGTGGTCGGACCGGCGTGAGGATTTCCGCACGGAGATCCTGGGTCTGGTCAAGGCGCAGGCGGTGAAGAACGCGGTGATCGTGCCGCTCGGGGCCAAGGGAGGTTTCGTGCTGGCGCGGCCGCCGGCCCCGACCGGTGACCCGGCCGCGGACCGGGATGCGTTGCGGGCCGAGGGAATCGAGTGCTACCGCAGGTTCATCTCCGGGCTCCTCGATGTCACCGACAACATCGACCGGGCCACCGGCGAGATCATCGCGGCCCGCTCGGTGGTGCGGCGCGACGGCGACGATCCGTATCTCGTGGTGGCCGCGGACAAGGGCACCGCGTCGTTCTCCGACATCGCCAACGGGGTGGCCGGTGATTACGGCTTCTGGCTCGGCGACGCCTTCGCCTCGGGCGGCTCGGCCGGTTATGACCACAAGGCGATGGGCATCACCGCGCGCGGCGCCTGGGAATCGGTCAAACGGCATTTCCGGGAGATGGGAATCGACACCCAGGCAGAGGAATTCACCGTCGCCGGGATCGGCGACATGAGCGGGGACGTCTTCGGTAACGGCATGCTGCTCAGTGAGCACATCCGGTTGGTCGCCGCGTTCGATCACCGGCATGTGTTCATCGATCCCACCCCGGACGCCGCCATGTCGTATGCCGAGCGGGCCCGGTTGTTCGCGTTGCCGCGCTCGTCGTGGGCCGATTACGACGCCACGCTGATCAGTCCCGGCGGCGGAGTCTGGTCACGGGAACGCAAGTCCATCCCGGTGAGCGCCGAGATGCGTTCGGCGCTCGGCCTTTCCGACGATGTGACGGCATTGTCGCCGCCGGATCTGATCCGGGCGGTGCTGCTCGCCCCCGTCGACCTGCTCTGGAACGGTGGCATCGGGACCTATGTGCGGGCGTCCACCGAATCCGACGCAGAGGTGGGGGACAAGGCCAACGACGCCATCCGGGTCACCGGAGAACAACTGCGCGCCAAGGTGATCGGCGAGGGTGGCAATCTCGGAGTCACCGAACGAGGCCGCATCGAGTTCGATCTGGCGGGCGGCCGGGTCAACACCGACGCGATGGACAACTCCGCCGGTGTCGACTGCTCCGATCACGAGGTGAACATCAAGATCCTCCTCGACGCCGCGGTGTCGTCGGGGGACCTCGACTCGCAGGCGCGTAACCCGTTGCTCGAGTCGATGACCGACGAGGTCTCCGCACTGGTTCTGGCCGACAACATCTCGCAGAACGCGGAATTGGGCTTCGGTCGCGCATACTCCACCGAACGCGTCGACGTCCACGGACGGCTGCTCGCGCAACTGGCGCATCGAGGGGTCAACCTGAAGCTGGAGGCGCTGCCCGATCCGGTCACCCTGCACAAGCGCCACACCTCGGATATCCATCGTGGATTGACCTCGCCCGAGTTGGCGACCCTGATGGCCCACGTGAAGCTGGCCGCCAAGGATGACCTGCTGGCCAGCGACCTACCCGACAACGACGTGTTCGACGCACAACTCGACGGCTACTTCCCGGTGGCGCTGCGCCGGCAGTTCGCCGACGGTATCCGCGATTATCGCCTGCGCCGTCAGATCGTGACGACGGTTCTGGTCAACGACGTGGTCGACCGGGCCGGGATCACCCACCTGTTCCGCCTGAGTGAGGCGACCGGCGCCGGAACCGACGAGGTGGTGCGGGCATTCGTCGTCGCCGACCAGGTGTTCGGGATGGCCGATCTCCTTGCCCGGGTTCAGGATTGCGCCGCGAGCATCGAAGCGATCGACGAGATGATGATGTACGCGCGGCGACTGCTGTTCCGCGGGTCCCGGTGGTTGCTGGCCTTCCGCCCGCAGCCGCTGGCGATGGCCGCGGAGGTGACCCGGTACTCCGAACGGGTCGCCACGCTGTCGGCGTTGCTGGACAGCTGGTTCGGGCGCGGATCGGCCACCGACGTCGACGATCGCGTCGAGCACTACCGGTCGCTGGGTGTGCCCCCGGATCTGGCACACGAGGTGGCCATCAGCCTGCACCGCTTCTGCCTGCTCGACATCGTCGACGCCGCCGAGATCGCCGACCGTGATCCCGTCGAGGTCGGTGAACTGTACTTCGCGGTGATGGAGCATTTCGGGTTGGAGGAGTTGCTCACCGCGGTTAGCAACCTCGACTACGGCGACCGCTGGCATGCGTTGGCGCGCTTGGCTCTCCGCGACGACATGCATGGCGCGCTACGCGCCCTGACCCTGAAGATCCTCGAGGTCAGCGAACCCGAGGAGCGTGCGGCGGTGAAGATCTCCGAGTGGGAGCGGTCCTTCTCGTCGCGGCTGTCCCGGGTCCGGGCGATGCTCACCGAGATCGAGGAGGCGGGCAACCTCGACCTGGCCACCCTGTCGGTGGCCGCGCGGCAACTCCGTAGCGTGATCCGGTGACCAATATGAGCTTTGAGGACGAGGGAACCGCCACCGCGAACGGCTACGTGGTCAAGGTGCCGGTGCGGTGGTCGGACATGGATGTGTTCGCCCACATCAACCATGCCCGGATCGTGACGTTGCTGGAGGAGGCCCGGATTCCGTGGCTGTTCTACGACGAACGACCCACCGCGGATCTGCGTCGCGGGTGCGTGGTGGCCGACCTGCACGTCAAGTACCAATCCCAGCTGCGCCACGACGAAGGACCGATCGTGGTGACGATGCGGGTGGAGAAGGTCCGCGCCGTGGACTTCACCGTGGCCTACGAGGTGCGCCCCCACGGGGCGTCACCGACCGACAAACCGGCGGTGATCGCCTCCACCCAGCTCGTCGCATTCGACGTCGACGGGCAGCGCCTGCGCCGGTTGACCCCCGCCGAACGGGAGTACCTGGAGTCCTTCGTCGTGACGGCGGGATCGTGACGGGCGCCGAGTGAATCCGGAACGGTTCCTCTCCCTGGACCGGGCCGAGGACAAGGCCGACGCGGTGGCCTTCCTGGCACGGGCGAGCCGACTCGACGAGTCGGCGGTGACGCGGCTGTCGGTACGCCCCGACGGGCTCATCGGAATGTGGTCGCACACCGGATTCGAGGTGCTGGTGACCCGCGCGGTCTTCGGCCGGATGGCGCCCCGCGACCTGGTATGCGATGCGTCGACGCTGCGACAGGCGTTGACCCAGGCCGAACCCGGGACCGCGGTGGACCCCGGCATGCCGTTCGACTCGGCATGGCGCGGCGCACTGCCCCTACAAACCGGCTACCGGCACGTCGACGATGTGCCCGCCCGCGCGGTGGTGGAACTGGCCCGCGACGGTGCGCGCGTGGCGCGGGAGGAGGGCAGCGCCCACGGGCCGGCGACCGGGCTGCTCGACCAGCCGGTCCTGGAGGTGGCCTCCGCCGACGGCAACCTGACGGCCGCGGTGTCGATGCGGTCGCTGTTCGCCCTGACCGCCATGGGGTTCGTGCGTGACGCCGACGGCCGGGCGATCACCGAGAACTCCGACGTCGAGGCCGTCGACCCGGCCGAACCCATCCGAATTCGTATGTCCGCGGCCTGGATTCGGATCGATGCCCGTTACGGCGCGGTGTACCAGCGCCGCCACCGCGACCTCGATGTGATGGTGCGCTGAGAGACGCGGAGCTCAGACCAGCCAGGCGGCGGAATTCGGTGCCAGGTACCCGTCGACCAGTGGTGCACTCACCAGGATCACCTCACCGGGTGGCAGGGGAACCGGGTCGGCGGTGGTGTTCAGCGCGCACACCAGTCGTCCCTCCGACCGCCGGAACGCCAGACAGCCGTCCGGGGCGCCGTACCACTCGACGGTGTCGCCGGCGAATTCCGGTCGCTGATACCGCAATTCGATCGCCTGCCGATACAGCGACAGCGTCGACGAGATGTCTTCGAGTTCACGTTCGACGGTGAACGGTGCCCACGACTCGGGCATCGGCAACCAGGTCTGCGGTGACGAGCTGAATCCGAACGGCGGTTCGGTGCCCTCCCAGGGAATCGGCACCCGGCACCCGTCGCGGCCACGCTCGGTGTGACCCGACCGTTCCCACACCGGATCCTGCAGGGCCTCGTCGGGGAGATCGGCGTTGGGCAGCCCGAGTTCGGCGCCGTTGTAGATGAACACCGTTCCGGGCAAGGCCAATTCGACCATCGCCATGGCGCGGGCGCGCGCCGATCCGACGGCGAGGTCGATGGGCGAATCGTCCCCGCCCTGATCGTCTCCACGTTGATCGATGCGGGCATAGCGGGACACCTCACGCTCGACGTCGTGATTCGACAGTGTCCAGGTGGGGGTACCCGATACCGACAACACCGCATCGAGGGAGTTCTCGATGGCATCACGTACCGATTCGGCGGTGAACTCGGCCTTCGCGAGCCGGAAATTGAATCCCAGGTGCAGCTCGTCGGGCCGCAGATACTCGGCGAATCGCTCGTTGTCCTCGACCCAGATCTCACCGACATTCGCCGCGCCCGGGTACTCGTCGATCACCGTGCGGATCTTGCGGTGGATGTCGTGCACCGCATAGTTGTTGAAGCGCGGGTCGTCGTCGCTGTTGCTCAACAGGCCGACCGACTCCAGGTCCATGTCGGGAAGATCCTCGGGCTTGGCCATGCCGTGCGCGACGTCGATGCGGAACCCGTCGACGCCACGGTCGAGCCAGAACCTCAGCGTCCGTTCGAGATCGGCGAAGACCTCGGGATTCTCCCAGTTCAGGTCCGGTTGCTCGGCGGCGAAGACGTGCAGATACCACTGCCCGGGACTGCCGTCGGCCTCGGTGACCCGGGTCCAGGCCGGCCCGCCGAAGACGCTGCGCCAGTTGTTGGGTGGCTGATCGCCGCCCTCGCCCACGCCGTCGCGGAAGATGTAGCGGGCCCGCTCGGGGCTGCCGGGTGCGGCGGCCAACGCCGCGGTGAACCATGCGTGCCGGTCGCTGGTGTGGTTGGGGACCAGGTCCATGGTGACGCGGATGCCCCGGTCGTGTGCCTCGTCGATGAGATCGTCGAAGTCGGCGAGATCACCGAACAGCGGATCGATGTCGCGCGGGTCGGAGACGTCGTAACCGTGATCGGCCATGGGGGAGCGCATGATCGGGCTCAGCCAGATCGCATCCACACCGAGCAACTCGAGATAACCGAGTTTGTCGATCACGCCCGCGAGATCGCCGACGCCGTCGCCGTCGAGGTCGGAGAACGACCGTGGATAGATCTGATAGAACACCGCCGACTGCCACCAGGTGGTGTCGGCGGGATCGAGTTGCGGCACCACCACCTGATCGGCGACTGCGGCCACGGCCGGTTCCTGTTCCGGTTCGGAATCGGTCTCCGGGGTCTCGGTGTCGGAGACGTCGGTGTCGGGGGCGCCGGTGTCGGGGATCTCGGCGTCCGAGATCTCGGGTGTGACGTCTTCCGCAGGTGCGACGCTCTCGGCGGGATCGGCGTGGACTGCCGTGACGTCGTCACCGGCCTCGTCGTCAACAGCCTCGTCGTCGGATGCCTCATCGTCGGCCACCTCGGCCACCTCGTCATCGGCCGGCGGGGTGTCATCGGTTGCCGCAGAGCCGACCGCGGGTTCGGTGGGAGCTACGTCCTCGCCGACCTCGGCGTCCGCGTCGACATCCTGCCCGGCACCCTCGTGCCCGACGACGGCATCACCGGAGGGTGTGGTGGCTGCCGGCCCGCCCGGCTCTTCCGACGGCGCGGCCGAACCATTCTCGATATCCGATACGGGATGATCGGGGTCGGACGAGTCGGCGCTCGATGTCTCATCGCTCACGTCGCAATTGTGCACCACCTGTGATTTCAGTGAGGAATTGAGGTTGGTGCGGCGCGTCGCTGCCCGGGCGTGTCGCGTCGGGCCGATGCCCTCCGGGCGCACTCAGAACGGCGAGTTCACCATCGACTGCGCGGCCATCTCCATGTAGTCGACGAGGGCCCGGCGGTGCGCGTCGTCGAGGGTGTCGGAGTCGATCGAGGCGATCGCGATGTGCATGCAGCGCAGCCAGGCATCGCGCTGGATCGGGCCGATGGTGTACGGATGATGACGCATCCGCAGCCGTGGGTGGCCTCGTTCCTCCGAATAGGTGCGGGGACCGCCCCAGTACTGCTCGAGAAACATCCGCAGACGTCGTTCGGCCGGCCCGAGATCCGCCTCGGGGTACATCGGCCGGAGAATGTCGTCCTTGGCGACCTCGGCGTAGAACGCGTGGGTCAGGCGTTCGAAGGTCTCGGCGCCACCGACCTCGTCGTAGAAGGAGCGTTGGTCGGGTGCTTGGGCGGGCTGCTGTGCACTCACCCGTCCATTGTCCCTCACTCCCGATTGGGAGTGCACGAGCGCGTTCGACGTGGTCCACTTGACGCGACCGGTGCGCGCACGGGAGACGGCTATGACACGCAGAAGTCCACGGCAGGTTCGCGATGTGACGATGCTGCACGCGACCCGACGACCCGAGGTGCCCCGACGACCCGAGGTGCCCCGACGACCCGAGGTGCCCCGACGACCCGAGGTGCTCGGTGCGGATGCGGCCGTGGGCACGGCAGTCCCGGACACCGCTTCGATGCGTTCGACCCCCGGGATCTGGGGCCGCCGACGGGTGCTGCTGCTCAACGCGACCTACGAGCCGCTGACCGCGGTCTCGCTGCGCCGCGCGATCGTCCTCATCCTGCGTGAGCGTGCCGACGTCGTTCACGCCGCGGCCCCCGGACTGGCCGTGCATTCGGCCGACACCGCCGTCGCGGTGCCGTCGGTGATCCGCCTGCGGACCTATGTGCGGGTGCCGTACCGGGCGACCATCCCGATGACGCGCGCCGCGCTGATGCATCGCGACCGGTTCCGCTGCGGCTACTGCGGCGCCAAGGCGACCACCATCGATCACGTCCTGCCGCGCAGTCGCGGGGGCGGCCACACCTGGGAGAACTGCGTGGCCTGCTGTGCCGGCTGCAACCATCGCAAGGCCGACCATCTGCTCAGCGAGTTGGGATGGACCCTGCACACCCCACTCGTGGCGCCCAAGGGGCGGCATTGGCGATTGCTGGCGACCGTCAAGGAGATCGATCCGGCCTGGGCGCGCTACATCGATGTGGGCGCCGCCTGAGTCCCGCGAAATTGTCTACGACGCGTTGTAGGCCCCACTGGGACGTGAGTGTCGTCGTGGGCTAGATTGATCACACGACCTGCTGGGCGGGTCGCCTACCGGCAGCCCCCGGACACCGATCGAAAGGATGTCATGGATAGCGCGATGGTCGGCATCGGAGTCGTCGTCACGGTCGTTTGCGTCGTGATGGTGGTTCTCTGTGTCATCTCGATGGTGTTCTCGAACGGCCTGAAGTACCCGAAGGTGCAGGAGTACACGCTCGATCAGCCGTGGACGCGAGATCCGTTGCTGTTCAGCGCGACCGAGATCGAGCCGATGGCTCTCCCGCACCATGCAGAAGCGACCGATGTGGATGGAGGCTCGGCCAGTGGCAAGTGGTGAGGTAACCCAGGCAGGGACCGAGGGGGGCGTCAAGCTCTCCCCGTCCACCGCGCTCCCGATGGGAACGGTGATCACCAACAGCGGACGCGTGTCGTCGACCCGTTTCCCCGGTCAGTCCCCGAGCACCCCGCCGTTCAGTCAGGCCGACCTCATCGACCTCGACGATGCGCTGAAGGCCGCCAGCGAGAAGGCAATGGTGCGTTTCTCGGTGTACATCGGTGATCTCGGCTCCGACGCGGTCGCCGACGCCCGCGCGGTCCTCGCGCAGGCCCCGGAACCGGCCAACGGTGCACTCATCGCGGTGTCGCCGAATTCGCACGATGTGGTCGTGGTGTCCGGTGCCCGGGTCGCCGACCGCGTCAATGACCGGGTCGCCCAACTCGGCGTCACCGCCGCGATCGGCAGCCTCCGGTCCGGCAACCTCATCGACGGTCTGGTCTCGGCACTGCATGTGATCGCCACGGCGGCCGCAAACCAGTAGCGACGTCCCCGACACAACCTCACGTCGGCCGCTCATCCCTGGTGGATGAGCGGCCGACGTCGTTGTGGGCGATGGGTGATCAGTGAGTGACCAGGACCTTCTCGGTGGCCTGTGCGCCGGCGTCCGGCCGCTGATCGATCGGATCGTCGTCGGCCGAGCCGATGGTGTCGTCTCCGTCCACCATGTCGGATTCGTTGAACGGGGCACGGCCGGAGAGCACCTCGTCGACGCGGTCCTTGTCGACGGTCTTCGTCCACGATCCGACCAACAGGGTGGCCACGGCGTTGCCGGAGAAGTTGGTGACCGCCCGCGCCTCGGACATGAACCGGTCGATACCCACGATCAGCCCGACACCGTCGAGCATCTCCGGACGGTGTGCCTGCAGACCGCCGGCGAGGGTGGCCAGGCCCGCGCCGCTGACGCCGGCGGCGCCCTTGGACGCGATGATCATGAACGCCAGCAGTCCGAGCTGCTCGGGGATCGACAGCGGATCACCCATGGCGTCGGCGATGAACAGCGAGGCCATCGTCAGATAGATCGCGGTGCCGTCCAGGTTGAACGAGTACCCGGTCGGGACGACGACGCCCACGGTGGTCTTCTGCACGCCGAGGTGCTCCATCTTGGCGATGAGGCGGGGGAGTGCGGATTCCGACGACGAGGTCGCGAAGATCAGGATGTACTCCCGGGCCAGGTAGCGCACCAGGCGGAAGATGGACACGCCGGCGACGGTGCGCAGCAGCACGCCGAGCACCCCGAACACGAACACCAGGCAGGTCAGGTAGAACGCGACCATGAGCACCAGCAGCTGACCGACGGCCGCCCATCCGGTCTGACCGACCACGCTCGCGATCGCGCCGAACGCGCCGATCGGGGCGACCCACAGCACCATGGTCAGCACCTTGAACACCAGCTTCTGGAAGTACGACACCGCGGTCAGGACCGGCTCACCGCTGCGACCCATGGCCTGGATGGCGAATCCGACGAGCAGTGCGACGAACAGGGCCTGCAGGACGCTGCCCTCGGTGAGTGCCGACAGCATCGAGGTCGGGATGATGCCCTCGATGAAGGCCATCGTGCCGCCGGATTCGTGCGCCTGCTCGGCCAGCTCGGCGCCCTTGCCCGCCACCGACGAGATGTTCAGGCCCTCACCGGGTTTGATGATGTTGCCGACCACCAGACCGATCGCCAGGGCGACGGTCGACATCGCCAGGAAGTAGACGAAGGCGAGTCCGCCGACCTTGCCGACGGTGGCCGCCTTCCGTACCGAGCCGATCCCCAGCACGATGGTGCAGAAGATCACCGGCGCGATCATCATCTTGATCAGGCTGACGAACATCGTCCCGAGGACGCCGAGATCCTTGCCGAGTTCCGGCCAGATCAGGCCCACCGCCACACCGGCGATCACCGCGACGATCACCGCGATGTAGAGCCAATGCGTGCGATCGCGCTTCTTCCCCGAGGGGGACGCCGGGAAATCGGCGGTGCCCGCCGCCTTCGCTCTGATGGTCATCTCGACTGCCTTTCGTTCCTCCGCCCCCGCCGATGCGAGGAGGTGCTGGGTAAGAATTGTTCGATGACCCGGTGATGCCGGTCACCCTTGAGTTCATTTCGTTCAGTGGCACACATCACCGGACGCGGAGCACACTGGCTGGCGATCACCGGCACACGTCCGGAGAAAGAGGTGATGCGACGATGAGCAGGCTGATGCCGCGCTCCCTGGCCGGGCAGGCGGTGGCCCTGCAGGTGGCGGTGGTGGTGGCCATCGTGGTGTGCGGCAGCGTGCTGGCCGCCGTCGACGCCCGCGCCGACGCCAACCGCGCCGCGCGCGAGGAGGTGAGCGCGGTGGCGGTCAGTCTGGCCGACGCGCCCTGGACCGCGGCGGCACTGAGCTCGGCCGATCCCACCGCCACCCTGCAGCCGGTCACCGAGCAGATCCGACGCGCCACCGGCGTCGCGTTCATCACGATCATGGACACCACGGGTCGCCGCTTCACCCACACCACCCCGTCGCTCATCGGGCAGCGCTATATCGGCACCACCGAGCCGTCGCTGCGCGGGGAGATCTACACCGAGACCTACACCGGCACGCTCGGTCCGTCGATCCGCACCGTCGCGCCGGTGCGCGACGCCGGTGGGAAGGTGGTCGGGCTGGTCGCCGTCGGGATCACCCAGTCCACGCTCACCGAGGACTGGGTGTCGCAGCTCCCGCTCATCGCCACCATCGGGATCGCCGCGCTGGTGATCGCACTGATCGGACTGTGGGCCATCCGCCGCCGATTACTGCGCCACACAGGCGGATTGGCGCCGTCGGAGTTGCGGGTGATGTACGACCACCACGACGCGGTGCTGCACGCCGTCCACGAGGGCCTCATCGTCCTCGAGGGTGGGAAACCGGTCCTGGTCAACGACGAGGCCCACCGGCTGCTGGGCGACGGGCGCGGGGGCCGTGAACCGGCCGATGGTGATGCCGCGGTGGATATTCCGTCGTTCCTCACCGGCGGCCACGAACCGCTGCGCGACACCCTGTACGCCGCGAACGGTCGCGTGTTGGTGGTCAACCGCGCACCCGTGCCCGGTCGCGATGACGGTGCGGTGGTCACCATCCGGGATCGCACCGAGTTGTCCGAGGCGGTGGGAGAACTCGATTCGATGACGCGCTTCGCCGAGGCGCTGCGCTCGCAGGCACACGAATCGGGGAATCGGTTGCACACCATGGTCGCGTTGATCGAGATGGGCCGAACCGAGGAGGCCGTGCGGCTGGCCACCGAAAGCCTGGAGGTGTCACAGCATCTCGTCGACCGGATCACCGACGCCGTCGCCGAACCGACCCTGGCGGCGCTGCTGCTCGGAAAGTCGGCGCAGGCCGCCGAACGGGGTATCGCGTTCGCCCTCACCGAGGACTCGATGGTCGATGATGGTGCCACACAACGACTCTCGCCGGCGGAGATGATCACGGTGGTGGGCAACCTGGTGGACAACGCACTCGACGCGTGCGATCCGGAGGATCCGTGGGTCGAGGTGACCGTACGCGGCGACGCCGGTGGTCTGCGCATCGTGGTGGCCGATTCCGGCGGTGGGATGTCGCCCGACGTCTTCGCCCGGGCGCAGCAACGCGGCTACTCGACCAAGGCCGGCGGTGACGAGGCCGGCCGGGGGATCGGGCTGGCGCTGGTGGCCCAGGTCGTCGCCGGCCATGACGGGGTGATCGTCGCCGAGAACACCTATGGGTCGGTGGTCACCGTGGAGATCGGGTCGGCCGCCGCACCCGCCGTGGGGGTGGGGTCGTGATCGCGGTGATGATCGTCGAGGACGAACCCCTGATCGCCGCCGGACATCGCGAATACCTGTCCCGCGTCGGTGGATTCGAGGTGATCGCCGAGTGTCGCACCGCGCAGGACGCACTGCGGCGGGCCACCGGGGCGGCCGCGACCGGTGCACCGATCGACCTGGTGTTGCTGGATCTGGGGCTCCCCGACGCGCGTGGCGTCGACCTCGCCGCCGCTCTGGGCGGTATCCGCCCGGCACCCGACATCATCGCGATCACCGCCGCCCGCGATCTCGACTCGGTGCGCAGCGCGATGGGTCACGGAGTGCTGCTCTACCTCATCAAGCCGTTCACCTACGCGGCGTTCAAGGAGAAGCTCACCCAGTATCTCGGCTACCGCGCAGCGCTGTCCGGACACGGGGACGCGGTGAGCCAACGGGAGGTCGACCAGGCGCTGGCGCAACTGCGCACCGTCGGCGACCGGCGGACCGCCGCGAAGGGACGCGCACCCGACACCGAGGATGCCGTCGCACGTGCGGTGCGCGACAGCGCCGCCGGACTCACCGCATCGGAAGTCGCTGCGGGCGTGGGTAGTTCGCGGGTGACGGCTTGGCGCTACCTGGAGCATCTGGCCGACGACGGCACCGTGGACCGGGTCACCGAATACGGGCGCACCGGTCGGCCGCAGGTCCGATACGTGTGGCGGGTGCGGTGAGCACCCGCCACACGATGTCGCCGATCTCGGGTCGAACTCAGCTCGCGTCGAACTCGCGGGCCTTCAGGGAACGTTCTACTCCCGCACGGCCTTCGGAGATCAGGCGCTTGAGTGCCGACGGATGGTCGCCGGCCAGGAACTCCTCGGCCGCCGTCAGTGCGTCGGCGCTGATGTCCCACGACGGATACAGACCGACCACCACCGTCTGGGCGACCTCGCTCGAGCGGCGTGACCAGACGCCCGGCGCGGCGTCGAAGTACTTCGCCACGTAGTCGTCGAGGAGGCCGTCCTGACCCGGGCGGGCGAATCCGGCGACGACCGCACGGGTGTAGATGTTGGAGGCCGTGTCGTCGTCGATGGCCTGAGCCCAGGCGTCGGCCTTGGCCTCCGGCAGCGGCCGGGCCGCCCGCGCGGTAGCGGCCTGACGGGCGCCGGCGGCGGTGTTGTCGCGGTCGGCCTCGGCGTCGATGACCGGCGTCGAATCCGGATCGGTGTCGATGGCACCGGCGGTGGCCAGGGCGATCACGATCTTCCAGCGCAGATCCGTGTCGACGGTCAGTCCGGGCAGGTCGTAGTCGGCGGGGTCGTCGCCGTCGAGCAACGACTGCAGCATCTGCGTCTGATCGTCGTTGACCCGGCAGGTGAGCAGGGTGTTGACGAAGGCCAGCTGGTGATCGGAGCCGGCCTCGGCGCCCTTGGCCAATTCGAGCAGTCGGGCGCTGAATCCGGGACGGCCGGTGGTGGCCGCCCACGCCGGATCCGCGTAGGCGTCGATGGCGGTGGTCGCCTGCAGCAGAACGCGTTGCACCACACCGATCTCCGTCTCGGACGCGATGCCGCGTTCGACGAGTTCGACGAAGTCCCGGGCGCGCATCTCGGCCTGACGGGTCATCTCCCAGGCCGCCGACCACACCAGCGTGCGCGGCATGGAGTCGGTGATGTCGCCGATCCGTGCGGTGGCGGTCGCCAGGGACTGCTCGTCCAGCCGGATCGAGGCGTAGGTGAGGTCGTCGTCGTTGAGCAGGATCAGCGCGCCGCGGGGCACGCCCACCAGGTCGGCGACATCGGTGCGTTCGCCCTCGACGTCGAGTTCGGCACTGTGGGTGCGCACCAGCGCGCCGGAGCCGTCATCGTCGTAGACGCCGACCCGCAGGCGGTGCACACGGGTCTCACCGGCGCCGGGTGCGGCACCGTCCTGGACGATGGTGAACCGGGTGAACGCGCCGTCGTCGTCGAGCTCGAAATCCGGTCGGATGACGTTGATCCCGGTGGTGCGCAGCCACTGGTCACCCCAGTCGGACAGGTCGCGTCCCGACGACTTCTCCAGCGCGGCAAGCAGATCCGAGAAGGTGGCGTTACCGAACTTGTGGGCGGTGAAGTAGTCGCGCAGGCCGGCGAGGAAATCCTCGAGGCCCACGTAGGCGACGAGCTGTTTGAGTACCGAGGCGCCCTTGGCGTAGGTGATGCCGTCGAAGTTCACCTCGACCGCGGCGATGTCGGGGATGTCGGCGGCCACCGGGTGTGTGGAGGGCAACTGATCCTGGCGGTAGGCCCAGGACTTCTCGACGTTGGCGAAGGTGGTCCACGCACTCTCGTATTCGGTGGCCTCGGCCTGGCACAGGACCGAGGCGAAGGTGGCGAAGGACTCGTTGAGCCACAGGTCATCCCACCAGGTCATGGTGACCAGGTCGCCGAACCACATGTGGGCCATCTCGTGCAGCACGGTCTCGGCGCGACGCTCGTAGAGGTACTTGGTGACCCGGGACCGGAACACGTAGTCCTCGAGGAAGGTCACCGCGCCGGCATTCTCCATCGCACCGGCGTTGAACTCGGGCACGAACAGCTGGTCGTACTTGTCGAAGGCGTACGGGATGCCGAAGTTCTTGTGGTAGAACGCAAATCCTTGCTTGGTCTCGGTGAACAGCCGCTCCGGATCCATGAACTCGGCCAGCGATGCGCGGCAGTAGATGCCCAGCGGGATGTCGCCGTGCTCGTCACTGTAGGTGTCGGTCCACTCCGCGTACGGCCCGGCGATGAGGGCCACCAGATAGGTGCTCATCGTCGGTGTCTCGCGGAAACGGTGGATGCCCGGTTCGGCCACCAGATCGTTGACCACTGCGGCGTTGGAGATGACCTTCCAGTCCTCCGGCGCGGTCACCGTCAAGGTGTAGGTGGCCTTGAGGTCGGGCTGGTCGAAACAGGCGAACATGCGCTTGGCGTCCGCGGTTTCGAACTGCGAATACAGATACACCGAGTCGTCGGTGGGGTCGACGAAGCGGTGCAGACCCTCACCGGTGTTGGAGTAGGCGCAGTCGGCGACGACGACCAGTTCGTTGTCGGCGGCCAGATCCGGCAACGCGATGCCGACCGATTCGTCGAAGTCGGACACGTCGAGCTCGGTGCCGTTGAGGGTGGCCGAGATCAGGTTCGGTGCCACCAGGTCGATGACGGTCGAGGATCCCGCGGTGGCGGTGAAGGTCACGGTGGTGGACGACCGGAAGGTGGTGGAGCCGGGGGCCCCGTTGCCGTCGGTCAGATCGAGGTCGATGCCGTAGTGGGAGACGGTCACGGTGGCGGCACGCTCGCGGGCCGCATCACGCGTCAGATTCGGAGCAGTCACAGTGGCCAGCTTAGCCATCCACCCGTCGTGTCCGGGGTACGGTCGGTGCCGGCGGAATCAGCGGGCACACCCCGGAGTTGTAGAAACAGGGTTGTGGAAACAGCCACGGTGTGCGTCCCGGGATTCCGGTTCGCGCACCGAAGTCAGACAAACCCGTCAGACAAACCCGACGAAGGGATGACCGCATGTCGACCGATCGCGTGGATTTCTGGTTCGATCCGCTGTGTCCGTGGTGTTGGATCACCTCCCGCTGGATTCTCGAGGTCGAGAAGGTGCGCGACATCGACGCGAACTTCCACCTCATGAGCCTCGCGGTCCTCAACGAGGGACGCGATATCCCCGAGGATTATCGTGAGCGACTCGCCAACGCGTGGAAGCCGGTGCGGGTGATCGCCGCGGCCGCCGCGAAACACGGCGACCAGATCCTGGCGCCGCTCTACACCGCGATGGGCACCAAGATCCACAACGAACAGAACAAGGATTTCGACGTCGTCATCGCCGAGTCGCTAGCCGATCTCGGTCTCGAGCCGGAGTTGGCACAGGCCGCGGAGTCCACGGAATTCGACGATGCCGTTCGCACCAGCCACCACGCGGGCATGGACAAGGTCGGCGACGACGTGGGCACCCCGACCATCCACATCAACGACGTGGCGTTCTTCGGTCCGGTGCTCTCACGCATCCCGCGCGGGGAGACCGCCGGCACGGTGTGGGACGGCGCGCTGGCGTTGGCGTCCTACCCGCACTTCTTCGAACTCAAGCGCAGCCGCGGTGAGGACCCGGAGTTCGACTGAAACACCGACCGAGCAGACCGGCCGAGCAGATCGACCGAGCAGATCGGCGGCGCAATCCTGGTCTGCCAGAACGCGGTCGGTGGGTGCGATGATGTGGCGCACCGACCGCGTTCTATAGTGTCGGCATGCGCGTATACCTCGGTGGAGATCATGCTGGTTTCGAACTGAAGACGGCCATCGCTGAGCATCTTCGGGGTGCCGGTCACGAGGTCATCGATTGCGGTGCCCACACCTATGACGCCCTCGACGACTATCCCGCCTTCTGCATCGCGGCCGCCGAGAAGGTTGTCGCCGATCCGGGCAGCCTCGGAATCGTGCTGGGCGGCAGCGGAAATGGCGAGCAGATCGCCGCGAACAAGGTGCCGGGTGCGCGCTGCGCGCTCGCGTGGAGCATCGAGACCGCCCAGTTGGCGCGGCAACACAACAACGCCCAGCTGATGGGCATCGGTGGGCGGATGCACACCACCGAGGAAGCGCTCGCGATCGTCGACGCCTTCCTCGCCGCCGAGTGGTCCGGCGAAGAGCGTCACCAGCGTCGTATCGACATCCTGTCGGAGTACGAGCGCACCGGCGTGGCACCGGCCGTTCCCGAGGCCTGAGCCGAGATCGGGTTGACCGATGCCCGAGGGGCATACGCTGCACCGCATCGCGCGGCGTCAGCAGAAGCTGTTCGGTGGGCAGCGCGTCGCGGTGTCGAGCCCGCAGGGTCGCTTCGCCGGGGGGGCCGCGCTCGTCGACGGGTGGGAGTTCCACCGGGCGCAGGCCTGGGGTAAACACCTGATCCAGGGCTACCGCGACGGACGGCGGTCTCAACTCGTCCACGTGCACCTGGGACTGTACGGGTCGTTCACCGAACTCCCGGTACCGATGGGGGAGCCGGTGGGTCAGGTCCGGATGCGGATCGAGGGCGCCGAGATGGGGACCGATCTACGCGGCCCCACCGCCTGCGAGCTGTACACACCCGCCGATCTCGACGACCTCGTCGCACGCCTGGGCCCCGACCCGTTGCGTCGCGACGGCGACCCGGACCGCATGTGGCGGGCGATCCACCGATCGCGACGACCCATCGCCGCGCTGCTGATGGATCAGAAGGTGATCGCCGGCGTCGGGAACGTGTATCGGGCCGAGGTGTTGTTCCGGGCGCGGCTCGATCCGCAGCGCCCGGGTACCACCATCGACCACGAGACGGTCACCGCCCTGTGGGCGGATCTGGTGTCGTTGATGCGAATCGGTGTGCGGCGCGGGCGAATTCACGTGGTGGCGCAGGAGGATGATCACGGGCCCGGCTCGTACGCACCGGATCGTCCGCGCACCTACGTGTACCGGCGCACCGGAGAGCCGTGCCGGATCTGCGGTACCCCGATCGCGCAGACCGAACTCGAGGGGCGAAACCTCTACTGGTGCCCGAGTTGTCAGCAGTGAGGCTTGTCAGCAGTGAGGCGCGGGCGCCGACGGCGGGATCAGCGCGATTCGAGGCGCTGGGCCATCACCAGAAGCTCGTCGCGCTGAGCGCCGCTGGCAGTGCGATGAATGCGGTCGTACAGATCGCGATGGCCGGTGGAGGAGGACAGGAAACGTTCACGGAAACGTGCGAACGACATGTGCTGGTACTTCTTTCAACTTCTCGATTGTGTCGATCGGCCGGTCGGGCGGACTGCGGGTGAGCGAGCGCTGCCGACACCAAGGCCTCTTCCCATTGTTCGCGTTACATCTGTGTTAATCAACGTGTTCGGCGATGATTCTGCTCACCCGGCCGCCTCGGGTGTGCCGGTCTCAGGCGGCGCTCAGCCGTCTCGTCGACGGTTCTCATCCGCGATGGACAGGATGGAGTCATGAGCGCAGCCGACGTGACGGCCACCGGCGACTGGCCGCCCGCACACCATGTCACCGCACTGGTGGTCGGTGGCACCGGGGAGTCATCCGCCGACGACACCCGCACCGAGGTGAGCGGTGTCCTGTCCGGGGTCACCGAGGCCCTCGACGACCGATTCGATCCTCGCTGGGTGGCCTACCCGGCGAGCTACGGTCCGGCCCCACACCTGGACGGGATCAGCTACGCAGACAGCGTCGCCGAGGGGATGCGCAGACTCGATGCGGCGCTCGCGGCCGAGACCGGTCCGGTGGTGCTGATCGGCTATTCCCAGGGGGCCGTGGTGATCCGGCGCCTGCTGGCCGACATCGCCGCCGACCCGCGTCGACGCCCGGTGGCCGACCGGGTGCTGGCCGTGGGTCTGGTGGCCGATCCGCATCAGCCGCCCGGGGTGGTCCCGGGATGTGACGGATGGGGTGTGGCCGGTCGCGGGCCGGCGTTGCCGGCGTCGATCCCGGTCTGGTGGGTGGGGACCGCCGAGGACATGATCTGCAATGCCGGGCACGATTCGTTCATCCGGGACATCGCCGATCTCACCGACTCGCTGACCGTCGCCGATCCCCGGCGATGGCTGGGCGCCATGTGGGAAACGTTGCGCACCAACTCCTTTCAGAATGCGCTGCGGACCTCGCCCGGACCGGTGCAGTGGCGACGCGACATCACCCGGTTGTGGTCGGCGGCGCGGGAAGTGCGCGGGTATCTGCCACGGGTGATCACCTGGCGGGGGATGGTCATCCGGAACGCGACCGGCGGCCGCCACACCGCCTACCGTGACGAGCCGTATCACCGGGCACCGATCACCGACCCGCTGACCACCGGTTGCCAGGCACTCGCCCAGTGGCTGCAGGTCCAGGTGACCTTCGCGATCGGTGCCGAAGCGGAGAACCCTGCCGACATCACCGCCGACCCGCGCAGCGACGCCGTGGCCTGATCACCTCCGCTCGAGTCGAGGGATTCGGGCCGGTGAGCGACACTTGTATGCGTCTCGGGACGCCTCGTGCCCGCGATTCGTAGAGCACTCGAGCGGAGCATCCACGGTGGATCATTTCGACATCGTCGTCATCGGGTCCGGGCCTGCCGGGCAGAAGGCGGCGATCGCCGCCGCCAAACTGGGTAAGCGAGCGGCCATCGTCGAGAGACGTCACATGATGGGCGGCGTCTGCATCAACACCGGCACGATCCCGTCGAAGACGTTGCGGGAGGCCGTGCTGTACCTGACGGGTCTCAATCAACGCGAGTTGTACGGACAGTCCTACCGGCTCAAGACCGACATCACCGTCAGCGACCTCACCGCGCGGACCATGCACGTCGTGGGCAAAGAGATCGACGTCATCCAGAACCAGTTGGCACGCAACGGGGTGAGCATCTTCACCGGCAGTGCGCAGTTCACGAGTCCGCACGAGATCATCATCGAAGACGCGACCGGCGACCTCAAACGGGTGACGTCGGACAAGTTCGTCATCGCGGTGGGTACCCGCCCCGCCCGTCCGAAGACCGTCGAGTTCGACGGCGAGACCGTCGTCGACTCCGATCAGATCCTGGAGATGGATCGGGTACCCGGCTCGATGGTCGTGGTGGGCGCGGGCGTGATCGGTATCGAGTACGCCTCCATGTTCGCCGCCCTGGGCACCAAGGTGACCGTCATCGAGCAACGTCCGGCGATGCTGGACTTCTGCGACCGGGAGATCGTCGAGGCCCTGCAGTACCAGCTCCGCGAACGGGGCGTGACCTTCCGGTTCGGTGAGCACGTCAAGACCGTCGAGACGCATCCGTCAGGCACCTTGACGGTCCTCGAATCGGGCAAGCAGATTCCCGCCGACACCGTCCTGTACTCCGCCGGACGGCAGGGCGTGTCCGACGAGCTGAAGGTGGAGGCCGCCGGGCTGACCGCGGACTCCCGCGGCCGACTGAAGGTCGACGGACACTTCCGGACCGAGGTCGAGCACATCTACGCCGTCGGCGACATCATCGGCTTCCCCGCGCTGGCGGCCACCTCGATGGAGCAGGGGCGTCGTGCCGCCTACCACGCCTTCGGCGAACCGGTCGGGGAGACGGCGGAGGAGTTGCAGCCGATCGGTATCTACGCGATCCCGGAGATCAGTTTCGTCGGGCGGACCGAGGATCAGCTGACGACCGCCAACATCCCGTTCGAGGTGGGGGTCGCCCGATACCGCGAACTGGCCCGCGGTGCGATCATGGGCGACTCCTACGGACTGCTGAAACTGCTCGTCCACGCCGAGGACCGGACCCTGCTGGGTGTGCACGCGTTCGGTTCCAACGCGGCCGAACTCGTGCACATCGGGCAGACGGTGATGGGCCTGGGCGGCACCATCGACTATCTGGTCGACGCGGTGTTCAACTACCCGACACTCGCCGAGGGGTACAAGGTGGCCGCGCTCGACGCGTCGAACAAGATGCGGGCCATCGCCCGCGTGCGCGCGGAGGGCCGTTCCCTCGATCTCGACGCCGACGCGGCCGTCTGACAACGGCGCCCCGCGGCCACCCCCACCGCCACCACACCGAACGACGAAGGCCGGTCCCTGTCGGGACCGGCCTTCGTGGTATCAGCTCAGCGGTATCGGCTCAGTGGAGCCCGGAGCGCTCAGTCGCCGGTGTACTGGCCACCGATGGTGCCACGTACCACGATGGGGGTTCCCTCACCGATGGTGTCGTAGACCCACTTGCCGTTCTCGGTGCTCACGTTGATGCAGCCGTGGCTGACATTGCTCACGCCCTGCTGGGCGAGTGACCACGGTGCGGCATGGATGAAGATGCCGTCCCAGGACATGCGGGTCGCGTACTCGACGTAGGTGCGGTAGCCCTCAGGGGAGTCGACGGGCACACCGTAGGTGGAGGAGTCCATGTACATGTCACGGTACTTCTCCTTGGTGTGGTACACGCCGTTCGGAGTCGGGTGCTCACTGGAGCCCATCGAGATCGGCATCGACTTCACGAAGTCGCCGTCCTTGTACCAGTAGATGGTGTGGCTGGCGTCGTCGGCCAGGGCCACCCATCCGGTCGGTGTCGACACACGCGGGACGGCCGGGACACCGGGGGTCTCCGGGGTCGTGGTCGTCGGCGGCGGAGTGGTGGTCTCCGGCGTCGGGGTCTGGGTCGGCGGAGTCGGGAGACCCGGGATGGCGGGAATCTCGACCGGCGGCAGGCCGGGCACGACGGTCACGGGCGCCGCCTGTGCCAGACCCGGAAGGGCGAAGGCCATCGCGATCACGCCGAGGACGACGGCGACAAGGCGGAAGCCTCCGCGACGGCGGCGGCGAGAGGAAGTGGTGTTCAGCACGGGACGTTGAAACCTTTGCTTTCGGGAAACTCCAGGCGCCTCCCCCCGGAGTGCGCAGCCACCATCGTTACACAACCGTTGTCTTTCGGCCAAAGGCCTGCGGGGTCGGCGGTGTGTGACGGTGCCGCATCGGGGATGCGATATGTCGAAACAACAGGTGAGGGACCCTGAGAAAAGTCGATGTGACAAGCGACACACTCAGCAGTTGCGGGGTGCCGGGATCCCGGCGAATCGGTCGCCGAGGTAATTGAAGGCGGGCAGCAGCCCGATCACGGCGGCCGACATGTGGTCCGGTGACGGCGTCGAGAAGTGTTGCACTCGCACCCCGGCCCGGCAGTAACGCCCCAGGGTCTGATCGATCGACGACACCGGGATCAACGCATCGGTCGGACTGTGCCACTCGAAGATCGGGGTGGTCGGTATCCCCGGATAGAAGACGAGACTGTTGTCCCGGACCACACGTCGCGCCGTGGGGTCCTCGAAGATCTGCTCGCCGCCGACCGACACCTCCTTGGCCGAATGGCCCGCGCCGAGACGCAGGATGTCGTTGGTGCAGGCGTTGCGCATCTCGAGGAACATGCGCATCCCCACCGGCGACAGATACTTCAGCATCGGAATCTGCTGCGGATACTCGCGCGAGAGTCCGATGGCGGCGGCGAAGGCGAGACCGAAGGCCGGATGCGGATTGTTGTAGCCCAGACCCTCCGCCATCTTGATCAGATCCATCGGCACGCCGCCGTAGGCCGCGCCGACGATGTCGAGGTCGGGGGCATAGGTGGGGGCGAGAGCCGCGGCCCACGCGGTGGCCATGCCACCGCCGGAGTATCCGGCCATCGCGACCTTGCTCCGCGCGACGCCGGCGGGGGAGAAGTGCTGCACCGCGCGGATGCCGTCCAGGGTGATCTGGCCACCGAGCTTCGCCGCGCCGTAGGAGCTACGCGGCCCGAGGTGATCGGGGATGGCGATCGTCCAGCCGCGCTGCAGCGCGACGTTGAGGCCGGGTGCCTCGCGAATCGTGAGGTTCGGGTCGCTGGTCCACAGTGCCTGCGAGGGGGCGCATTCGAGTCCGGTGGCATTGATGATGTGCTGGAACGACAGCAACGGCCCGTTGGCCTGCTTGTGAACCGGAACGAGCAGCGTGGTGACCGCGGCGATCGGCGCGCCCTCGCTGTCGGTCGTGCGGAACTTGATCTGATACGTCCGCACATCGACGAATGCCGGCGGGTTGACGCGGGTGCGGGTCGCGATGATGTCGCCGTCGCGGAAGCGCCCGATGTCGGCGGGAGCGGCGTAGAACGGGTCACTCAGTGAGGTGGGCAATGCGACGTTGTCGGCGTGGGCCGGGCCGGCGGCGGTGGCGGTGATCGCCGCGCCGAGGCCCGCGACCGTCAATGCGATACACGCGAGCCGGGTGAGCGCGGCCGCGCGCACGCGACGGCCGAAGATTGTGGACAAGGTCCCCCCAAGGGATTGTGCCTGCACGCCTGCGCGGTGTGGAGTACCGCCGCAGGACCCCCGCCCGGGTCACAATCTCTTGGGTCACGCCACCGCTGTCAACTGGAACAAATGACCAGGTGCGGCCGTGGTGACGTGGGACCGGGCTCAGGCGGTCTGCAGGTGCTCGGTGTGGAGGTGGCGTGCGGGTTCCGAGCAGGCCTCGTCGCGGCACACGAGCATCGTGTCGACGCGGCGGTGACCTCCCTCGCTGGTCGCGACGTCCTTGCGGACGTGCAGATTCGCCCCGCACGAGGGGCACTTGCGTTGGCTTTTCACATGACTGGAAGACATGGCCTCAGACTACGCCGAATGTGGCGAATATCACATCAACGGACGGCCGTGTGGCGGACGCCGTGGGCGACCCGTCGGCGCCGGGCGTCAGTGCACCGCACGTGCGCGGACGCGACCCCCGTCCGCCGGAATCATCGTGACATTGCGGTGCCGCGGCCGCTCGGGCGCGCGGTCGGTGGCCTCGAGGTCGACCCGGCGCAGGACCTCGGTGACGATGATGTCGAGTTCGGCCATCGCCAGATGTGCGCCCAGGCAACGGCGGTTGCCGCCCCCGAAGGGGAGGAAGGCGTGCGGTGACGGACGCGTGCCGAGGAACCGTTCCGGCCGGAATGCGAAGGGCTGCGGGTAGAGGTCGTCGCGATGGTGCAGCAGTATCGTGCTCGCGATCACCACGGTGCCCGCGTCCACGCGGAATCGTCCGAACTTCCAGGGGCGCAACACTTCTCGCGCAATGGACGGAACCACCGGGCGGCACCGCATCGTCTCGGTGATCACCGCGTCGACGACGTCGCGTTCGCCGGCGCGTGCCGCGTCACGCGCGTCGGCCAGCATGCGCGGATGGCGGGTCAGACGCTCGAACACCCACGCCGTGGTGTGTGCCGTCGTCTCGTGACCGGCGAGGAGGAGCCCGACGAGTTCGTCCCTGATCTCGGAGTCGGAGAGTCGGGCGCCGTCGGGGGTTCGGGCGGTGAGCAACACCGACAGCACGTCGTCGCGGTCGGTGTCGCCGTGACCGCTGTCGTCGAGGCTGCGGCGTTCGGCGATCAGTCGGTGCACCGCGCGGTCCAGCGGCGCCAGACCCAGCGCGAGAATTCCGGTCGCCTCCTCCCTGCGCGCATTGCGCAACTGCGCGGCGACCCCGATGCGTGTCGTCGAGAACCGCATGCTGCGTCGCACCGCGACCCGCAGGGCACGCTCGGCCGGAGTCGACGAGGCGTCGTCGGTGAGGCCGAAGGCGACACGGGTGATGACGTCGAGGGTGATCTCCTCGGCAATGCCGGCCACCGCCACCTCCGAACCCGGCCGCCACCGGTCGATCCGCTCGCCGCAGGCCCGCTCGATGTGACCACGGCAGTCGGCGACCGCGGAACGGTGAAACGCGGGCATCAACCGGGCGCGCTGACGACGATGCTGCTCGCCGAGCGTCGTCAGGACCGAATCTCCGCCGACGATGGGCCGCAGCAGGGAATGGCGGGTGGCCGAGGGCGCGATCTCCGGCGCCGCCGTCACGATCGACCGGATGTGGCCGGGATCGGAGATCGTCACGATCGCGCCGGGCCCGCCGACGAGGTCATAGGCGACCACATCGCCCAATCGGGCGGCGTCGGCGAACATCAGGTCGGTTTCGTTGCGGGCGAAGTCGATCGTGCGCCACAGTGACGCGGCGCGGGCCAGTGGTGCGCGCGGCAGGTCGCGGGCGTCGTCGGCGACCAGTGGACCCGCCTCGCCATCAAGGGTGAGCAGACCCGACCGGGCGTCGGACGCGGCGGCGAACCAGGCGCGGCCGGGTCCGGAGTGTGGGCGCATGGTCGGGGCACTCATGCGACTCCCGCTCATGAGAACCGCGCCGTGCGGATGCGACGTTCGCGGGCGGCGAAGGCGGCCCGTTCCTCGCGGCCGCGGTAATCCATGTTGTCGGGGTCGTGTGTGAGCCAGGCAAGGAGCACGAGAACGAGAATGGTGATTCCGAGGAGCAGCCACATGACGTCTTTCCCTTCGATCGAATCCCGGTGTGGGGGTACCGATAACGCTAGGAAGAATGTCGCTGCAGGTCAGCGGGCTGCGGGTGGATCCTTTCGTCCGTCTCGGGCAGGACCGGAGAATCCGACCGTGGGTGGATGTGGCCGGTGTCACGCGGCGATAGAATCGGCGGATGCGCTGGTTGGACGCCCATTACCGGCACGCGATGGAACGCTTCGGTTTCGACTATCCGCCGGGGTACATGATGATCGCCGATCTCGCGGTGGTGACGCTGTGCGTGGCCGCGGTCGTGCAACGCGGCATCGACGGTGTTCACGGTGCGGCCTGGTTGTGGCCGGTGGCCGGCGCGCTGGTCAGCGTGGCACCTCACCTGGTGTGTCTGGTGGCGCCACTTCGCCCCTGGGTGATGGGCCTGGCCGCGTCGTCGATCATCTCGGTGGTGCTGTTCTGGCAGACGCCGGTGCACGTGGATGTCGCGTCACTGTTGCTGCCGCTGTCGGCCACCGTCACCGCCGCCATCGCCACCGGCCACCGGGGGCTGATCACCACGGCTGCGCTGTCGCTCACCGCCGTCGGCGGGGGCCTCGCCGGTGTCATCGACCAGGGCTGGTTGCTCGCCCTGATGGTCGGTTTCGCCGGCGTGGTCGGCCACCTGATGCAGAAACAACTGCATCTGTTGCGGGCCGAGCGCACCGCGCGTACCCAGCAGGCCGCACTGGACCGGGCGGCGATCGCGGGTGAGATCCACGACGTACTCGCACATTCGTTGAGCATTGTGCTGCTCAACGTCACCGCGGCCCGGCGTGCGCTGCGCGAGGACGCCGGCCGCTCTGCTGATGACCGCTCGGCTGATGACCGCTCGGAGGCGGCCGAGGCCCTCGAGGACGCCGAGAAGGTCGGCCGCGCCGCCATGCACGACGTCCGTCACACCATCGAGTTGCTGCGGGGCGAGGGGATGGACGGTGATCCGCAACCGGGGGTGGCCGACCTCGACGATCTGATCGACGGTTTCCGCCGGGCCGGTGTCGAGATCGACGGTGACCTCGCCGACGTCGGACCCGTCACCGCCGGAACCGGGCTGGCGGTGTACCGGGTGGTTCAGGAATCCCTGTCCAACGCGAGCAGACATGTGCCGGGGGCGTCGGTGACCGTGCACGTCGGGCCGGCGGGTGATGGCCGGTTGGTGATCCGGGTGGCAAATCCGGTGCCGCCCAACCTCCGTCGCGGCCGGGGCGGGTCGGGTCTGCGTGGGATGGACTCCCGGGTGCGCAACCTCGGCGGAACCGTCGACGTCGGCGTGGTCGCGGGCCGATGGATGGTGGAGGCGACGCTGCCGGCCGGGATCACCGAGGTCGCCGACCCGGGTGGGTGCGCACGAGACCACATCCCGGCGGTGACGTCGGCGTGACCCGGGTGGCGCTGGTCGACGACCAGGAACTCGTGCGCGCCGGTCTGCGCCGCATCCTGCGGGCCAGGGACGGCTTCGAGATCGTCGCCGAATGCGGCGACGGCGACGAGGTGCCCGACATGGTCGCCGAGCATCGGCCCGACGTCGTGGTGATGGATCTGCGGATGAGACGCGTCGGCGGGGCCGAGGCCACTCGCAGGCTGTCCGAGTGTGCGGGGGCGCCGCCGGTGTTGGTGCTGACGACCTACCGCGACGAGCAACTCCTGTCGGAGGCACTACGGGCGGGCGCGGCCGGATTCGTGTTGAAGGACTCGCCCGCCGAAGACCTCATCCGCGCGGTGCGAGTGGTCGCCGCGGGTGAGGCCGTCCTCGATCCGGCGGTCACCGGGCACGTTCTCGACGCGTACCGGTCCATGCCGGTCACCACCGATGCGGCCGCGGCGCCCGATCATCTCACCGCGCGCGAGATGACGGTGCTCGGACTGATCGGGCGGGGACTGACCAACGACGAGATCGCCGCGGAACTGGTGATCTCGGTGGTCACGGTCAAGAGTCACGTCGGCAAGATCTTCACCAAACTCGGCGTGCGTGATCGGGCGGCCGCGGTGATCTACGCCTTCGACCACAAGATGGTGACGCCGCGGGCGTGAGGTCACGCCCGCGAGCACCTGCGGCGAAAAACGCAGAATGCCCCGGTCCGAGGGGACCGGGGCAGTGCGCGAGCGGGTGACGGGAATCGAACCCGCGTAGCTAGTTTGGAAGACTAGGGCTCTACCATTGAGCTACACCCGCGTGCGCCGTCACAACCGCCCGAGGGGCCGTCCGAAGTGCGCGCATGAGACTGTACAGGTTCGGTGCCCCGGATCAGAAATCGCCTGCCTCGCGGCGGGTCTCCGGGTCCCGATCGGCTGCGTGGGGTGGACCGGTTTTTCTCCCCCGGTGCCCGACCCGTAAGATCGGCTGTCGGCCCTGCCTCGACACGTCGTGATGGCGGCATGTTCGGTGAACGGGACCACGGGATGTGGCGCAGCTTGGTAGCGCATCCGCTTTGGGAGCGGAGGGTCGCAGGTTCAAATCCTGTCATCCCGACAGAACCGATGACGGCCCACGGAATGGGGGCCGCGACGATCATGGCGTACGCAACGCAGATATAAGGAGCATCAGGCGTGAAGAGCACCGTCGAGCAGCTGAGCCCCACCCGGGTGAAGCTCAACGTGGAAGTCCCGTTCGAGGAGCTCTCGGGCGACTTCGACCGGGCCTACAAGGCCCTCGCACAGCAGGTCCGTATCCCCGGCTTCCGCCCGGGCAAGGCCCCCGCGAAGCTCATCGAGGCGCGCGTCGGTCGCGACTCGATCCTCGCGCAGGTCGTCAACGACGCGCTGCCCGGCAAGTACAGCCAGGCCGTCGCCGAGACCGAGACCAAGGCCATCGGTCAGCCCGAGATCGATCTCGAGGAACTCAAGTACGGCGAGTCGATCTCGTTCACCGCCGAGGTCGACGTCCGTCCCGAACTCGAACTCCCGGACTACTCGACCCTGTCGGTCGAGGTGGATCCGATCGCCGACGACGAGGACGCCGTCGACGAGCAGATCGAGGGCCTGCGTGCCCGTTTCGGCACCCTCACCGGTGTGGATCGCGGTGCGCAGGACGGCGACATGGTGTCGATCGACCTCGCCGCGAGCATCGACGGCGAACCGGTCGAGGAGGCCTCCACCGAGGGCCTGTCCCACGAGGTGGGCGCCGGAGACCTCATCGACGGCCTCGACGAGGCCCTCGTCGGACTCAAGGCCGGCGAGTCGAAGGTCTTCACCACCACACTCGTCGCCGGTGAGCACGCCGACGAGGAGGCCGACGTCACCGTGACCGTGAACTCGGTCAAGGAACGCGAGCTGCCCGAGCTCGACGACGAATTCGCGCAGATGGCAAGCGAATTCGACACCGTCGACGAACTTCGTGAGTCGCTGGCCGAGCGGGTGGCGCAGTCGAAGAAGATGGAGCAGGCCAACAAGGTCCGCGACGCCGTCCTCGACGAGCTGCTCGCCAAGGTCGAGGTCCCGTTGCCGGAGAACGTCGTGCAGGCCGAGGTCGACAACTCCCTCGAGCAGGTCCTGCACAGCATCGGACACGACGAGGCCATCTTCGCCCAGCTCCTCGAGGCCCAGGGCACCACGCGGGAGGCCTTCGAGGCCGACGCCCGCGAGACCGCCGAGAAGTCGGTGCGTCAGCAGCTGCTCCTCGACGCCATCGCCGAGCAGCAGGACACCGAGGTCAGCCAGGACGAGCTGACCCAGCAGATCCTCTTCTCCGCGCAGCGGTACGGGATGGCTCCGCAGGAGTTCATCCAGCAGCTGACCCAGGCCAACCAGGTCGGCGCCGTCTACGCCGACGTGCGGCGCAACAAGGCGCTGCTCGGCATCGTCGGTGAGGTCACCGTCACCGACACCGACGGCAACGCCGTCGACACCACGGAGTTCTTCGGCACCGCCGACGAGGACGACGCGGATGCCGACGCCGCCGCCGCAGAGGACAAGGGCGCAGAGGACAAGAGCACAGACGACAAGAGCTCTGACGCCTGATCGCTTCACCGTGACCTGACAGCCGGACACCGCACGAGGTGTCCGGCTGTCATGTCTTGTCCTCCGGTCCACCGATTCGGTTCTGCTGTGAGCGAAGACGGGCGTTGACGGGAGTGCCCGTGGCACCGGATTGGTTAGTGTCGGTGACGAGCGAACGACGTGCGAAGTACAGGTGCCGGCCCGGTGCGGCCGGTACGTGAAAGAGCTACGACAGGTAAAGGTAGGAATCGTGAGCAATCCGACTGTTGACCCCGCGGGTGCAATGTCCTCTGGCGGCCGCACTCCTTCGATGAGTTCGGGTGTTGCCGGGCTGAACCTCACCGATTCGGTGTTCGAGCGGCTGCTGCGGGAACGGATCATCTTCCTCGGCACCCAGGTCGACGACGACATCGCCAACCGGCTGTGCGCGCAGATCCTGTTGCTGGCGGCCGAGGACCCGACCAAGGACATCCATCTCTACATCAACTCACCGGGCGGATCGGTGACCGCGGGCATGGCGATCTTCGACACCATGCAGCTCGCCGAGTGCGACGTCGCCACCTACGCGATGGGGATGGCCGCGTCGATGGGGCAGTTCCTGCTCGCCGCCGGGGCCAAGGGCAAGCGGCACGCCCTGCCGCACGCCCGGATCATGATGCACCAGCCGTCCGCCGGCATCGGTGGTACGGCCGCCGACATCGCGATCCAGGCCGAGCAGTTCGCCGCCACCAAGAAGGAGATGAACCGGCTCAACGCCGAGTTCAGTGGGCAGCCGTTGGAGAAGATCGAGGCCGACGCCGATCGCGACAAGTGGTTCACCGCGGCCGAGGCCAAGGACTACGGCCTCGTCGACCATGTGATCGCCCGTGCCGCGATCGGCTCGCAGTAGTCGCCCGGTAGCAGTCGAGACCATCCCACCACCACCTTCACGGAGTAGGACCATGACCAACATGTATGACTCGCTGCCGGCCGACGTGGCCGCCGGAATTCCCGCCTCGGCCTTGGCGCTCAAGGGCATCCAGGCGCGCTACATCCTCCCGCAGTTCATCGAGCACACCCCCAACGGGCAGCGGCAGTACGATCCCTACGCCAAGCTGTTCGAGGAGCGCATCGTCTTCGTCGGTACGCCGATCGACCAGACCGTCGCCAACGACGTGATGGCGCAGCTGCTGGTGCTCGAGTCGCAGGATCCCGACCGCGACATCACCATGTACATCAACTCGCCGGGCGGCAGCGTGCCGGACATGCTGGCCATCTACGACACCATGCAGTACGTCCACTGCGACATCGTCACCGTCTGCCTCGGTGAGGCGGCGTCGGCCGCGGCGATCCTGCTGGCCGGTGGCACCCCCGGCAAACGTGCCGCGCTGCCCAACGCGACGATCCTCATCCACCAGCCCCGCACCGGCGGCGCCTACCAGGGACAGGTCTCCGACCTGGAGATCCAGGCCGCCGAGATCGAGCGGATCCGCAACCGGCTCGACGAGATCCTGGCGGGCCACACCGGTCAGGATCCGGCGAAGATCCGCAAGGACACCGACCGCGACAACATCCTCACCGCCGCTGCCGCCAAGGAGTACGGCATCGTGGACGAGGTGTTCGAATACCGCAAGAAGTCGCTGAAGAAGTGAGGTGAGCGGTGGTCGCGGCACCGCGACCACCGGCTCTTTCCGGCAATCTGCGCGACATTTGGCCCAAGCGGTCGAAGTAACGCGCGACCGCGGGTACCGTCGGGTGAACGAGCCTTTCGTGACGCCCGTCGAGCCTGCCCGCGGGCAGCTCACGACCGACCGCACCGCCGGTGGCGTCGTCGCCGATCCGGTGGCGATCCACGCAGACGGTACGGACACATCGAGGAAGTAGGTACAGCACAAGATGGCACGTATCGGAGATGGTGGCGATCTGCTGAAGTGCTCCTTCTGCGGAAAGAGCCAGAAGCAGGTCAAGAAGCTCATCGCCGGTCCCGGTGTGTACATCTGCGACGAGTGCATCGACCTCTGCAACGAGATCATCGAAGAGGAACTCGCCGAGAACGGTGACGTGAAGCTCGACGAGCTGCCCAAGCCCGCCGAGATCAAGGACTTCCTGGAGAACTACGTCATCGGCCAGGACACCGCCAAGCGGACCCTCGCGGTGGCCGTCTACAACCACTACAAGCGGATCCAGGCGGGCGAGAAGAAGGAAGCGCGCGGCGGTGAGAGCGTCGAGCTGATGAAGTCGAACATCCTGATGCTCGGCCCCACCGGCTGCGGAAAGACCTATCTCGCCCAGACCCTCGCCAAGATGCTCAACGTGCCGTTCGCCATCGCCGACGCGACCGCCCTGACCGAGGCCGGCTACGTCGGTGAGGACGTCGAGAACATCCTCCTCAAGCTCATCCAGGCCGCCGACTACGACGTCAAGCGTGCCGAGACCGGCATCATCTACATCGACGAGGTCGACAAGATCGCCCGCAAGAGCGAGAACCCGTCGATCACCCGCGACGTGTCCGGTGAGGGTGTGCAGCAGGCGCTGCTGAAGATCCTCGAGGGCACCCAGGCGTCGGTGCCCCCGCAGGGTGGCCGCAAGCATCCGCATCAGGAATTCATCCAGATCGACACCACCAACGTGCTGTTCATCGTGGCGGGCGCCTTCGCCGGCCTGGAGAAGGTGATCTCCGAACGAATCGGTAAGCGCGGCATCGGTTTCGGCAACGAGGTGGCCTCCAAGAACGAGGTGGACACCACCGATCACTTCGCCGAGGTGATGCCGGAGGACCTGATCAAGTTCGGATTGATCCCGGAGTTCATCGGTCGTCTGCCGATCATCGCCTCGGTGACCAACCTGGACAAGGAATCGCTCGTGTCGATCCTGTCCGAGCCGAAGAACGCGCTGGTCAAGCAGTACACCAAGCTCTTCGAGATGGACAATGTGGAACTCGAGTTCACCACCGATGCGCTCGAGGCGATCGCCGATCAGGCCATCCATCGTGGTACCGGTGCCCGTGGACTCCGCGCCATCATGGAGGAAGTGCTGCTGCCGGTGATGTATGACATCCCGAGCCGCGACGATGTGGAGAAGGTCGTCGTCACGGGCGAGACCGTGAACGACAACGTGCTCCCGACGATCGTCCCGCGCAGCGACAACGACGACGAGCGGCGCGACAAGAGCGCCTGACACGCGCCCCACGCACAGACACGACGCGGGCCGCTCCACGATCAGATCGTGGAGCGGCCCGCGTCGTTGCGCTGTCCGAATCAGTCCGGAGCGTTTGCGGTGCGCTCGAGCCGGATGACGACGGCCTTGGACACCGGTGTGTTGGATTCCTCGGCCACCAGGTGCAGGGGGACGAGGGGATTGGTCTCCGGGTAGTAGCCGGCGGCATTGCCGCGCGGGGTGTCGTAGGCGACGACCTCGAAGTCGGTGACGCGTCGTTCCTCCGGTCCGTCGGGCCCGGCGAACTCCGACACGATGTCGACGTGATCACCGGCCGTCAGGCCGTGTGCGGCGATGTCGTCGGGATGGACCATGATCACGCGGCGATTGCCCTTGATGCCGCGGTAACGATCGTCGTGGCCGTACACCGTGGTGTTGTACTGGTCGTGGCTGCGCAGCGTCTGCAGGATCAGACGCCCCTCGGGGACCGGCACCCACCGCAGCGGATGGGCGGCGAGGTTGGCCCGGCCGGTGCCGGTGGCGAACTCCCGCGAATCCCTCGGCGGGTGCGGGAGCACGAATCCGTCCTTGGCGCGCACGCGGGTGTTGAAGTCGGTGAAGCCGGGGATGACCCGGGAGATGTGGTCGCGGATCACGTCGTAGTCGCGGGCCATGGCGGTCCAGTCGACGGGGTGATCCGTGCCGAAGGTCGCCGTCGCCAGATCGCAGACGATGCCGACCTCGCTGTGCAACAGCGGTGATGACGGTGTCAGAGATCCGCGGGACAGGTGTACCACCGACATCGAGTCCTCCACCGAGACCTGTTGTGCCACACCGTCGACGATGTCCTTGTCGGTGCGGCCCAGGCTGGGCAGGATCAGTGCGGCGGTGCCGGTCGCGACGTGTGACTCGTTGAGTTTGGTACTCACCTGCACGGTCAGCCGACAGCGAGCCAGTGCCGCTTCGGTGACCCGGGTGTCGGGGGCGGCGGCGACGAAGTTGCCGCCCATCGCCATGAACACCCGCACCTCGCCGCGAACCATGGCGTCGATGGCCGCGACGGTGTCGTGTCCGTGCGCTCGGGGACTGGCGATGCCGAACTCCGCGTCGAGCGCGGCCAGGAATGTCTCCGGCATCTTCTCGTAGATGCCCATCGTGCGATCGCCCTGCACATTCGAGTGGCCGCGCACCGGGCAGACGCCGGCGCCGGGCTTGCCGATCATCCCGCGCAACAGCAGCATGTTGACGCCCTCGGCGATGGTCGCCACGCCGTGGCGTTGCTGGGTGAGGCCCATCGCCCAGCACAGCACCACCCGCTGCGACCGCGCGACCCGGGTGGCCAGGTCGCGGATCGTCGCATGGTCGAGTCCGGTGGCGGCGAGGATCTCGTCGATGTCGACCGCGCCGAGCAGATCGAGATAGGACTGCACCCCGGCGCACTTGTCGCGCAGGAAATCGTGATCGAAAACCGTTCCGGGACTCTGGTCTTCGTCGTCGAGCAGCATCCGGCAGATGCCGCGGAACAGGGCCATGTCACCGCCGACGCGGATCTGCAGGAAGTCGTCGGCCAGCCGCACACCGTCGCCGACGACACCGCTGGGACGCTGCGGATCCTTGAACCGCATCAGCCCGGCCTCCGGCAGCGGATTGATCGCGACGATGTGCGCGCCACCCCGCTTGGCCTTCTCCAGCGTGGAGAGCATGCGCGGGTGATTGGTGCCCGGGTTCTGTCCGGCGACGATGATCAGGTCGGCGGTCTCGAGGTCGGGCACCGACACCGAGCCCTTGCCGATGCCGATCGCCTCGGTCAGCGCGGTGCCGGACGATTCGTGGCACATGTTGGAGCAGTCGGGCATGTTGTTGGTGCCCAGGCTGCGGGCGAACAACTGATAGACGAAGGCGGCCTCGTTGCTGGTGCGTCCGGAGGTGTAGAAGACGGCCTGATCGGGGTGATCCATCGCGCGCAGTTCGTCGGCGATGATGTGGTTGGCCTCGTCCCAGCTCACCGGTCGGTAGTGGGTGTCGCCCGGCGCGAGGTACATCGGGTGGGTCAGCCGGCCCTGCTGGGACAGCCAGTACCCGGAGCGGGTGCGCAGGTCGTCGAGCGGATGCGCCGCGAAGAATTCCGGGGTCACCACCCGGCGGGTCGCCTCCTCGGCCACCGCCTTGGCGCCGTTCTCGCAGAACTCGGCGTGCTTACGGTGCCCGGGGGTTTCCGGCCAGGCACAGCCGGGACAATCGAAACCGTTGCGCTGGTTCAGTTTTGCCAGGGTACGGGCGGTGCGCACGGTGCCCATCTGCTCGATGCCGCGACGCAGTGCCACCGCCACCGCGGGCACGCCCGCCGCATATGTCTTGATGTGACCGACGTGGACGTCGGCGGGTTCGTCGACCGGCGTGGTTTCCCGATGGTTCATCTGCTCATCTTCGCGTATTTGTGACCCGATATCGATCACACTGTGTGTCATGACGAACACCACACAGCAATCCCGACTCGCCGCCATCGTGCTCGCCGGGGGACGATCGCGCCGGATGGGAACGGATAAGGCCGCGTTGGACTGGGACGGCGAACCGATGCTGGCACGGATCGTGCGGATCTCCTCGGAACGCTGCGATCCGGTCTTCGTGGTCGCGGCGGAGTCGTCGTCGGCGTATCGGCTGTTGCACGGCACCGGCGGCCATGAGGCCACCTGGGTCACCGACGAGGCGCCCGAGGCCGGTCCGGTGGGTGGCCTGGCCGTCGGGTTGGCCGCTGCCGCGGCGGCCGGCGCCGATCTGGCCTTCGTCTGCGCCACTGACATGCCGCTGATCTCGGTCCGGCTGATCGACGAGCTGTCCGGAGCGGTCGTCGACTCCGCCGACGCGGTGATCGCCCACGACACCGAACGTGATCACCCGATGGCCGGGGTGTACCGCACCTCGGCGGCGTCGCGGATCGCCGAGCTGGTGGCGACCGGGGAGAAACGGATGACCGCCGTGCTCGACGCGCTGGCGACCCGTCGGGTGAGTGTGTCCGATCCGGACTGGCTGACCAACGTGAATGCCCCCGAGGACCTGCACCGGCTGCGCGCGGCCTCCGGGATATAGCGTCGGAGGCGTTCCCTAAGATTGTGGGGTGAGCACACCCGAATCCTCCCGCGAGCTGCCGAAGTCCTGGGACCCCGCCGAACACGAGGCGAAGCTGTATCAGGGGTGGGTCGACGCCGGCTACTTCACAGCCGACGCGGCAAGCGAGAAGCCCGCATTCTCGATCGTCATCCCGCCGCCCAACGTCAACGGTTCCCTGCACATGGGGCACGCCTACGAGCACGTCCTGATGGACGCGTTGTCGCGGTGGCGGCGAATGCAGGGGTATGAGGTCCTCTGGCTGCCCGGCATGGATCATGCGGCGATCGCGATGCAGACGATGGTCGAACGCAAGCTGGCCGACGAGGGACTCACCCGCGATGACCTGGGTCGGGAGAAGTTCATCGAACGGGTGTGGGCCGAGAAGGTGGAGATAGGCGGCAACATCGGCGAGCAGATGCGCCGCCTCGGTGACGGCGTCGACTGGAGTCGCGAACGCTTCACCATGGACGAGGGCCTCTCCCGGGCGGTGGCCACCGTCTTCAAGAAGATGTACGACGACGGGCTGATCTATCAGGCCGAACGACTGGTCAACTGGTCGCCGGTGCTGCAGACCGCGGTCAGCGACATCGAGGTCAACTACGCCGACGTCGAGGGCGAGCTCGTCAGCTTCCGCTACGGTTCGCTCGATGACGCGCAGCCGCATATCGTCGTCGCGACCACCCGACTGGAGACGATGCTCGGTGACACCGCGATCGCAGTGCACCCCGACGACGAGCGCTACGCCCACCTGGTGGGCACCGAACTCGAGCATCCCTTCGTCGACCGCAGGATCCCGATCGTGGCCGACGACTACGTCGACCCGGAGTTCGGCTCCGGCGCGGTCAAGATCACCCCGGCACACGACCCGAACGACTTCGCGCTCGGGCAGCGTCACAACCTGGCGATGCCCACGATCATGGACACCCAGGCCCGGATCGCGGGCACCGGAACACCGTTCGACGGCATGGATCGCTTCGAAGCGCGCGTGCGGATCCGGGAGGCGCTGGCCGAGCAGGGCCGCATCGTCAAGGAGGTGCGTCCGTACCTGCACAGCGTCGGACATTCCGAACGCACCGGCGAACCGATCGAACCGCGCCTGTCGATGCAGTGGTGGGTCGATGTCTCCTCGCTGGCCAAGGCCGCCGGTGATGCGGTGCGCGACGGGTCGACCGTCATCCACCCGACGACCATGGAACCGCGGTGGTTCGCCTGGGTCGACGACATGCACGACTGGTGCATCTCGCGGCAGCTGTGGTGGGGCCACCGCATCCCGATCTGGTACGGACCCGACGGCGAGGTGGTGTGCGTCGGTCCCGACGAGACGCCGCCGGCCGGCTACACCCAGGAGACCGACGTCCTCGACACGTGGTTCTCCTCCGGGCTGTGGCCGTTCTCCACGATGGGCTGGCCCGATCAGACCGCCGATCTCGAGAAGTTCTATCCCACATCGGTTCTCGTGACGGGCTACGACATCCTGTTCTTCTGGGTGGCGCGGATGATGATGTTCGGCACATACGTCGGCAAGGACCTCGGGCCCGGCAACGAGGTCCCCTTCCACAACCTCTTCCTGCACGGATTGGTGCGCGACGAGCACGGCCGGAAGATGAGCAAGTCCAAGGGCAACGGCATCGATCCGCTGGACTGGGTGGAACGCTTCGGCGCCGACGCGCTGCGGTTCACCCTGGCGCGCGGGGCGAATCCGGGCAGCGACATCTCGGTCGGCGAGGACCACGCGTCGTCGTCGCGTAACTTCGCGACCAAGCTGTTCAACGCCACCAAGTTCGCCCTGATGAACGGCGCCACCCTCGGCGAGGTCCCGTCGCCGGAGCAGCTGACCGTCGCCGATCGCTGGATCCTCACCCGGCTCGACGAGGTGCTCGCACAGGTGCAGCGCGGCCTCGAGTCCTTCGAGTTCTCCAAGGCGTGTGAGGCGCTGTATCACTTCGCCTGGGACGAGTTCTGCGACTGGTATCTCGAACTCGCCAAGGTCCAGTTCGCCGAGGGTGATGAGAGTCGCTCGCAGACAACACGTCTGGTGCTCGGGGGAGTGCTCGACCCGCTGCTGCGGGCGCTGAGCCCGGTGATGCCGTTCGTCACCGAGGTGCTGTGGACGGCGTTGACGGGAGGCGAGTCGGTGGTGATCGCGCCGTGGCCGCTGCCGTCGGAACGTGCGGCCGATGCCGCGGCCGCGGGCAGCGTCGAGGATCTGCAGAAGCTGATCACCGAGGTGCGCCGATTCCGCAGCGATCAGGGACTCAAACCCGGTCAGAAGGTGCCGGTGCGTTTCGATCATCTCGCCGAGTCGGGGCTCGAGCCGTTGACGCCCGCCATCGCCTCGCTGGCGCGACTGGAGGATCCGTCCGAGGCGTTCACCGCGACCGCGACGCTGGAGGTGCGCCTGTCGGCCGCCACCGTCGGCGTGCAGATCGACACGTCCGGAACCGTCGATGTGGCCGCCGAACGCAAACGCATCACCAAGGATCTCGCGGCGGCCGAGAAGGAACTGGCGCAGACCACGGCGAAACTGGGCAACGAGCAGTTCCTGTCGAAGGCGCCCGAGCCGGTCGTCGCCAAGATCAAGGCGCGGCAGGGGATCGCCACCGAAGAGGTGGAACGGTTGACCGCCAAACTCGCCTCGCTGGGAGGATCGTGAGCGACCGCAGGGACGACGCCGTCGACGATGACGGTCAGGAGATGGGGGCCGACGAACCCATCTTCACCGCCGAGGATCTCGCCGGTTTCGAGGATCCGGGTGCGATCGAACCGGACCGGATGGATCTGGCCTCGCTGCTGACCGACGACGACGGCGAGGCATCCGACGTCGACGATCCCGACGCGCCGATCTTCCGGGTCGACAGCGCCTCGGATCTCGCCGAACTCGCCGACCTGGAGGCCGAGCTCGACACCCGGTGGCCGGAGACGAAGATCGATCCGTCCCTCGCCCGGATCTCGACGCTGATGGATCTGCTGGGTTCGCCGCAGCATGCCTATCCGGCGATCCACGTGGCCGGCACCAACGGCAAGACGTCGGTGACGCGGATGATCGACGCGCTGCTGATCGCGCTGCACCGGCGCACCGGCCGCATCACCAGCCCGCATCTGCAGCGGGTCACCGAACGCATCGCCGTTGACGGGCAACCGATCTCGGCCCGCGCCTACATCGACACCTACCGTGATCTCGAGCCCTACATCACGATGGTCGACGATTCGTCGACGGCCGCCGACGGCCCGCGGATGAGCAAGTTCGAGGTGCTCACCGCGATCGCCTATGCCTACTTCGCCGAGGCGCCCATCGACGTGGCGGTGGTGGAGACCGGGATGGGTGGCCGCTGGGACGCGACCAACGTCGTCGACGCGACCGTCGCCGTCATCACGCCCATCGCCATGGACCACGCCGATTACCTCGGCGACACCCTCGCCGCGATCGCGGGGGAGAAGGCCGGAATCATCAAGCGCGGCAAGGACGATCTGGTACAGGTCGATCCGGTGACGGTGATCGCGCCGCAGCAACCCGAGGTGATCGACGTCCTGCTGCGCGAGACCGTGGAGAAGGGAACCATTGTCGCCCGCCAGAATTCGGAGTTCGCCGTTCTCGAATCGGTGACCGCCGTTGGCGGCCAACAACTCCGGATTCAGGGCCTCGGCGGCGTGTACGACGAGGTGTTCCTGCCACTGCACGGTGAACATCAGGCGGCCAACGCGGCGCTCGCGCTCGCGGCGGTGGAGGCGTTCTTCGGCGCCGGCCCCGATCGCCAACTCGACATCGACGCCGTGCGAGCGGGATTCGCGTCGGTGACCAGTCCCGGTCGCCTCGAACGGGTGCGCAGCGCGCCGAGTGTGTTCGTCGACGCCGCCCACAATCCGCACGGGGCACAGGCCTTGGCGCGGGCGCTGACCGACCAGTTCGATTTCCGCCGCCTCGTCGGCGTGATCGGCGTGCTCGGTGACAAGGACGCCGAGGGTCTGCTCAGTGCGCTCGAACCGATCCTCGATCAGGTGGTGGTGACCAACAACGGGTCGCCCCGCGCGCTCGACGCCGAGGACCTCGCCGAGATCGCCCGCGAGGTGTTCGGTGAGGACCGGGTGGTGGTGGAGCCGTTCCTGCCCGATGCGGTGGCCGCGGCCATCGGCCTCGCCGAGGAATCCGAGGGCGAACCGGTGTCCGGTGCGGGCGTCATCATCACCGGGTCGGTGGTCACCGCCGGTGCCGGACGAACCCTCTTCGGGAAGGAACCCTCGTGAATCAGGCCGACGAACACCCGGGTTTCACCGCTCCGGCCACCGACCCGTGGCGCGGTCTGCGTGGCGTGATGGCCGGAACGTTGATCCTGGAGGTCATCGTCATGGTGCTGACGTTCCCGGTGGTCGCGAAGATCGGGCCGGGACTGTCCTGGTTCTCCGGTGTCTACCTCGGTGTGGTCACGCTGTTGCTCATCCTCGCCGCCGGCATCCAGAAACGTTCCCGCGCCCTCGACATCGATCTCGGCCTGCAGGTGCTGGTGATCCTCGGCGGCTACTTCCACTGGTCGATCGCGATCGTCGGGGTCATCTTCCTGTTCGTGTGGATCTACATCCGCTACGTGCGCAACGACGTTGCCCGCCGGATGCGTGAGGGCCGACTGGCCGGGCAGGAGCCGATCGGCAACGCGTGAGGTGTGTACGCACCGCGACCGGATCGTGACCTGTTCGTGGCCCCCCGGGGACGCGACGGTGCCACACTGGCGGCCAGTGTGTCCGGGGACACGTGCGCGTCCGCCGCATGTCCGTGGCACATCGATTCCGATGCCGACACGAGACGTCGACATCGCACACTGACGTCAACCCGTGAGGAGCCGCGTGACCGTCGATCGACCCCGCACCCTGCCCATCAGCCGTTTCTCGACACGACTCCGGGCGGCGGCGCTGGCCGTCGGGGTCGGTGCGGCACTGGCATCGGCGCTGTCGGCGGGCACCGCGCACGCGGCACCGGTCGCACCCACCGAGACGACGCCGAGTTTCTCGGTTCTCGAGATTCCGCAGGCCGGTCCGCCGATGTCGGTGCCGGCCGGATCATTCGAGTACACCGCGACCCACTCGGTGACCAAGCAACTGTCGACGATGAGCATCCCGGAGGCGATCCTCGCCCTGCCGGTACCCGCCGATTACCGCCCGGCCAACGCCGCATTGGCCGCACGCCTCGATGTCGCGATGATGGCGGCGCTGGCCGACCCGCGGGGATGCCTGCAGATCATCGTCGATCCGCAACCCGACAGCGGCAACCTCTTCGATTACGGGGTGTACCCGATCTCCGGCGAGTACTGCCCCTGATCTGGTACGGCCCTGATCCGGTACTGGCCCTGATCCGGGCGGTCCCGATGGATACAGTGTCGGGGTGACTGAACGGACACTGGTACTGATCAAGCCCGATGGCGTCGCCCGATCGCTGGTCGGCGACGTCATCGCCCGCATCGAGCGCAAGGGCCTGACCCTGATCGCCCTCGAGTTGACCCAGGTCAGCGACGAGGTGGCGCGTAAGCACTACGCCGAACACGAGGGCAAGCCCTTCTTCCCGTCGTTGCTGGAATTCATCACCTCGGGACCGCTGGTGGCCGCCGTCGTCGAGGGACCCCGTGCGGTGGCCGCGTGGCGGCAGATCGCCGGTGGCACCGACCCGGTGGAAAAGGCCGTTCCGGGAACAATCCGCGGTGACTTTGCGCTGACCACACAGAACAACCTCGTACACGGATCGGATTCCATTGAATCCGCGGAGCGCGAGATCGCGATCTGGTTCCCCGACCTCGACTCCTGAGGCGTTCGGCGGACGCCGACGACACCGGGCCGACGCGCATTGCGGCACACGTGTGCCGGCGTCGGCCCGTCGTGTGGGATACTTGGGAAGTTATCGCGGACACACTTTGCCCGCGTTGACGCCGATGACGAACGGAAAACGGGTCGGACCAGCACGAAACATCTTGTGCCCGCCCACCCGCCCTCCCCATCGAGGTGGTTCACCAGCGGTGATCCATTCACAGGCCACAGCCCATTCGATGGCGTGGAGGGTGGACCAGAGCTCATCACCCAGCAAGAGCGTCTTGCGGAGCCGGATTCCGGCACCGACGGGACGCGCAGACCACACAACACCGGCCGAAGGCCGGGACACAGGATGAGGCCCTCGCGTGGCCGCGTCGATACGACGCGCCCGGGGGCTCGAGGAGACACGAGTGACCGACAACGGGTCACCGGCTGACGCGAACGCTGCGTCGGATCCGGTGGAAGAATTTCCCAGCAAACTCCGTGTGCACGCGCTGGCGCGCGTACTCGGCGTGACAAGCCGCCAGGTCTTGGCCCACCTGGCAGAACTGGGCTCGCATACGCGCAGCCCACAATCGAGTATCGAACGCGACATGGCCGAGGCCGTCGCCCAGCGGGTTCGCGACCCCGAGGCCGCCGACGGCGCTCCCGAGCCGACCGACAGCGCTCCCGACACCGCTGACAGCGCTCAGTCGGACGTTGACAGCGCTCCCGAGGTCACTGACAGCGCTCCCGAGGCCACTGACAGCGCTCAGTCCGACGTTGACAGCGCTCCTGAGGTCACTGACAGCGCTCAGTCCGACGTTGTCAGCGCTCCTGAGGTCACTGACAGCGCTCAGTCCGACGTTGTCAGCGCTCCCGAGGTCACTGACAGCGCTCAGTCCGACGTTGTCAGCGCTCCTGAGGTCACTGACAGCGCTCAGCCCGACGTTGACAGCGTTCCCGAGCCCGCCGCGATGACGTTGTTCTCGGCGGCCGACGCCGCCAGTCATGAGCCGGTCGTGGTGACCGAGGTGGCCGACGGCCCGCTGTTCCTGCAGCCGAGTGCTCCCGAGGCCACCGGCCCGGGTGGTTCGGGGCGTCGCCGGACCGCGAGTGCGCCGACCGAGAGCTCGTCGAAGACCGACACCTCACCGACGACCGACAGCTCACCGAAGACCGAATCGTCGGCCGATCAGGCCGACGCCGATGCCGACTCATCGACCGAGGACTCCGACGAAGCCGGCTCAGGGGAGTCGGGTCGCAACCGTCGGCGGCGTCGCGGACGTCGAGGTCGCGGTCGCGGCCGTGGCGACCAGGGCGAACGGTCCGACTCGGGTGACGACTCGACGAGTTCGGAGGATTCCGACGACACCTCGGTCGCGGCGTCCGACGACGACGCGTCCGAGGACAACGCCGATGCCGCATCCGGTGGCGGCAAGAAGTCCAAGAAGGGCGACAAGAAGGGCAAGAAGTCCGACGCCAAGAAGGACGAGGCCGCGAAGGACGGGGCCACGAAGTCCGCCGCCACGAAGGACTCGGACACCGACGCGGCCGGGGCCGCCGAGGACACCGAGTCCGACGAGTCGACGGAATCCGACGACGATGATGCCGATGCGTCGGTGCCCACCTCCAAGCGCCGGCGTCGTCGTCGGCGTCGCAAGGGTGGTGGCGAGCCCGATGAGGCCTCGCCGGACGATCCGCCGAACACCGTCGTGCACGAACGGGAACCGCGCAGCAAGCGGGTCCGCGACGAGGTGCAGGGCATCTCCGGATCGACACGCCTCGAGGCGAAGCGTCAGCGACGCCGCGACGGACGTGACGCGGGCCGTCGCCGGCCGCCGATCCTGAGCGAATCGGAGTTCCTCGCCCGCCGCGAATCGGTCGAACGCGTCATGGTGGTGCGCGAACGCAGCGCCAACAGCGCGCTCACCGGATCCGATCACTCCGACCACTCGGTGATCGAGGACTACACCCAGGTCGCCGTGCTCGAGGACGGCGTGCTCGTCGAACACTTCGTCACCACCGAGACGTCGTCGTCGATGGTCGGCAACATCTACCTCGGCCGCGTGCAGAACGTGTTGCCCGGGATGGAGGCGGCGTTCGTCGACATCGGTCGCGGCCGCAACGGCGTCCTCTACGCCGGTGAGGTGAACTGGGATGCCGCGGGCCTCGACGGCGGTTCCCGCAAGATCGAACAGGCGTTGAAGCCCGGCGACAACGTCGTCGTGCAGGTCAGCAAGGATCCGGTCGGTCACAAGGGGGCCCGGCTGACCACGCAGATCTCCCTCGCCGGTCGCTACCTGGTGTACGTGCCGGGCGGATCGTCGACCGGCATCAGCCGCAAACTGCCCGACGTCGAGCGCAAGCGCCTCAAGCAGGTCCTCGCCAAGTTGGTGCCCGACGATGCCGGGGTGATCATCCGCACCGCCTCGGAGGGCGTCAGTGCCGAGGATCTCGGAACCGACATCGAGCGGCTGGAATCCAAGTGGAAGTCCATCGACGCCTCGGTCGCCGACGCGAAGAAGGGCAACGGCTCGGCCGGTCCGCGAGCGCTGTACGAAGAGCCCGACCTGCTGGTGCGGGTGGTCCGTGATCTGTTCAACGAGGACTTCCGCAAGCTCGTGATCGAGGGCAACAAGGCCTGGAGTCTGGTCGAGGGTTATGTACAGACCGTCGCGCCGGATCTGCTCGATCGGGTGGAGCGGTTCGAGCGGTCGCACGCCGACGCCCCGGACTCCTTCACGGTGCATCGCGTCGACGAGCAGCTCGCCAAGGCACTCGACCGCAAGGTGTGGTTGCCCTCAGGCGGCACGCTGATCATCGAGCACACCGAGGCGATGACCGTCATCGACGTCAACACCGGTAAGTTCACCGGCTCCGGCGGCAACCTCGAAGAGACCGTCACCCGCAACAATCTCGAGGCCGCCGAGGAGATCGTGCGGCAGATGCGCCTGCGTGACATCGGCGGCATGATCATCGTCGACTTCATCGACATGGTCCTCGAATCCAACCGCGACCTCGTGCTGCGACGACTCACCGAGTCGCTGGCGCGGGACCGCACCCGCCACCAGGTGTCCGAGGTGACGTCGCTGGGTCTGGTCCAGATGACCCGTAAGCGGCTGGGAACCGGTCTGCTGGAAGCGTTTTCGACCACCTGCACGTCGTGCGGCGGTCGCGGTGTGATCGTGCATTCGTCGCCGGTCGAGGTGAAGACCGAGGACACCGGACGCGGTGATACGTCCGGGTCCAAGCGGTCGCGCCGCGGCAAGCGCAAGAACGACCAGCCCGCCGAGGCCCCCGCGAAGCCTGCACACAACCCGGCCGAGCACCCGATGTTCCGTGCCATGGCGGCACACGCGCACGACGACGACGTCGAGCCGGTGTCGGTTGAGCAGAACGCCGACGACCAGACCCCGCCCGACCAGGCCGAGCAGAACGCTGCCGACCGCGGCACCGACGCCGGCGTAACGACCGCCGCCGACGAGTCGCACGACGATGCGATCGAGGTCGACGGCGCTGGTTCCGACGGCGCAGGTTCCGACGGCGCAGGCGAGGCGCAGGCCGCACCCACCGACACCCCGGAGGTCGAGGCAGCCGAGGTGCACACCAACGGTGCGAACGGCGCCGCATCGGGAACCCAGGCCGCTTCCGGGCAGCGGCGCCCGCGGCGCCGGGCCGCTCGTCGTGCGGCATCGCCGACGACGACGGAGGCGCCGACGATGATCCGCGCCGAGACGACGGCAGCACCGCTGACGACGTTCGGCCCGATCTCCACCTCGCCCACCGAGGCGGTCGTCGCGGTACGCCGACGCCCCCGTCGACGGGCCGCCGGCCGCCCGGCCGGTCCGCCGGTGGAGGACTGACCCCGATCACGGGAAACGGGGCCGGCGGTCGGCGACTGCCATGCTCGTCGGAGCGAGTTTGACCTGACGTGACCGGCTCCCGTAACCTTGATTGGTCGCCTCTGGCGAAGGGTTCCAGCTGTGCGCGGTATCCATCCGGATACACCGCGAACGGTGATCGGAGATCCTTCCCGGCAGGCCCTTCGGAGCGATCTGAGCGAATCCCCACCGCTGTGCGGGGTCTCGCACGGCCCGCACCGGACGCACACACCCACACACACCGTGGCACGCGAACGCATGACACGGCCCGAGATGATGAACAAGAGGACAGCTTCGATGGCAACGTACGCGATCGTCAAGACCGGCGGTAAGCAGTACAAGGTCGCAGAGGGCGACATTGTGAAGGTCGAGAAGATCGACAGCGAGCCGGGCAGCACCGTCAGCCTGCCGGTGGCACTGGTCGTCGACGGCTCGACGCTGACCACCGACGCCGACAAGCTCGCCAAGATCTCCGTCACCGGCGAGGTCGTCGAGCACGTCAAGGGCCCGAAGATCCGCATCCACAAGTTCAAGAACAAGACCGGCTACCACAAGCGCCAGGGCCACCGTCAGAAGCTGACGGTCCTCAAGGTCACCGGTATCAAGTAAAGCCAGGAGGACGAGACAATGGCACATAAGAAGGGCGCGTCCAGCTCGCGCAACGGTCGTGATTCCAACGCCCAGCGCCTCGGCGTGAAGCGCTTCGGTGGTCAGAAGGTCAGCGCAGGCGAGATCCTGATCCGCCAGCGCGGCACCAAGTTCCACCCCGGCGTCAACGTCGGACGCGGTGGCGACGACACCCTGTTCGCTCTCGAGGCGGGTGCGGTCGAGTTCGGCACCAAGCGCGGCCGCAAGACCGTGAACATCGTTCCGGAAACCGCTCAGGCCTGACCGAGCGGTTCACCAGAACCACCAAGCTCTCATCGACAGGGCGGGCAGGGGCATACGCACCCGGCCCGCTCTGTTGTCGTTTCTGGGTCGTGCCGATGGCACGACTGTGTGTTTGAGACGTCCGTCCCGGTAGGGGAGTTCGTCAACGGAAGGAAGTCCTCATGTCGCGGTTCGTCGACCGGGTGACCATTCACGTCGCCGCCGGCAACGGCGGACACGGCTGTTCGTCGGTGCACCGGGAGAAGTTCAAGCCCCTGGGCGGACCCGACGGCGGCAACGGCGGTAACGGGGGATCGGTGCGCCTCGTGGTGGATCCGCAGGTGCACACGCTCCTGGACTTCCATTTCCGCCCGCATGCCAAGGCGAGCAACGGACGGCCCGGCATGGGTGACAACCGGGATGGCGCGACCGGCGACGATCTGGTTCTGGCGGTACCCGACGGGACCGTGGTGCTCGACGGCAACGGCACGATCCTGGCCGATCTGGTCGGGGACGGAACGACGTTCGAGGCCGCCCAGGGTGGCCGGGGCGGCCTGGGCAACGCCTCGTTGGCGTCCAAGGCCCGCAAGGCACCGGGTTTCGCGTTGCTCGGTGAGGAAGGCCAGCATCGGGACCTCGTCCTCGAACTGAAGTCGGTCGCCGACGTCGGGCTCGTCGGCTTCCCGTCGGCGGGCAAATCGTCTCTGGTGTCGGTGCTTTCGGCCGCCAAGCCGAAAATCGCGGACTATCCGTTCACCACGCTGGCACCGAATCTCGGTGTGGTGCAGTCGGCCGGTGACGTGTTCACCATCGCCGACGTGCCCGGCCTCATTCCCGGAGCGTCCACCGGACGTGGTCTGGGTCTGGAATTCCTGCGTCATCTCGAGCGGTGCGCGGTGCTCGCGCACGTCGTCGATTGCGCGACACTGGAACCCGGGCGTGACCCGATCTCCGACATCGATGCCCTCGAGGCCGAGTTGGCGGCCTATCGTCCCGCTCTCGACGCCGATCACGGACTCGGTGATCTCGCCGAACGTCCGCGCGTGGTGATCCTCAACAAGATCGACGTCCCGGACGCCGCCGAACTCGCGGACCTGGTGGAACCCGAACTGGTACAACGCGGTTGGCCGGTGTTCCGGATCTCGGCGGTGACCCATCAGGGACTGAAGGAACTGACCAATGCCCTCGCGCGGATGGTCGCGCAGTATCGCGAAGCCCATCCGAAACCCGCCGCACGGCGAACGGTCATCCGGCCCAAGGCGATCGACGAGGCACAGTTCAGTGTCGAGCCCGACCCGTCCATCCCCGGCGGCTTCATCGTGCGGGGTACGCGACCCGAGCGGTGGATCGCGCAGACCCAGTTCGACAACGACGAGGCGGTCGGCTACCTCGCCGACCGACTCAACCGTCTCGGCGTCGAGGACGAACTGACCCGGCTGGGAGCCGAACCCGGCGCCTCGGTGACGATCGGCGACATGACCTTCGACTGGGAGCCGTCCACCCCGATGGGTGAGGACGTGCCGATCACCGGTCGTGGCACCGACGTGCGACTCGACCGTTCCGAACGGATCGGCGCCGCCGAACGCAAGCAGGCCCGCCGCCTGCGGCGCGGACTCGTCGACGATGACGACAGCGACGAATGAGCGGCGACGAATGAGCGGCGACGAATGAGCGGCGACGAATGAGCGGCGAGGAATGAACGGCGAGAGTGCAGTGAGCGATCAGGCATGAGCGATGTCCGTGACACGATCACCCATGCGCGCAGCCTCGTCGTCAAGATCGGCTCGTCGGCGCTGACCGACCTCGGCACCGGACTCGACACGGCACGTCTGGATCGGCTCGCCGACGCACTGGAAGCGCGGATGCGATCGGGCTCGGATGTGATCGTGGTGTCCTCGGGTGCCATCGGTGCCGGTATCGCCCCGCTGGGCCTGAAGAAGCGACCGACCGATCTGGCCACCAAACAGGCCGCGGCCAGCGTCGGTCAACTCGTCCTCGCACACGCCTGGGGCACCTCGTTCCATCGATACGGACGCACCGTCGGACAGGTGTTGCTGACCGCATCCGACATCTCCAACCGCGCCCATCACGCGAACGCCCAACGCACCCTGGACCGGCTGCGTTCGTTGGGGGCGGTGGCCATCGTCAACGAGAACGACACGGTGGCGACCAACGAGATCCGCTTCGGCGACAACGACCGCCTCGCCGCGCTGGTGGCCCACCTCGCCGGTGCCGACGCCCTCGTCCTGCTGTCCGATGTCGACGGCCTCTACGACGGTGACCCGCGCAAGGTCGGCCCGAACGGCCATGTCGCACAATTCATCTCCGAGGTCAACGGGCCCGACGATCTCGACGGGGTGATCGCCGGTTCGGGCGGGGCGCTGGGCACCGGTGGGATGGCATCCAAGCTCGCGGCGGCGCGATTGGCCGCCGATGGTGGCGTCCCGGTGCTGCTGGCCGCCGCGGCCGATGCCGCCCAGGCGTTGAGTTCGGCATCGGTGGGTACCGTCTTCGCGCCGCGTCCCGAACGTCTCTCGGCGCGGCGATTCTGGGTGCGGCACGCCGCCGATGCGCACGGTCAGATCGTCATCGACGACGGTGCGGTGGCCGCGGTGTCCCATCGTCGCCGGTCGTTGCTGGCCGCCGGAGTGGTCGGGGTGCGGGGCGGCTTCTCCGACGGGGACGTCGTCGAACTCGTCGGCACGTCGGGGCGGGTGTGTGCGCGTGGCGTGTCGTCGTATGACGCCGACGACGTCGCGGCCATGGTGGGCCGCTCCACCTCGGAACTGCCGGTGGAGTTGTCCCGGCCGGTCGTGCACGCCGACGATCTGGTGACCGTCTGACGTTCGGTCCGGGTCAGGGTGCGTCGAGATCGGCCGCCGCGGAGTCGGCGGCGAGTGCGGGCAGGACAACGCCGCAGTAGTGGTCGATCTTGAGGTCGGCGATGTCGTCGGCGCGGGTGGCGCCCCGGTTCACCACGATCAGCAACTTACCGGTGCGTCGCGCATACCGGGCGAAGCGCAGACCGCTCATCACGGTGAGCGAAGAACCCACGACCAACAGGGCGTCACTGTCATCGACGAGTGAGAATGACTGTGCCACAGCACTCTTCGTCGCATTCTCACCGAAGTACACGATATCGGGTTTGAGGATTCCGCCGCAGCGCGGGCAGTCGGCGACGACGAAATCGCCGGTGTGCTCGACGGTCATGTCGGCGTCGGGGGCCACCTCGATGGCGCCACGACCCAGAACCCGGTCGGCGAAACCGGGATTCAGCGATTCCAGACGTTCGGCGAGCCGGTGCCGCGAGGTGATGGCGCCGCAGCGCAGGCAACGTACCCGGCCGTAACAGCCGTGCAGTTCGATGACGCGCCGCGTGCCGGCCTTGGTGTGCAGCATGTCGACGTTCTGGGTGATGATCCCGGTCAGCCGGCCCGCGGCCTGCAGATCGGTGAGCGCCCGGTGGGCCGCATTGGGACGCGCGGCGTCCATGTGGCGCCAGCCGAGATGGTTTCGGGCCCAGTAGTGTTGCCGGAACTGCGGCGACGATCGGAACATCTGCGCGGTCATCGGCGTGCGGACCGGGGCGCCGGGACTGCGATAGTCGGGAATCCCGGAATCGGTCGAGATGCCGGCCCCGGTGAGCGCGCAGATCCGCGCACCGTCGGTCAACGCACGAAGCCGCTCGATCCGGATGTCGATATCCGGATCGAGCGGCGTCTGTTCGGCCGGGGTCCAGCCGATCTGTAGGCGGGTGCGCACGTGATCCAGGGTATCGGCGCGCACGCGTCGAGGTGGCCGGGCGGCTCAGGCCTCGACCGGCTCCGCGTGCCGACCCTCGGGTTGTTCGGGCACTGTGACCAGGGGATACACCCCGTTCTCGTCGTGCACCTCGGTGCCCACCACGGGCGGATTGAACACGCACAGCATCCGCATCTGCGTGTCGGCGGTGACGGTGTGCCGCTCGTGCCCGTTGAGCAGATACATCGTGCCGGGGGCGAGCGGGTAGGTCTGCCCCGTCTCGCGGTCGAGGAGCGTGCCGGTGCCCTCCACCAGCCACACCGCCTCGATGTGGTTGGCGTAGTGGAACTCGTTGACGCTGCCGGCGTTGATGGTGGTCTCGTGGAAGGAGAAACCGACCCCGTCTCCGCCGAGCACGATGCGCTTGGACACCCAATTGCCCTTGGGGTCGGCGACATCTCGGTCGGTTCCGGTGATCTCGTCAGTGGTACGGACGATCATGCGAGTACCTCCTCGGTGGCATCGGCGAGGATTCCCAGACCGCGGTCGAGATCCTCGGGCGAAATGGTCAGGGGCGGGAGCAGTTTGACGACCTCGTCGGACGGTCCGGAGGTCTCGGTGAGCAGTCCGGCGCCGAAGGCGGTGGCGCACACCTTGCCGGCGTTGGCGGGCTCGTCGAAGACGAGTCCTCGAACCATACCCCGGCCGCGGGTCGACACGCCCTCGTGCCGGGTCGCGAGGGTGGTGAGCACCTCGTCGATCTGGCGGCCCTTGATGTGCACGTCACGCGACAGCGCGTCGTCGGACCAGTAGTGCTCGATGGCCCGCGTTGCGGTGATGAAGGCCGGGTTGTTGCCGCGGAAGGTGCCGTTGTGTTCGCCGGGTGACCACACGTCGAGGTCACGGCGGATCAGGGTGAGTGCCAACGGTAGGCCGTATCCACTGATCGACTTCGACAACGTGACGATGTCCGGGGTGATCCCGGCCTCCTCGAACGAGAAGAACTCGCCGGTGCGGCCGCAGCCCATCTGCACGTCGTCGACGATGAGCAGGATGTCGCGGCGGGCACACAGGTCTGCCAGGGCGCGCAGCCACTCCGCACGGGCGACGTTGACGCCACCCTCACCCTGCACGGTCTCGACGATGACGGCGGCCGGCAGGTTGAGGCCGCTGCCGGAGTCGTCGAGGACCCGCTCGAACCAGCTGAAGTCCTCGACGGCGCCGCCGAGGTAGTTGTCGAACGGCATCGGGGTGGCGTGCACCAGCGGAATGCCCGCACCGGCCCGCTTCATCGAGTTGCCGGTCACCGACAGGGAACCCAGCGTCATGCCGTGGAAGGCGTTGGTGAAACTGACGATCGACTCACGGCCGGTGACCTTGCGGGCCAGCTTGAGGGCGGCTTCGACGGCGTTGGTCCCGGTGGGGCCGGGGAACTGGACCTTGTAGTCGAGACCGCGCGGGGTCAGGATCTTGTCGGCGAACGTCTCCAGGAACCGGCCCTTGGCCGCGGTGGCCATGTCGAGTCCGTGGGTGATGCCGTCCTCGTTGATGTAGTCGAGGAGTGCGGACTTGAGGACCGGATTGTTGTGACCGTAATTCAGCGATCCGGCGCCGGCGAAGAAATCCAGATAGCGATCGCCGTCGGTGTTGGTGAGCCACGATCCGCGGGCCCGGCCGAATACCGTCGGCCAATTGCGGCAATAGCTGCGGACCTCGGATTCGTGCTGGGTGAAGACCGAATCGTCAATCGTTGTATCGAACATACTCATGAACAAACCTCCGATAGGTGAAAAATCGTGGGTAATGACGCACGGCCGCGTCCCGGGTCGTGCCCCATGCGCGATGGAATACCAACGAGCGCAAGGGATACGGACGCGCATGCGACGGAATCGCATGCGGCACTACGGTGCCGCCTGTGCCGAACCGTGCCACTTCACCGGCGGGCGGACGATCGCAGTGCGAGCCCGGTCGAAACTGCTCGCTGAGCGCCGTCACACCGTGCGCTCCCTCAACACCGTGCGTTGAGCTCGTCAAGCCGCTCGTTGAGCTCCGTCACACCGCTCGTTGAGCTCCGTCGAAACGTCAGTCCTGAAAGTCCCTCAGGGTTCCGGGATCTCGGGTTCCAGCAGGTAGAGATCCTCGGGCTCGTGGGCGTCGGGGAAGTCCGTCGCGGCGAAGAGATCGCGCCGGTCGAACCGAAGGCCGCGGGCCGCTGCCACGGACGCGAAAAGCCGTTGGGAGGCAACGTTATCCGGGCTGATGGTGGTGTGCATCGCGACGATGCCACGTTCTGCGGTGCGATCGAAGAGGCGATGCAGCATCGCGGCGGCGATGCCGTGGCCGCGATGGTCGTCGTCGACGGCGACCTGCCACACCATCAGGGTCGACGGGTCCGACGGTCGGCGGTAGCCGGTGACGAATCCGACTGCGCGGCCGTCGACTTCGGCAACGATGGACGTCTCTGCGAAATCGGAGCACCACAGTACGTAGGCGTAACTCGAGTTGACGTCGAGGACGCGGGAATCGCGGGCGATCTCCCAGAGCCGGGTTCCGTCGGTCACCGTCGGAATGCGGTAGTCGAGAGTGAGTGTGTTGGATGGGGCCGTTCTTATGTGGGACGGGCTCATGACGGATCCGACGTTAACAATGTGTGTCGTCGGATTCACCCACCGACGGAAATCGGTCACGGAATGACCCACCAATTCCCAGTTCAGCGGGCACATGTGAGGCCAGTCACATCGGGGGATCTGCAGGGCGGCAGAGCGGGGTCGCACGGGCGCGCTGGGCTCCCCTTCGTCGGCGCGGCCCTGGGGCACAATGGCGGGGTGACCCGCATCATTGCCGGCCGGTTCGGTGGACGCCGACTCAAGGTCCCCGACGACGGCACCCGACCGACCTCGGACCGGGTGCGAGAAGCACTGTTCAGCATGCTCGCCGCCCGCATCGACCTCGACGGCGCCCACGTCCTCGATCTGTACGCCGGATCGGGTGCCCTCGGCATCGAGGCCCTGTCGAGGGGTGCAGCGACGGCGACCTTCGTCGATGCACGCCGCAAGGCGAGCGGTGTCATCACGGCGAACGTCGCGGCGCTGGGCCTCGCCCCCGATGCGCAGGTCGTCACCTCGTCGGTGTCGACCTTCCTGGCCGGCTCGCCCTCACAGCCGTTCGATCTCGTCTTCAGCGACCCGCCGTATGCCATCGACCCGGCTGAGATCGAGGACGACCTCGCGCGACTCGGTGAGCGGTGGGTGTCCGCCGATGCATTGATCATTCTCGAACGTGCCCGGCGGACGTCGGTGAGCTGGCCGGAGGACCTCGAGGTGATCCTGACGAAGATGTACGGGGACACCGCCGTCGACGTGGGCATGCGACGGTGGGCCGCAGGGGACGGGTAGGTTCAACGGTCATGACCAGTGCGGTGATCCCCGGCTCCTTCGATCCCTTCACACGTGGGCACCGTTATGTGGTGGAGCGCGCCGCGAGGTGTTTCGACGAACTCGTCGTCACCGTCGTGGTGAATCCGAACAAACGGGGACTGTTCACCGTCGACGAGCGCCTCGAACTCATCGCCGAGGACTGTGCCGATCTGCCCAATGTGCGGGTGGACCGGTGGACCGGCTTGCTGGTGGACTACCTGCGGGAGAACTCGATCCATTCGATCGTGAAGGGTCTGCGGTCGGCGGTCGACTTCGATTACGAACTGCCGATGGCCCAGATGAACCGCGACCTGGCCGACGTCGAGACGATCTTTCTGCTGACCGATCCGCGCTACGCGCATGTGTCGAGTTCGTTGGTGAAAGAGGTCGCGAAACTGGGCGGTGACGTCTCGCCGTTCCTGTCGGCCCATATCCATCAGCGTCTCCTCGCCGAGATCGCGGGCGAGCGGCGGGTCTGATCGGCCGCTCGTTCGGCACGAGATCTTCACCTCTGCACAGAGAAAAACTCTCGCGGGTGCAAACCCGACATCGAAACATCCTCGCGCAGTAGCGTTCTGACCACGGTGATGAGCGTCAGCGTCAAGCCCTGGCTTGCTGGCCGGCAACCCTCGCGTCGCGGTGGGGTGCTCCAGGTGACAACCGGATCGGTATCGGACCGATAAGCGCGATGGCCACCGTGTGGCCGGAAGAGGTTGTATTGATGTTGCTGGATGTGTCATGCCGTTCGACGTCGTTGTCGACGAGACCACAGGGTTCGGCGGGCCGGAGATGACGGCATCTCGGGGCCGCGATGCGGGCTCGGTGGCGCTGACGGAATCGCCGCAGGCCCGCGATGATCACCCGACCGTGCCGGTCGATGTACCCGCGCCGCCGTCGCGTGATCCGGTGATACCGCTGCGTCATCCGGGGCGGTGGATGCTCACGGCAGTGGTCGCCGTGATCGCCGCGCAGATCGTCCACGGGCTGATCACCAACCCGTTCTTCCAGTGGGATCGCTTCGCGTACTGGTTCTTTCGTCCGGTCGTGATCGAGGGACTCTGGGTAACCCTCGAGGTGGCGGCCTACAGTGCGGTTCTCGGGTTGCTCGGGGGTATCGTCCTGGCCCTCATGCGCCTGTCGCGGAGTCCCGTTCTGGCAGCGGTCAGTTGGATCTACGTGTGGGTGTTCCGATCCATTCCGCTGATCGTGCTGCTGCTGATCTTGTACAACTTCGGTGCGCTGTATGAGTCGCTGAGTCTGGGAATTCCGTTCGGGCCCGGGTTCTTTCACTTCTCCGAGGCCGATCTGGCGACTCCGCTGATCATCGCGATCGTCGGGATCAGCCTGCACGAATCGGCCTTCGCCGCCGAGATCGTGCGGGGCGGAGTGCTGTCGGTGGACGCCGGCCAGCACGACGCTGCCGCGGCACTGGGATTGCCGCGCCACTATCACTTTCTCCGCATCACCCTTCCTCAGGCGTTGCGCACCATCGTCCCGTCCTATGTGAACCTCCTGATCGGTCTGATCAAGGCGACGTCGCTGGTCTATTACGTGTCGCTGCTGGATCTGTTCGGGGTCGTCTCCACCCAGAGTTCCACTTACTCCGGCGACGTGGTGCCGCTGCTCCTCGTCGCGACAGTCTGGTACATCGTCCTGACCAGCATCGTGTCGGTCGCACAGTTCTATGTCGAGCGATACTTCGCGCGTGGTGCGGTTCGGACCCTACCGCCGACACCGCTGCAGCGACTGCGGATGACCGCGGCGACACTCAGCCGGCAATCGAGGTGGACATCATGAACGCGGCATCGGGAGTCGGCATCGACGCCGCGGACCTGGCTGGCGTCACCGGCGCCGGTGCTCGGGTCGAGGTGCGCAACGCCCATCGCTGGTACGGAAACCTCCATGTTCTGAAGGGAATCGATCTCACGGTCGAACCCGGTCGGGTCGCGGCGATCCTCGGCCCGTCCGGGTCGGGAAAGTCCACCTTGCTGCGTACGATCAATCATCTCGACCGCCTCGACGCCGGACATGTGAGCATCGGGGGAGAGTTGATCGGCGTGCGCCGCGTCGGGGGTGGGCGTCTCAAGGAGCTGCCGGAGCGGGTCATCCTGCGTCAGCGACGTGACGTCGGCTTCGTCTTCCAGAACTTCAACCTCTTCGCCAATCTCACCGCCCTGGACAACGTTGCTGCGGCGCCCACGGCGAGCGGAGTGTTGTCGCGTGCCGCAGCGGTGGCGCGGGCCCGTGACCTCCTCGACCGAGTCGGGTTGTCCGACAAGGCCGATGCCTATCCGCGGCAACTGTCCGGCGGTCAGCAGCAACGTGTGGCGATTGCGCGTGCTCTTGCGCTCGAGCCGCGAGTGTTGCTGTTCGACGAGCCGACCTCGGCACTCGACCCCGAACTGGTCGGCGACGTGCTCTCGGTGATCGCTGATCTCGCGGCCACTGGTACCACGATGCTCATCGTGACCCATGAGATCGGCTTCGCGCGTCAGGTCGCCGACTCGGTGATCTTCATCGATCACGGCGAGATCATCGAACAGGGCACGCCGGACCAGGTCCTCGATCATCCGTCGCACCCACGGACACAGGACTTCCTGCGCCGCGTCCTCTGACGCACGCCCGGTAACACCATCCGGCGCACGTGGCCGGAGACGATTCATCGCCGCTCGGGAGTCCGTCGGCCAGGCCGGCGTTCCGGCACCGCAGTCACTCGGTTCCCGCCCACACCCACCCACTGAAGGAGTAGTCATGTCTCGACATCGATCGTTCGTCCGGCGCGTCGCCGCCCTCGCTGTCGGCGGGGTGATCGCCGCGACCGCACTCAGCGCGTGCGCGGGGGCATCCGCCGACGACACCGCCACACCCGGCTCGGTGGTGGTCGGTGCCGTCTCGAACGGAGCCGCCAAAGAAGTCACTCTGTCTGTGCCGCAGGTGGATTCGATTCGCGGTCAGCTTCCTCAGGAGGTCCGTGACTCGGGTGAATTGTCCATCGGGATCGGCGCACTCCCGTCGGGATACCCGCCGTTGGCCTTTGTCGGGTCCGACCAACACACGTTGACCGGTGCCGAGCCGGATCTGGGCCGGCTGGTGGCATCGGTGTTCGGACTGAAACCGGTGATCGAGAACTCGACCTGGGAGAACCTCTTCGTCGGAATCGACAGTGGGCGAGTCGATGTCGGATTCTCCAACATCACCGTGACCGAGGAACGCAAGGACAAGTACGATTTCGCGTCGTACCGTCGCGACCAGCTGGCATTCGAAGTGCCGGCGTCGAGTTCGTGGAACTTCGACGGCGACTATCACACGCTGGCGGGAAAGACGGTCGCGGTGAATTCGGGAACGAATCAGGAGCGCATCCTGTTGGCGTGGCGTGATGCTTTGGCTTCGGAGGGGAAGACGCTGACCGTCGTCCACTTCCCGGATTCGAACGCCACCAATCTCGCCCTGGCGTCCGGCAAGATCGACACGTATCTCGGGCCCAATCCCTCGATCTCTTACCACGTCCGGCAGACCGCGAACACTCCCAAGGCCACCCGCATCGCGGGCACCTACTCCGGTGCCGGTGCGAGCCTGCAGGGCATGATCGCCGCCACGACCAAGAAGGGGTCCGGGCTCGCCGCTCCGATCGCGGCGGCGATCAATCACTTGATCGAGACCGGTGTATACGCGAAATGGATTGCCGCATGGAATCTCTCGGCCGAGGCAGTGCCTGCCTCCCAGATCAACCCGCCCGGACTACCCCGCTCGGACTCCTGATCACCTCGGTGCACGACTCATCGGAGAGTGAACTGCCGCGCGGAGTAACAGCCGTGCGGGGGCAACAATGGAGTTGACTGCGGCGGCGACCAACTATGACCAACGGAGCCGTGAGAGGTGGGGGCGAAAGGAGTCGGGTGAGGTGACCACACACAAGGACATGACAACAGACCGGGCAGCGGATGTTTCGGCCGTCGGCAGTGCCGATGTCGGGGTGCTCGATCACGCCGTGCGTTCGGCTCTGACCGGCCCCCATGCGCACTTCGCGGAGCGCCGCGGACGGGTGCTCCGCTACCCCCGCGATGTGTCGGTGTTCGGCGATTTCCCCGAGGACCCGACTCCGCAGGATTGGGCCGACGCGGCCGAACTCTATGGGCCGGGCGCGGATCTGCCGGTGTCCGGCGATCTGCCCTCGCCCCCGCCCGGGTGGGCGGTGTCGATGAATATCCCGGGTGTGCAGATGGTCGGCACGAACGTGTGGGGCGCGGCAGACGCCGAGGCGGTGGTGTTGACGCGCGCCGACGTGCCGGAGATGCTGGCGTTGGTTGGGCGCACGCGTCCGGGGCCCTTTCTGACGCGGACCATCGAGCTGGGTACCTACCTCGGAATCCGGCGTGGGGGAGAGCTGGTCGCCATGGCCGGGGAACGTCTCCATCCGGTGGGGTGGACGGAGATCAGTGCCGTCTGTACCGATGAGGCGTTCCGGGGGCAGGGGTTGGGGACGCGGCTGGTCCTCGCGGTCGCCGCGGGTATCCGTGCCCGGGGCGAAATCCCATTCCTGCACACCGCGGCTGCCAATGTCACTGCGATCCGCCTGTACGAGGAACTCGGCTTCGTTCTTCGGCGCACGTTGACGTTCGGAGGCATTCGCATCCCCTGATGGTGATCGACGCCAAGCGCTGAGCCCGTAAGTGGGGCTTGCTATGTCGAGGGAGGCGACTCACTTCGGGCCCGTGGGCGCGGGGTGGGTTCAGGAGGTGTCGAGCCGGTAGTGGAGCCGGGCGGCCAGGACTCGTTCGATTCGGCTGTTGCGTGGGTTCATGCCGATGGCGGCGAGTTCCTCGAGCTGACGTTCCCGGTCGGCATCGCTGGTACGGATGCCGCCATCACGGATGCGGCGCTCGCGTGCTTGTTCTTCGGTGGTCTTGTCGCGGAGGCTGATGCGGGTGCGCGAGGCATGTTCGAGCCCGGCAGCGGTGGCAGGGTCGTCGGGATCGTCGGTGATCGGAACACCGTCCCCGTCGAAGATGACCAGGTCGATGTCCCCGATGTCGGTGACACCAGGTCTGTCGGGGTGCTCGTCGCCTGCGGCGTCGGGCCCGTCCCGCTGGTCGGGTGGTTGAGGCTCGACCGGATCGGATTGGGCTGGGCCTGAATTGTATTCGTCGACGTCTGGTTTTGGCTGATCGCAGATGTTGGCATCGTGATCGTCATCCTGATCGACGCTGTCTGCGATATCGATGCTGTCGTCGATGCTCGAGGAGTCGGCGGCCGGAGCCTGATGATCCTTCGAAACACCACGATCGGAAGACGTTTCGGTCTCGACGGTCGGTGCCGCGTCCTTGTGGTCGTGGCCAGCGTCAGAATCTGCCGGTTCGTCGATGTGGGTATCGACCGACTCGGCCTCACCCTGCGCGTCAGCTTCAGCGTCGGCGACTTCGACATCAACCGCTTCGGCATCGACAGTGTCGGCGTCGACCACGTCGGCGTCACCCAGCTCGGTGTCTGCGGGTTCGGTTGCGCCGGCATCACAATCGGTGACGGTGTCGCCGTGGATCTGGTCGCGGATCTGGTCGAGTTTCTCCTCGTAGAGGGCGGTGATGTCGGGATGATCGTTGACGATCTTCGGGTTTGCCGGCATCCCGGGTTCGGCGTTGAGTTGCCACCAGCAACGTCCGGCGAGGGGGCCGTCTTCGCAGATGCCGGTGGTGTACTGCCCGGGGTTGGGGCCGACCATCCGGTTGTGCGGCCCGCATGCCGGCGCAAGGTCGGTGATGTCGGTTTTCCCGCCGTTGGCCCAGTCCTGTTTGGCGTGGTGCATTTCCGAACGCGACGCGGGTTGTCCGCAGCCGGGGAACGAGCACACTTCACCGCCGGTGCGGGAGAACGACGCGATCCGCTGCTCGGTGGATGCCAGGCGTCGGGACCGCCCGAGATACAGGGGCAGGTCGATGGCGTCGGAGAACACCGCCAGGAACTGCTGCACATCGGTGGGGTCGGTGACCTCACCCAACGCGGTCAGCAAATCCGGAATAGGAATGGTGGAACCTGAAGCGGTGGTGGCATATCCGGCGCCGGCCAGCAGATCCGTCACGGACGCTTTCGCGATCAACGCCACGGGCAGGCCTCGATGAGTTTTGCCGAGGACGCCTTCTTTCATCGCCGACACCAACAACATGTGCATCGCATCAAGATTGCGTTGCGCCTGGCTGCGGTCGTCACGCTTGACCGCGGCCGCGAGGACGTCGGGGTCGGCGTCACCAATAGCACCGGTCGGCGATTCCGGATCGCTGAGACTGTTCATTCCGGGCTTGGCCCAGGCGTCGAGCATGGTGTCCCACAGGGCACGGGTGATCGGGGGCAGGTGCCCGTTGAGTTTCGCCATCCCATCGACCCGGTTCTGGTTGATCCACAGGTTGCGGCGCTGTTGGCGTTCTTTCTCCTCCACCAACTGTCCGTCGGGGTCGAGGTGCGCCAGGATCCGGGCGCCCATTTTGGTGATGTCCGACGGAATATGTTCGGTGGCTTTCTCACCCAAAGTGGCTTCGGCGGCGACCTTCTTGTCGTGCGGGACCGCGCCCGGGATCTTGTCCAGGGCTTCCAACGCCGCGGACAGGTGGGTGTGACCGATCAAGCCCTGCTCGTACGCCTTGGAGAGGGTGGGGTATTTCGGTTCCTCGGGTTGCCCGGTCAGCCCGTGGAATCGGGCGGTGGCCTTCATATGCGCGATGCGCATGGTGGGTTGCGCGATCCGCAGATCGTAGTTCAGGAAATTCGACAGGCTGACTTTGCCGACTTTGCGGTGCACACCACGATCAGAGATTTCCAGGATCGCGCGGTCGCCTTGGAAGTGAGTACGCATGGCGATCTGCTCGGACAGTTTCGCCGCCTCCACCACCTCGAGGTCGGAGCAGGCGGTCATCGGAGTCGTTGCCAGCTCGTCCAGGATTTCGGAGAGTTGGTGCATCAGCTGCAGTGGTCGTGACATGGGAGTGTCGGTTGTGTCTGTCATGCTGATGTCACCTCCCCCGAGAAGGCCGTTGTGGCGTATGTGTTCTATTATAGCCGATCTCAACGACAATCGCAATTGTTTTCTATCCACAGGATGTGGATGCGTGAATGTGGTTGGGGTGGTGGAGTTTTTAGAGTCGGCTTGCGAGGTCTCGACACGGGCTCCGCTAGCGCTCCGCCCGGCTCGACCGGCGGGCTAGCGGCTCGACTTGCGGGACAAAGATGTTCGGCCGGTGGGATGAGGGGCTCGACCTGCGGGATGCGGGCTCGACCTCGACCTCGACCTCGACGACCTCGACCTCGACGAGCTCGGCCCGGCGGACAAGCTCGGCTCGGCGGACACGGACGTCGTTTCGACAGAGCTCAACGCGGCTGCCGGCGCTCCGCCCGGCGAATGCGGGTCTCGGCTGGCTGCCGGGTGCGGTGACCTGGCTCGGCGGCGGTATCGCGCGCGGTCCCCGGATGGCGGGTCGATGTGCCATCCCGACACGCCGACCCCATTCACCTCCTGAGTCACAACCATCTCATTCGGCACAATGGCCACAGACGTTTCACCAAGAGACCAATGGCAGATGCCGGATTGGGGTGGCTGTGTACCGGGTATTCGAAGCACTCGACGAACTCATGGCAATTGTCGAGGAGGCGCGGAGCGTGCCGATGACGGCGGGTTGCGTGGTGCCGCGAGGCGATGTCCTCGAACTCCTCGACGACATCAAGGACTCGATCCCCGGTGAGCTCGATGACGCGCAGGACGTGCTCGACAACCGGGACTCGATGCTCAACGAGGCCCGCTCGCACGCCGACACCGTCATCACCGGCGCCGACTCGGAATCCGAGGCCGTGCTCGCACACGCCCGTGCCGAGGCCGACCGCGTCCTGTCGGAGGCCAAGGCCCAGGCCGATCGCATGGTCGACGAGGCGAGCAACCACGGCAAGTCCCTGGTCGACGAGGCCACCGAAGAGGCGCGTCGGATGTCGGCCAGCGCATCCCGCGAGTTCGAGGCCGTCACCGGCCGGGCCCGCGCCGAAGCGCAGCGCACCATAGATTCCGCGAACAACATCTACGACAAGTCGGTCGCCGACGGCATCGCCGAACAGCAGCGTCTGGTCTCCGAGGCCGAGGTGGTGGCCGCGGCCAAGTCCGAAGCCGAGCGGATCATCGACGCCGCGCACGCCGAGGTCGACCGCCTGCGTGGCGACTGCGACGTCTACGTCGACGAGAAGCTCGCGCAGTTCGAAGAGGTCCTCACCAACACCCTGCGTTCGGTCAACCGTGGCCGTCACCAGCTGCGCACCGGTGCGGGCATGCACGACTACGTCGAATACCCCCGCAGCGTCGATCAGGACGTCGCGCGGGGCCGGGCCCGCGCCGAGGCCGACGAGGATGTGTCACCCCTCGCGGTCTGACCGGCCGGCGTCCATGCCGACACGGGTCAGTGGTCATTCGAGGAATTTCTGACCCGAGCGTATGGTTTTTGTGTGGCCGACAACGCAGTGACGCCGGATGCATCCACTCCCGGCGCCGATTCACACGGAGTAGTTCGGGATCCTTTCGTCCTCGACATCCGTTCCCTGGGACGCCGCCCCGGCACCATGACCGAGGTGCATCGCACCGTCGCGACTCCCGAACGCATTGGCGTCGAGATGATCGCCATCCCGACGGGCTCGGACGTCGACCTCGATCTGCGCCTGGAATCGGTGAGTGAGGGCGTCCTGGTGACCGGGACCGTCGCCGGTGAGACCGAGGGGCAGTGCTCGCGCTGTCTGGAACCGCTCGACGGCACCGTGACGGTGTTCCTCACCGAACTGTTCGCCTACCCCGACAGCGAGACCGAACAGACCACCGATGCCGACGAGGTGCACCGGATCGTCGACGACCGCATCGATCTCGAACAGTCGATCATCGACGCCGTCGCCCTGGAACTGCCGATGTCGCCGCTGTGCCGCGACGACTGCCAGGGACTGTGCAGCGTCTGCGGAATACGGCTCGCCGTCGCCGAACCCGATCACGGACACGAGGTGATCGATCCGCGGTGGGCGGGACTGGCCGACAAGTTCGGCTCCCTGAACGAGTCATCGGACGACCTGGGCAAGGGTGACGCCGATACCGAGGTGCGAGGCGACAAGTGACCGACGGTAAGCGACGGGGTAATCAACCGCCCTCGTTCGATCCGCTGCTGAGCGCGCTCGGCGTCGAGATCTCCGATGAGATGCTGACGCTGGCGCTGACCCACCGCTCCTACGCCTACGAGCACGGCGGCCTACCCACCAACGAGCGCCTCGAGTTCCTCGGGGATTCGGTGCTCGGCGTGGTGATCACCGAATGTCTCTACAAGCGATTCCCCGAGCGTCCCGAGGGCGAGCTCGCGAAGATTCGTGCCAGCGTCGTCAACATGCATGCGCTCGCCGACGTCGCACGTGGACTCGGACCCGACGGGCTCGGCCACTTCCTGTTCCTGGGCCGAGGTGAAGAACTGACCGGTGGCCGCGACAAGGACTCGATCCTCGCCGACGGCCTCGAATCCCTTTTCGGCGCCGTGTATCTCGAACACGGCCTGGCGATCTCGCAGAACGTCGTCATGGGGTTGTTCGACGAGATCATGGATCGCGCAGGCGATCTCGGTGCCGGATTGGACTGGAAGACGTCGCTGCAGGAACTGACCGCCGAACGAGGCTATGGCCCCCCGCAGTATCAGATCACCTCGACCGGACCCGACCACAACAAGGAGTTCACCGCCGTTGCGGTGGTGGCCGGCGAGAACATCGGCGAGGGTACCGGCCGCACCAAGAAGGAGGCCGAGCAGAAGGCCGCGGCACTCGCCTGGCAGGCGTTGTCGGACCGGGCCGGCGCCTCGTGAGTCCCGCACCCACAGATGCCTGAACTCCCCGAGGTCGAGACGGTTCGCCTCGGTCTTGCCGATCACGTTGTGGGACAGCGGATCACCGATGTCGACGTGATGCACGAACGGGCCGTCCGGCGGCATGCCGGCGGCGCGCCCGACCTTCGCTCACGTCTGCGCGGCAAGACGGTCACCGCGGCACGGCGTCGCGGCAAGTACCTCTGGCTCGACGTCGCCGACGCCGACGATGACGCCGCGCTGGTGGTGCACCTGGGGATGAGTGGCCAGATGCTCATCGCTCGTGAGGGCGCGCCCGATCACACCCATCTGCGGATTCGGGCCCGGCTCGCCGACGGCAACGAACTGCGATTCGTCGATCAGCGCACCTTCGGTGGGTGGCACGTCGATGATCACGTCCCCGATCCGTTCGGCGGCGCCGGGCAGGTGCCCGCCTCGATCGCCCACATCGCACCCGATCCCTTCGAGACCGCCTTCGACCGCGAGGCCGTCGTCGCGGCGATGCGTGCCAAACACACCGAGATCAAGCGGGCTCTGCTCGATCAGTCCCTGATATCCGGGGTGGGCAACATCTACGCCGACGAAGCGCTGTGGCGAGCCCGGCTGCACGGCACCCGACTGACCGACACCCTCGCCCCGAAACGGCTACGGGAACTCCTCGATGCGGCGACGGCGGTGATGTCGGAGGCACTCGACGTGGGTGGGACGTCGTTCGACACCCTCTACGTCAACGTCAACGGTCAATCCGGTTACTTCGAGCGATCGCTGAACGCCTACGGGCGAGAAGGGCAGCCGTGCCGACGATGCGGCCGAACGATGCGCCGCGAACACTTCATGAACCGCAGTTCGTTCTCCTGCCCGCAATGCCAGCGACGGCCGCGCGAGGCGTAGACAGTTATCGAGCGGGAAGCCACGGAAACGCCACGGTGTTGAGCAAACACGGTGTTGAGCCACACGATGATGAGCACACACGACACGACAGATGCCACGAAGGAGCCGTCACCACGATGACCGTTGAGCAGGAGAACGCGCAGGCCGGGTCGAGCACCGCCGACACCGCCGGAGGGGCGCAGCCGCACACCGAACTGTGGGTGCAACGCACCGGCACGCGTCGCTACACCGGGCACAGTTCACGTGGCGCGCAGGTGCTCGTCGGTTCCGAGGATGTCGAGGGCGTCTTCACCCCCGGTGAGTTGCTGAAGATCGCGCTCGCCGCATGCACCGGCATGTCCTCGGATCGCCCGCTGTCGCGGCGCCTCGGCGATGACTACGACGCCACCATCCGTGTCGGCGGCGCCGCCGACCGCGAGAACGAGGTGTACCCGAAGCTCTCCGAGGTTCTCGAGGTGGACCTCTCGGAGCTGGAACCCGAAGCGGCACAACGGCTTCTCGTCGTCGTCGAGCGTGCGATCGACGCCGTCTGCACCGTCGGACGCACCCTGCGGGCGGGCACCGACGTCGACCTGCGGATCGACACGGAATGAGCGTGTCATGACCGACGCGTCCGATGCCGCAACCACCGTCCGCCTGACCGCGTTCGTCCACGGGCACGTGCAGGGCGTCGGATTCCGGTGGTGGACCCGTTCCCGTGCCCTGGAGCTGGGCCTCGTCGGCTACGCCGCGAACCAGCCCGACGGCCGGGTCCTGGTGGTTGCCGAGGGGCCACGCTCGTCGGTGTCCGCGCTGGTGGAAGCGTTGCGCTCGGACCGGACCCCCGGGCGGGTTGATCTGGTGGTGGATCGACTGGATCCGCCGCGCGGGGATCTGACGGGGTTCGTCGAGAAGTAGGGCCACCTCGACGATGCCGTCCGTGGGTGTGGACGCGGGGTCGATTGTGGACAAGTGCTGCGCCGTCGCGGTGTCGGCCGCCCGACGATCTCCAGGTGGGTAGGCTGTACCGTCGTGCACCTCAAGTCGCTCACCCTCAAGGGCTTCAAGTCCTTCGCGTCGGCGACGACCCTGCGTTTCGAGCCCGGGATCACCTGCGTCGTCGGCCCCAACGGCTCGGGCAAATCGAACGTCGTCGACGCCCTGACCTGGGTGATGGGGGAGCAGGGCGCCAAGGCGCTGCGCGGCGGGAAGATGGAGGATGTCATCTTCGCCGGCACCTCGGGCCGCCCGCCCCTCGGCCGCGCCGAGGTGACCCTGACCATCGACAACTCCGACGGCGCCCTGCCGATCGAATACTCCGAGGTGTCCATCACCCGGCGGATGTTCCGCGACGGTGCCGGCGAATACGAGATCAACGGCAGTACGTGTCGCCTGATGGATGTACAGGAGTTGCTGTCGGATTCGGGTATCGGCCGGGAGATGCACGTCATCGTCGGACAGGGGCGTCTCGCGACGATCCTCGAATCCCGGCCCGAGGACCGTCGCGCCTTCATCGAGGAGGCCGCCGGCGTCCTCAAACATCGAAAACGCAAAGAGAAGGCCGTCCGCAAACTGCAGGGCATGCAGGCCAACCTGGACCGGCTCTCCGACCTGACGGCCGAACTGCGCCGGCAGCTCAAACCGCTCGGTCGGCAGGCCGAGGTCGCCCGCCGCGCCCAGACCATCCAGGCCGACCTGCGTGATGCGCGACTGCGCCTGGCCGCCGACGACCTCGTCAGCCGGCGCGAAGAGATGGCCGAACACACCGCCGTCGAGGACCAGATCCGCGGCGAACAGGACGAGGTGTCGGCCGAACTCGACACCGTCAGCGCCGACGTCGCCGATCACGAGGAGCACCTCGCCCAGGTCGTGCCCGCCGCCGAAGCCGCCGGTCAGGCGTGGTTCACGTTGTCGGCGCTGGCCGAGCGGGTGGGCGCGACCGGCCGGGTGGCCGCCGAACGCAGCCGCTACCTCGACGAGCCGGCGGCCGAGACGGGCGGACCCGACCCCGACGACCTCGAACGTCAGGCCGATGAGGCCGCCGAGACCGAGGCCGAGATGACCTACGCGGTCGAGAGCGCCGCGGAAGTCCTCGAGGGAGCGGCCGACGACCTGGCCGATGCCGAACGTGCCGCCGGTGCCGCCGAGGCCGCCCACCTGGCCGCGGTCCGCGCCGTCGCCGATCGTCGCGAGGGCCTGGCCCGCCTGGAGGGTCAGGTCGGGAGTCTGCGCACCAAGGCCGAATCGGTCGACGCCGAGATCGACCGCATGACCACCTCGATCGCCGAGGCCACCGAGCGTGCCCAGCGGGCCCAGACCCAGCAGGACGCCGTGGCCGAGTCGTTGGGTGAACTCGAGGCATCCGAACAGGGTCTCGACGAGCATCACGAGCGATGTGTCTCAGCGCTCAACCTGTCCAATGAACGGGTCGCCACCCTGCAGACCGAGGAGCGGGCGACCGAACAGCGCATCGCGTCGCTGACCGCGCGGATCGAGGCCCTCTCGGTGGGACTGGAACGTGGCGACGGCGGTGCGTGGCTGCTCGAGCACGCCACCGACGGTCTGCTGGGACCGATGTCGGGGCTGATCACGGTCACCTCCGGATGGGAAACGGCCATCGCCGCAGCCCTCGGCTCGGCTGCCGATGCCATCGCGACGGTCGACTCGCTGGCGGCGCTTCGAGCCCTCGACGCGCTCAAGGGCGGCGACGGGGGACGGGCGTCGCTGATCGTCGGCGGTCTCGCCGAAGCCGCGGCGCCCCGCACCGACTCTCTTCCCGACGGGGTGGTGTGGGCGGCGTCCGTGGTGACCTGCGACGACGCGATCCGGGGCGCGGTCGATCACCTGCTCGCCGACACCGTCGTGGTGGACACGACCGCCCGGGGCGTCGATGTGGCGACGGCGCTCGGCGTGCGCGCGGTCAGCCGCGAGGGTGATCGCATCACCCGCGCGTCGCTGGAGGGTGGTTCCTCGCATCGCCCGTCGACCCTGGAGGTGACCTCGGCGATCGACGCCGCCACCGCCCAGTTGGCGACGGCCCGACGCCGCGTCGAGGAGATCGGTGCCGCCCTGCAGGGTGCGCTCACCGAACAACAGCAGCGTCGGGAGGCGGCCGAGGAAGCCCTGGCCGCGTTGCACGAGTCCGACAGCGCGGTCGGCGGCGCGTATGAGCACCTGGCGCGATTGGGGCAGGAGATCCGCGCCGCGGAGGCCGACGCCGATCGCCTCACCCGGCAACGCACCTTCGTCGAGACCGGTCGTGCCGAAACCCTGACCTCCCTGCACGAACTCGAACAGCGTCTGGCCCTGGCCCGCGACGAGGGTTCCGACGAACCCGCCGACATCGAGTCGCCTGACCGTTCGGCGGCCGCCGAGGCGGTCGCGGTGGCCCGCGCCGCCGAGATGGAGGCGCGTCTGGGGCTGCGCACCGCCGAGGAACGGTTGGCCTCGGTGCGGGGGCGCGCGGAATCGCTGCGTCGCGCGGCCGCGCGGGAACGCGACGCCCGTGAACGGGCCCGACGGCAGAACGAGGCGCGCCGTCAGGCGGCCACCGTCGCCGCGGCCGTTGCCGCCGCGGCCGCCGAGGTTTCCACCCGACTCGTGGGTGCCGTCGCCGACGCCCAGGCCGGTCGCGACGAACTCGAACAGGTCCGGGCCACCCGAACGGTGGCGCTGGATGAGCTCAAGAGCCGTGCGAATCTGCTGTCGCAGCGACTGAGCACCCTCAAGGACGCGGTACATCGTGACGAGGTCGCCCGCGCCCAGGCATCGCTGCGCATCGAACAGCTCGAAGAACAGGTGATGGAGTCGTTCGCGATGACACCGGACGATCTCGTTGCCGAATACGGCCCCGACGTGCCGATGCCGCCGTCGGCGTTGGAGATGAGTGAGTACGAGGCTGCCAAGGCCCGTGGTGATCAGGTGGTGGCCCCGGCCCCGATGCCGTACGACCGTGCCACCCAGGAGTCGCGGGCGAAGAAGGCGCAGAAGGATCTGAACACCCTCGGCAAGGTGAATCCGCTTGCGCTGGAAGAGTTTGCGGCGCTGGAGGAGCGTTTCAACTTTCTCTCCGCCCAACTCGAGGACGTCAAGGCCGCCCGCAAGGACCTGCTGTCGGTGGTCGAGGAGGTCGACGCCCGCATCCTGCAGGTCTTCACCGACGCCTACGCCGACGTCGAACGCGAGTTCGCGCAGGTCTTCTCGACACTGTTCCCCGGCGGCGAGGGACGTCTGGTGCTGACCGAGCCCGGTGACATGCTGACCACCGGCGTCGAGGTGGAGGCGAGGCCGCCCGGCAAGAAGGTCAAGCGGCTCTCGCTGCTGTCCGGCGGTGAGAAGTCGTTGACCGCCGTCGCGATGCTGGTGGCGATCTTCCGCGCCCGGCCGTCGCCGTTCTACGTCATGGACGAGGTCGAGGCCGCACTCGACGACACCAACCTGCGACGACTCATCAGCCTGTTCGAACAGTTGCGGGAACGCTCGCAGCTGATCGTCATCACCCATCAGAAACCGACCATGCAGGTCGCCGACGCGCTGTACGGCGTGAGCATGCGCGGTGACGGGATCACCACGGTGATCTCGCAGCGGCTGCGCGGGGTGGAGATCCCCGTCGCCGCCGCGTCCGATCCGGCCGCGTCCGACCCGGCGACCGGGTCGGATCAGCAGGACCCAACGAGCGTGTAGAGAACAGGACAGGACCCCTCAGTGGACACCCAACTCATCATCGGCATCGTCGTCATCGCCGTCGTCGTGATCCTCGCGCTGATCGTCGCGGGAATCGTCCTCGCGCGGCGGCGACGGATCTCGTTGAGCGACAAGCCCGATACGCAGGTCATCGACGGCAGCAAGCCCCAGGTGGACAGATCCGGCGGCTACCAGGCCGGGTCCGGGTTCAGTTTCAGTCAGGGTGGGACGACGACCGTGGCGCCCCCGCCCGAGCCGGTGCGCCCGCCGGTGGAACGCACCGAGACCGACGGTCAGCCCGGCGTCGGCGACGACGCCTCGGTCCCACGCGACTCCGAGCAGCGCAAGATCACCGACATCACGCTGCCCGACACCGACACCGACACGGTCACCGATACCGACACCGTTGACAGCGCTCCGGAGGTCACTGACAGCGCTCCCGACACCGTTGACAGCGCTCCGGAGGTCACTGACAGCGCTCCCGAGGTCACTGACAGCGCTCCGGAAGTCACTGACAGCGCTCCCGAGGTCACTGACAGCGCTCCGGAGGTCGTTGACAGCGCTCCGGAAGTCACCGACGCCGCTCCCGAGGTCACCGACAGCGCTCCGGCACCCGAGATCACCGCTCCCACGGATGCCTCCACGGCCGAAGTGGCGCCCCCGCGGGAGGAGATCGCGCCGACCGCCGGTCGCCTCGGCCGCCTGCGCGGGCGACTGTCGCGGTCGCAGGGCGCCATCGGCAAGAGCATGCTCGGCCTGCTCGGCGCGGGTGACCTCGACGAGGATTCCTGGGAGGAGATCGAGGACACGCTGGTGATGGCCGACCTCGGTACCGCGTCGACCACCGCCGTCGTCGAACGACTGCGGACCGAGTTGGCGACCAATCCGGTCCGCACCTCCGACGATGCACGGGCACTGCTGCGACGTGTCCTCGTCGAGCAGCTTCATCCCGAGATGGATCGTTCGGTCCGGGCGCTGCCGCATGCCGGTAGTCCCGCCGTGGTGCTGGTGGTCGGCGTCAACGGCACCGGAAAGACCACCACCACCGGCAAGCTGGCGCGGGTTCTGGTCGCCGACGGCCGGCGCGTGTTGCTCGGTGCGGCGGACACCTTCCGTGCCGCGGCCGCCGATCAGCTGCAGACCTGGGGGGAGCGGGTCGGCGCCGACATCGTTCGTGGCAAGGAGCAGGCGGATCCGGCCTCGGTGGCCTTCGACGCGGTGGCCAAAGGCATCGACACCGGTGTGGACGTGGTGATGATCGACACCGCCGGGCGCCTGCATACCAAGACCGGCCTGATGGACGAGTTGGGCAAGGTCAAGCGGGTCGTCGAGAAGAAGGCCCCGGTCGACGAGGTTCTCCTCGTTCTCGACGCCACTGTCGGCCAGAACGGGCTCACCCAGGCCCGGGTGTTCGCGGAGGTCGTCGACATCACCGGCGTCGTGTTGACCAAGCTCGACGGTACGGCCAAGGGCGGCATCGTCTTTCACGTGCAGGAAGAACTGGGTGTTCCGGTCAAACTGGTCGGGCTCGGTGAGGGGGCCGACGATCTCGCCCCCTTCGAGCCGGAGGCGTTCGTCGACGCGTTGCTGTGACGACACGCAGACACTGATGTGGGAATCGGTGGAATTGCCTGTGGGATTTCATGCGGCGCCGTGCATATGTGACCAGGGATGTTACCTGCGCGAAATGTAAACCGGCCACCGGTTCACATATCGGAAACGTCAGAGCACCACGGCTGAAACCGAGTGCCGACAGTCTCTTTGGAGGCGCCGAGCGGTCGGCGCACTCTAGGGAGGTTTCTCACAGTGGTTTCTGCACTGCCAGAAAGCGTTTTCGGAGAGTTCGACACCGGTGATACGGCATGGGTCATCACGGCCGCCGGCCTGGTGCTGCTGATGACTCCCGGTCTTGCTTTCTTCTATGGGGGTTTGTCTCGGGGCAAATCCGTCCTGAACATGATGATGATGTCGTTCGGCGCACTCGCCACGGTCAGCGTCATCTACGTTCTGTGGGGTTTCTCGATGTCGTTCAGCGACGGCATCACCGGGGAGAGTGACATCGCAGGCATTTTCGCGAATCCGTTCGCATTGTTCGGCTCCGATCAGTTGATGAACACGATCGGGGAGGGCGACACCGAAAAGGTCGTCACCGCAGGGTTGTCCATTCCGGCGGTCGTCTTCCTCGGCTTCCAGCTCACCTTCGCCGTGATCACCGTCGCGCTGATCTCGGGCGCGGTCGCCGAGCGCGTGAAGTTCTCGACCTGGTTGGCGTTCTCGGTGCTGTGGGCCACCATCGTCTACTTCCCGCTGTCGCACATGGTGTGGGGTGGCCTGGTCGGCGGCGGCGGCATCATGGGTGGCGGCGAGGACGGCTTCGCTGCGTGGATGTTCGGTACCACCGACGGTGAGGCCAACGTCGCGCCCATCGACTTCGCCGGTGGCACCGTGGTTCACATCAACGCCGGTATGGCCGGCCTGGTGCTCGCGCTGATCGTCGGCGCCCGCGTCGGCTTCGGCAAGACCGCCTACCGTCCGCACAACATCCCGTTCGTCATGCTCGGTGCCGCTCTGCTGTGGTTCGGCTGGTTCGGCTTCAACGTCGGTTCCGAACTCGCCGCGGACCTGACCGCCGGCAAGGTGTGGCTCAACACGACCGCCGCCACCGCTGCGGCGATCATCGGCTGGCTCGCGGTGGAATTGATCCGCGACAAGCACGCCACCAGCGTCGGCGCGGCCTCGGGAATCGTTGCCGGTCTCGTCGCGATCACCCCCGCGTGTGGCAATCTCACCCCGGTCGGGTCGCTGATCCTCGGCGTGATCGCCGGTATCCTCGCGGCGCTGGCCATCGGACTGAAGAACAAGTTCGGTTACGACGACTCCCTCGACGTCGTCGGCGTTCACCTCGTCGCCGGCCTCTGGGGCACCGTCGGTATCGGATTCCTGGCGCAGGACACCGGCCTGTTCTGGGGTGGCGATTACAAGCAGCTCGTCGTGCAGGTCGTCATCGCCCTGTTCGCGCTCGCCTTCACCGGCGTTCTGACCACCATCATCGCCCTGATTCTCAAGCCGCTCGGCTGGCGTGTCGCCTCCGACGAGGAGAAGAGCGGAATCGACGAGGCAGAACACGCGGAGACAGCGTATGAGTTGGCGTGAATCCGGCACCGTTGACCACTACGCTGAATCACAGCTGAATCCTTTGGAGAGGGATAATTCATGAAGCTGATCACCGCGATCGTGAAGCCGTTCACGCTCGAAGACGTCAAAGCAGGTCTCGAGCAGGCCGGCATCCTGGGCATGACCGTCAGTGAGGTCCAGGGTTACGGACGCCAGAAGGGCCACACCGAGGTCTACCGTGGCGCCGAGTATTCCGTCGATTTCGTTCCCAAGGTGCGTGTGGAGGTCGTCGTCGACGACGCCGCCGTGGACAAGGTCGTCGACGTCATCGTCGAGGCCGCCCGCACCGGCAAGATCGGTGACGGCAAGGTATGGGTGTCGCCGGTGGAGTCGGTCGTGCGCGTCCGCACCGGTGAGCGTGGCTCCGACGCCCTATAACGAGGGTCGATGCCCTTCGTGAGCACAGGTCACGGCCCCGCATCCGACGACGAGTCGGGCGCGGGGCCGCGTCCTTCCCAGACACCGGTCGCGGCAACAGATCTCGCGGCCACCCGGCGGCAACTGACCGAGGCCACCGGACCCAACCGACTCGACGCTGCCGGACTCCGGCAGGTGCTCGTCGATCTGCACGAGTTCTGGCTGACCAGCAAGGGTGCCGAACTCGGCATCCGGCCCGGCAGCGGCTTGTCGATCGTCGCCGTCGGCGGACTCGGCCGGGGCGAACTCCTGCCGTTCTCCGACCTCGACCTCATCCTGCTCTACGAGGACCAATCACCGGAGCGGGTGTCCGAGGTCGCCGACGGACTCTGGTATCCGCTGTGGGACGCCAACATCCCACTCGATCACAGTGTCCGGACGGTTCCGCAGGCCCTGCAGGTCGCCTCCGACGACGTGACCGCGGCACTCGGCCTGCTCGAGGCCCGACACATCGCCGGCGACGAGGACCTCTCGGCGCTGCTGATCGGTGGTGTGCGCCAACAGTGGCGATCGGAGATCCGTACCCGATTCGGTGCGGTCGTCGAACACGCGCGGGATCGTTGGCGCCGCAGCGGCGACATCGCCCACCGCGCCGAACCCGATCTCAAGAACGGCCGTGGCGGCCTGCGAGACGTGCAGCTGTTGGGCGCACTGTCGATCGCCCAGCTCACCGACGGCATGGCCAACCTGCGGCCCGACTCGCCGGGCGCCGGCCCCCAGGTGGCCTATCAGCGACTCCTGGACATCCGTACCGAATTGCATCGGATCGCCGGGCGGCCCCGGGAGCAGGTCCGCGCCCAGGACGCCGACGAGATCGGCGCCGCGTTACTCATCGGCGACCGTTTCGATCTCGCGCGCGTCATCAGCGACGCCGCACGCACCATCAGCTACTCCACCGATGTGGGGCTGCGTACCGCCGGTAACGCGCTGCCCCGACGCGGCCTGGCCAAGTTGCGGCGGTCACCGATCCGCCGACCGCTCGACGAGGGGGTCGTCGAGCACAATGGCGAGATCGTGTTGGCGCGCAATGCACTTCCGAGCAAGGACCCGGGTCTGATCCTGCGGGTGGCGGCCTCGTCGGCGCGCACCGGACTGCCGATCAGCGCCTCGACACTGTCGCGGCTGGCCGACTACGCCCCCGAACTGCGCGAACCCTGGCCCGCCGAGGCCCTCAGCGACCTACTGGTCCTGCTCGGCTCGGGCCCGCACATGGTGGCGCCCATCGAGGCCCTGGATCGCACCGGACTGTGGGGGCGTCTGCTCCCCGAATGGGGTGCGGTCCGTGACCTCCCGCCGCGCGACGCCGTGCACACCTGGACGGTGGATCGCCACCTGGTGGAGACCGCGGTCAACGCGAGCCGGATGACCACACGTGTCACCCGGCCCGATCTGCTGCTGCTCGGCGCACTGGTCCACGATCTCGGCAAGGGCCGCGGCGCCGACCACAGCATCGTCGGCGCCGACCTCGCCATTCAGGTCGGCACGCGGATCGGATTGTGGCCGCAGGACGTGACGATCCTGTCGGAGATGGTGCGGTATCACCTGCTCCTGCCGACCGTCGCGACCAGGCGGGATCTCGACGACCCGGCGACCGCGCAGGAGGTGGTCGACAAGCTCGGCCGCAGCCGGGTGCTGCTCGAGTTGCTCGCCGCGCTGGCCGAGGCGGACTCGCTGGCCACCGGCCCGGGCGTGTGGGGGGACTGGAAGGCCTCCCTCATCGGTGACCTGGTGCGGCGGGCCACCCGACTGCTCGACGGCGACGAACTGCCCACGCCGGAACCGCTCACCGATGAGATGATCGCGGTCGCCGAGAGCGGCGAGTACGCCGTGAAGGTGTCACCGACCGAAGGGCCACATACCTTCTCGGTGATCATGGTGGCCCCGGACCGTCCCGGTCTGCTGTCGAAGATGGCAGGTGTGCTGGCGCTCAACGGCCTTCGGTCGCATTCGGCGACCGTGCAGGGCCACGCCGGTCGCGCGGTCAACGCGTTCGTGGTGGTGCCGGCGTTCGGTGATCCGCCCGAGGCGGGTCTGTTGCGTCAGCAGCTGATCGCGGCGGTCGAGGGCAAGATCAAGGTGCTCGACCGGCTCGACAAACGGGAGCGCGAATCGCCGACACCGACGATCGGGACCGTGGCCGGCTCGCCGGGTGCGGCCACCACCGAGACCGACGACGACATGCCGACCGTGGCCGCGGTCAACGCGGTGCCGGCCCTGTTCGCGGTGGCGCCGTCGCGGGTGCTGTGGGCCGCGGTCGGCGACGCCGGCGAGTTGCTGATGGAACTGCGCACCGACGACCGGCTGGGTCTGCTCAGCCGGGTCAGCGCCGTGATCGAGGAGTCGGGTGCCACTGTACGGTGGGCCAAGGTCGCGACGCTCGGCAACACCGTCGTCGACACCTTCTGCCTGACGCTGCCCGCCGACACCGACGAGACGCGCGCCGCGTTGGAAGAGTCGGTTCTGGCCGTGTGTCCGGTCATCCGCCCGTTCTCGGACGACGACGACGCGGGCCCGCCGACCGCGGGGTCGTCGCGATCCGGGGTTCCCATCAGCTGACCGCTCGGCCTCGCACGGGCCGCGCCCGGGCGCCGACACGGACGAGGCGACGTGGTCGAGCGGTCACCTCGAGCGCGGTCATGGAAAGATGGGGGAATGTTCGACTCCCTCTCCGATCGGTTGACCGGTGCGCTGAAGGACCTGCGTGGCAAGGGCCGCCTCTCCGACGCCGACATCGACCGCACCTGTCGTGAAATCCGGCTCGCACTGCTCGAGGCCGACGTCTCGCTGCCCGTGGTCCGTGCCTTCATCGCACGGATCAAGGAACGTGCCAAGGGCGCGGAGGTGTCCGGTGCGCTCAACCCGGCCCAGCAGGTCGTCAAGATCGTCAACGAGGAACTCGTCGCGATCCTCGGCGGCGAGACCCGGCGGGTGCAGTTCGCGAAGACCCCGCCGACCGTCATCATGCTGGCCGGTCTGCAAGGTGCCGGTAAGACGACCCTGGCCGGAAAGCTCGGTGCGTGGCTGATCAAGCAGGGGCACACCCCGTTGCTGGTGGCATGTGACCTGCAGCGCCCGGGTGCGGTGTCCCAGCTGCAGATCGTCGGCGAGCGTGCCGGCGTGCCGGTCTTCGCGCCGCATCCGGGTACCTCGATCACCGGCGAGTCGTCGCCAACCGGGGTGAACGCATTGGGTGTCACCGCCGGTGACCCGGTGTCGGTGGCCAAGGCCGGTGTGGACGAGGCGCGTGCACGCCACCACGATGTCGTCATCATCGACACCGCGGGCCGGCTCGGCATCGACACCGAACTGATGAAGCAGGCGTCCGACATCCGCGACGCCACCCAGCCCGACGAGGTGCTCTTCGTCGTCGACGCCATGATCGGTCAGGACGCGGTCTCCACGGCCGAGGCGTTCGCCGACGGTGTCGGATTCACCGGCGTGGTGCTCACCAAACTCGACGGCGACGCCCGCGGCGGTGCGGCGCTGTCGGTGCGTGAGGTGACCGGCCGACCGATCATGTTCGCCTCCTCGGGTGAGAAACTCGAGGACTTCGACGTCTTCCACCCCGACCGGATGGCCAGTCGCATCCTCGGCATGGGCGATGTGCTCTCCCTGATCGAACAGGCCGAACAGCACTGGGATGCCCAGCAGGCCGAGGAGGCCGCGGCCAAGATCACCCAGGGGGAGCTGACCCTCGAGGACTTCCTCGAGCAGATGCAGATGATCCGGAAGATGGGGCCGATCGGCAACATCCTCGGCATGCTGCCCGGCGCCAACCAGATGAAGGACGCCCTCAGCCAGGTCGACGACAAGCAACTCGACCGGGTGCAGGCGATCATCCGTGGCATGACCCCCGCCGAGCGGGAGAATCCGAAGATCATCAACGCCTCCCGCCGACTGCGCATCGCCAACGGTTCGGGTGTGACGGTCAGCGAGGTCAACCAACTCGTCGACCGGTTCTTCGAGGCCCGCAAGATGATGGCCCAGATGTCCGGCCGGATGATGGGCCCGGGCCGAAAGACCAACCGTAAGAAGGGCAAAGGCAAGAAGGGCAAGAGCCGCGGACGCGGACCAACCCCGCCGAAGGTACGCGGCGGCTTCCCGGGCATGCCCGGCGGCTTCCCGGACCTGTCCAACATGCCGGCCGGACTCGATCAACTCCCGCCGGGCCTCGAGGGCATCGACGTCTCGCAGTTCCAGCAGCCGAAGAAGAAGTGAGCCGATGACCGTCGGCGGTGGATCCGGTACCGCACCCGCACAGCACTACCGGGGTCGGGATCCGCTGACCGACGAGCCACTCGAATTCTGGGTGGTCGACGGCACGATCACCTCTGAGCCGGTGGCCGCGGCCGACACCGTCGTCGCCGACGGCTGGATCGTGCCGGGACTCGTCGACGCGCACAACCATGTCGGGATCGCACCCGGACTCGGTGTGACCATCGAGCAGGCCCGCGACTTCGCCCGTCAGGACGCCCTCGCCGGCACCCTGCTGATCCGCGAGGTCGGATCCCCGCTGGACACCCACCCACTCGACGACGATCCGGCGGGGCCGCGATTCATCCGTTCCGGCAAGCACATCGCCCGGCCGAAGCGGTATCTGCGTGACTACGGTGTCGATCTCGACGATCCGGACGAACTGGCCGACGAGGTGGCGCGGCAGGCGAAGGCCGGCGACGGATGGGTGAAGATCGTCGGGGACTGGATCGACCGGGAGGTCGGGGATCTCGCGCCCCTGTGGACCCGGCGCCAGCTCGACGCGGCGGTGACCGCGGCGCACGACAACGGTGCCCGCATCACCGCGCATGTCTTCGGCACCGACGCGCTCGGCGACCTCATCGACGCCGGCGTCGACTGCATCGAGCACGGTACCGGCCTGACCTCCGAGCACATCGATGCACTCGTCGAGCGCTCGATCGCCTTGGTGCCCACACTGATCCAGGTCGACAACTTCCTCCAGATCGCCTCCGGCGCCGACCGGTTCCCGACCTATGCGGCGACGATGCGCAAGCTGTACGCGCACGCCGAGGACACCTTCGCCGCGGCACGCGAAGCCGGAGTGACGATCTTCGCGGGCACCGACGCGGGTGGATTCGTCGAACACGGACGCATCGTCGACGAGGTCGAACGGCTCGCCGGCGTCGGTCTCGGCGCCCGGGGAGCTCTCGCCGCCGCCACCACCGAACCGCGGCGCTGGCTCGGTGCCGGAATTCTCGACGACGGTGACCGCGCCGACTTCCTGGTGTTTCAGGAGAACCCGGTGGAGAACCTGAACATCCTGCGTCATCCGGCGGCCATCGTCTGCGCGGGCACGCACCTCTGATCACGCCGCCGCGATCGCGACAGCATGCTGGTCGCCGAGCGGGAGGTCGTCGAGTGAGGGGTCGGGTTATTCCGCGCTATACACCTCACGGGCCGATTTTGTGAGCCAAATCACCCATTGACCGTTGGTCGATATCCTTACTGTTCGGTAGGGTCACAGTCACATCGCGTAGGTTGACCACTTCGTGATCAGTTCACAAGTCTTCTCGTCGCCCGCATCGCGGTGCGATCGGCGGGATGTTCACCGGGGTGAGGTGCGGGCATGTGGGTGTCCTTCGCGGGGTGGACAGCCACATGCCCGATCCCGTTTCCGGGTTCGGATCACCCGTCAGAGCAGTCGCAGGATGCCGATCGCGATCAACAGTGCCGAGACCAGGTAGGCGGCACCGCGGGCGACGAGTGTGTGGTGTCGCCGAGCAGTGACGAACAGCCGTCCGGCCCACGATCGCGGCCGGACCCGGACCAGTCCGAGCGCCATCGCGGCCAGCACCGGGATGCTGAGGGCGACCGTCGCGTAGGCCAGCAGCGCGGTGTAGCGCTCGCCGGTCGGTAGACCGCTCGACGACAGCACCGCGAGCCCGGCGTAGAACGGCACCGAGGTGGCCGACTGCACCACGCCGAGACCCACACCGGCCAGCACGGTCAACGGCGACGCCGTACGCACCGGCGTGAGGATGCGGTCGACGATCGGGGGTGGCCCGTCGTCGCCCTGGCGCAGCGTCCACAACGCGGTGACGACACCGGTGAGGATCAACAGCGCGCCGAATGCCGGAGAGTCGACGACCCGCTCGACGATGGTGCCCAACCCGTCGAAGGCGAGCAGGACGATCAGGGCCAGGCCGATGACGCCCAGCCAGTTGCCGATGAGCAGCAGAATGGTGATGGAGCGATACCGGCCGCGTGCGGTCATCATCGCGAGCGCGACCAGGACGCCGATCAACAACACGTTGACCGCATCGACGAGGGCGTAGGCCAGGGCGTTGAGCATGGGGTGCGGTGCTCTCCTCGCTGACTGTGTCGACTGCTGGTGTGGGAAGGGTTGCGGCCCGACGTCAGGTCGCCGAGTACCGCCCGCTGGTCACCCCCGACCGCCCGGACGAGCGTACCGGGTCGATCGCAGGGGGCCGATGCGCGCTGGTCGATCGGCCGCGATTTGGGCCGGTGGGCGCGTCTCTGGCAGAATCGAACGCTGGTTCGTCGGACACGGTCACGTACCGGCCGACGGTCACACCCGATCGCAAAACCGGGCCCCGCATTCCGGCGGGGTCGCTGAATTGCGCAGTGGCCAACGAAAGAAGAAGAACATGGCTGTCAAGATCAAGCTCACGCGGCTCGGCAAGATCCGCAACCCGCAGTACCGCATCATCGTCGCCGATTCCCGCACCCGCCGCAACGGCCGGGTGATCGAGACCATCGGCAAGTACCACCCCAAGGAAGAGCCGAGCCTCATCGAGGTCGACTCCGAGCGCGCACAGTACTGGCTCGGCGTGGGCGCCCAGCCGACCGAGCCCGTCGCCGCGATCCTCAAGGTCACCGGCGACTGGCAGAAGTTCAAGGGCCTGCCCGGCGCCGAGGGAACCCTGAAGACCGCCGCCGAGAAGCCCTCCAAGCTGGACCTGTTCAACGCGGCCCTGGCCGCCGCCGACAGCGAGCCGGTCGCCGAGGCCACCACCCCGAAGAAGAAGGCCGCCAAGAAGGACGAGGCCCCGGCCGCATCCGCCGACGAGGCCGTCACCGATGAGGCGGCCGCCGAGGGCGACAAGGCCCAGGCGTGAGCGCTGTCGTCGCCGACGCCGTCGAGCATCTCGTTCGCGGGATCGTCTCCAACCCCGATGACGTGCGCGTCGAACTGATCACCGGCCGTCGTGGTCGCCTCGTCGAGGTGCACGTGAATCCGGAGGATCTCGGCAAGGTGATCGGTCGCAACGGCCGCACCGCCACCGCACTGCGCACCCTCGTGAGCGGTATCGGTGGCCGCGGCATGCGTGTCGACATCGTCGACACCGACCGCTGAGCGTCACATCAATGGAGCTCGTGGTGGGCCGTGTGGTCAAGTCGCACGGCATTCGCGGCGAGGTCGTCGTCGACGTCCGTACCGACGAACCGGAGCAACGGTTCGCGACGGGTGCGACTCTGGTCGGTCGCCTGCCACGAGGTGGGGGCGAACGCGATTTCACGGTGACAGCCGCCCGGGAACATTCCGGGCGGCTGTTGCTGTCGCTGGCCGAGGTCGGCACGCGGGCCGACGCCGACGACCTGCGGGGGACGTTGTTCCTCATTGACAGTTCGCAGGTCGATTCCGGTGACGATCCCGACGCCTTCTACGACCACGAACTCGAGGGTCTGCCGGTGACGACCGTCGCGGGAGTGGCGGTCGGTGTGCTGTCGTCGGTGCTGCATCTGCCCGCCAACGACGTGCTGGCGGTGCGTGCCCCGGACGGTCGGGAGATCCTCATCCCGTTCGTACGGGAGATCGTCCCGGTGGTCGGGCGCGACGGTATCGTCGTCGACCCGCCGATCGGTCTGCTCGACGACGCGGACGCGGACGCGGGCACTCCCGACGGCGCATCGTGACCGATCCCCGCATGCGTGTCGACGTCGTCACCATCTTTCCCGAGTACCTCGAGCCGGTGCGAGTGGCCTTGCTGGGCAAGGCAATCGACCGTGGCGTCATCGAGGTCGGGATACACGACCTGCGGTCCTGGACCCACGACGTGCACCGCAGCGTCGACGATTCCCCGTACGGCGGCGGTCCGGGCATGGTGATGAAACCCGATGTCTGGGGTCCCGCGCTGGACGAGGTGTGCCCGGACGAGGCGTTGCTGATCGTCCCCACACCGGCGGGGGTGCCCTTCACCCAGGCCACGGCCGTCCGCTGGAGTACGGAACGACAACTCGTGTTCGCATGCGGCCGATACGAGGGCATCGACCAGCGGGTCTTCGACGACGCCGCACGCCGGGTGCGCGTCGAGGAGGTCTCGCTCGGTGATTTCGTCCTCATCGGGGGTGAGGTGGCGGCGATCGCGATGATCGAGGCCACCGTGCGGTTGATCCCCGGGGTCCTCGGCAATCCTCGTTCCCACCAAGAGGATTCGTTCTCCGACGGACTCCTGGAGGGGCCGAGCTATACCCGCCCGGAGACGTGGCGGGGGCTGCCCGTGCCGCCGGTGTTGCTCTCCGGCGATCACGCCAAGGTCGCGCGGTTCCGCCACGAACAGTCGTTGCAGCGCACGCGCGAGCGTCGCCCCGACCTCCTCGCCGAACCCGGCGCCGACAACTGACGGCGACGAACGACCCGTCCCCGCGCTGACGGGTTCGCCACTGTGGACGCATTCGCGGTGGGAGCACTCTGTTCGGGCTACGCTCGGTCGACCCGCGTCCGACGACCTCACACGCGGGTACTGACGACCTCACACGCGGGTACCAGGGGGAAACGACGGTGGATGAACGGTCCGATGCACACGACACGCGTGATCCGGGTCGGCCGGGTGACTCCCACTGGTCGGCGATGCTCGAAAAACTGGACCGGCAGCGCACCGACCTCGCCCGCGCCGCCGAACAACTCGCGACGCTGACCGCCCGCGCGGTCAGCACGGACCGGCTGATCGAGGTCACCGTCGACGCGCGCGGCCTGCTCGTCGACCTGCAGATCGAACCGGCGGCCCTGCGCCGACACCGCGCGCCCGTGTTGGCCGAGCTCATCACGGACCTGGTCGCCGCGGCCGACCAGCAGCTGCGTCACCAGCGTGAACACCTCCTGGCGGCGGTGGCCGAAACGGCCCCCGGATACGCCGATGTGTCCGGCGGGAACCGCACATGAGCCGGTCCGAGGGCGTCGCGGTCGACCCGGAGGCGGGCCACACGCTCGTCGGCGAGGTGACCGAACTCGCCGACGAGGTCACCGCCATCGGGGCGGACCTCGATCGCATCATCGACGAACTCACCGAAGCGCTCGGACACGACGTCGGCGCGACCGCGTTCGCCGCCGCCTTCGTCCCCGGTGTCACCGCGCTGCACGATGCCCTCGGCCGGATCGCCGACGCCCTGACCACCCAGGCCGCACAGATCGCTCACGGCGTGCTCGGCGTCGAGGCCGCCGAGGACACCGCCGCCCATGGCGTGCGACGAAGCGTGGACCGGACCGCATGAGTGGGCCGGACGACCTGCGGCGCATCGCCGAGGAACTCGCACCCGATCGGTGGCCGGACACCGACGTCATCGCCATCGGTGAGCTCGCGCAGCGACTCGCCGGGCTCGCCGCGCGACTACGGGCGGTCGCGAACACCGTCGAGACCGTCCACCACGTCCACCGGATCGGTGCGGGCGCCTTCGACCAGGCGACCATCGACACCGCCGCCCGGCTCGCCGACGACGCGACCGGGACCGCCGGCGGGCTCGCCGTCTCGGCGACGACCCTGGCGGCCTTCGCCGACCTCACCACCAGGACGCGGCAGAAGATGGCGGTCGTGGCGACGATCGCCGATCGTGATCGGCTGCTCGGGATGATCGGCTCCGCGGTCGGCGACGACACGCCGGCTGTCCGGGCGGCCAGTGCCGGACGCGCGGCGATGACCGCTGCCGGCGACGACTACGCCGACGAGGCCGCGGCACACGGAACCGCGGCCACCACCACCGCGACCACCGACGATCCGCAACATCCCGCCGCCGCGACGAGCGGGATGATGCCGATGGGTGGGCTCGGGACCATGGGCGTGGGTGCGGTGGGCGTGGGTGCGGTGGGCGCCGCGGCTGCTGCCGGGAGAAACCGGCGGGAGCCGGGAACCGACGACGACGAACCGCCCGAACTCACCCGCGCTGAGCACGAGGACCTCGTGCGCTACGCCCGGACTCTGGCCGCCGACCTCGACGGTCGGGCCGGGGGCTGGGTTCAGGTGGCCGTCGGCATCGGGCACGATCGGGCCCAGGGACGCGCGACGGTCGTCGGGACCAGCGATCCGGTGCCCTATCTGCGCGTCGGGATGCGGGTCCGCACCACCGACGAGGTGGCCGGTGACGGGCGGGCACCGGAGATCGCGGTGGTCGACCATCTCCGCGCCCGCGGATACGAGCCGATCGCGGTGGCCTCACCGTCGACGCCGTCGGCGGCGGCGCGGGCCGTCCTGGCGACGGCCGGGGTGACCTCGATCATCATCGACCCTACCCGGACGTGACGACGTCACCGCTGGTGAGGTCGCGATTTCGTCGGACGCGGGTCGGTCTGGCACAATAGTCGGGTTGCCTGACGACGGCCCCCGGTCGGGGTCGCGAGCAGGCGCGCACATGACTCGGAGCACGAACCGGCCGAACCCATGCCCCCGATCCGGGTGATCCGGGTGGGGGAGGGCCGCCAGGTTCCTCTGTTCGCAGCTAGCACCCTAAGGACCAACCATCATGAACACCCTGGACATCCTCGACCAGCAGTCCCTGCGCGACGACATCCCCGCATTCGGACCCGGCGACACCCTCGACGTGCACGTCAAGGTCATCGAGGGCAGCAAGGAACGTGTCCAGGTCTTCAAGGGCGTCGTGATCCGTCGCCAGGGTGGTGGCGTCCGCGAGACCTTCACCGTCCGCAAGGTCTCCTTCGGCGTCGGCGTGGAGCGTACCTTCCCGGTGCACAGCCCCAACATCGCCAAGATCGACGTCCTGACCCGCGGTGATGTGCGTCGCGCCAAGCTCTACTACCTGCGCGATCTGCGCGGCAAGGCCGCCAAGATCAAGGAAAAGCGCTGACGCGTCTACCCTGGCGACGTGGCTGACACTGACCGCCGAGGCGATGAGGCCGGCGAGGACCGGGTCCCGCGCGACGACGATTCCGTCGACGCCGACTCCGCGTCCCGCCCCTGGCGCACCAAGAGCGACAAGCCGGAAAAGAAGGGTTCCCTGCTGCGGGAGACGATCATCATCGTCGCCTGCGTCCTGCTGATCAGCTGGATTCTGCAGACCTTCATCGGACGGCAATACGTCATCCCGTCCGAGTCGATGGAGCCGACGCTGATCGGCTGCACCGGTTGCTCGAACGACCGGATCTTCGTCGACAAACTGTCCTACACCTTCGGTGATCCCGCACCCGGCGACGTCGTGGTGTTCAAGGTTCCCGAGTCGTGGGGCGAGGACGGATGGGTGTCACCCCGATCCTCCAATACGGTGATCCATGGACTGCAGAACGGCCTGTCGTGGTTCGGCTTCGCGCCGCCCGACGAGAACGACTACGTCAAACGCATCATCGCCACCGGCGGTCAGACCATCGAATGCCACAACGCCGACGGCGTCGGCGTGAAGGTCAACGGCAAGGTTCTCACAGAGCCGTACGTCGACATGGCCCTGCAGGAGCAGAACCTCGCCGACGGCACCGCGACCCCGACCGCCATCGGCGAGGACGGGAAGCTCAACAGCTGCCTCGGCAAGGACTTCGGCCCGATCGTGGTGCCCGAGAACAGCGTGTTCGTGATGGGCGACAACCGCACCCGTTCCTCGGATTCGCGCTACCACATCACCGAGACCAGCGACGGCACCGTCCCCGTCGACGATATCCGCGGCAAGACGCAGTTCATCATCTTCCCGTTCTCCCGGATGGGCGGGGTGGACTCCGTCAACCCCCAGCAGTGATCCCACAGCAGTGACCGCGAGTCGATAGCAGATCCACGATGAGTCGCTGGCCACCCCGTCTGCCGATCCGCCGCGCGGCGGGCCTGCGCACCTTCGAGTTCGCCCTGCATCGCAGTGGTCTCGGTCCGGTCGCCGGGGTCGACGAGGCCGGGCGCGGCGCGTGCGCCGGGCCGCTGGTGGTGGCCGCGTGCGTGCTGCGACCCACCCAGCTCGTGTCGTTGTCGGAACTCGACGACTCCAAGAAGCTCACCGAGTCAACGCGTGAGAAGCTCTATCGCTCGGTCACGCGATACGCCGACGCCTGGTCGGTGGTGATCGTCGACGCCGACGAGATCGATCGGATCGGCATCCACGTCGCCAACATCGAGGGGATGCGTCGCGCCGTGGCCGGTCTGGATGTGACTCCGGGCTACGTCCTGTCCGACGGGTTCGCGGTTCCCGGACTGACCGCCCCGTCGCTGCCGGTGATCGGCGGTGACGGCGCCGCCGCCTGCATCGCCGCGGCCAGCATCCTGGCGAAGGTGACCCGCGACCGCATCATGGTGGCGATGGACTCCGAACTGCCGGGGTACTCCTTTTCCATCCACAAGGGCTACAGCACGGCACTGCACATGAGCTGCCTGGACGAACTCGGACCCTCGCCCCAGCATCGGATGTCGTATCGCAACGTCGCCGCCCGCAGTCGCGACATTCCTGCCGCATCCGCCGACACGTCGCGCGATAGGCTTACAGGATGAGTGCTGAGGATCTCGAGAAGTACGAAACCGAGATGGAGTTGTCCCTGTACCGCGAGTACAAGGACATCGTCGGTCAGTTCACGTACGTCGTCGAGACCGAGCGCCGTTTCTATCTCGCCAACTCGGTGGAGGTCGTGCCACGTAACCCCGAGGGTGAGATCTACTTCGAGCTGAGGATGAGCGATGCGTGGGTCTGGGACATGTACCGCCCGGCTCGTTTCGTCAAGCAGGTCCGGGTGCTGACCTTCAAGGACGTCAACATCGAGGAACTGGAGAAGTCCGAACTGCGGCTGCCCGACGAACCGTGATCTGACATCGCCTCGATTGCGACGAAAGTCGTTGTAGGGGTATCGCTTTTGCGGTCTGATGGTCCGCCGAAGGTGCGCCGATCCGGTTGAACCGCGGGTCTGATCCCGGCGGTGATCCCCAGAAGCGCCGTCATCCACAGGTATCGCCCGTCGCGGCAGACATCCGGGCGGTCCGGTCTGCGCGGTGAGTGATGCTGTCGGACATGACAGCACAATCGGTGGGACCCGGGCCCAATCGCCGGCCCAATCGCCGGGCCGGGGTGGGGCGGTTGGGTGAAGACCTCGCGGCCGACTACGTCAGCGGTCTCGGGTGGAACATTCTGGATCGCAACTGGCGCAACAGGTATGGCGAACTCGACCTGATCGCGGCCGACGGACGCCGACTGGTGGTCGTCGAGGTCAAGACCCGCGCCTCGCGGATCTTCAACGATCCGGTGGCGGCGGTGACCCGCGACAAACTGATGCGGATGCGACGGCTGACGCGCATGTGGTTGGCGCAGCAGGATCGGCACTGGGAGCAGATCCGATTCGACATCATCTCCATCCAACTCGATCCGGCACATCCGATGTCGGCCGACGGCGCGCGGGTGCGGCACCATGTCAACATCGTGGAGTGAGGACCCATCGCGGAATGAGGATGAGGAGTCCTCACGGATGCTCGGGTGCACGAACTCCGTGGGGCTCAACGCCTTCGAGGCATCGCCGGTCGAGGTGCAGGCCAATGTCGGGCACGGCCTGCCCGGCGTGACGATCTCCGGCAGCGTGGATTCGTCGCTGCGCGAGGCCAAGGAACGCATCCGTTCGGCGATCAACAACTCGGGATTCTCGTTCCCCGACATGAAGGTGACGATCAGCCTGTCGCCGGCCGAAATGCCCAAACGGGGTTCCACCTACGACCTCGCGATGGCGGTCGCGGTGCTCGCCGCGATCAAACGGGCGCCGACGGCCAGGCTCGGTCGCACCGTGCTGGTGGGTGAACTCGCACTCGACGGCAGCCTCCGGCCGGTGCGGGGTGTGCTGCCCGCGGTGATCGAGGCCCGCGCCGCGGGCATGGCCGCGGTGGTGGTGCCGATGGCCAACATCGCCGAGGCGACCCTGGTCTCGGGGATCGAGGTGGGTGGCGCGCACAACCTCGCCGAGGTCGTGCGGTGGCTCGCCGGCAACCATGTGCTCGACACCGTCGACGACGCGACGCCGCGGCAATCGCCGTCGCGGATACCGGCGGACATGGCCGATGTGGCGGGTCAGGCACAGGCCCGGCACGCTCTCGAGATCGCCGCCGCCGGAGGGCATCACGTCCTGATGACCGGTCCGCCCGGGATCGGCAAGACGATGCTGGCGCGTCGGCTGCCGGGGATTCTGCCGCCACTGTCGACCGACGAGTCCCTGCAGGTCACCGCGATTCACTCGATCGCGGGTGCGCTGTCGCCCGGCTCGCCGCTGGTCGTCGAACCGCCGTTCATCGACCCCCACCACAGCATCTCGCTCACGGCGATGCTCGGCGGCGGAACCGGCATGGCCCGCCCGGGTGTCGTCTCGCTGGCGCATCGGGGAGTGCTGTTCCTCGACGAGTGCGCGGAGATGGGCACCAAGGTCCTCGATTCGCTCCGTCAACCGCTCGAGGAGGGCGAGGTGCGGGTGACCCGCCGCGACGGGGTCGCGGTGTATCCGGCGCGTTTCCAGCTCGTGCTGGCCGCCAACCCGTGTCCGTGTGCCCCGGTCCGTGACGTCGAGTGCGTCTGCAGTTCGGTGACGCGGCGTCGCTACCTGGGCAAGTTGTCCGGGCCGTTGATGGATCGGGTGGACATCCGGGTGCGCATGGATCCCCCGGGCAATGCGGCACTGACCACCGACACCGGGGAATCGAGTGCCGACATCCGGGCGCGCGTCGCGGCCGCCCGGGAAGCGGCGGCCGAGCGGTGGAGTGGGCGCGGCTTCCGCACCAACACCGAGGTACCGGGACCACTGCTGCGACGCGAGTTCCGTCTCCCGCCGGCGGCGACGCGACCCCTCGAACTGGCGATGCGCGACGGCCGGCTCACCGCCCGTGGCGCCGACCGCGCATTGCGGGTCGCCTGGACACTCGCTGACCTGTCCGGGCAGACCGTGCCCGCAGAAAACGAAGTAGCACAGGCCCTTCACTACCGTGACCGGGGAATCCATCGATGACGAGCAATGATTCCGAACGCGCCGCATGGGCCTATCTGGTGGCGGTGGCCGAGCCGCCGTGCCGCGCGGTGGGTGCGCTGGTGGCCGACATCGGGGCCGAGGCGGCGGCCGAGGCCATCCGCACCCGAATGGTTCCCACGGCACACCGGGCGGTGCTCAAGCCGACCGCATCGCGGGCGGCGGCCGTCCGTCCGGAGCAGGCGCTGGCGGCCGCCGACGCCGTGGGGGCGCGGCTGGTGACCCCGGACGACGACGAGTGGCCGGGATTCTCCCTGCTCGCATTGGATCAGGCGGACACGGCATCCGCGGGGGGAATGCCGTTGGCGCTGTGGGTACGCGGTCCTCGGCGACTGGACGACTTCGCCGAGCAATCCATCGCCGTGGTGGGGTCCCGCGCGGCGTCGGACTACGGCACCCACGTCACCGGCACCCTGACCGAGCAGTTGGTGTCCCGTGGGTGGGGCATCGTCTCGGGTGCGGCCTACGGCGTCGACGTCGCCGCTCACCGTGCCGCGCTCGCGTGTGACGGCGCGACGATGGCCGTCATGGCCTGTGGCATCGACCGGGACTATCCGGCCGCACATTCGCGGCTGCTGGCCGCGATCGCCGAGAGTGGGCTGATCGTGTCGGAGTACACGCCCGGGACGACGGCCGCCCGGCACCGGTTTCTGGCGCGAAATCGCCTGGTCGCGGCCCTGTCGTCGGCGGTACTGGTGGTCGAGGCGGGTGCGCGGTCCGGGGCGGTGAGCACCGCGGCCTGGGCCTGCAAGCTGGGACGTCCATTGGGTGCGGTACCCGGACCGGTCACCTCGGCGACGTCGGTGGGATGTCACGAGATGATCGCCGATGGCCGTGCCGCCCTCATCGCCGACGTCGACGCGCTGGTCTCGGTGGTCCGCCCGGACGGCCTGGGGGTACCCGATCACGGTGCGGCCCGGCCCACCGACGGTCTGACCGCGCAACAGAAACTGGTGCACGACGCCATTCCCGGTCGCGGCGGGGCCACCCTGGAGGAGATCGCATTCTCCGCGGGTGTCGAGATCGATGCCACCCGGGTGGCCCTGGTGATGATGGAACTCGGGGGACTGGTCGGCACCGACGGCAGTACGTGGCGACTGGCGTGAGGCCGTGCCACGGGTGTGGGTGTTCGGTGTGCGCTTTCTGCGAGAAGCCAACCGCCGCCCAGTTAGGTAAACCTAACTCGGCGTACGCTGGTTCGGGAGAAGGAGGTCTGCATGGCCAAGCGAGTGAATACGATGACCGTCCTGCGACGTGAGCAGGTGACGCCGCACATGGTGCGGCTGTTCTTCGGCGGAGAAGGGTTCGACGACTTCCTGCCGGCCGTCGGCAAGGACGGTCTGCCCGAGACCGACATGTACATCAAGCTGATCTTCATGCCCGAGGGCGTGGAGTTCCCGGAGGATTTCGATCCGCGCGCGTCGCGGTCGTTGCCCCCCGAGCAGCAGCCGACGTTGCGCACCTACACGGTCCGCAAGGTCGACGCCGAACGCCGGGAACTGCTCGTCGACTTCGTGGTGCACGGCGACGAGGGGCTCGCCGGACCGTGGGCGGCCTCGGTCGAGCCGGGAACTGTCGTGCGGTTCCTCGGGCCGGGCAGCGGTTATCACCCGAACCCGGACGCACCCTGGCATCTGCTCGCCTGCGATGAGGCGGGATTGCCCGCGGTGGCAGCAGCGCTGGAAGCACTGCCGGCCGACGCGACCGCGCGGGTGTTCATCGAGGTCGCCGGTCCCGAGGACGAGATCGATCTCGTCGCCCCCGCCGGGGCGCAGATCACCTGGGTGCATCGGGGTGGCGGTGCCGGTGAGGTCGGCGACGATCGTGCCGGGGACAACGCCCCGCTGATCGCCGCGGTCCGCGGCGCGCAGTGGCTCGACGGTGAGCCGCAGGTCTTCATCCACGGGGAGGCGCAGGCGGTGATGCACAATCTGCGTGCCTACATCCGCAAGGAACGTGGTGTGGGCGCGAAGAATGCGTCCATTTCCGGATACTGGCGCCGCGGCCGCACCGAGGAGGGCTTCCGCGAATGGAAGGCCGATCTGCGCGCCACCGAAGAGGGGGAGCAGAAGGTCGGCGTCGGGCAGCGCCTCCGCAATCTGGTGCGCTGAACCGGGCGCGAGGACGATCGGGCGGTCGTACCGATCCGGCAACGGCGTCGCGTGTGCGGTTGCGTGAGTGCGGCGCGGTGGGTGTGCTGGGGTGATGACCGAGTCGGTGGTGTCGGAATTCGCGCGGTATCTGCGCTTCGAGCGTGGACTCAGCGAGCACACGATCCGTGCGTACACCGGTGATCTGCGCGGCCTGATCAGCTTCGCGGGCGTGCGCGGCGTACCCGTCGGCGACATCGATCTGGCGCTGTTACGCGCCTGGCTGGCCGACCACACCCGTCGGGGAGCCGCGCGGACAACGGTCGCCCGACAGGTGTCCTCGGCAAAGACGTTCTGCGCGTGGGCCGTTCGCGAAGGGATTCTCGGCGCGGACCCGGCCACCCGGCTGCAGGCCCCGAAGGCGCACCGGAGGTTGCCTGCCGTGCTCACCGCCGAACAGGCGGCGACGGTCGCCGCCGGCACCGCCGTATCGGGTGCCGACGACTCCCAGGGCGACGCCGGCCCCGACGATCCGATCGTGCTGCGTGACCGCGTGATCACCGAGCTGCTCTACGCCAGCGGAATCCGGGTGGGCGAGTTGTGCGGTCTCGACCTCGCCGACGTCGACGACGCGCGAGCGGTGCTGCGGGTCATCGGCAAGGGGGACAAGCAGCGCAGTGTGCCCTACGGTGCGCCCGCCGCGCGCGCGTTGCAGCGGTGGCTTGCCGTCGGACGGCCCGCGCTGGCGACCGCCGCCTCCGGGTCGGCCCTGCTGCTCGGTGCCCGGGGCGGCCGACTCAACCAGCGGGTCGCGCGGGCGGTCGTCTCCTCGGCGGTCGCCGCGGCCGGCGGCCCGCACATGGGACCCCACGGTCTGCGCCACAGCGCCGCGACGCATCTCCTCGAGGGCGGTGCGGATCTCCGTGTCGTGCAGGAACTCCTGGGACATTCGTCGCTGGCGACGACCCAGATCTACACCCACGTCAGCGTCGAACGGCTACGCGCCGCCCACCGGCAGGCGCATCCGCGGGCATAGGGCATACGGCATAGGGCACGGTCTCACCCGTCGAGCGGCTTGAGCCGCACCCGGACCGCACCCAGCAACGCCAGCGGATCGAGATACTGCGCCGCGTGACCGGCCCCGCGTCGCGCGCCCCAGTGCAGGCAGGCGGCCGCGGCGCAGCCGGGATGACCGGATTCGAGGATGCCGATCGGCTCACCGCGCCGCACCAGGGTGCCCCGTCGCACGCTCGCGCGCACCGGCTCGTAGGTGGTGATCACGCCGTCACCGTGCTCGATCGACACCGACGGTTTACCTGCGACGATCCCGGCGAACCGGATCACACCGTCGCCGGCCGCCCGGATCACCGCACCCGCCGGCGCCGCCAGATCGACTCCACGGTGACCGGGTTGCCACCGCTGCGGGGGATTGTCGAAGCCGCGGACCACCGTCGGCCGCGGGGACAGCGGCGCCGAGTAACCGCGCGGTGACACCGGGATCTGGGACACCGGGATTTGGGACACCGGGGTCGGGGCGGCACCGACGACACCGGGCACCACCAGCATCATCGACGCGACGACCAGCAGCTCGACGAGCACCGCCGTCAGATGCCGGATCAGGCCCACCGCTCGTCGTGGTCGTGGCGGCGTCACGGCATCGTCGTCATCACGGTCGTCGGCGCCGAGATGCGCGGTCTCACGCCATGTCGCAGAATCTGCAGAACGGGTCACAACAGATCAGACGCACGCCGGGGCCATTCGGCTCCATCGCGGGCCGAGAAATTTCGGGGAGTTCTCGGGCTTTTTGGAGACCGGCATGCGCGCGCGTAGACTTGCCAGAGCACCTCGCTTCGGCGGGGTGACTTCGCGCGTCTGCACCCGGTCGCCGCACTGCGGCCCCGAACAACCTCCGCGCGGCGGTCCCGGTCTCCCGGGTCCGCGTGGACGCAGACGCCAGGGTCGACGCCACCCGGTGTCGACGTCAACTGCGCACAAAGGAATGAACACACTCATGGCTGTCGTAACCATGAAGCAGCTGCTGGACAGCGGCGCACACTTCGGGCATCAGACCCGCCGTTGGAACCCGAAGATGAAGCGATTCATCTTCACCGACCGCAACGGCATCTACATCATCGACCTGCAGCAGACGCTGACCTACATCGACAAGGCGTACGAGTTCGTCAAGGAGACCGTCGCCCACGGCGGCACCATCCTGTTCGTCGGCACCAAGAAGCAGGCCCAGGAATCCATCGCCGCCGAGGCCACCCGCGTCGGCATGCCGTACGTCAACCAGCGTTGGCTCGGTGGCATGCTCACCAACTTCCAGACCGTGCACAAGCGTCTGCAGCGTCTCAAGGAACTCGAGACCATGGAGCAGACCGGTGGCTTCGAGGGTCGCACCAAGAAGGAAATCCTGATGCTGACCCGCGAGAAGAACAAGCTCGAGCGGACACTCGGTGGTATCCGCGATATGGCCAAGGTGCCGTCTGCCATTTGGGTGGTGGACACCAACAAGGAGCACATTGCTGTCGGTGAGGCACGCAAGCTCAACATCCCGGTCATCGCGATCCTCGACACCAACTGCGACCCCGACCTCGTCGACTACCCGATCCCGGGCAACGACGACGCCATCCGCAGTGCCGCCCTGCTCACCCGCGTGGTCGCCTCGGCCGTCGCCGAAGGCGTCCAGGCCCGCGCCGGCCAGTCCTCCGACGACTCCAAGCCGGAGGCCGGTGGCGGCGAGCCGCTCGCCGAGTGGGAGCAGGAACTGCTGACCCAGGCGGCCGCACCCGCCGAGGGTGGCGCCACCCCGGCGTCCTGACCTGATCGGGTCCACGTCGTCGACCTGCGCGCCCGGTATCCCGGGCGCGCAGGTCACCAGACACATCGACACTCTTTCCTAAAGGAGGCTCGCCAACGATGGCGAACTACACCGCAGCGGACGTGAAGCGTCTCCGCGAGCTCACCGGCTCCGGAATGATGGACTGCAAGAAGGCCCTCGAGAACAACGACGGTGACTTCGACAAGGCCGTCGAGGAACTGCGCATCAAGGGCGCCAAGGACGTCGGCAAGCGTGCCGAGCGGTCCACCGCCGAGGGTCTCGTCGCCGCTCGCGACGGCGTCATGGTGGAGATCAACTCCGAGACCGACTTCGTCGCCAAGAACGCCGAGTTCCAGGCGCTCGCCGACCAGGTCGTGGAGGCCGCGATCGCCGCCAAGACCAGCGACGTCGACGAACTCAAGGCCGCCAAGCTCGGCGACGGGACCGTCGCCGACGCCGTCCAGGCACTCTCGGCCAAGATCGGCGAGAAGCTCGAACTGCGTCGCGTCGCCTACTACGACGGCCCGGTCGCGATCTACCTGCACAAGCGTGCCTCGGATCTCCCGCCGGCCGTCGGTGTGCTGGTGTCCTACACCGGTGAGGGCGACGCTGCGGCCGAGGCCGCACGTGGCGCCGCCATGCAGGTCGCCGCGCTCAAGGCGCGCTACGCCACCCGCGATGAGGTCCCCGCCGACATCATCGAGAACGAGCGTCGCATCGCCGAGGAGACCGCGAAGGCCGAGGGCAAGCCGGAGAAGGCACTGCCCAAGATCGTCGAAGGTCGCGTCAACGGCTTCTACAAGGATGTCGTGCTGCTCGACCAGCCGTCGGTGCAGGACTCCAAGAAGACCGTCAAGGCACTCCTCGACGAGGCCGGTGTGACCGTCAACGGTTTCACCCGCTTCGAGGTCGGCCAGGCCTGATCGGCCCTGATCGCACGACGACCCCGTGTCCGCACTTCTCGTGGACACGGGGTCGTCGCGTCAGGGCGGCAATCGGGCACGCCCTAAGATGATTCGAGAAGGTCGTGTGCACCGCCCGCGCGGATCGCATGCGGCCCACCACCGTCGGCTGTCAGTGAGGAAGTAGATGATGCAATCCCCTGATCCCCAGCAGTCCGAGCGTTCCGGTTTCCACCGGGTGCTCCTCAAGCTCGGCGGTGAGATGTTCGGCGGGGGAGAGGTCGGACTGGATCCCGATGTGGTGGCCACCGTCGCCGATCAGATCGCCGAAGTGGTGGAATCCGGGGCGCAGGTGGCCGTCGTCATCGGCGGCGGCAACTTCTTCCGCGGCGCCGAACTGCAGCAGCGCGGCCTGGACCGGGCCCGCTCGGACTACATGGGCATGCTCGGGACCGTCATGAATTGCCTTGCGCTGCAGGACTTCCTGGAGAAGCGCGGGGTCACCACGCGAGTCCAGACGGCCATCACGATGGGTCAGGTCGCCGAGCCGTACCTGCCGTTGCGGGCACAGCGTCACCTCGAGAAGGGCCGGGTCGTCATCTTCGGCGCCGGTATGGGCATGCCGTACTTCTCCACCGACACCACCGCCGCGCAGCGCGCCCTCGAGATCAAGGCCGAGGTGGTGCTGATGGCCAAGGCCGTCGACGGTGTCTACAGCGCCGACCCGAAGGTCGATCCCGACGCGACCCTGTTCCGCGAGATCAGTCACCGCGAGGTCCTCGACCGCGAACTCAAGGTCGCCGACGCGACCGCGTTCAGCCTCTGCATGGACAACAAGATGCCGATCCTGGTGTTCAATCTGCTGGAGCGGGGCAACATCGCCCGGGCGGTGGCCGGTGAACCGATCGGGACACTCGTGAGCACCTGAGCCCCACACACCTTCGCGACCACCCACCACACACCAGAACCAGGGAACTCAACACATGATCGACGACACCTTGCTCGATGCCGAAGAGAAGATGGAGAAGGCCGTTGCCGTCGCCAAGGACGACATGGGCTCCATCCGGACCGGCCGAGCCAATCCGGCGATGTTCAACAAGGTCACCATCGAGTACTACGGCGCCATCACCCCGATCACGCAGGTGGCCGGCATCACCACCCCCGAGGCCCGACTGGTGGTCATCAAGCCCTACGAGGCGTCGACCCTCCGCGACATCGAGACCGCGATCCGCAACTCCGATCTCGGGGTCAACCCGACCAACGACGGTTCGCTGATCCGGGTGTCGATCCCGCAGCTCACCGAGGATCGGCGCAAGGACCTCGTCAAGCAGGCCAAGGGCAAGGGTGAGGACGCGAAGGTCGCCATCCGCAACGTCCGGCGCAAGGCCGTCGACGAGCTCAAGCGCATCCAGAAGGACGGCGAGGCCGGCGAGGACGAGGTCGTGCGGGCCGAGAAGGAAATCGACAAGACCACCGCCGACTACGTTCATCAGGTCGACGAGCTGGTCAAGCACAAGGAGTCCGAACTCCTCGAGGTGTGAGGATCGCGAACCCCTGGTGAGTCGGGACCCGGGGACCCGACGACCTCGAACCCAACACCTCAACCTCGCGACGCACCTCGACTCAACGGAGATGACAGGCGGACACCACAGCAATGCCACACGAATCGTCGGCGCAGCCGTCGGGGACGGACGGATCTTCGGAGGGTCGGGAGGCCGGATCACCTGCGGATCCGTCGGCATCGGCCCCGAAGAAGTCACGCGCCGGTCGGGATCTGCCGGCGGCCATCGGGGTCGGTGTGACCCTGGGTGTCTCCATCATCCTCATCCTGCTGTTCGCACCCATGGTCTGGTACGGCGTCGTCTCGGTGGCCTTCGCGATCGCCACCTGGGAGGTCACCAAACGGCTCCGCGGCGGCGGCTATGACGTCGCGTTCTGGCCGCTGCTGATCGGTGGGCAGGCCATCGTGTGGTCGAGCTGGCCGTGGGGAACGACCGGCATCCTGGTGGCATTCGTCGCGACCGTGCTCGTGCTGATGGTGTGGAAACTGTTGTCGCAGGGCATCACTCACGCGCCGGAAAACTATCTGCGCAACCTCGCCGTGTCGATCCTGGTGCTGGCGTGGCTCCCACTGTTGGCCTCGTTCGGCGTCGTGATGGTCACCCAGGATCACGGGGCCGCCCGCGTCGCCACCCTGATGGTCGTGGTGGTGTGCTCCGACGTGGGCGGCTACGCCGCGGGAGTGCTCTTCGGCAAACATCCGATGGCGCCGGCGATCAGTCCGAAGAAGTCGTGGGAGGGCCTCGTCGGCTCGTTCGTGGTGGGGACCGCGGGCGCGGTCGGATGCGTGATGCTGTTGCTCGACAACGCCTGGTGGGTGGGCGTCATCCTGGGGCCGGTCCTGGTGATCTGTGCGACCCTCGGTGACCTCGTCGAATCGCAGATCAAACGCGATCTCGCGATCAAGGACATGGGAACCCTGCTCCCCGGCCACGGCGGCATCATGGATCGCCTGGACTCGCTGTTGCCGTCGGCGTTCATCGTGTGGGCGGTCCTCACCGCCCTGCTGTAGACGACGCCGCCTCGACGGTCACTTCTTGGCCTCTACTTTTTTGCCTTCTTCAGGGCCCGGCTGAGCTGAATCATCCGGAGTCCGCCGACCAGCGCGACGATCAACGCACCGGCGATGGCGGCGATGAGCAGACTCACGCCCATCGGTAGCGTGACATGCCACGCGAGGAACGTGATCTGCTGCTTGTCGAGATTCTGCAGGATGAAGACCAGGAGCAGGACGGTGATGACGGCCCCGATCACCAGCCCGATGAAGGTGGCGCGGGTCCGCGTGTGCTCGACCTTTTTCACTTGTTTGCGCAGCGCGTCGCGCTCGTCGAGCAGTGCTTGGCTGTCCACATCGGGGGTGGCGGGGTCGGTGGTTCCGGCAGAGCTATCCTGCGCCGCCGGACCGTGCGGATCGGGACTCGTCATGCACCCATCATGACATGCGACAATGGCGTTATGACGTCATTGCCACTCGTGTTCGACGCGCCCAAGCGTGGGCGTCCGCCGACACACTTCGCCGATCTCGACGCGGCGGACCGTGTGGCGGCCCTCGGCGAGATCGGGCTCCCACGATTCCGCGCCGATCAGCTCGCCCGCCAGTACTACGGCCGCCTCAACGGCGACGTCGACGAGATGACCGACCTCCCCGCCGCCGCCCGTGACAAAGTCGGCGCGGCGCTGTTCCCGCAGCTCCTCACCCCGGTCCGGCACATCTCCTGCGACGACGACAGCACCCGCAAGACCCTGTGGCGGCTGCACGACGGCACCCTTCTGGAAAGCGTGCTGATGCGCTATCCCGACCGCAACACGTTGTGTATCTCCAGTCAGGCCGGCTGCGGCATGGCCTGCCCGTTCTGCGCGACCGGGCAGGGCGGCCTCGACCGCAACCTGTCCACCGGCGAGATCGTCGACCAGGTGCGCGCCGCCGCACGGGCGCTGCGCGACGGCGAATTCGGCGAACCGGGCCGACTGTCCAACGTCGTGTTCATGGGAATGGGTGAGCCCCTCGCGAACTACAAGCGCGTGGTCAGCGCGGTCCGCCAGATCACCTCGCCGGCACCCGCCGGGCTGGGGATCTCGGCGCGGTCGGTGACGGTGTCGACGGTCGGTCTGGCGCCGGCCATCCGGCGCCTGGCCGACGAGAAACTGTCGGTCACCCTCGCCGTGTCCCTGCACACCCCCGACGACGAACTACGCGACACCCTGGTCCCGGTGAACAACCGGTGGTCGGTGGCCGAGGTCCTCGACGCCGCGCGGTACTACGCCGACTCGAGCGGTCGTCGCGTGTCGATCGAGTACGCCCTCATCCGGGACGTCAACGACCAGCCGTGGCGCGCCGACATGCTGGGGGAGAAGCTGCACAAGGCGCTCGGTTCACTGGTCCACGTCAATCTCATCCCGCTGAACCCGACCCCGGGCTCGGAGTGGGACGCCAGTCCCAAACCGGTGGAACGGGAGTTCGTGCGACGGGTCCGCGAGCAGGGTGTCTCCTGCACGGTGCGCGACACCCGCGGGCAGGAGATCGCGGCGGCCTGCGGTCAGCTCGCCGCCGAGGAGAAATAGACCTCTCCGGGCCCGGCGACACGACCGGAAGAACGACCAGAGCCCGGCCGGTGATCACCGGCCGGGCTCTGTGACGTCTGGGAGGAGCGGGCTAACTCCACTTCTTCTTGGCGAACATCGCACGCAGGAGGAAGACCGCCAGCACCGCCGCGGAGACGGCCAGCCAGATGTCCTCGACGTGCCCCACGTGATTGCCGAAGAACATGAGCAGCAGCAGGATCACGCTCAGCCAACCGGCGATGTAGAAGGTCTTCGTCGCGGTGCCGTGCCAACCGAACCGCGCCGACGGCGCATCGGCGGGTTCGTGCACCCAACCGGTGTCGATGTCCTCGCTGTGCTCCACATCGGTGCTTGCCACGCCTGGCTCCTCACTGCGGGCGCCGAAGCCCCCGGAGGGATCTTCGACGGTCGGTAGTAGTTCTGCTCTGGGGAAAGCATAGCGGCCCGACCCACACGGCGTCGCACTCCCCACGCCGACGGGTGCCGACGTCGGATCGGTGTAAGAATCTGGCCATGCATCCGCCGTCTCGATCACTCGCCGACCATCGCTCCGAGGACTACCCACGCGACATGGTGGGATACGGTCCGACGCCGCCGGACCCGCAGTGGCCGGGTGGCGCGAAGATCGCGGTGCAGTTCGTCCTCAACTATGAGGAGGGCAGTGAGAACAATGTCCTCGAGAACGATCGCGGCAGCGAGACCTTCCTCTCGGAAATGATTGGCGCCCAATCCTTTCCGAACCGGCACATGAGCATGGAATCGCTGTACGAATACGGGTCGCGGGCCGGCGTGTGGCGCATCCTGCGGACCTTCTCCCGTCGTGGTCTCCCGTTGACGATCTTCGCGGTCGCCCAGGCGATGGCCCGCAACCCGGAGGCGGCCGCGGCCTTCGTCGAACGCGGTGACGAGATCGCCTGCCACGGCTACCGGTGGCTGAGTTATCAGATGGTCGACGAGCATGTCGAGCGTGAACACATGCGCACCGCGATCGACGTCCTGACCGAGATCACCGGGTCGCGGCCGCTCGGCTGGTACACCGGACGCGATTCACCCAACACCCGCTCCCTGGTCGTCGAACAGGGCGGTTTCGTCTACGACTCCGACAGTTACGCAGACGACCTGCCCTACTGGGTGAAGGTTCCGCGCACCGACGGATCGGTCACCGGGGCCGTCGATCACCTGGTGGTGCCCTACACCCTCGACACCAACGACATGCGGTTCGCCTCGCCCGGCGGATTCCCGTCGGGGGAGCAGTTCTTCGCCCATCTCCGCGATGCGTTCGACGTGCTCTACCGCGAAGGTGTCGAGGGATCGCCGAAGATGCTCTCGGTCGGACTGCATTGCCGGCTCGTCGGGCGCCCCGCCCGATTGGCGAGCCTGGAGCGATTCCTCGACCACGTCCAGTCCCACGACGATGTCTGGATCACCCGCCGCATCGACATCGCCGAACACTGGCGCACGGTGCATCCGGCGCCGGGCGGAATCAGCGGCTGAACACCACACACATCCTCGGGTGGGGATGTATGGCCCGGTGGGGCCGTCGGCCACAATGAACGTGTGACGACGCGCGTGCTCATCCTCGGTTCCACCGGATCGATCGGGGTCCAGGCCCTCGACGTGATCACCGAACATCCCGACCGATTCTCGGTGGTCGGGCTCGGCGCCGGGGGCGGCAATCGTGACGTCCTCGCATGTCAGGCGCGAGAGCACGGCGTGCCCGCGACGGCGGTCGCGGTCGCCGATCCAGCGGCGGCGCAGGCACTGCGCGCCGAACTCGGTGACGGCGTCCTCGGCGGCGAGGATGCGATGTGCCGGCTCATCGAGACCGTCGAGGCCGACGTCGTCCTCAATGCCGTCGTCGGGTCGATCGGACTGCGGCCGAGCCTCGCCGCACTCGAATCGGGTGCGCGACTCGCGTTGGCCAACAAGGAATCGCTGGTCGCCGGTGGTGCGCTGGTGTTGCGGGCCGCCGCGCCCGGCCAGATCGTGCCGGTCGACTCCGAGCATTCCGCGATCGCGCAGTGTCTGCGGGCGGGGACCGCGGCCGAGGTGGACCGGCTGGTGCTCACCGCCTCCGGTGGGCCGTTCCGCGGGTGGAGTGCCGCGCAACTCGAGGACGTCACCCCCGAACAGGCCGGGCGGCATCCGACGTGGTCGATGGGGCCGATGATCACCCTCAACTCGGCGACGCTGGTCAACAAGGCCCTCGAGGTGATCGAGGCGCATCTGCTGTTCGACGTGCCCTACGACCGCATCGACGTCACCGTCCACCCCCAGTCGATCGTGCATTCCATGGTGACCTTCGTCGACGGTGCGACCATCGCCAAGGCGTCCCCGCCGTCGATGAAACTGCCCATCGCGCTGGCCCTCGGCTGGCCGGACCGGGTGCCCGGATCGTCGCAGGCCTGCGACTTCTCCACGGCCTCGGCGTGGACCTTCGAACCCGTCGACAACGAGGTGTTCCCGGCGATCGAGCTGGCCCGGCGTGCCGGTAGGGCCGGTGGCAGCCTGACCGCGGTCTACAACGCCGCCAACGAGGCCGCAGCGGCCGGGTTCTTCGCCGGTGAGATCGCCTTTCCCCGCATCGTCGAGGTGATCGGTCGTGTGCTCGACGACGCCGATCAATGGCGTGCGACCCCGGGTACTGTGGACGAGGTCCTCGCCGCAGACACCTGGGCGCGGGCCCGTGCTGCGGAGCTGGTCGCGGCAGGCTGATCGGTAATCAACAGGAGAGTCGGAGAAGTGGTTTTTGCGATCGGGGTGGTGCTGTTCGCCCTCGCGTTGCTCGCGTCGATCGCGTGGCATGAGTGCGGTCACATGTGGGCCGCTCAGCGGACCGGGATGAAGGTCCGACGCTACTTCGTCGGCTTCGGCCCCACCCTGTGGTCGACGCGGCGCGGCGAGACCGAGTACGGCGTGAAGGCCCTGCCGTTCGGCGGGTTCTGCGACATCGCCGGCATGACCCCGCATGAGGAACTGACCGCCGACGAGCGTGAGCGTGCGATGTACCGGCAGAAGCCGTGGAAACGGCTCGTCGTGCTGTTCGCCGGCCCCGCACAGAACTTCATCCTCGGATTCGTCCTGATCGTGATCGCCGGGCTGGTCTGGGGACTTCCCGATCTGTCGCCGCCGGCCACCGGCACCACCGTCGCCAAGATCTCCTGCGTCACCCCGACCATCACGGTCGATGCCGGCAACTCCGCCACCGAGGCGCCCTGCGCGGGCAGTGGTCCGGCCGGTGCGGCGGGACTGCGCACCGGTGACCAGATCGTCGCCGTCAACGGCACACCGGTGGACACCGCTTCGGACCTGACCCCGAAGATCCAGCAGAGTGTCGGTCCGGTCGAACTCACGGTGCGTCGCGACGGCAGCGACTTCACCGCCGTGATGACCCCGCAGCCGGTGACGATCAACACCACCGACAAGGCCGGTGCCACGACCAGCCGAACCATCAACCGGGTCGGGATCACCTTCGAGCAGCCCCCGCTGTGGAAGCACTACAACGCGCTGACGATCCTGCCCGGATCCGCGGTGTTCACCGCCGAACTGGCACATCAGACCTGGAATGCGCTGCTGTCGATGCCGACGAAGGTGCACAACCTGTGGATCGCGGTCACCGGCGGCGAACGCGACCCGGACACCCCGGTCAGCGTGTACGGCGCCACCGTGCTGGGCGGTCAGGCCGCCGAGCGGGGCCTGTGGGACACCTTCCTGCTGCTGCTGATCAGCATCAACTTCTTCCTCGGACTGTTCAACCTCGTCCCGCTATTACCCTTGGATGGTGGACACATGGCCATCGTCGGGTACGAGAAGGGACGTGACACGGTGCGTCGGTGGTTCGGCCGGGCCCCGGGCGGTCCGGTCGACTACTACAAGCTGCTGCCCCTGACCTACGCGGTGGTGGTCGTGATGGCCGGATTCATGGTGCTGACGCTGACCGCCGACATCATCAATCCGATCACCATCCCCAACTGATGGTTGCCCTCCCAGCCCCGCGAGCCCGCCTCGCACCCCTCGACACGCCCGCAGGAGAACGCGATGTCCGCCCCTGACCCGAACTCGTCCGGCCCGATCGCGATCGGCCTCGGCATGCCCGAGGCGCCACCGCCGGTGCTGGCCCCCCGACGCAAGACCCGCCAGATCCAGGTCGGCTCGGTCGGCGTCGGCAGCGATCACCCCATCTCGGTGCAGTCGATGACCACCACCAAGACCCATGACATCAACGCGACGCTGCAGCAGATCGCCGAACTCACGGCGTCGGGCTGCGACATCGTCCGCGTGGCGTGTCCGCGTCAGGAGGACGCCGACGCGCTGCCGATCATCGCCAAGAAGTCCAAGATCCCGGTGATCGCCGACATCCACTTCCAGCCGAAGTACATCTTCGCCGCCATCGACGCCGGATGTGCGGCGGTGCGCGTGAACCCGGGCAACATCAAGGAATTCGACGGCCGGGTCAAGGAGGTCGCCAAGGCCGCCGGGGACGCCGGCATCCCGATCCGCATCGGCGTCAACGCCGGATCGCTGGACAAACGCATCATGCAGAAGTACGGCAAGGCCACCCCGGAGGCGCTGGTCGAGTCGGCGCTGTGGGAGGCGGGCCTGTTCGAGGAACACGGCTTCGGCGACATCAAGATCTCGGTCAAGCACAACGACCCGGTCATCATGGTCGAGGCCTACCGCCAACTCGCGGCGCAATGCGACTACCCGCTGCACCTCGGCGTCACCGAGGCCGGTCCCGCATTCCAGGGCACCATCAAGTCCGCGGTCGCGTTCGGGGCGCTGCTGAGCCAGGGCATCGGCGACACCATCCGGGTGTCGCTGTCGGCGCCGCCCGCCGAGGAGATCAAGGTCGGCGATCAGATCCTGCAGTCGCTCAACCTGCGTCCCCGCAAGCTGGAGATCGTCTCCTGCCCGTCGTGCGGGCGCGCCCAGGTCGACGTCTACAAGCTCGCCGACGCGGTGACCGCCGGGCTCGAGGGCATGGAGGTACCCCTGCGGGTGGCGGTGATGGGCTGCGTCGTCAACGGTCCGGGCGAGGCACGCGAAGCCGACCTGGGCGTGGCGTCGGGCAACGGCAAGGGTCAGATCTTCGTCAAGGGGGAGGTCATCAAGACCGTCCCCGAGGCCGACATCGTCGAGACACTGATCGAAGAAGCGCTGCGAATTGCCGAGGAATCAGGGGACACTGGTGAGGGCGCGCCGGTCGGGCCGCCGGTCGTGACCGTCTCGTAGGGTCGCGCAGGGCTACGGGAGCGAAGGAGCAGCGGTGCTGAAGCTGCTGGGCGACAAGCCGCTCGGAGCGCGGGACGCACCCGCGGTCAGTCGTGTCCTCAACTCCGACCCGGTCGCGAACTGCATGGTCGCCGCGCGCTTCGAGTCCCACGGCATCGAACCCCGGATGCTCGGCGGGGAGATGTGGTCGGCCGGTCATCCCGAATCGTCGCTGTGCTTCTCCGGTGCCAACCTCATCCCGATCCGGGGATCGCTGGCCGACATGGCGTACTTCGCCGACCGTGCGACGTCGGGGGCCCGCGTCTGCTCCTCGATCGTCGGGGACACCGATCTGGCGTTGACCCTGTGGGAGAACATCACACCGGTCTGGGGGCCGGCCCGTGAGGTCCGTCCCACCCAACCGCTGATGGCGCTGTACGGCCCGCCCGCCGTCGAACCCGACCCCGCGGTCCGGCTGGTCACCCCCGAGGATCTCGACGCCTATCTGCCGGCGGCCGTCGACATGTTCATCGGCGAGGTCGGTGTGGATCCGTGTGCCGGCGACGGTGGCCGGTCCTATCGCCGTCGTCTCGCGTCGCTGATCGCGGCGCGCCGGGTGTTCGCGCGCTTCGACGACGGTGAGGTCGTGTTCAAGGCCGAGATCGGGTCGATGTCACGGGCGGTCGGCCAGATCCAGGGAGTCTGGGTGGACCCGCAGATGCGTGGGCGCGGGTACGGCGCCGCCGGCACCGCCGCCGTGGCCGCCGCGGTCGCCGCCTACGGACGCATTCCCAGCCTCTACGTCAACAGCTTCAATCTGCCGGCCCAGGCCGTCTACCACCGCGTCGGGTTCACCCAGGTGGGCACGTTCGCCACGGTGCTCATCGACTGAGCGCGGTCGGCACATCGTTGGGCCGAGAAGATCGCAGAGTCACAGGCTTGCGCGCCGCGTGGCTCCCGGATTCCCGGTGCACTCGCCCCTAGGATCGGCTGCGATGGAGTTCCCCACGCGCAGAGCGGCCTTGATCCTGGCCATGCTGATCAGCGCTGTGCTCGTCGTCGGCGCGGCGACGGCCTGCAGTTCGGCCGACGACGGGCCGCGTGGTGCCGTCGACGACTTCCTGTCCGCCTACAGTCGCGGCGACATCGCCGGCGCCGCCGCACAGACCGACAATCCGCAGGCATCGGCGGCCGCGCTGCGATCGGCGTGGGATGGGCTGGCCGCCGAGTCGGTGACCGGACGGACCGGCCGGGCCGACGTCACGCAGGACACCGCCGACATCGACGTCGCCTACACGTGGCGGCTGGGCGGTGCGCGGGAATGGCGCTACGACGCGACCATCAAGGTGGTGCGGTCGGACTCACGCGGCTGGCAGGTGCGCTGGACCTCCACCGACATCCACCCGAACCTCGGCGCCGATCAACGGCTCGTCCTGCGCACCACCGCCGCGCCGCGGGCCACCGTGAACGAGGCCGACGGTTCGGAGGTGATGGTCAACGGCACCGTCATCGGCATCAACTTCGACGCCAAAGCCGCAGCGGCCCAAGGGTCCGTCGGTGATTCGGTGACCCGCCTCGTCGACGTGCTGGCACCCATCGACCCGACCCTCAACGCGCAGAAGATCGCCGAGGAATCGACCGCCGACGACGGGCAGTACCCGATCACCCGCCTGTCGACGGCCGACTTCGACCGGTTGCGTGACCAGTTGGCGATCCCCGGCGTGGTCCACAACGAGCAGGCCGAACTGGTCCCCACCAACCCCGCCTTCGCGCCGGCACTCCTGACCGGGGTGCGCAGCGTCGTCGACGGCGAACTCGCCGGGCGGTCCGGCTGGCAGATCGTCACCGTCAACCCGAACGGCCTGGACGCCGACACCCTCACCGACCATGCGGCCGAGCCGGCGCCCGCGGTGTCGCTGAGTCTGTCCCGTCAGGTGCAGGACGCGGCGCAACGAGCGGTCAACGCCACCAACGCCTTCCAGATCGCCATGGTCGTCATCCAGCCGTCGTCCGGCCGTATCCTGGCGGTCGCGCAGAACCCGGCCGCCGATGCCCACGGACCGATCGCGACCACCGGCCTGTACCCGCCGGGCTCCACCTTCAAGATGGTGACCTCGGCGGCGGCGTTCAATGCCGGGATGGTGCACCCGGATTCGACGGTGGGGTGCCCCGGCGAGGTGACCATCGGGCCGCGCACCATCCCCAACTACGACCGGTTCGCGTTGGGACCGGTCAGTCTGCTGCGCGCCTTCGCGCAATCGTGTAACACCACCTTCGCCAAACTCGCGAGCGAGATGGGGCCGTCGGATCTGCCGCATGCGGCCGCCGCGATGGGTATCGGCCGCAACTACGACATCCCCGGCCTGGCCACGGCCACCGGGTCGGTACCGATCGAGAGCGATCTGGTGGCGCGGACCGAGGACGGCTTCGGGCAGGGCCGGGACCTGGTCAGCCCGTTCGGCATGGCGCTCGTCGCGGCGACCGTCGCCAACAACGGCACACTGCCCGTCCCGCAACTGATCCTGGGCCGCACCACACAGGTGAGCGGGCCGTCGGCGGAACTCAATCCCGACGTCGTGGGCCAATTGCGGCCGATGATGCGCGAGGTCGTGGTCTCCGGCACCGGAACCGCCATCGCCGGGCAGGGTGAGGTGTACGGCAAGACCGGTGAGGCGGAGTTCGACGGTGGGTCGCACGCCTGGTTCGCCGGCTACCGCGGAGATCTCGCATTCGCGACTCTCGTTGTGCGCGGCGGTGATTCGAACAACGCCGTGGGCGTCACCCGCGACTTCTTCTCGTTCCTGCCGGCCGGTTTCGGAGTCTGATCACAGCGTTCACCTGCGACGCGGTATGACGATCAGCCGGCCGTCGCGTTCGAAGATCTCGACCGGGTGATCGTAGGTCTCCGACAGCAATTCGGTGGTCATCACCGCACGGGTCGGGCCGAAGGCGAGAAGGTGACCGTCCTTCATCACCGCCACCTTGTCGGCGTAGGCGGCCGCGAGTGTCAGGTCGTGGACCACGAGGAGGACCGCGGCGCCGGAATCCCGGTGCTCGCAGAGGATGTCGAGGACCTGCTCCTGATGCCGGATGTCGAGGGGGGCGGTGGGCTCGTCGAGCATCATCACCGGGGTGTCCTGCGCGATCGCCCGGGCCAGCGACACCCGCGCCTGCTGACCGCCGGACAGCTGCGGAAACGGCCGCGCCACGATGTCGGACAGGTCGCACCGGGCGATCGCGTCGGCGATCACGGCGGGGGAGTCGGCCGCGCGTGGGGTGCGCAGCCACGGGAAACGCCCCATCTCCACGACCTCCCCGACGGTGAACGGGGTGTCGACGCGGTTGTGCTGGGTGACCATCGAGCGGCGGCGCGCGAGATCACGATGGGAGGTGTGGGCGACGTCGTGACCGTCGATGAACACCTGCCCGCGTCGGGGGCGGCGTACTCCCGACAGCACCGACAGCAGGGTGGACTTGCCGCAGCCGTTGGGGCCCACCAGTGCGACGAGCTCGCCGGGACGCACCGACAGCGACACCCCGGACACCACGTCGCGGCCACCGAGTTCGACGACGATGTCGGTGGCATCGATCCCGGCGTGGGTGTCGGCCATCGTCACCACCCGGCCCCGGCGTGGCGGCTGCGGCGCAGCAGGATGAAGAACACCGGGCCACCCACCAGTGAGGTGAACACGCCCAGCGGCAGGTCGGCCCCGCCCAGGACGGTGCGTGAGGCCAGGTCGGCCGCTGCGAGGACCAGTGCGCCGCCGATCACGCTCGCCGGCAACAGCACCGCGTGACGCGGGCCGACGATCAGGCGCATCACATGCGGCACCACGAGACCGACGAACATCACGATGCCGGTGAAGGCGACCGCGGCGGCGGTGAGAATCGCGACGAGGACGACGACCTGTCGGCGGACGGTCTCGACGTTCACACCCAGCGACGCGGCCTGGATCTCGCCGAGCGCGAGCAGGTCGAGCTTGTGCACCAGCAGCATCGCCGCGGCCACGCCCGCGACCACCAGGGGCAGCGTCACCCACACCGCGTTCCAATTCGCCCCGGCGAGAGAACCCAACTGCCAGAACACGATCTGTTCGCGGGCGGCGGTGGTGGCGATGAAGGTGAGGTAGGAGATGATGCCCAGGGCGAACGCGTTGATCGCAATGCCGGTGAGCACCAACATGATCGCCGACGACGACCCGTCCCGCAGGGACAGCACGTACACCGCGGCGGTGGTGATCAACGCCGCCACGAAGGCCGCCCCGGCCAGCGCCCAGCCGTTCACACCGACCCCACCGATCACGATCATCAGGCAGGCACCGACCGCCGCTCCTGACGACACCCCGATCACGCCGGGTTCGGCCAGCGGGTTGGCCAACACCCCCTGTAGCAGGCATCCGCCCGCTCCGAGCGCGGCGCCGACGATGAGGCCCAACACGATTCGTGGGAATCGCACCACCCACAGCGCGTGTTCACCCTGCGGATGCGACGGCAGCGATCCGATGTTCAGGCCGAAATGGTGGGCGATGCTGCCGAGTACCTCGCTCGGCGCCACCGGAATCTGACCGATGGCGGCCGACGCGACGACGACGACGATCGTCGCCACGATCAGTGTCGCGATGACCACCGGTGCCGAGACGCGTCCGGCCGCCCGCGCCCCCGGACGCGACGTCGACGGTGACTCCGTGGGTGTGCTCATGTGTAGATCGCGTGGGACAGTGCGCCGAGGACCCTCCCGACGTCGGGTCCGAAGGCGAGGATCTCGGTCTCGTCCATCTGCACCACGCGGCGTGCCCGCCCGGCATCGGTGTCGGCGACGCCGGGCAGTGCCAGGACACCGTCGAGTCCACCCACCGAGTCCGCGCCCTGGGTCATCACCAGGACGACGTCGGGGTTGGCGCGCAGCAGCGCCTCCGGGGTGATGGCGGTGAAGGCCGCGCTCAGCCCCGCCGCGGTGCCGGCGTCCTTGCCGCCGAGGGCCTCGATGAGATCGTCGGCGCCGGAGTTCGGGCCGGCCAGCAACACGAGGTTCGGTCCGCGGATGTACAGGAACGCCATCGTGGGGTCACCGGACGGGTCGGGGATCGTTGCCTGCGCGTCGGCGATCTGCGCCTGGGTTCGTGCCACCAGGGCGTCGCCCGCGGGCGTCACGCCGAGTGCGGCCGCCACGGCCCGGATGAGATCGGGTGTGGTGGACACCGACCGCGTGTCGGTGAACGCCACCACCGGGATCTGCGAGGCCCGCAGGGCGTCGACGGCCTGTGGCGGGGTGGTCGTCTTGTCGACGAGGACCACCGACGGGTTCAGCGCCAGCACGGCCTCGGCGTTGAGCTGGTGCCCGTTGCCGGTGACCACCGGCAGGTCGGCCGCCGACGGGAACGTCGTCGACTGATCGCGTCCGACGACGCGGGAGCCCAGGCCCAGGGAGAACACGATGTTGCTCAGGGTGCCGTTGCGGTCGATCGCGATGATCCGGCTGGTGTCGGTGACGGTGACGGTACCGCCGGATGCCGACTCGACGGTCGCCGGCAGGGTGATCGTCGGATTCGTGGTCACCGGCACGACGTCCGCGTCGGGCAGGGTGGCCGTTTGCGGACCGCTGCGCAGGTGCGCCGCCGCATCCGAAGGCGAGGCCTGATCGATCGGCGCGGTGCTGCACCCGGTGATCAGCATCAGAGTGGCGGCCAGTGCCACCAGCGTGGCGAGAACCGCGGGCCGCCCCGACGGTCGGTGATACCGAGCCCGCTTCCCGGCCGCGTCGCCGCCCATGACGGACGCGGCCGTCTCCATCTGTTGCACAGGCTCACCTTAATCACGGATGCTGAGAGGTCGGCGATGCACCTCCGGCCGGTCCGGGGCACTCATCGGCGTTCACTAAGCTGGGGCCATGACCGTTCGTGCCCCGCTCCAGCCCGGAGAACTCTCACCCATCCGCCAGGTGCCCGACTCGATCGCACGGCCGGAGTATGTCTGGAAGGACAAGGTCAACGAGGGACACGAGCCCTGGGTGCAGACCCCCGAGGTGATTGAGAAGGTCCGGGTGGCCAGCAAGATCGCCGCGAACGCCCTCGCCGAGGCCGGCAAGGCCGTCGCCCCCGGAGTGACCACCGACGAACTCGACCGCATCGCGCACGAGTACATGATCGACCACGGCGCCTACCCGTCGACGTTGGGCTACAAGGACTTTCCGAAATCCTGCTGCACCTCGCTGAACGAGGTGATCTGCCACGGCATCCCGGATTCGACCGTCATCGCCGACGGCGACATCGTCAACATCGACGTCACCGCCTACATCGACGGGGCCCACGGCGACACCAACGCCACCTTCCTCGCCGGCGACGTGTCGCAGGAGGCACGCGATCTCGTCGAGCGCACCCGCATCGCCACCGAACGCGCCATCAAGGCGGTCAAACCGGGACGTGAACTCAACGTGATCGGCCGCGTCATCGAGGCCTACGCCAACCGATTCGGCTACACCGTGGTCCGCGACTTCACCGGCCACGGCATCGGCGAGACCTTCCACAACGGACTCGTCGTCCTGCACTACGACCAGCCCAACGTCGACACCATCATCGAACCCGGCATGGTGTTCACCATCGAACCGATGATCAATCTCGGTGGGCTGCCGTGGGAGATGTGGGACGACGGGTGGACCGTGGTGACCGTCGACCGCAAGTGGACGGCCCAGTTCGAGCACACGCTCGTCGTCACCGACACGGGCGCGGAGATCCTCACGGTGCCCGACGCCTGACCGGGCCCGACGCCTGACCGGGCCCGACGCCCGACCGGCCCGACGCCGACCGGCCTCACGCCGGATCGCGGACCCGCACCGGCTGATCGATCGAGGTGGTCGTCGTCCCGTCGCCGAGTTGCCCGGCATTGTTGAGACCCCAGCAGTACAGCCGGCCGGCCGAGATCGCGCAGACGTTGATGTTGCCGTCCAGCGCCGTCACCTGATCGATGCCCGCCACGTCGGCGGGCGTCGGCGCCACGTCGCCACCACTACGCCAGCACGAGACGTGGCCGCTGACGACCGCGGCGCATCCACCGGTCCCGGTGTTGGCGACGTATCGTGCGCCGTCGAGTCCGATCGGCTCGGGGCGCAGATGCTCGTTCTCGGTGCCCGAGGGATACTGGCCGGGACCGTACCCCCAGCAGTAGACCTGCCCCTCGGCCACGGCGCAGGTATTGCTGGTGCCGGGACTGACCGAGGTGACCGAACGTAGTCCGGGGATCTTCACCGGGGTTGCGCGGTTCTCCCGGGTGCCGTCGCCCACCTGGCCGGTGTTGTTCTGGCCCCAGCAGTACAGTTCGGCCCCGCGAGTGATGGCACAGGTGGTGGCGACCCCACTCGTGATCGACGCCACGTTCTCCAGACCGGCCACCTTCGTCGGATCGGCCACCGACGTGGATGTCGTTCCGACGCCGGCACTTCCGTACACGTTGTTTCCCCAGCAGTACACCTCACCCCGACGCACCACACACGTGGCGATCCCGGAGGAAACCCCACTGACATCGGAGATGCCGTCGACGCGAGTGGGGATTCGCTGCATGTCGCCGCCCGCGAGATCCTGACCCCAGCAGTACAGGTCGCCCTTGCTCACCGCACAGACCCGGGCCTGACCGAACGCCACCGACACCGACGAGACATCACTGATGCCCGTGACCGCCGTCGGGACGGTGCGGTCGGTGGTCGTGCCGTCACCGACGGCGCCGTAATCGTTGTCACCCCAACACAACAGCGCACGCCCCTTGATCCCACAGCTGACGGTCGTCGAGGTGCTGACCGCGGTCCAGTCACCGCTCGCGTCCGGCGCGCTCGTGGCCGCCGGCGCACCGGTTCCCGACGCGGCGGCCGGCGGCGTGGACGGTTCGTCACCCGCCGACAACCAGACGGCGACACCCGCGACGGCCGCGACGAGGAGCAGCACACTCACTGCAGCGGTCACCAGCAGGGCCGTTCGCCGTGCCGATGACCCGCGCGGCGACGTCGGAGCGGGTGGCGCAGGCGTGGCAGGGGTCAGGCCGGTACCCGGTGCGCCGGGGTGCTGCGGCGGCATCGGTACCGCGCCCGGTATCAACGTCGGTGCACCGCGGGACGACATGGCGCGGTGGAGGTCGGTGGTGAAGTCGTGGCAGGTGGGGTAGCGGTCGGTGGGGTTTTTGGCCATGGCTCGTGCGATGACCGCGTCGGCTGCCGGTGGTGTGGGGATGCGTTCGGAGAGTCGGGGGATGGGGGCGTGGAGGTGGCCGGAGATGAGGTGGCCGGGGTTGGTGGCGGGGAAGGGTGGGGTGCCGGTGAGGAGGGTGAAGGTGGTGCAGGCCAGGGCGTATTGGTCGGAGGCGGGGGTGGCGGGTGCGCCGTTGAGTATTTCGGGTGCGGCGTAGGCGAGGGTGCCGATGAAGGCGCTGGTGGCGGTCATCTTGGGGGCGTCGATGAGTCGGGCGATGCCGAAGTCGAGGACGGTGACGCGGTCGGGGTGGCCGTGGGGGTCGGTGGTGATGACGATGTTGGCGGGTTTGATGTCGCGGTGGATGATGCGGCGGGCGTGGGCGTAGTCGAGGGCGTCGGCGACGCGGGTGGTGATGTGGAGGGTGTCGTCGATGGGGAGTGGGGGGTGGTGGTCGAGGTCGTGTCCCTGGAGGTAGGTCATGGTGAACCAGGGGGTGCGGTTTTCGATGCCGTGGGCGTAGACGGTGACGATGCCGGGGTGGTCGAGGGAGGCGGCCATGCGGGCTTCGTTGGTGAAGCGGGCGAGGAAGTCGGGGTCGTCGGTTCCGGTGGAGACGATTTTGAGGGCTTCGTGGCGGTGGAGTGAGGGGTGTTCGACGAGGTAGACCTGGCCCATGCCGCCGGCGCCGAGTTGTCGGATGACGCGGTAGCCGGCGAAGAGTGTGCCCGGTTCGAGCAGCGTCATGCGCCGATTCCCCCCAACTGCGTCGACAAATGTGCGATCAACTGTAGCCAACCATCCCCGACGGAACCCGCGCAGGCGTCCGGGGGTCGATGGGCCCCGCGCCTCGCGATCACTCCGGATCCCGGACGCGGGCGGGCTGATTGAACGAACTCGCGGAAGAGCCGTTGCCCAGCTGGCCCGAGGTGTTGAGTCCCCAGCAATACAGTTGACCCGCCGAGATCGCGCACATGTTGCCCAACCCGACCAACCTCGTCACGCGGTCGAGGGTGGGCAGGGAGCTCGGTTCCGACTCAGGGGAGTAGGGACCCCAGCACATGACATGCCCGTCGGCCACCGACGCACAGCCGCCGGTTCCACCGTTCGCGACATCGCGCGCAGCGTCGACGCCGACGGTCTCCGGGAGCAGATGGTCGGTTTCGGTGCCGGCCGGGTACTGGCCGGCGGCGTATCCCCAGCAGTAGACCTGCCCCGCGGCGGCACAGGTGTTGTTGGGGCCGAGAGACACCGACGTCACCGCTGGAAGGTCGATCTTCACCGGGGACAGTTGGTTCTGCTGCGTTCCGTCACCGATCTGACCGGTCTCGTTCTTTCCCCAGCAGTACAGGTCCGCGGCGCGCGTGATCGCACAGGCGTTGCCGATGCCCACCGCCACAGCGGTCACGTTCCGCAGTCCCGGGACCTTCGTGGGGGTGTTCACCGACGGTGACGTCGTCCCCGTTCCGGCGGTGCCGTAGACGTTGTTGCCCCAGCAGTACGCCTCGGCCTGCCGGATTGCGCAGGTGTTGGTCCCCGAGGTGGAGATGGCGGTCACATCGGAGATTCCGTCGATACGGACCGGGGTGCGTCGGACATCACCACTCCCGAATTCCTGGCCCCAGCAGTAGACCGTGCCGCCGCTCACCGCGCACACTTCGGCGGTTCCGACGGCGACCGACACCGCCGACACCTCGCCGAGTCCCTTGACAGGGGTGGGGACGGTGCGGTCGGTGGCGGTGCCATCGCCGATGGAACCGTAGTCGTTGTCACCCCAGCACAACAGCGTCCCGCCCTTGATGCCGCAGGTGACCGATCCGCCCGCGGAGACAGCGGTCCAGTCGCCGGTGATCTGCGTCGCCGGGCTCGTCGACGGGTCGGATGAGTCGGTGGCCACGGGAACGGTGGACGGTGCCTCGTCGGCGCCCGACACCCAGACCTTGACACCGGTGATCACCGCGACGACGACCACCATGCCGAGCACCGCGCCGGCGATCACGGCGGCTCGGCGCCGTGACTCCTTCGGGGGTGCCGGGTTCACCGGCGGCCGGAGCGGCGAACGCAGCTGCGTGGGGGAGAACTGCTGAGGGTGGATCGGCGCAGGTCCGGGAGCCGGCGCGAGCGGCGGTGTGCTGTGTCCGGGCGATCGCGGCGGGGGCGCCGACACTCGCCGAGCGGGCGGGGCCGCGCCGATGGCAACCGGCCCCCGCGGGGGCAACGGACTCGTCGATGGCGCCGGCGACGATGGCACCAACGTCGGTGCGCCGCGGGCGGCCATCGGTTGGGTCACCGCGGCCGCGTGGCGAAGCTCGGTCGCGAATTCACGGCAGGTCGCAAAGCGTTCCGCCGGATTCTTCGCCAACGCCCGGGCGAGGACGGCGTCGACGGCCGCCGGTACCGGAACCCGCTCCGACAGCCGCGGTATCGGCGAGCGGATATGGCCGGCGATGAGCTGCCCCGGCGTGTTCGCCGGATACGGTGGGGTGCCCGAGAACAGCGCAAATGCCGTACACGCCAACGCATACTGATCAGATCGTGGGCCGGCGTCGGCGGCGCTCAGGACCTCGGGTGCGGCGTAGGCGAGGGTGCCGATGAAGGCGCTGGTGGCGGTCATCTTGGGGGCGTCGATGAGTCGGGCGATGCCGAAGTCGAGGACGGTGACGCGGTCGGGGTGGCCGTGGGGGTCGGTGGTGATGACGATGTTGGCGGGTTTGATGTCGCGGTGGATGATGCGGCGGGCGTGGGCGTAGTCGAGGGCGTCGGCGACTCTGCCGATGATGTGGGACACATCCTCGATCGGCAGCGCCGGGCTGTGATAGAGGTCGCGCCCCTCCAGATAGCTCATGGTGAACCACGGTGTGCCGTTCTCGACGCCATGCGCATGGACGGTGACGATGCCGGGGTGATCGAGGGACGCTGCCACTCGGGCCTCGTTGGCGAAACGATGAAAGAAGTCGGGGTCGTCGGTGTTGGCGGAAATGATCTTGAGCGCCTCGCGGCGATGCAAAGAGGGATGTTCGACGAGGTAGACCTGGCCCATGCCGCCGGCACCGAGCCGGCGGATGACGCGGTAGCCGGCGAACATCGTGCCGGGCTGGAGCAGCATCACGCGTCGATTCCCCCGACTTCGTCGACAAATGTGCGCTCAACTGTAGCGAAACGTGGTGGAAGGGGGGCACGCCGAGAACGTTGCACGCACCGTCATTCCGGGTCGCTGACGCGTGCGGGTGTGCCGAACGACGTGGTCGTGGTCCCGTCGCCGAGCTGCCCCGCGTTGTTGCGTCCCCAGCAGTACAGGTGACCGGCCGAGATCGCGCACGTGTTCGCCACACCCACCAGGTTCGTCACCTGATCCAGTTCGGGCAGCACCGCAGGCGTCGACGGTGGCGCCGTGTCGAGGACCTGCCAGCAGGTGACGCGGCCGGAGTTCACCGTTGCGCAGCCGCCGTTGCTGGTCAGGACGACGTCGCGGGCACCGCTCACACCCACCGGGGTGGGGCTGAGGTGGCCGACCCGGCCATTCTCCGGACGGCCGACGGGCCCGGAACCCCAGCAGTAGACGGTCCCGTCGGCGACGGCGCAGGTCGCGTCGGCGCCCAGGGTCACCGAGGTGACCGACCGCAGTCCCGCGATCCTCACCGGCGTCAGCCGATTCTGCGTGGTCCCGTCACCGACCTGTCCGGTGGTGTTCCTCCCCCAGCAGTACAGGTCGGCCGCGTGGGTGATCGCACAGGTGGTGCCGACGCCGGTGGCGATCGATGCCACATCCTCGAGTCCGATCACCCGCGTCGGCTCCGGGATGAAGCCGATCGTGGATCCGGTACCGGTGCCGCCGTCGACATTGCTTCCCCAGCAGTAGGCCTGTGACTGCCGCACGGCGCAGGTCGTCACTCCGGCGGTGACCTCGCTGGCACCGGAGATGCCGTCGACTCGGGTCGGTTTGATGTCGCCACCGGAGGCGTTCTGGCCCCAGCAGTACACGTCGCCGTCGCTCACGGCGCAGGCCCGGGCCTGCCCGTAGGCGACCGACACCGACGAGACGTCGCCGAGCCCGTGGACGGGCGTGGGAACCGAGCGATCGGTGGTGGTGCCGTCGCCGACGGAGCCGTATTCGTTGTCGCCCCAACAGAACAGCCCACGACTCTTGATTCCGCAGGTCACGTTCGTGGATGTGCTGACGGCGGTCCACTCGCCGACGGTCGACTCCCGTGATGCGGTGGTCGGCGCGTCCGATCCGTCGCCGACCGACGTCACGAGAGTGACACCCGCGATGGCGGCGAGGAGCAGGAGTACGCCACCGAGTACGACAGTTCGTCGTGCGGAGCGGGACCCGCGTCCCCGCCGATGGCCGGTGGACGATTGCCCCGCGGCAGGCTGCGCGAGCACCGGTGGTGGCGGAGCGGACCCCGGCGCGACGGTCGGAGCACCGGAGAACACCGTCGGCATCGCGGACGACGCATCCGTCGTCGGTGCGCTGATCGGCGGTGCGTTCCGGGGTGCGGACGCCGCGTGCGCGAGAGCAGCGCTGAACTCGCGGCAGCTCGCGTACCGCTCCGCCGGATCCTTGGCGAGGGCTCGAGCGAATACCGCGTCGACCTCCTCCGGAACCGGGACGTGTGGGCATCGCCGACGCTGATCGATGTCACATCGTCGACTCCGTGCACCTGTCGAGGGACCAGCAGGTTCGGCGCACCTCGCTCGCCCGATTCGTTGACGCCTGCCTGGCCCGAATGATTGTCGCCCCAGCAGTACACATCGGCCTTCGACAGCGCACAGGCCGTCCCGAACAGTGAGCCCACCGACACCTGCGACACCCCGGTCAGGGTGCCCGAGCGCACCGGAACCGTCGAGTCGGTCTCGTCCGAGGCCAGGGATCGCCCGTCCCCGAGCGTGCCCCGGCTCCCGCCGCCCCAACAGAACACGGTCCCGCCGGTTGCCGTGGCACACGAGGTGTTGGCGACGGTGCTCACCGACGTCGAATCCGTCAGCCCGAGTACCCGTACCGGCGTCGTGCTCGCGGTGGATGAACCATCGCCGAGCGCGAAAGTGCTCTTACCCCAGCAATACGGAACGTCCTGGGCCACCGCACACGTCACGTTGATCGACGCGGAGATGGCCGTGACGTCCGTGAGGCCGACGACCTCGACTGGAGTCGCGCTGTCGGTGGTGGATCGGTTGCCGAGTTGTCCCTTGTCGTTCTCGCCCCAGCACCATGCCCGACCGGAGTCGATGGCGCAGGTGTGGCCCGACCCGGCGCTGATCGCGGTCACGTGGGCGAGCCCGACGACCTTCACCGGGACCACCGGCGCGCCGGTGCTGATGCCGTTGCCCAGTTGGCCCGCATCGTTGTTTCCCCAGCAGTACGCCGATCCGGCCGTCGCGATGGCACACGCGTGACCGGCACCCACCGATGTACTCACCCAACCACCGACGGGGATCTCCGCGGGATTCTGCACCAGGAACTCGGAGCGCGGCAGTGCCGATGTCGAGTCCGCATCGCCGACGTCGGCGACAACTGCCACCACGACGGCGACGAGCGCCATCACGAGAACCAATGCCGCGACGCCGACACCGATCGCCAGTCCACGTCGCGGCCGTCCACGTGGAGGTTGCGGGTTCCATGCGGGCGCTGCCACGTGGGGATGGACGGGAGGACGCGCGACACCCGGCACCGGTGAGAAGTGCGCGGCCGGGGCTGGGGCGGACGGTCCCATGTGAGCCGCGGCGTTGGCAAAGGCCGAGGCGAACGCGGCGCAGTTCGGGAACCTTTGCTCGGGGGTCTTGGCGAGTGCACGTCGAAACACGTCGTCGAACGGTGCCAGGGTGGGGTCGGCTGCAGACACCCGCGGAATGGGTGAGTTGATATGACCCATCATCAACGCGCCCGGATTGTCGGCGACGTACGGCGCGCGGCCGGTCAACAATTCGAAGGTCGTGCACGCCAACGCATATTGATCTGACGCCGGACTCGCCGCCGAGCCGGTGAGGACCTCGGGCGCGGCGTAGGCGACGGTGCCGATGAACGCGTTGGACGTCGTCATCCTGGTGCTGTCGAGAAGGCGTGCGATGCCGAAGTCGAGCACCGTGACCCGGTTGAGGGAACCGTCGGCGCCGCGGGTGACGAGGATGTTGGCCGGTTTGATGTCGCGGTGAATGATTCGGTGAGCGTGAGCATCGTCGAGCGCGTCGGCCACCCGGGTCAGGATCGCAACTACCTCGTGCGGCGGGAGCGGGCCCGCACCGGACAGGTCGGTGCCCGCGATATAGGCCATCGTGTACCACGGCTGGCCGTCCTCGATCCCGTAGTGATAGACGGTGACGATGTCGGGGTGATCGAGGGACGCCGCGGTCCGGGCCTCGCTGGTGAATCTCTCGGAGAACGACGGGTCGTCGGAGCGAACCGAGATCACCTTCAGTGCTTCACGACGTCCGAGATGCGGGTGTTCGACGAGATAGACCTCGCCCATGCCGCCGGCACCCAGCTGTTCGATGACGCGACAACCGGCAAAGGTCGCACCGGCGGCCAGTGCCATCGATATCTCCTCACCCCGACGTTCTCGGGTGAGGGTATCGAACCCCGGGGGCCCCGCGTCGACGCGGATGGCGGAGGCGGGCTCTGATCGACGGCGCGGAAAGCACCCGAACGACGAACGCACCGATAGGGTGACCGAGGTGACCGGGATTCGTGGTGCCGTACTGATCGGGGGGACGAGCTCGGACGCCGGCAAGAGCCTGGTGGTCGCCGGGCTGTGCCGGGCGCTGGCGCGACAGGGCGTGCGGGTCGCGCCGTTCAAGGCCCAGAACATGTCCAACAATTCGGTGGTCACGATCGACGGCGGCGAGATCGGTCGCGCGCAGGCGTTGCAGGCGTACGCCTGTGGTCTGGAACCGTCGACCCGATTCAATCCCGTGCTGCTCAAGCCGGGCGGTGATCGACGGTCGCATGTGATCGTGCGTGGGCAGCCGGCCGGCGACGTGGGCGCTCGCGACTACATCACGCGCCGGTCCCATCTACTCGAGGTGGTCGCCGATGAATTGTCCTCGCTACGTGACGAATTCGATGTCGTCATCTGTGAGGGTGCCGGTTCGGTCGCCGAGATCAATCTGCGTGATACCGACATCGCCAACATGGGATTGGCGCAGGCTGCCGACCTTCCGGTGCTGCTCGTCACCGACATCGACCGCGGCGGATCGCTGGCGCACCTCTTCGGTACCACCGCCATCCTGGACAGCGCGGATCAGACGCGCATCGCCGGCTACATCATCAACAAGTTCCGTGGCGATGTGTCGATCCTCGAACCGGGACTGATGCAGCTGCAGGCGTTGACCGGACGGCCGACGCTGGGCGTGTTGCCGTTCGACACCGGCCTGTGGATCGATGCCGAGGATTCGCTGTCGTCGCCGGTCGGCCGTCGGGTGGGACCGCTCGGGACGTCGGATCGGTCGGGCCGCAACCTCACGGTGGCCGCGATCCGGCTACCTCGGATCTCCAACTCCACCGACGTGGAGGCCTTGGCATGCGATCCGGGCGTGGACGTCACGTGGGTGGACGATCCGGGCAGCGTCGCCTCCGCTGATCTGGTGGTACTCCCGGGCACTCGGGCCACCGTGTCCGACCTCGCGTGGCTGCGGTCACGGGGGATCGACAGCGCCGTGCAGGCGAGGGCTGCTGCCGGCCGGCCGATCCTCGGGATCTGCGGAGGATTCCAGATGCTCGGCCGACTCATCGTCGACGATGTGGAGTCGGCGACGGGACACGAGCGGGTGGACGGTCTCGGCCTCCTCGACATCGACGTGGAGTTCGATCAGCAGAAGATCCTCCGCGAGGTCAGTGGCACCGGTGGCGGTCTCCCGATCAGCGGATATGAGATCCATCACGGACGGGTGACGCGTTCCGCCGAGGAACCCTGGCTGCGCGACGACCGTTTCGGCGACGAAGGCGCGGCTCGAGGATCGGTACGGGGGACACACTGGCACGGCTTGCTCGCCTCGGACGGGTTTCGCCGGGACTTCCTCTGTTGGGTCGCAAGAGAATCGGGCCATAGCGAGTTCGAGCCCGACGAAACCGTCACCTTCGCCGACGTGCGCGCCGAGCAGGTCGACCGCATCGCGGATCTGGTGGTCGAGCATCTCGATCTCGACGCCGTCGTGGACATCCTCGCCGCCGGAGCTCGCGCGGACCTGCCGATCATCGCCAGCGCGCTGATTCCGCGCCCGTGTTGAACCTCTGACGTGTCGGCGATCACCTAGGCTGGACCGAGTGGACACACAACAGCGCACGGTCGATGTGGGGGATCTGAGTTTCGAGGTCACCACCGGGGGCCCGGACAAGGGCCCCTGGGTGCTACTCCTTCACGGCTTTCCGGTGAACGGTTCGTGCTACGACGCCGTCGTCCCGCGTCTTCATGAGGCGGGATTGCGGACCATCGTGCCCAACCAGCGCGGCTACAGCCCGGGTGCCCGTCCCGACAAGGTCGAGGATTATCGGATCGATCATCTCGTCGACGATGCGATCGGCATCCTCGATGCGCTCGGCGTGCACTACGCGTTGTTGGTCGGACACGACTGGGGAGGGCTGGTTGCCTGGCACCTCGCCGCCAAGCATCCAGACAGGTTCACCGGATTCGTCGCGGTCAGCACGGGTCACCCGTCGGCGACCCGAGATTCACTGGACACCAGTGATCAACGGGAAAGATCCTCCTACATCAAGGATTTCATTGCCGACGGTGCGGAGGAGAAGCTCCTCGCGCGCAACGGTGTACTGCTGCGTCGGGCGGGTGTCACTGCGGAAGAGCTTGCCCCACTGAAGGAACCGGGGGCGATGACCGCGGCGTTGAACTGGTACCGGGCGAACTTCACCACCGACATCGCCAAGACGATGTCGTGCCGACCCGTCGAGATTCCCACCACCATGGTGTGGAGCGACGCCGACTCTGCGCTCGGGCGTGAGCAGGCCGAGCAGAGCGGGCGGTATGCCTACTCGGACTTCCGCTTCTGCGTACTGTCCGGCGTCGACCACTGGATTCCGCAACACGCGCCGGCCGAACTGGCCAGCGAGATCTCCTTGCGCTCAGCAGTTTTCTGAGCGCCGTCGGTCAGGCGACGCTCGACCAACCCCATCTCCTGACGCGTCCCAACGGCCTCGTCGAGCACCCTCATCCCGCCGGTCGAGCCGGTGAGGAGCGCAAGCGACGAACCGTGTCGAGACCCGGTGACGCAAGGCTGGAAATAGCCAGCACCCCAACCATATTCACGCATGCACACCCTGTGGGTAGAAAAGCCTTGCGAATATAGATGTGGACCGCTATAATAGAACACATACGCCACAACGGCCTTCTCGGGGGAGGTGACATCAGCATGACAGACACCACCGACACTCCTATGTCGCGACCACTGCAGCTGATGCACCAGATCAACGCGATGCTCGACGAACTGGCCGAAACTCCGATGACCGCATGCTCCGACACCGAAGTCATCGAAGCGGCGAAACTGTCCGAACAGATCGCGACCCGTACCCACTTTCAGGGTGATCGCGCGATCCTGGAAATCTCTGATCGTGGTGTGCACCGCAAGGTCGGCAAAGTCAGCCTGTCGAACTTCCTGAACTACGATCTGCGGATCGCGCAACCCACCATGCGCATCGCTCATATGAAGGCCACCGCCCGATTCCACGGGCTGACCGGGCAACCGGAGGAACCGAAATATCCCACCCTCTCCAAAGCCTATGAGCAGGGTCTGATCGGCCACACCCACCTGTCGGCGGCACTGGAAGCGTTGGACAACATCCCCAACGCCGTACCCCATGACAAGAAGGTCGCCGCCGAAGCCACCCTCGGGGAGAAAGCCGCCGAGCATATTCCGGCCGGCATCACCAAGATGGGTGCCCGGATTTTGGCGCACCTCGACCCCGACGGACAGCTCGTCGAGGAGAAGGAACGCCAACAGCGTCGCAACCTGTGGATCAACCAGTCCCGTGTCGATGGGATGGCGAAACTCAACGGGCACCTTCCCCCGATCACCCGCGCCCTGTGGGACACCATGCTGGACGCCTGGGCCAAACCCGGGATGAACAACTTGCACGATCCGGAATCCCCGACCGGCGCGATCGGGGATGCTGACCCCGACGTGCTCGCCGCGGCGGTCAAGCGTGACGATCGTTCCAGGCGCAACGCAATCATGATGCGATGCACGTGTTGTTGGTGTCGGCGATGAAAGAAGGGGTGCTCGGCAAAACGCATCGGGGACTACCGGTTGCGTTGATCATCAAGACCTTCCTGCAGGACCTGCTCGCCGGTGCCGGGTATGCGACCACCGCCTCCGGATCCACGATTCCTATTCCGGATTTGCTGAGTGCGTTGGGTGACATCGAGGATCCCAACGATGTGCAGCAGTTCCTGGCGGTGTTCTCCGACGCCATCGACCTCCCGTTGTATCTGGGGCGGGCGCGGCGGTTGGCGTCGACCGAGCAGCGGATCGCGTCGTTCTCCCGCACCGGTGGTGAGGTGTGTTCGTTCCCCGGTTGCGGGCAACCCGCGTCGCATTCGGAAATGCATCACGCCAAAGAGGACTGGGCTGATGGCGGGAAAACCGATATCACCGATTTGGCGCCGGCGTGTGGTCCGCACAACCGGATGGTCGGGCCGAACCCCGGGTCAGTACACCACCGGCATCTACGAAGACGGACCGCTCGCCGGACGGTGCTGGTGGCAACTCAACGCCGCACCCGGCATGCCGGAGAACCCGAAGGTCGTCAACGACCATCCCGACATCACCGCCCTCTACGAGCAGAAACTCGACCAGATCCGCGACCAGATCCACAGCGACCACACCACCGATACCGATTGTGGTGCCGGCGCAACCGAACCCGCAGACACCGACCTGCGTGACGCCGACGTGGTCGACGCTGAAGCGGTCGATGCCGAAACTGCTGACATCGAAGCCGAAGCCGCTGACGGTGAAGCACGTGGTGAGGCCGAGGACGACACTCGCCACGACCACGAGGGCGCGGCACCGACCGTCGAGGCCGAAACCCCGTGCGATCGTGGCGTTTCGAGTGACCATCCGGCTCCGGCCGTCGACTCGTCCAACATCGTCGACAGCATCGACGAGGGTGACGACCGCAAGTCCGGCGTCGCTGAGCAACCCGAACCAGGCGTCGACGAGTTCGATTCAGGCGCAGCCCATTCCGATCCTGTTGAGCCCCAACCACCCGATCAGCGGGACGGGCCCGACGCCGTAGGCGGCGAGCACCCCGACGAACCTGGTGTCACCGGTACCGGGGAGATCGACCTGGTCATCTTTGACGGGGACGGTGTTCCGATCACCGACGATCCCGACGACCCTGACACCGTTGCCGGGCTGGATCGTGCCTCACGTACCCGGATTCGTGTCCGCGACACGGCCACTGAAAGTCAGGCACGCGAGCGCCGCATCCGTGATGGCGGATTCCGTACCAGCGATGCCGACCGGGAGCGTGAGCTCGAGGAACTGGCCGCCATCGGCATGAACCCGCGCAACAGCCGGATCGAACGTGTCCTGGCCGCCAGGCTCCACTACCGGCTCGACACCTCCTGAACCAGCCCGCCCCACCGGGACTGTCCGGGCTCCGCTGCCGCAGAAACGTTGTGGCCGTGGGGAGTTACAGCGCTTGCCTTGCGAGGCCTCGACCTCGACAAGCTCGGCCCGGCGGACACGGTCCTCCGTTTCGACGGAGCTCAACGCGGCGGCTAACGCTCCGGACCGGCTCGACCACCGGGACGGGACCTCGACCTCGACCTCGACAAGCTCGGCCCGGCGGACACGGTCCTCCGTTTCCACGGAGCTCAAACACCGCGACCAACGGGACGGTCGGATCGACCAACGGGCCGGGTCAGATCTCCAGTCCGAGAAGGGCGTTCTCCAGGACCTCCGGCATTGCCGGGTGAATCCAGTACTGGCCGCGCGCCATCTCGTGGGCGGTGAGCCCGAAGGACATCGCCTGAATGACCGGTTGGATGACGGTCGGAGCCTGCGGACCGATGAGGTGGGCGCCCAACAGTTTGCCGGTGCCCTTCTCGGCGATCAGTTTGCAGAACCCGGTGGAGTCCTCCATCGCCCAGCCGTAAGCGACGTCACCGTATGCCTGGACCTTGACCGTGATGTCGTGGCCGGCCGCGCGGGCCTGCGCCTCCGACATGCCGACGCAGGCGATCTGGGGGTGGGTGAAGACGGCAGCAGGAACGTATCGATGATCAAAGGACTCGAGATCGTCGGCGTCCCAACCCTTGCACAGGTTGGCCTGCACGACACGCTGTTCGTGATTGGCGACGTGCTTGAGCTGGTACGGCGAACTGACGTCGCCCAGCGCCCATACGCCGGGGGCGTCGGTTCGGCCATGCTCGTCGGCGATGACCCGGCCGTCATCAGAGAGGGTGAGTCCGATTGTGTTCAACCCCAGCCGATCCGCGTTGGATACTCGGCCGACGGCCACCAGGAGCACGTCGGCATCGAGATGGGTCCCATCCTCGAAGTCGACGCGAACTCCGCCCCCGGGAAGATTCGCCGCCCCCGACACCTGCGTGTCGAGATGCACATCCCAGCGGTCCCGGGCGATCTCGGTGAACCGCTCCGAGACCTCGTCGTCCAGCTTGCGGAGCAGTCGCGGTCCGCGGGCCACGATGGACACGTCGGTACCCAATGCACCGAAGACATGCGCGAACTCGGCGGCGATGTACCCGCTGCCCACGATGATCATCCGTTGCGGCAGCTTCTCCAGCCGCATCACGTCATTGTTGGTGTAGTAGCGGACGCCGCTCTCGGCGATCGGGGTGGGGATGGTGGCACGCGACCCTGCGGCGATGACCACCTCGTCGGCGAGGACCACCGAATCCCCGGTGACGAGCCGATAGCGGCCGGAATCATCGCGACCGTCGAACTCGACATGGGAATCGAAGACGGTGATGTTGTCACAGTCCTCGACGCGATAACGTTTGCCGCCCACCGAGATTGGGTCGATCCGCCCGAAGACACGCGACACGATCGACGGCCAGTCGACCCCGTCGACACGCGAATGAACGCCGTACTTCTCACCGTGAGAGGCGATGTCGGCGACTTCGGAGGCGTAGACGAACATCTTGGTCGGGATACAGCCGACGTTGAGGCAGGTGCCCCCGTAGATGCTTTCCTCGAAGATGGCGATGCTCTTCCCGGCGAAGCGATCGTCGGGAATGGAGTTTCCACTGCCCGATCCGATGATGGCCAGATCGACAGATGTGGTTGTTCCCACGGGTTAGTGACCTTTCGCAGTCTGTTGTTCGTGCAGGGCCGCGAGCCATCGGTCGACCTCGAGGTAGGCCTGCTCACGGGCGTGACGCACCGACAAGAACACGTCGTGCCGGGCATCGGTGATCGGCACGGTGGTGACTCGATTACCGAGGCAGCCACTCCACTGGGCGATCTGCCCGACGTCGAGGACGGCGTCCGCGGTGTCGGTCGCCGACGAGTAGTGCGGGCTGAAATGTGTTTTGTCAGAACGTAAGACGAGTGATGGAACGCCGACGTCGATGCCGTGGTGCAGGTGCCGCTGAGCCGTTCGGGCGGCATTGAGGAAGCCGAAGGTCTTGGGAAACCCGCCGAGGGGCTTCTTTGCCAGGTCGTAGCTCCACTCGCCGAACTTGCTCACGTGGATGCTGTCGCCGTATGCGGATGAGAACTCCTGCGGGATCACGGTTTTCGGCCGAACCGCGGCCACGATCCGGAACAACAGGGTCACCGGGTACGAACGGAGCAACGGCGCGCCCTGCAGATCGAACCACGGACTGTTGAGCAGCAACCCGTGGATGCGGTCGTGGCGGGTTGGGTCGGTTCGGCGGAGTCGGTCGAGCCACAGTGCTGCAACCAACCCGCCGGTGGAGTGGCCGGCAACCAGGATCTCGGCGTCGGCGCCCACGTCGGCGCCGATGATGTCGATCGCGGCGCGCAACTCCTCGTCGTACACCGCGAGATCGGCGGTGTAGTGCGGGGTGTGCTGGGGCAGCAGCGAACGCCCGCACTTGCGCAGATCGATCGCGTAGAACGCATAGCCGAGTTCGGCGAAGTGGTCGGCGAGGGGTTCATGAAAGAAGTAGTCGGTCAGGCCGTGCACGTACAGCACGGCTCCGCGTTCGGCATCGGCCTGACCGGCCGGGCGGCGGACGAGGGTCGCGGTGATGGGATCCTCGCCGTCGGGGTCGGGCCCGAGGTCGATGGTGCAGGTTTCGTAGCGGTCGAGGAAGTGGTCGGGTTGCCAGCCGTGGACGACGGCACCGGTGCTGCTGGCGGCGTTGACGAGGCCCTGCTGAGACGTCACGCCACCACTGTAGTGAAGCGGCACCGGCGGCATCGACCAGCGCAGGGGGTGCGAAAGTCCGGGTGCAGTGTCGCCCAGCCCACACTTGACAGGAGTCGATGCTGCCGGAGCGCCGCGATAGGGGACAATGGGCTATCGAGAAGGGACGACGGTCGTCCCGGCTGCGTGAATTGGGGTCCAGGTGTCTGAAACGGTGATCAAGACAGATGTGGCGTTGGTGGGCGCGGGCATCATGAGTGCCACTCTGGGAGCGCTGCTGCGGCAGCTCGAGCCCAATTGGTCGATCAGCCTGTTCGAACGGCTCGACGCCGCCGCCGCCGAAAGCAGCGACCCGTGGAACAACGCCGGGACCGGTCACTCGGCACTGTGCGAGCTGAACTACACACCGAAGACCGCCGATGGTGATGTCAACATCGACAAGGCCATCAACATCAACGAGCAGTTCCAGGTGTCTCGTCAGTTCTGGGCCCACGCCGTCGACAACGGCATCCTCGGCTCGCCCAGCGAGTTCATCAACCCGATCCCGCACGTCAGCTTCACCCACGGTCAGGCCGGCGCCGACTACCTGCGCAAGCGTTACGACCGTCTCTCCGGACAGGTCTTGTTCGAGGGCATGGAGTTCATCGACGACCCGGCCGAGTTCAGCGCACGGCTGCCACTGATGGCCCAGGGCCGCGATTTCAGCGATCCGGTGGCGCTCAACTGGTTCACCGACGGCACCGACGTCGACTTCGGCGCACTCACCCAGCAGTTGCTGAACTTCGTCAGCCAGGGCGGCGACATCTACTTCGGTCACTCGGTGACCAACCTGAACAAGCAATCCGACGGCAGCTGGATCGTCAAGGTGAAGAACCGTCGCACCGGCGAGAAGACCCAGGTGCACGCCAAGTTCGTCTTCGTGGGCGCCGGTGGCGGCGCGTTGAGCCTCCTGCAGAAGTCGGGTATCGCCGAGGCGAAGGGCTTCGGCGGCTTCCCGGTGTCGGGTGAGTTCTTCCGCTGCACCAACCCCGATCTGATCGAACAGCACGCGGCCAAGGTGTACGGGCAGGCCGCCGTCGGCGCCCCGCCGATGTCGGTGCCGCACCTCGACACCCGCGTCATCAACCACTCCAAGGGACTGCTGTTCGGCCCGTACGCCGGCTGGTCGCCGAAGTTCCTCAAGAGCGGCAAGGTCACCGACCTGCCCGCGACCATCAAGCCCGGCAACCTGCTGCCGATGATCTCGATCGCGCCGCAGGAGTTCGGTCTGCTCAAGTACCTGATCGGGGAGCTCGCCGCCAGCCCCGCCGACCGCGTGAAGACGCTGTCGGAGTTCGTACCCCGCGCCCTCGGGCACGACTGGGAGTTGATCACCGCGGGCCAGCGTGTCCAGGTGATCCGTAAGACCGGTGTCGGTGGCTCGCTGGAGTTCGGAACCGCGGTGGTCGCCGCCGGTGACGGCACCATCGCGGGCCTGCTCGGTGCCTCGCCCGGCGCGTCCACGGCCGTTCCGGCGATGCTCAACGTGCTCGAGCAGTGCTTCCCCACGGAGTATCAGGGGTGGACGTCCAAGCTGACCGAGATGATTCCGTCCTTCGGCCAGAAGCTCTCGGGCAATCGCGACCTGTTCCGGCAGGTGTGGGATTGGACCAGCGCCAGCCTGCAGCTCAAGAGCGGAGCCACCCAGTCCTCCGACGCGGTCGCGACCTCGGCCGGCTGACCGCGGCGGTGTGATGTGCGGGAAGGTGCACGGCCCGTGCGTCCTGTGATAGTCACGACATCATGAGCTCAGCGACGTCGAACGCGTACCGGCTGCATCACAGTGCCGCCGCCGACCTCGATCCCGCCACGCTGTACCGGATCCTGCGGTTGCGGGTCGATGTCTTCGTCGTCGAGCAGGCCTGCCCCTACCCGGAACTCGACGGCCGGGACCTCGAGTCCACCACTCATCACTGGTGGTTCACCGAGTCGCCGTCGGTGTCGGACGAGGTGGACGGCACGGGATCTCCGGTGGCGGCGACGTTGCGTGTCATGCAGGACGGTGTCGGTCCCGATGGCAGGCCCGAATTCCGTATCGGTCGGGTGTGCACCGAACGGGCCCACCGTGGCATGGGCCTGACCGCACAATTGTTGACCGCCGCGCTCGAGGACATCGGAGAACACGTGTGCCGGATCGAGGCGCAGACCTACCTGACGCAGATGTATGCGAAGTTCGGCTTCCGGGTCAACAGTGACGAATACCTCGAGGACGGGATACCCCACGTGTCGATGGTGCGTGACGGTGCTGGTCCGGCGGAGACGGGTGTGAGCTGAGATGACCGCAGACCTTGCGTCGGGACACACCCCGCGCGACCCGATCGCCGCACCGGTGCGGTATCCGTTCACCGCGGTCGTCGGACAGGACCGACTCAAACTCGCCCTCATCCTCAGTGCGATCGCACCCGGGATCGGTGGAGTGCTCATCCGCGGCGAGAAGGGCACCGCGAAGTCGACGATCGTGCGTGCGCTCGGTCCACTCATTCATGACGCGCGCGCGGACGGTCAAGGTGCCCGCGTCGTCGAACTACCCATCGGTGCCACCGAGGACCGGGTGATCGGATCGCTCGATCTCACCGGTGTCCTGCGCGACGGTCGGGCCGACTTCACTCCCGGATTGCTGGCGCAGGCCGACGGGGGAGTGCTCTACATCGACGAGGTCAATCTGCTCGCCGATCACCTCGTCGACGTTCTCCTGGACGCCGCGGCGAGCGGGCGGGTGACGATCGAACGTGACGGGGTGTCGCACACCCAATCCGCCGACTTCGTGCTCGTCGGCACCATGAATCCCGAAGAGGGAGAACTACGTCCGCAACTCCTCGACCGTTTCGGTCTGGCCGTCGATGTGATCGCCGGACGAGACGTCGACGAACGGGTCGAGATCGTCCGTCGTCGCATCGACTTCGACGCCGATCCGGTGGGTTTCGCGGCGCGCTACGCGGATTCCGAAGACGAACTCGCGCAACGTATCTCGGCGGCAAGGGCAAGTATCGACTCCGTTGCGCTCCCGACGTCGCAGCTGCGCCGGATCGCCGGGATCTGTGCTCACCTGCAGGTGGACGGACTGCGCGGTGACATCGTCGTGGCACGGACCGCGACGGCCCACGCCGCGTTGCGGGGTGCCACCGAGGTCGACGCCGAGGACGTGCGCGTCGCCGTCGAACTGGCACTGCCGCATCGGCGCCGACGCAACCCGTTCGACGAATCCGGTCTCAGCGATCAGCAACTCGACGATGCGATGGCGGCCGGCGCTGAGGCCGCTGGCGATGATGATTCCCCGGAACCACCGGACGATCCCGGGTCCGGAGATCGTGAACCCGATGACCCAGGACCCGATGGGGGAGAACCGACGGGCGAGGCACCCCGCGATTCCACCGAGCCCTCCACGCCCGACCCCGCCCCACCCAACAACGCTGCCCCACCCAACAACGCTGCCCCATCCGACGACGCCGCCCCACCCAACGACGAGGAGGGTGCCGAGTCGACGACGCCGGCCGGTCCGGCGCCGGGGGCCCTGTTCGGCGGGCCCGCCGCGGCGACCGCCCGCCGGATGCGTCGCCTGCGTGTCGACGGCATCGGCGACGGCGAACCCGGCCGACGATCCCGCGCCCGGAGTCGACGTGGCCAGACGATCGGCGCCACCGATTTCGGTCCCGGCACACCGATGCATCTGTTCGGCACGGTCTTGTCGGCGGCCGGCCGCGGTGTCGACGACGCCGGGCGGGTACGGGTCGCCGAAAGAGATCTCCGTGGGGCCGCGCGGATCGGTCAGGAAGCCAATCTGGTGGTCTTCGTCGTCGATCTGAGCGGATCGATGACCGCGCGCCGCCGACTGGCCGCCGTCAGTGAACTGTGCGTCGATCTGCTCCGCGATTCCTACACCCGACGGGATCGGGTGGCCGTGGTGATCGCGCGTGGCTCGCGCGCCGAAGTCGCTGTGCCGCCGACGAAGTCGGTCGACATCGCGGTGCGTCGGATGGCCTCGGTCCGCACCGGTGGACGCACCCCGCTCGCCGAGGGGCTGCTCGCCGCCGACGAGGTCATCACCCGAGCCCGACGTGCCGATCCGCATCGACGCCCCCTGCTGGTGGTCCTGACCGACGGCCGGGCCACCGCGGGGGCCGACGCCGCGCCCCGGGCCCGCGCGGCCGCCGAGACGATCGGGCGCAAAGGCATCGACAGTGTTGTCGTCGACTGTGAGCAGGGCATGGTGCGTCTGGGTCTCGCGGCGGAGCTCGCGGTGCACCTCAACGCGGAACTGTTGCCCATGGAGCACCTGAGCCTGGCCGCCCTGGCCCGCCCCGTCCATTCGGCCGCATAACGATAGTCGAGGAGAAATTCTGTGCCGCAAGGTGTTCCGACCGCCATTCCCGACGACGGCCTGACCACTCGGCAGCGCCGGAATCTCCCGGTGCTCGCCGTGCACACCGGCGACGGGAAAGGGAAATCGACCGCCGCGTTCGGCATGGCGATGCGGGCGTGGAACTCCGGCATGCGGGTCGCGGTGTTCCAGTTCGTCAAGAGCGCCAAGTGGAAGGTGGGCGAGGAGTCGGCCATGACCGCCCTCGGCGAACTGCATGAGAGGACCGGGCAGGGCGGACCGGTCGAGTGGCACAAGATGGGCCAGGGCTGGTCGTGGTTGCGCGCCAACGCCGATGACACCGACGACCACGCCGCCGCGGCCCGCGCCGGGTGGGCGGAGATCGCGCGGCGCCTCGCAGCGAACGAACACGACTTCTACGTCCTCGACGAATTCACCTACCCGCTGGACTGGGGCTGGGTGGACGTCGACGAGGTCATCGAGGCACTGGCCGCGCGACCCGGCCGGCAACACGTCGTCATCACCGGACGCCGCGCCCCGCAGTCGCTCATCGACGCCGCCGACCTGGTCACCGAGATGCGCAAGATCAAGCATCCGATGGACTCGGGTCGTAAGGGGCAGAAGGGTATCGAGTGGTGAGGCCGTGACGTCGCCGACGGCCACCGGCATCCCCACCGTCGTCATCGCCGCGCCCGCGTCGGGTAGCGGCAAGACGACGGTGACCACCGGACTGCTCGGCGCGTTGCGCGCCGCCGGACACCGGGTTGCGCCGTTCAAGGTGGGACCCGACTACATCGACCCCGGGTACCACGCGGTGGCGGCCGGTCGGGTGGGACGCAATCTGGACCCGAATCTCGTTGAGGCGGAGATGATCGCCCCGCTGTTCGCCGCGGGATGCGGCGGAGCCGACATCGCCGTCGTGGAGGGGGTGATGGGCCTGTTCGACGGGCGGATCACCGGGATCGGCGACGACGCGGACATCTCGGAGGCCGACCCCATCGGCATGGGATCGACCGCGCATGTGGCGACGCTGATCGGTGCGCCGGTGATCCTCGTCGTCGACGCCGGCGGCCACAGTCAGTCATTGGCCGCACTGCTGCACGGCTTCCTCGGATACTCGCCGTCGGTGCGGATCGCCGGGGTGATCCTCAATCGTGTCGGTTCACCGCGGCACGAGGCGGTCCTACGTCAGGCGTGTGCGCGGGTCGGTCTCCCCGTTTTCGGTGTGCTGCACCGCAATCCCGAGCTGGCGGTCCCGTCGCGTCATCTCGGCCTGATACCCGCCGCCGAACGCAGCGCGGATGCGGTGACCGCGGTGGCCGCAATGACGGCGACGGTGGGCGCCGGACTCGACCTGCCGGCCATCGTCGCGGCGGCACACGCCGCGCGTGGGGTCCCGGATCGACCGTGGAGTGCGGCGGAGGCGATCGCCGAGGCCGTCGGCCCGGACGTGTCACCTCCCCGGGCCCGCCCGGTGGTGGCGGTGGCCGCCGGGGCGGCCTTCACCTTCGGCTACGCCGAGCACACCGAACTGCTGAGGGCCGCGGGTGCCGACATCGCCGAGTTCGATCCGCTGACCGACCGACTTCCCGACGGCACCGCCGCCGTCGTCATCGGGGGTGGGTTCCCCGAGGAACATGCTGCCGAACTGTCGGCGAACACGCTGCTACGCAACGATATTGCCGACCATGCCCGCGCCGGAGGCGCGATCCACGCCGAGTGCGCCGGCCTGCTCTACCTCTGCCGGGAGCTCGACGGGCATGCGATGACCGGTGTCATCGACGGTGTCGGCGTCTTCGGTCCACGGTTGAATCTCGGATACCGGGATGCCGTCGCCATCGCCGATTCGGTCTTGTATCGAGCCGGTGAACGGGTCACCGGCCACGAATTCCACCGCTCCTACGTCGACATCGACCAGGGGGCACCCGCCTGGGGATGGCGTGGCGTCACTGGGCTGCCCGTCACCGACGGGGCCATCGGTGACGGCGTGCACGCGTCCTACCTGCACGTACACCCGGTGGCGACGCCACATGCGATCGCGCGATTCGTCGACGCGGCAACGACGGCTATGACGATCGGTGGTGACCGCGATGACCATGTCCGGAACTGAACTGCGGGCCGTGCTCGACGCTCTGCTCGAGTACGGTGTCGACGACCCCGACATCCTTCGGGACCTGCTCGAGGCCGTCCTCGTTGTGGGGCAGGGACTCGAACTCGACCGCGCTCTGCAGCGGATCGTCGAGGTGGCGGTCGGCGTCGTCGACGCCCGCTACGGGGCGTTGGGCGTGCGCGGACCGGATGGCGGTCTCAGCGAGTTCGTCTACACCGGCATCACACCCGTCGAGCGGGCACGGATGGGGGCGCTGCCCGTCGGTCGCGGTGTGCTCGGTGTGCTGATGGACGATCCGCACGTTCTCCGGATTCCCGATCTCGCCAAACATCCGGCGTCGGTGGGATTCCCGCCGAATCACCCGCCGATGACCACCTTCCTCGGCGCGCCGATCATCATCCGCGGCTCGATCTTCGGGCGCATCTACCTGACCGAGAAGCGGGGCGGTGCACAGTTTTCCGAGCTCGACGAGACGTTGATCGCCGTCCTGGCGGTGGCCGCGGGTATCGCCGTGGACAACGCCCAACTCTTCGAGCGTGCGCGCACCCGACACCGGTGGATGCAGATCCTCGCCCGTCGCGGATCGGAGCCCCTGGCCGGAATCGCGTTGTCGGACACGCTGTCCCGGATGTGTTCGGACGTGGCCGAGTTGGTCAACGCGGTGGACGTGTACTTGATCACCGGCGAGCAGGGCGATCGGTCGGTCGCCGGGGCCACCCGCACCGGGTTGGATCTGTCGCGGTTGACACTGCCCGCCGGTACCGGGTTGTCGGTGGTGCCGATCGAGGAGATCGACTCGGAACTGTCACGTTCGGGGGCCGGGTGGGCGACGGTGCAGCCGCTGCATCGCGCGTCGGGGGCGTTCGGCTGGTTGCTGATCACCGCCCGCGAGAAGACGTTCTGGGAGGACGAGGAGATCGCCGGTCTGGCCGGTGTCGCCGAGGTGGCGTCGCTGGCCATCGTGTACGCCGAGCAGCAGCAGGTCGCCCGCGATCTGGAGGTACTCGAGGACCGGCATCGCATCGCCCGTGACCTGCATGACCATGTGATCCAGCGCCTTTTCGCGATCGGTATGTCGATCCAGACGATGCAGGCACGTTCGGCCGCCCAGCCGGGGACCACCGACGAGGCGACCACCGCGCGTCTCGAGCAGGTGATGACCGATCTGGACCGGACGATCGCCCAGATCCGGACCTCGATCTTCGATCTGCAGACCGTGTCGGATCATCACGACACCTCGACGTTGCGTCGTCGTGTCCTCGACATCGTCTCGGAGTTGTCGGTGCACGCGCCGATCGCGCCGAGCGTGCAGTTCATCGGCCCGGTCGACACCGTGGTACCCGATGCGCTCGGACCACACATCGATGCCGTGCTGCGCGAAGGGCTTTCCAATGCGCTCCGGCATGCGCACGCCGAGCACATCTCCGTGTCGGTGAGCGCCGACGACGTGCTGACCGTGGAGATCGAGGATGACGGCGTCGGAATCGCCAAGGACGTCAACTACCGGGGACTGGACAATCTGACCCGTCGCGCCGAAGAGTGTGACGGCGTCTTCGACATCCACACCGCACCACGCCGGCGCGATGGGCGCGGTGGTGGCACGACGCTGACCTGGTCGGTGCCGCTGGCCGAGGGGTGAGGAGGGCGCGTCCTGCCGGTCGGGGTGTGGTGGGCCGATCCGCTGGTCGGTGTGCGTTGTGGAGTCGCGGCGAGCCCCCAGGGCGAGCCGCCAGTCGCTTTGACCACCTGCCTGATGACACCGGCATTGGCCGATTCCAGCTCTGGCACAAGAGGTCTCGAGGCTCGTCGCTAGCGCTCCTCGCACCTCGACCGGCGGACTGGCCGCGCCACTACGCACCACCGACCGGCGGATTGGCCGCGCCACTACGCACCACCGACCGGCGGATTGGCCGCGCCACTACGCACCACCGACCGGCGGATTGGCCGCGCCACTACGCACCACCGACCGGCGGGACCGGCGCATTGGGTCGGCTCGACCGCAGGCCTACGCCTTCCCGTCGCGCAGTTTGGTCGCCATCACCGCGACCTGGGTGCGGCGCTGCATGTCGAGTTTGGCGAGGATGCGTGAGACATAGTTCTTGATTGTCTTCTCCGCCAAGAACATTCGTTCTGCGATCTGGCGGTTCGTCATACCGTCGCCGATCAGGTTGAAGACCTCGCGCTCCTGATGGGTCAGCTCGGCAAGCGGATCGGTGTGCTGCTTGCCGTCGCGCAGTTTCGCCAGAAGTGCCGCCGTGCTGCGATCGTCGAGGAGCGAACCACCCTTGCCGACGGTGCGCACGGCCGCCACCAGGTTGTGTCCGAGGATCTGCTTGAGCACGAATCCGGACGCCCCGGCCAGCACGGCGGCGAGCAGGGCATCGTCGTCGGCGTAGCTGGTGAGCATCAGACAGTGGATGGAGGGATCGGCGGCGCGGATGTCGCGGCACAGTTCGACACCGTTGCCGTCGGGCAATCGGACGTCGAGCACCGCCACGTCGGGCTTGGCCGCCAGGACGCCGACGCGGGCCTCTCCGACGCTCGCCGCCTCACCGACCACCTCGATGTCGCCGGCGGTTCCGAGCAGGTCACGCAGACCGCGCCGGACGAGTTCGTGGTCGTCGACGAGGTACACCCGAACCGGTGCGGTCGGCGCACCGTCGTGGCCGAGCTCACCACCGGAATCGTCGGCAGAAGCGGGATGGACGTCGGAGGACATGACACGAAGTTACCGCACCGGGCCGCCCAGATCGCGACGTCGGTCCCCACCGACAGGGGACCTTTGGCTCACGTGTGACGGGTGGGACGTGGCGGAGAGTGTGGAGAACCGGGAGCGCGTGTCGGGCCGCGCGCCGGGAGGACCGCCGAGCGGGCGTGGCAACGACGCACATCCCGCCGCGGTCGTAACGATCCGACACGAAGAGCACTAGGAGCGACGCGTGAGCACCCTCATCGGACCAGCCACCAGTGACGCCGGGATGACCGGCTCCGACTTGCTGCGTGAACTGTTGCCGGTCTGCGAGACCGAAGTCGAACGCCACATGAAGATGACCAAGGACTGGCACCCGCACGACTACGTCCCGTGGGACGACGGGCGCAACTTCGCCGCTCTGGGCGGCGTGGACTGGGATCCCGAGCAGTCGCAGCTGTCGGAGGTCGCGAAGGCGGCGATGATCACCAACCTGCTCACCGAGGACAACCTGCCGTCGTATCACCGCGTGATCGCCGACAACTTCACCCTCGACGACGCCTGGGGTTTCTGGGTCGGGCGGTGGACCGCCGAGGAGATGCGCCACTCGACGGTGATGCGCGACTACCTCGTCGTCACCCGCGGGGTTGACCCGGTGGAACTCGAGGAAACCCGCATGCTGCACATGACGCACGGATTCAATCCGCTGCCCGAGGACGACGGTCAGCGCGATCACAGCTTCGACATGCTCTACGCCGTCAGCTACGTCAGCTTCCAGGAACTGGCCACCCGCGTCAGTCACCGCAACACCGGCAAGGCGTGCGGCGACCCGATCGCCGACAAGATGCTGCAGCGTGTCGCGGCGGACGAGAACCTGCACATGCTCTTCTACCGCAACATCGTCGCCGGTGCGCTCGACCTGGTGCCCGATCAGGCGATGGCCGCCATCTACGGGATCGTCTCGAACTTCCAGATGCCCGGTGCCTCGATGCCGAACTTCCGGCGCAACGCGGTGCTCATCGCCAAGGGTGGCATCTACGATCTGCCGCAACACCTTTCGGAGGTGGTGATGCCGGTGCTGCGGAAGTGGCGGATCTTCGAGCGCGACGACTTCGGCCCACTCGGAGACATGTACCGCGACAAGCTCGCCGACTTCCTCGAGGAGATGAACGTCAAGGTGGAGAAGTTCCAGCGGGCCCGCGAGCGGGCGCTGGAGCGTGAGTCGCGAAGGGCGATGGCGGGCGCATGACGATCGCGGACCTACCGATGAACCTGGGAATCGAGCCGTCGGCACCCGCGGCGGGGGGCTGCGGCGACTGCTGCGGCAGTTGTGAACGCCCGGTACCGGCACCGGAACCCGACGTCCCGGTCGGCTTCCACGCCGCGATCACCATGGCCGAGGCCGCCGCGAACCACAATCCGACCTGGTGGAACGAGGTGCGCTGTCACGCCGAGGACACCGCCGCCGGCGAATACTGCAGTTCGCTGCTCCTCGGTGCCTTGCTGCAATCGGCGGCGCATCGGCTCGGGGTGCCGACCGCGGATGTGTGGTCCTACATCCGCCGTACCGGTGAGCTGCCGCAGTAGCCGGTCAAAGGTCCACTCGGACAACGACGTTCCGGCGCACTCGGGCATCGTGGCGACGGTCATGCCCGCGTGCCCGGGCGCGACGTGCCCGAGCCGGTAGGCTCCACACTCATGTCCGACACCCCTGAGAGCCCCGAGCGTGACGCCGCCGTCGGTGAGTCCGGCCACTACCTGGCCGGCCTCGACCTGGTCGGCCGCAGGGTCGTCGTGGTCGGCGGCGGGTCGGTCGCACAGCGCCGGCTGCCCAATCTGGTGGCGGCCGGCGCCGACGTGCATGTGGTGGCGATCGACCCGACGCCCGCGGTGGAGTCCTACCCGGGGGTGAGCATCCATCGCCGTGCCTATGCCGACGGCGATCTGGCCGGTGCGTGGTATGCGATGGCCTGCACCGACGATCCCGACGTCAACGCCGCGGTGGTGGCCGAGGCGGAACGGTCGCACACGTTCTGTGTGCGGGCCGACGACGCGCGCTTCGGTTCGGCCGTCACCCCGGCCTCGGGTCGCCACCGGGACGTCCAGTTCGGCGTGCTCGCCGGCGGCGATCACAAGCTGTCCGCCGCGCTGCGGGCCGCCATCGGCCGGGCCCTGGCCGACGGTGACCTCGTCGTCGACGATGCACCGCACCCGCCCGGGGTGGCGCTGGTCGGTGGCGGACCGGGGGACCCCGACCTCATCACCGTCCGCGGCCTGCGGCTGCTGATGGCCGCCGACGTCGTCGTCGCCGATCGGCTCGCGCCGCCGCAACTGCTGGCCGCGTTGGGGCCGCAGGTGGAGATCATCGACGCCGCGAAGGTGCCCTACGGGCGGGCGATGAAGCAGGAGGCCATCAACGACGTCCTGGTCGCCCGCGCCAAGGAGGGCAAGTTCGTCGTGCGGTTCAAGGGCGGCGACCCCTATGTGTACGGCCGGGGCTTCGAGGAACTGCAGGCCTGCGTCGCCGCCGGTGTCCCGGTGACCGTGGTCCCCGGTATCACCAGCCCGATCTCGGTGCCCGCATCCGCGGGCATCCCCGTCACCCATCGAGGCGTCACCCATGAGGTGGTGATCGTCTCGGGGCACGTGGCGCCCGATCATCCCGACTCGCTGGTCGACTGGCCGGCACTGGGCAGGCTGCGCGGCACCCTGGTGCTGATGATGGCCGTCGAACGCATCGACCGGTTCACCCAGGCGTTGCTCGACGGTGGCCGCAGCCCGCAGACACCGGTGGCGATGATCGAGAACGGTTCGCTGCCCACCCAGCGGGTGATCCGCGCGGATCTGGCCCACGCCGCCGAGGAGGCGGTGCGCGGCAACCTGCGACCACCGGCCATCGTGGTGATCGGCGACGTCGCCGGGTTCACCGACGCGGACACCACCGTCGGCTCCTGATCCGGCAGAATCCTCGTCTCGACGCCGTCACAGCCGCCTCACGAGGTCACTGCCGTATCAACTTGCCGTCACTTCTGAGCCAACATTGCCAACAACGATTGGCATATTGATCAAGGCGAACGGTAGCGTCGACCCTTATGTCGCTATCAGCTCCGTCTGATCACGGCACCACGGTGGTGCCCGGTCAGTACCGACCGGTCTTCGGTTTCGCGATCCTGGTGCTGTCGGGGATGCAGCTGCTGATGGTTCTCGACGGCACCGTCGCCGCCCTCGCACTCCCGAGCATCCGCGATCACCTGGATCTCGGCGAATCGTCGGCGAACTGGGTCATCACCGCCTACGTCCTGGCCTTCGGCGGTCTGATGCTGCTCGGCGGCAGACTCGGCGACACCTTCGGCCGCAAGCGGATGTTCATCGTCGGTGTCACGGCGTTCACCCTCACCTCGCTGCTGTGCGGGGTGGCCTGGAACGAGGCGAGCCTGATCGTCGGACGAGCCCTGCAGGGCGCGTCGGCGGCCGTCGCGGCACCCACGGCGATGGCCCTGGTGGCCACCACCTTCGCGCCGGGAAAGCCGCGCAGTCAGGCATTCGCCATCTACGCGGCGATGACGGGCGTCGGGTCGGTCGCGGGCCTCATCCTCGGTGGTGTGCTCACCGAGATGTCCTGGCGGCTGGTGTTCCTCATCAACGTGCCGATCGGGCTGGCGGTGGCCGTCGGCGCCGTGTTCGCGTTGCGTGAGTCCCAGGGTGAACGTCTGGCACTCGACGTCCGTGGTGCCGTGCTCGCCACGGTCGGCTGCACGCTGCTGGTGCTGGCGGTCAGCGAGGGCCCCAACGGGTGGGGACGGCCCCTCGTCGTCGGATCCTTCCTCCTCGGCGCGATCGCGCTCGCCGCATTCATCGTGGTCGAACGCCGCGCCGCCAACCCGATCCTGCCGTTCGTCCTCTTCGACAACACCAGCCGGGTCGCCGCCCTCGCCGCGATCTTCCTGGCCAGCATGATCATGATGTGCATGGCGGTGTTCATCTCCCTGTACCTGCAGGGCATTCTGGAGTACTCGCCGATCGAGAGCGGCCTGGCCGTGGTGCCGTTCGCCGTGGGGCTGGGGGTGGCCGCGGCGATCGCGTCCAAGCTCTCGCTGATGATCCAGCCGCGGTGGCTGGTGCTCGTCGGCGGCGCGATCATCCTCGCGGGATGCCTGTACGCGTCCTCGATCGCCACCGACATGCCGCACTACTTCCCGGGCATCGGACTGACGGTCATCATCATCGGCTTCGGCGTCGGACTGGCGGTGATCCCGTTGACCCTGTCGGTGGTCGCCGGCGTCGCGCCCACCGAGATCGGACCACTGACCGCGCTCGCGCAGGTCGCCCAGAACCTCGGTGGCGCCATCGGACTGGTCGCCGTCGGCGCGATGGTCACCTCGCGGGCCCTGTCGCAGGGCGGCACCACCGGGCCGGTGGAGACCATGAACCCCACCCAACTCGCCGCGCAGGCCGACGGTTACGGCCTGGCGTTCGCGTGCTGCGCGGGGATCGCCGTCATCGCGGCGGTCGTCGTCATGTTCATGAGGTTCACCCCCGAGGAGGTCGCCGAGGGGCAGGCCGCGCAGGAAGCCGCGAACACCACCCTTGACGTCGACGACGCCGTCACACATCGGCCCTGACACGCCGGCCCTGACACACCGGCCGTGGAGCCCCGCCCTCAGTCCGGCTCGGACAGGACGGCCTGACGTGGGCCGGTGACCATCAGATGCGCACCGTGCCCCCAGACGCGCAGATGGCTCGCCGCCGCCTGCAGGGTCCAACCGCGTGCCGCATAACGCAGCCCGACGTCCAACACCGTCGCGGCGGCACCCCAGCGCATGGTGATCGTCGCCGGCGGGGCTTCGTCGACGAGGGTTCCGTCCCGCAACCGCATCGGCGGATCGAACCACGCTCCGGTCAAGAGGACACCATCGTCATCGAGCGTGATCGACACCCGATCGCCGAGCGCCGTGGCGACGTGGGCCTCGGAACCGAAGGTGGGCAGGGTGCGCACAGCGGCGCGCGGGCCGTCGTAGATCCCGGGATGCACACCGTCGAGCATGAGGCACTCGGCAACCTCCGCCTCGCTGCGCACGACGATCAGCGCGGTGTCGGTCGGTCCCCGATCGGCACCCAGCCAGGCCCGATCGCACGTGATGCTCACGCCGATCCCGGCTCCGAGGGCGGTGCCTCCCACAGTCGAGAGCACGTCGTGGACGACGGCGGCCTCCGCCGGCCCGGGGGTGACGGCGAAGGTCACGGTGTCGGGGGCGAGGTCCAGCCGGATCCACGGCGCATCGACCAGCGTGCCGCCACCGGATTCCGCTGACCGGTCGGCGATCCGGTCCGTCAGCCGCCGCGCGGCGAACGCCTCGAGCGCCGACGGATCGAACGGCTGGTCACGGAGATCGTGGGTGCGCGGATCGAGGTTGACGACGAACAACGGTTCAGACATTGCGATTCACCATAGTTAATGGCGTCTTGTGGACCTCGGGTCGGGTCCCGACTCGCAGTCAGTCGGTGATCACGACGACCTCATCGCCGCGCACGATCTCCACCCGCTGACCGGCATCACTGAGAACCGACGCGAGTCCGTTGATGTCGCGGACGGTGCGGCGGGTCCGCACGAGTTCGCGCGCCATCAGTCCCTTGTAATGCTTGTTGAAGTGGCTGACCACCTTGCGGGTGCCGTCGGCGGCCTCGGTGACCACGGTGGCGGTCACCGCCCCCGACACCGGGCCGAGTTGCTGGTAGATACCCGAGCGCAGATCCACGACGAAATCGTCGACCGCGTCGAGTGCCGCCGACAGGTCCGGTTTCCACAGTGCGGTGAGGGTCGGCAGCCCGGGGAGTTTCGATCCGCCGGAGAGGCGATAGGCCGGGATCGGGTCGGTGGCCCGAACCACGCCGAACAGTGCCGAGCCGATGGCGAGACGCTCGGCGGCCTTGTTCTTGCCTGCCTTCGTCAGCGAGCGGTGATCCAGGGCGTCGTAGAGCACGCCGGTGTAGCGCTCGATGGCCGGGCGGGTGGGGGAGAGCCACAGGTCGGCGTTGCGGTCGACCTCGGCGAGTTGGGTCTTGCCGAGGCCGAGGGCCTTCTGACTGGCGTCCAGGTCGGCGGCGAGGTCGACGATCGCGTCGGCGATGCGCTTACGGGTCGGGTTCAGCTCGGTGAAGGACAGCGCGTCGAGGTCGAGCGGGGCACCGGAACCGCCGTCGGACTTGGTTTCCGAAGGGGGGAGGATGACGAGCACCGCCACACTGTATCGGCGGTGCCGACGGGCGCGACAACGCGGTTGCAGCACCCGACTAGACTCTGCTCCCGTGATCACCCGCATGTCGACCCTGTTCCTGCGAACCCTGCGCGACGACCCCGCCGACGCCGAGGTTCCCAGCCACAAACTGCTCGTCCGCGCCGGATACGTGCGACGCGCAGCGCCCGGCGTGTACAGCTGGTTGCCGTTGGGCCTCAAGGTCCTCAAGGCCGTCGAGCAGGTCGTCCGCGACGAGATGAACGCCATCGGCGCCCAGGAGATCCTGCTGCCCGCGCTGCTGCCGCGCGACCCGTACGAGGAGACCGGCCGCTGGACCGAATACGGCCCGGCGCTGTTCCGGCTCAAGGACCGCAAGGGCGCCGACATGCTGCTCGGGCCCACCCACGAGGAACTGTTCGCCCAGCTGGTCAAGGGGGAGTACTCCTCGTACAAGGATCTGCCGGTGGTGCTCTATCAGATCCAGACCAAGTACCGCGACGAGGAACGCCCCCGCGCCGGCATTCTGCGTGGCCGTGAATTCGTCATGAAGGACTCCTACTCCTTCGACCTCGACGACGACGGACTCAAGCTCAGCTACCAGGCCCACCGGGAGGCGTACCAGAAGATCTTCGCGCGCCTCGGCGTGCGGTACGTGATCGTCGCCGCCACCTCGGGAGCCATGGGCGGCAGCGCCTCCGAGGAGTTCCTCGCCGAGAGCGAGGTCGGTGAGGACACCTTCGTCCGGTGCGTCGAGTCGGGTTACGCCGCCAACGTCGAAGCCGTGATCACCCCTGCGGCAGAGCCGATTCCGTTCGACGACACGCCCGCCGCCGTCGTGCACGACACCCCGGACACCCCGACCATCGACACCCTGGTGGCGTGGGCCAACGACACCCTCGACGGCATCTACACCGCCGCCGACACACTCAAGAACATCCTCGTGAAAGTCCGTGAGCCGGGCAAGGATTGGGAGTTACTGGGCGTCGGTGTGCCCGGTGACCGCGAGGTCGATTTCAAACGTCTCGAGGCGTCCCTCGAGCCGGCCGAGGTGGAGTTGCTCACCGAGGCCGACTTCGCCGCCAACCCGTTCCTCACCAAGGGATACATCGGACCGAAAGGTCTGCAGGACAACGGGGTTCGCTATCTCGTCGATCCGCGGATCGGTGACGGCTCGTCGTGGATCACCGGCGCCGACGCACCCAACAAGCATGTCGTCGGCCTGGTGGCCGGACGTGACTTCGTCGCCGACGGCACCATCGAGGCCGCCGAGGTCCGCGACGGCGACGCCTCACCGGATGGCAAGGGTCCCTTGGTCAGTGCCAAGGGCATCGAGATCGGTCACATCTTCCAGCTCGGCCAGAAGTACACCGACGCCTTCGAGGTCGACGTCCTCGGCGAGAGCGGTAAGCCGGTACGGCTGACGATGGGCTCCTACGGCGTCGGGGTGTCGCGTCTGGTGGCGGTGCTCGCCGAGCAGAACCACGACGACAAGGGTCTGCGCTGGCCGCGTGCGGTGTCGCCGTTCGCCGTGCACCTGGTGATCGCCAACAAGGACCAGGGCGCGATCGACGGCGCCAACACCCTGGCCGCCGACCTCGACGCCGCCGGTCTGGAGGTCCTCCTCGACGACCGCAAGGCCTCACCCGGCGTGAAGTTCAAGGACGCCGAATTGCTCGGTGTGCCAACGGTTGTCGTCGTCGGGCGCGGCTACGCCAACGGTGTCGTCGAGGTGCGTGACCGGTTCACCGGCGAGAGCACCGAGGTTCCCGTCGGCGACGCGGTCGAGACGATCACGGCGGCGGTTCGCGGCTGACCCGACGGTTCGACAAAGGCCGGATCACCGGGCCGGATCGTCACAAACCGCCGCGAGCAGGCGTTCGCGCGCCGTCTCGTACTTCTGCTTGAGGCGCGCCGCGGTCTGCGGATCGCGTTCGGCGAGTGCGGCGTTGCCGGACAGGTTCTGGGCGTTGTCGGCGAGTTTGACCTGCCGACCGAGCGGATCGGCCGCGGCGCGCTCGATGGCGGCCGAATAGTCCTCGCCGTCGTTCTTGGTCACCGCGACGACGGCCCGGATGACATGTGCCGGAACCCCGAAGTCGGTCAACTCCGCGACCGTGACGTCGGTGTCCTCGAGGATGTCGTGCAGGAGTCCGGCCATCTCGGCGTCGGGGCCGAGCGGCGCGAGGCGTTCCGCGATCGGTTCGAGGTGGGCGGTGTAGTAGTCGCGGCCCATCTTGTCGACCTGGCCCGCGTGTGCGCGGCGTGCGAGGTCGCGAACGCTCTCGAGTGTCGTCATCTGCCGTTGTCCGTTCTTCTCACCGCGGCGTCGGGTGCCGCCCCACGGAAGCGTAGGTGGTGACGCCCACCGGCGTCGGGTGACGGCCGCTCACGGGTGTCGCGACACTACCGACGACCGGGAAATGCGACCGTTGCCGGCCGCTCACCCAGCGCGACACGCCACCGCGCGGCCCGCAATGCCGACGAAGTCAACCCGTCGACACCGAGGGTGCGTGCCGGGGCACCATCGGCCTGCTCGAGCAGGGCGCGATAGGCGACGGTGCAGTCGATCTCGGAATCCAGGACCACCCGCGCGGCGCTGACCGGATCATTCACCGTGATCGGCAACGTATAGCCGGCAGCGGCCTCGGGTGCAGTGCCACCGGCCGCCGTGATCGCCGCGGTGAGCCGATCACGTTCGGTGCGGTGCTCGGCGATGAACTCCTCGAGCATCGGCCGCCGTGCGGACGAGATGAAGGCGGTGGCCACCCCGTAGGTGAAGATGGCGGCGTTCTGGGTCTCGACGGCCGCCGACATCGCATCGACCGAACTCATCCGAGCTGCACCTCCATCAGGGTTGTCACCGACGCACTGATCGAACCGGTCAGGCCCGAGGAGTACCCGCTCAGGTCGATCGCCGAACTCCGCGCCGCCTTGGCCGACGCCGCCAACGCCGATCGCAGCCCGTCGAGGGTGGTCGCCGACGGCGCCGCCGGACCGCTTGTCGCGCTGGGGCCGGCACCCGACGAGGACGCCGACGTACTCGATGCGCCGCCGGACACCGTATCGATCTGCCCGGCGATGTCCTGATCGAGACGGGTGATCTCCTCCCGCAAAGCCTGCGCATGCTGACCGCGTTGATCGGCGACGACGCCGAGTGCGGCAGCGTAGTCGGTCACCTGCGGGGCCAGCGCCCGGGCCGCCGCGGCGTCGGCCAGCGCCGACCGGGCCAACGGCACCAGCGCCTGTGCGGTGACCTGACCCGGCGTGGGCCCTCGATCGCATCCCGCGGCGGTGGCCACCACCGTCACGCCGACACCGAGCATCACACCGCCGCGCAGAACGGTGCGACGGGACGGGCCGGTGCGGACGTGGGGCGTATCGCCGTGAACGGGGTCGGCGGGTGGTGGACGCATCACCCGACACATGATGCCAGCCCGGTCGGAGTCCGCACCGGCCGTGCACACGGTGGTCGGATCCGCTGCGCCCATCCACTACCATGGGCGAGCCGACCGAACAGGCAACCGAAGCCAGAGACAACTGAAGACGAGGAGAACGTGGTGGCCATCGAGAAGCAGCGGGTTCACGACCTCGTCGAACATCTGGTCGTCGAGGGCGGCTTCGACCTCGAGGACGTGATCATCTCGTCCGCGGCCGGCGCCGACGAGGTCCGCCTCGTCGTGGATCGTGACGGCGGCGCCGATCTCGACGTCCTGGGTGCGCTCACCCGCGACATCAACGAGGTCCTCGACGCCGGTCCCGACATCTCCGACACCCCCTACACGCTCGAGGTCACCTCACCCGGCATCGGGCGCCCGCTCACCCTGCCGCGGCACTGGCGACGGGCGCAGGGCCGCAAGGTCCGTGCGACCCTGCACGACGGCCGAAAGGTCGAGGGACGCATCGGGGCGAGCACCGACGACGAGGTCACCGTCGTCACCAACACCCGCGGCCGGATCGGTGCCGAAGCGATCCCGCTCACCGCGATCGAACGCGCCGTGGTGGAGGTCGACTTCTCCCGCCCGAGCGTGGCCGAACTGCAACGCTGCGGCCTCGACGACACCGAGATCGCGCGACGCCGCGAACCCGGTCCGACGGAATTGTGAAGGACGGGTCCCGCGGCGGACACTGGACTCGACACAACTGGGCACACACAACTGAATATCGGCACAAGTGAAACCGACAAATGAATAGGAGCACTCACGACATGAACATCGACATCAACGCCCTGCGGATGATCGAGGCCGACAAGGGCATCTCGATCGACACCGTCATCACCGCCATCGAGACGGCCCTGCTCACCGCCTACCGCCACACCGACGGCTTCGCCCCGCACGCGCGCATCGACGTCAACCGCAAATCCGGTGAGGTCCGCGTGATGGCCCAAGAACTCGACGAGCACGGCGACGTCGTCCACGAATACGACGACACCCCCGAGGGATTCGGCCGCATCGCGGCGACCACCGCACGCCAGGTGATCCTGCAGCGGCTGCGTGACGCCGAGAACGAGAAGAGCTTCGGCGATCTGGTCGCCCACGAGGGGGAGATCGTCGGCGGCGTCGTCCAGCAGGACGCCCGCGCCAACGCCCGCGGCATGGTCGTGGTGCAGATCGGCAGCGAGGCCAACGCCACCGAGGGCGTCATCCCACCCGCCGAGCAGGTGCCGGGGGAGACCTACACCCACGGCGACCGCATCAAGTGCTACGTCGTCGGCGTCACCCGGGGACAGCGTGGCCCGCAGATCACCCTGTCGCGCACGCACCCGAACCTGGTGCGCAAACTGTTCTCGCTGGAGGTCCCCGAGATCGAGGACGGCTCCGTCGAGATCGTCGCCGTCGCCCGCGAGGCGGGTCACCGGTCGAAGATCGCGGTGCACACCGGTGTCAGCGGCCTCAACGCCAAGGGTGCCTGCATCGGGCCGATGGGGCAGCGCGTGCGCAACGTGATGAGTGAACTCGCCGGCGAGAAGATCGACATCATCGACTTCGACACCGATCCGGCCACCTTCGTCGGGAATGCCCTGTCGCCGGCGAAGGTTGTCTCCGTCGAGGTCGTCGACCTCGCGGCGAAAGCCGCACGAGTGGTCGTGCCGGACTATCAGCTGTCCCTCGCCATCGGCAAGGAAGGGCAGAACGCACGACTGGCCGCACGGCTGACCGGGTGGCGGATCGACATCCGATCCGATGCCGACGGGTCGCCCGCGACCGGCTCCCGCACACCGAGTGGTGGCCGATTGTCCTCTTAGCGGCGACTCACGCTAGACTGAGCGATGGTTCAGCGAAAGCCGTCGACCACGTCCTCTGACGATGGCCGTCGGGATCGTCCCGTCCGAATGTGCATCGGATGTCGGCAACGCGCCGAGATCACCGCACTGGTTCGTGTGGTCGCCCGCGAGGGTGCCAACGGACCGACGGTCGAGGTCGATCTCGCGAAGACCATGCCGGGACGAGGTGCGTGGCTGCATCCGAACGTGGACTGTGTGTCCGCGGCGGTGCGGCGACGGGCGTTCGCAGTGGCATTGAGGACGACGAATCTGGCAGCCAATCCAGATGACCTCGCCGAAGCGATCGAAGCCGGGGATCGGTTCCCGATCGCGGACGACAGCAGGCTCGACACCGAGCCGGAACAGGTAGCAGAAGACATGAGCACACCGTGAAGTCCCCACGATGAGCACGTATCGGACATAATCCGAGGCCGTAGCGGGCAGCCCGCTCGGCCTCCAAGTGAGGAGAGCAGTGGCAGGCAAGGCCCGCGTGCACGAACTGGCCAAGGAACTGGGCGTGACGAGCAAGCAAGTGCTCGAGCGACTCAAAGAACAAGGTGAGTTCGTCAAATCCGCGTCGTCGACCGTCGAGGCCCCGGTGGCCCGTCGACTTCGCGAATCATTCCCCAAGAAAGACGGCGGTTCATCCGCACCCAAGCCCGGCGGTAACGGCGGCGCACCCAAGCCCGGTGCACGCCCGCGTCCGGGCCCCAAGCCCGGCAATGCGTCGGCACCCAAGCCCGGTCCCGCTCCGGCACCCGAGGTGAGCGCGCCGGCAGCCCCGGCCCGTCCCGCGGCCGCCACCCCGGCGGCCCCGGCCCCGCAGGCCCCGGCACCAGCGCCGAGCGCTCCGGCACCCAAGCCCGCAGCACCCAAGCCGGCTGCTGCGTCGGCCCCCGCGCCCGCAGCGCCGTCGGCCCCGAGTCCCGGTCCGCGCCCCGGACCGAAGCCCGGTCCGCGTGCACCACGGGTCGGCAACAACCCGTACTCCTCGGCACCGGCGCCCGCGCCGCGTCCGCAGGGTCCGCGTCCCGGTCCCGGTCAGGGCGGTCCCCGCCCCGGCGGTGGACGTCCCGGCGCGCAGAATCGACCCGGTCAGGGCGGCGGACGTCCCGCTCCCGGCCAGGGCGGTCCCCGTCCCAGCCCCGGCAACATGCCGCCGCGCCCGAACCCGGGTGCGATGCCCAGCCGTGCCAGCCGACCCGACGCCCGGCCCGGTGGCCGCAGCGGCGGTCCCGGTAACCGCGGTGGCGGCGGTGGCGGTGGCTACCGCGGCGGCGGTGGCGGTGCTCCCGGTGCCGGCGCACCCGCAGGTGGCGGCGGTTTCCGCGGCCGCCCCGGCGGTGGCGGACGTGGTCGCGGCGGTGCCGCGGGTGCGTTCGGTCGTCCCGGCGGTGCACCCCGCAAGGGCCGCAAGTCGAAGCGGGCGAAGCGCGCCGAGTACGAGAACATGCAGGCACCGGCCGTCGGCGGTGTCCGGCTGCCGCGCGGCAACGGCGAGACCATCCGTCTCGCCCGCGGCGCATCGCTGTCGGACTTCGCCGACAAGATCGACGCCAACCCGGCATCGCTGGTCCAGGCGTTGTTCAACCTCGGCGAGATGGTGACGGCGACGGAGTCGGTCAACGACGAGACGATGGAGCTGCTCGGCTCGGAGATGAACTACACCGTTCAGGTGGTCAGCCCCGAGGACGAGGACCGCGAACTCCTCGAGAGCTTCGACCTGTCCTACGGCGAGGACGAAGGGGACGAGGAAGACCTCGAGCAGCGTCCGCCGGTGGTCACCGTCATGGGCCACGTCGATCACGGTAAGACCCGACTGCTGGACACGATCCGTAATGCCAGCGTCCGCGAGGGCGAGGCCGGCGGCATCACCCAGCACATCGGTGCCTACCAGGTGAACACGCACCTCAACGGCGATGATCGGCTCATCACCTTCATCGACACCCCGGGTCACGAGGCGTTCACCGCCATGCGTGCCCGCGGTGCGAAGGCCACCGACATCGCGATCCTCGTGGTCGCCGCCGACGACGGCGTCATGCCGCAGACGGTGGAGGCCATCAACCACGCACAGGCGGCCGACGTGCCGATCGTGGTGGCGGTCAACAAGATCGACAAGGAAGGTGCCGATCCGCAGAAGATCCGCGGTCAGCTCACCGAGTACGGTCTGATCCCCGAGGAGTACGGCGGCGACGCCATGTTCGTCGACATCTCGGCCAAGCAGGGCACCAACATCGACGAACTGCTCGAAGCGGTGCTGCTGACCGCCGACGCGTCGCTCGACCTGCGGGCGAACCCGGACATGGACGCCCAGGGTGTGGCCATCGAGGCGCACCTCGACCGCGGTCGTGGACCGGTGGCGACCGTGCTCATCCAGCGCGGAACGCTCAAGGTCGGCGACTCGATCGTGGCCGGCGACGCCTACGGACGTGTGCGCCGCATGGTCGACGAACACGGTGACGACATCGAGGCGGCCCTGCCGTCGCGTCCGGTCCAGGTGATCGGTTTCACCTCGGTGCCCGGTGCCGGCGACAACCTGCTCGTCGTCGAGGAAGACCGCATCGCCCGGCAGATCGCCGACCGCCGCAATGCGCGCAAGCGCAACGCGCTGGCCGCACGCAGCCGCAAGCGGATCAGCCTCGAGGACCTGGATTCGGCGCTGAAGGAAACCAGCCAGCTGAACCTGATCCTCAAGGGCGACAACTCCGGTACCGTCGAGGCCCTCGAAGAGGCCTTGCTCGGTATCGACATGGGCGACGAGGTGTCGTTGCGGGTCATCGACCGCGGTGTCGGTGGCGTCACCGAGACCAACGTCAACCTGGCGGCCGCATCGGATGCGATCATCATCGGCTTCAACGTCCGCGCGGAGGGCAAGGCCACCGAGCTGGCCAACCGCGAGGGCGTCGACATCCGGTACTACTCGGTGATCTACCAGGCCATCGACGAGATCGAGAGCGCGCTCAAGGGCATGCTCAAGCCGATCTACGAAGAGGTGGAACTCGGCCGCGCCGAGATCCGCGCCATCTTCAAGTCGTCGAAGGTCGGCAACATCGCCGGTTGCCTGGTGCAGTCGGGCATCGTCCGCCGCAACGCCAAGGCACGTCTGCTCCGCGACAACGTCGTGGTGGCCGAGAATCTCACCATCGCCTCACTGCGACGGGAGAAGGACGATGTCACCGAGGTTCGCGAAGGCTACGAATGTGGTCTCACGCTGACCTACAGCGATATCAAGGTCGACGACGTCATCGAGAGTTACGAGCTGCAGGAGAAGGCGCGCGACTGAGATGACGCCGTCGACGGACATCAAGGTCGACGACGTCATCGAGAGTTACGAATTGCAGGAGAAGGCGCGCGACTGACGCGCAGCGCAACAATCGAGGCTCCCCTCCCGCGGGCGGTGTCCGGGTTCGCCCGGGCCGCCCGCCGGGAGGGGAGTATCTTCTGACCTCTGGGAGGACACCGATGGCCGATCCGGCACGAGCACAACGTCTCGCCAAGCGGATCTCGTCGATCGTCGCGTCGGCGATCGCCAACGAGATCAAGGACCCGCGTCTGGCGCATGTCACGATCACCGACGCGCGGGTCACCAACGACCTGCACGACGCCACGGTGTTCTACACCGTGATGGGATCCACCCTCGACGAGGAACCCGACCTCGACGCCGCCGCGGCCGGCCTGGCCAAGGCGACCGGCATCCTCCGATCGAAGGTGGGCGCGGGCACCGGGGTGCGATTCACCCCGACGTTGACCTTCGTCCTCGACACCGTTCCCGATGCCGCGCGGCAGATGGAGGAACTGGTGGCGCGGGCGCGGGCCAACGACGAACTCGTCGCACGTCGCGCCGCGGGCGCCGAACCGGCCGGCGACGCCGACCCGTACCGCAGCAAGGACGCCGACGAATCCGATGCTGCGACCGGCGAAGTCGAGCAGTAGTGGGCGACGCCTCGAGTGCGGCCGTCGCCGGCACGCTTCGCCGTACCGCCGAGAGTGGCGGTGCGGCGACGATCCTGTGTCACGTCCGCCCCGACGCCGACACCATCGGCAGCGGTCTCGCCCTCGGACTGGCACTGGATCGTCTCGGTGTGGATGTCGAGATCGCCTTTCCGGGTCCGGAGACCCTGCCCGCGGCCCTCGGTGCACTTCCCGGCGCGAAACTGCTCGTCGACGCCCCCAGCGTCCGGGGCAGTGATCTCGTGATCTCGGTGGACGCGGCCAGCGTCGAGCGGCTGGGCGTCCTGGGGTCCCACTTCGATGCGGCCGCCACCTCCGTCGTCATCGACCACCATGCCTCCAACAAGGGCTTCGGCGATCTGAACTTCATTGATCCGCAAGCAGATTGCACCGCGGTGCTGGTTCTACGGATACTCGACGATCTCGGTGTCGACCTCGACAGTGACATCGCGACGTGCCTGTACGCCGGTCTCACCACCGACACCGGATCCTTCCGGTGGGCGCGCCCGGACTCGTACCGCATCGCGGCCCGACTGATCGACGCCGGCGTCGACTCCCGCACCTGGAGTCGGCGGCTGTTCGACACGCATCCCTTCGCCTGGCTGGGAATGGTCGCCGGTGTTCTGGCGTCGGCCCAGTTGGACGCTGCGGCGTGTGACGGCGAGGGACTGGTGTACGCCGTGGTCGACCGTGCGGCGCTGAGCGGGATGAGCTGGGAAGAGTCCGAAAGCGTCATCGACATCGTGCGCACCGCCGCCGAGGCCGAGGTCGCGGCGGTGTTCAAGGAAGTCGACGCCGATAGCTGGACCGTGTCGCTGCGATCAAAGAAGACCGTCGACCTCGTCCCGGTCGCGCGAGCGCACGGCGGCGGCGGCCATCGCAACGCCTCCGGCTACAGCGACACCGGCTCGGCCGACGAGGTGATCGCCCGGCTGCGGGAGTCACTCTGAGCGGATCACCGACGACGACCGGCCCCGACATCGATGCCGGGATGCGACGCGTCGGAATCCTCACCGTCTCGGCGCTCGCGGTGCTCATCGCTCCGCCGCTGTACCTGCTGCTCGACCTGGCCGTGGTGGGACGGCTCGGCGGCGACGAACTCGCCGCGCTCGCCGTGGCCACCCTGGTCCTGTCGATCATCAGCACCCAGCTGACGTTCCTCTCATACGGAACGACGGCACGCTCGGCGCGCAGGTTCGGCTCCGGTGATCGTGCCGGCGCCATTTCCGAAGGCGTACAGGCGAGTTGGATCGCGCTCGGCGCCGGTCTGCTGATCGTCGCCGTCACCTGGCCGATCGCGCCGTATGTGATGGCCGCCCTGGTCGGCGACGCGTCACCCTCGTCGGCGACGGTGGCCACCGACGCCACCGAGTGGTTGCGTGTGGCGGTGTTCGGCGTCCCGCTGATCCTGCTGTCGATGGCCGGCAACGGCTGGATGCGTGGCGTGCAGGAGACCCGTCGACCGGTGATCTATGTGCTTGTCGGACTGTCACTGTCGGCGGTTCTCGTAGTGGGGTTGGTGCACGGCCTGTGGGGGTTCCCGCGTCTGGGCATCGTCGGCAGTGCCATCGCCAACGTCATCGGGCAGTCCATCACCGGCGTCCTGTTCGCGACGCGGGTGATCCGCGAACACACCCGGGATTCGGGGGTGAGCTGGGCGACATTCCGGCCCGATCGCACCATGATCGGCGCACAACTGGTCATGGCCCGCGACCTCATCGTGCGCAGCCTCTCGTTCCAGATCTGCTTCATCTCCGCGGCCGCGGTCGCCGCCCGGTTCGGCGTCGCCCAGGTCGCGGCGCACCAACTGGTCCTGCAACTGTGGGAGTTCATGTCGTTGTTCCTCGACTCGGTGGCCATCGCCGCGCAGGCCCTGGTCGGTGCCGCCCTCGGCGCCGGCTCGGTGTCCGTCGCCGCTTCGGTGGCCCGTCGGGTGACGATCATGTCGGTGACCGCGGCGGTGTTCATGGCCGGGGTGTTCGCCGCCGGATCCTCGGTCCTGCCGAGGGTCTTCACCTCCGATGACGCGGTGCTCGACGCGATCGGTGTGCCGTGGTGGTTCTTCGTCGCGATGCTGCCGATCGCGGGTGTGGTGTTCGCCTTCGACGGCGTGCTGCTCGGTGCCGGCGACGCTGCGTTCCTGCGTACCGCCACCCTGATCGCCGCGCTGTGCGGATTCCTGCCGCTGATCTGGCTGTCGCTGATCTTCGATTGGGGGCTGGCCGGGGTGTGGACCGGCCTCGTCGTGTTCATGATCCTGCGGCTGGCCGCTGTCGGGTGGCGGATCGCGTCGGGGCGCTGGCGGCGGGTGGGAGTCGGCTGACGCGCGGTGGTCACTGCTGCGGCGGCCATCCGGGTGGTTGCTGTGGTGGCCAGGGCTGTGGATTCGGTGGGTGGCCGGGCCGGCCCGGTCCATGACCGTACGGTGCAACGACCCCGCGGGGGCCTTGCGGCGGTCGGGGACGGTCACGGCGCAGGAGCAGGCCGAGGCCGTCGCACGCCCACACGAGCAAGATGCCGAGGACCGTCAGCCCGAATGCTATGCCGAGGAACGCGGCCCAGTTCGCCATCGTCGCGTACACCGCGACGTCCCAGGGGATCCAGAGATCGGGCGGCTGGAAGGTGAGCGGCCAACCGCCGAGCCACACCACGCCGACGGCCGGTAGCACGCCGATCAGGGCGGCGGGCGTCCGGCGTCGTGCGAGACTCCATCCGGTGATGGAGCCGATCAGCAGCGTGATTCCGATGCGCCGGGTGCCGAAATTGCCGGGATCGGCCCACTCGTCGGTCGACAGCGGGTCGACGTAGTACGCGATCGTGATTCCCAGGCACAGTCCGAGACAGATCATGGCGACGATGACGCTCAGGATCCGCTGAGTCGACGTTCTTCCCCACACGGCGAGAACACCGATGTACAGCAGGACGAGCAGTCCCCAGACCGCGAACTCGGCGGATCTGCCGAGCCCGCCGACATGGGTGATCACCGGCACGAAGTAGAGGCCGGCGAAGGAAACACCGAAGAGAACCACCGCGATGGCGGCACTGATGAGCGTCTGCACCCACCACGGGCCGCGATCGCCGAGGGGCACTCGGGGAGTTGGTGGTGCAATCGGGTTCTGAAACGGAGGTGGGGGCGGTGTCGTCACCAGAGGAACTCGTCTCAATACCGGGGCGGCCGCTGCTGGTGCGGCGACCAACCCGAATCGTGCGGTGGCGGTGGCGTCGATGGACCGGGCCACGATGTTCCCTGGCCGGGAGTCCCGGGCGTACCGAACGGCGACGTTCCGAACACCGGGGATGTCGGAGGGGGAGCGGGTCGAGTGCGTTGCAGGAGTAGGCCGAGGCCGTCACATGCCCAGACGAGCAGGATGCCGAGGACCGCGAAGCCGACAAACGCCCCGCAGAGGTTGGACCACCACGCGATGGGCAGGTACAGGTCGTCGACATAGTCGAACGCGGGAAGGTGAAACTCGATGATCCAGGTTCCCAACGCGATCATGCCGACGGCGGGGATGATGCCGAGGAGGGAATACAGTGTCCGGCGGCGGGCGATGCTCCACCCGAGGATCGACGCGAGAAAGATCATCGCGTCGGTGATGATGAGGAGGGTGGTGCTCGAAACGGATTCGACTACACCCCAATCGAAGTCATATGACGCGTACACCATGTGTGAGGCCGTGAGGAGTACGGCTGCAGCGGTGGCTGCGAGAACACGTCGCAGGAGCGTGCGCCCCCAGATCGCCACTATCGCGACAATGAGAAAGTACGGAATGATCCAGGACACGTACTCGACCCAGATGCCGGCGTCGGTGGCTGCCGTCTTGCTCGCGGCGAACAGGACCGGCACCGAGACCGCGTAGATCACCACCGGCACAACGGCACTGATCAGCGTCTGCAGCCACCACGGGCCGCGGTCGGAGAAGGAACGCCGCGGCGTCGGCGTCGGGAGTGGCGGAGTCCCAAAGGGATACGGAGCTGCCATCGTCACATCACCTCTCCGGCATCGTTCGTGGGGGACTCGATCCGCAGTAGTTCTCAAGCCACAGGGTTCAGGACTGCGGTGGCCACGACTGCTGCGGCGGTGGCCACCCTTGCCCCTGCGCGGGCGGCGTCGGACCGGCTTGGCCCGGCCACTGCGTGCCGTAGCCCTGGGCGCCGTAACCCCCGACGCCACCAAACGGCGACGCCGGTGGCGCGGAGCTGTTGCGTTGCGAGGCCAGCCCGAAGCCGTCGCATCCCCACAAGATCAGGATGCCGACGATCCAGAAGGCGAAGTCGATGGCGTTACCCGCCAGCGGACGCCAGAAGTCGTTGTCGATGTACGGCAGTTCCCAGTTGACCCACACGGCCACGGCGATCAGGATCGCCACCGGCAGGAGACCGATCCAGGTGAAGCCGGTCCGCCGACGGGCGACGGTCCACCCGAGAATCACACCGGAGTACAGGACAGCGGTCCCGGTCCACCAGAATGCCTTGAACTGCCAGTCCGCCCAGTCGAGGAAATCGTCCTCAATAATCACCCAGAACACCTGCAGGATTCGCTGGACACCGATCAACACCAGCGCGACGAGTGCTCCGGCGATCCGCCGGGTTGTCGTCCGTCCCCACAGTGCCAGGACCCCGACAAAGATCACGCCGAGCACGGACCAGGCCGCCACGTTCGGCCACTGGTCGACATCCACCTGGATCAGTACGTACTGCAGTGCCACCGACAGCACGAAGAACACCACGCCGATACCCGCGCTGATCAGCGCCTGCACCCACCACGGCCCACGGTCGCCGAGGGCCGGGCTGCGGGCGGGTACCGGTGCAACAGGGGGATAGCCAGGGGAGTACACCGCGTGATCATGTCACGTGGTGGTGCTCACCGCCGGGACAGCGCTGCGCGGTGTCATCCGGGCGCATGGCACGATGGATCCTCGTGGCAACTCTCTGGGCGATCAGCGATCTGCACGTTGCGCATCGCGGCAACGAGCACATCGTCGACCAGATCCGTCCGACCTCCGATCAGGACTGGCTGATCGTCGCCGGCGACGTCGCCGAACGCACCGACGACATCGTCGACACCCTGCGTCGGTTGCGCGCCCGATTCCACACCGTCGTCTGGGTACCCGGCAATCACGAGCTCTACACCACCGCCAAGGATCCGCTGCAGATCTTCGGTGCCGCCCGCTACGACTATCTCGTGCAGGCTTGCCGTGACCTGGGTGTCGTCACGCCCGAGGACATCTATCCACTGTTCGATGCCGGTGACGGATCCGCGCCGGTGCGGGTGGTGCCGATGTTCCTGCTCTACGACTACACCTTCCGGCCCGAGGGAACCTCGACGGCACTGGCGGCCCTGGCGTTGGCGCGGGAGCGCAATGTGGTGGCCACCGACGAATTCCTGTTGTCGCCGGAGCCGTATCCGACCCGCGATGCGTGGGGACGGGCTCGGGTGGCGGCGACCCGGGCCCGGCTCGAGGCGCTCGACCCGGCCGAGCAGACCATCCTGATCAATCATTGGCCGCTGCGTCGTGAACCGACCGACGCACTGATGTATCCGGAGTTCGCCTTGTGGTGCGGCAGCACCGAGACCGCGGACTGGCACACCCGCTTCAACGCGGCCTGCTGCGTCTACGGCCATCTGCACATCCCGCGCACCACGTTCTACGACTTCGTGCGGTTCGAAGAGGTGTCGGTGGGTTATCCGCGGGAATGGAAGCGGCGCGGTCTGCCCGAACCGCTGCTGCGGCAGATCACCCCCGACCCGGGACTCTGCGAGGAGGATCTGCCCCCGCACGGCGCACGCTTCGAACTGCCGCCCGATTATGAGCGGCGCGCCGAGGAATTCCAGCGGCGAGTTGCCGAGCGCCGGGAACGCCAGGCCGCCCGGCGCGCGCAGAACTCCACGACCCCGACACCCTCACCGGAAGGACCCGAGACGTGATCGAACGCCTGCTGCCCTCGGGTGTGGCCTCGGCCGAATCCTTCGGTGACCCACCGGGTCTCACGCCACTGCCGGGGGAGGAGTCGCTGATCTCACGCGCCGTGGAGAAACGTCGCCGCGAGTTCACGACCGCGCGGCACTGTGCCCGCGAAGCGCTCGGCCAACTCGGCATCGAGCCCGTCGCGATCATGCGGGGCGAACGCGGAATGCCGTTGTGGCCCAAGAACGTTGTCGGCAGTCTCACCCATTGCGACGGATACCGGGCAGCGATCGTCGGCTACGGCATGGCGGTGCGATCCCTCGGCATCGACGCCGAACCCCACGACGCGCTACCCGACGGCGTGCTCGACCACATCAGCCTGCCGGAGGAGCGTGAGGTCCTCGCCGGGCGTCCGGACACCCTGCACTGGGATCGACTGTTGTTCTGCGCCAAGGAGGCCACCTACAAGGCGTGGTTCCCGCTCACCGAGCGGTGGCTCGGATTCGAGGACGCGCACATCACCTTCACCCAGGACGACCACGCCACCGCTGCTCCGACCGGAACGTTCCGCTCCCGCATCCTGATCGACGGGCGCACCGTCGACGGAGGCGCTCCGCTCGACGAACTGCACGGACGCTGGACGGTCGAGGGCGGCCTCATCCTCACCACGATCGTGAACGTCTGACATGGCCGACGCATCGATCGAGAACGCCGGTCTGCTCATCGTCGACAAGACCGCCGGAATCACCAGCCACGACGTCGTCGCCCGGTGCCGCAAGATCTTCAACACCCGCCGGGTGGGTCACGCCGGCACCCTCGACCCGATGGCGACCGGTGTGCTCGTGGTCGGAATCGAGAGGGCGACAAAGCTTCTCGGGCTGTTATCGCTGACCACCAAGAGTTACACGGCCACCATCCGGCTGGGCGCGGCCACCGACACCGATGACCGCGAGGGCCAGATCGTTTCTCGCGGCCCGGTTGAGGCGATCACCGACGAGGCGATTGACGTCGCCGTCGCCGAGCTCACCGGCGACATCCAACAGGTGCCCGCCAAGGTCAGCGCCATCAAGGTCGACGGTCGTCGTGCGCACGCACTGGTGCGCACCGGAGCCGACTTCGACCTCGAGTCGCGTCCGGTCACGGTGTCGCGCTTCGAGATTCGCGACCGGCGCCGCGTCGACGTCGCGGCCGATGACGCCGATCCCGGAGGCCGCTTCCTCGATCTCGACGTCGAGGTCGACTGTTCGGCCGGCACCTACATCCGTTCGCTGGCACGCGATCTCGGGGTGGCGCTGGGCGCGGGCGGGCATCTCACCGCCCTGCGACGCACCGCGGTGGGACCGTTCACACTCGAACACTCCCGCACGCTCGACGATCTCGCCGAGAACCCACGACTGTCGCTGACGATCGACGAGGCAGCCCTGCTGTCGTTCCCGCGGCGCGACATCGACGACGACGAGGCCGAATCAATCTCGCAGGGGCGGTGGTTGCGGCCGATCGGCCTGACCGGAATCCACGTCGCCGTCGACCCGTCCGGGCAGGCGATCGCGCTCATCGAGGAGAAGGGCCGCCGGGCGAGTTCGGTGATGGTGGTGCGGCCGGCCACGCTGCGCTGACACCGCACACGCGAGTTCACATGTGAGATGTGCCGACCCCTCGGCGTTCATGACCGGCGTCACGTCGCCGGGCACCGTCGGCTATTCTGATCACGTGCGTATCCAGATCGGGGGCAGAGGATGACGAGGTCGATGGGTCGGCACCGACGACACGGTGACGCAAACAGTGATGATGCAGGTCGGGACGCGGACCGTGACGGCTCCGAGGTGGCCGTTGCCCGGCCCGGCGTCGTCGAAGCCGGCCGTCCGGCGACCGGCCGGTACCTGCCGGACTGGCAGAACACCGTTCCGCGGTTGACCTCGGAACAGACCCGCATCTCCATCGCCACCCCGCGGCGTGCCACCAGCGCGGAGCTCGCTGGGCAGCGGATTCAGGAAGCCCTCGACGGCTGGGCGGCCGCCGGTGCGGCCGCCAACGTCGCGATGCAACTGGGCTGGCCGGAAGTGGGCTACGGCGTGATGGAATCCCGCGTCGAATCCGGGGCGCTGATGGTGCATCCGTGGAAGCGCCTACGCACCACCGCCCAGTACCTCGCCGTGGCCATTCTCGGCACCGAGGACGAGCGGGCCGCCTACCGCGAGGCGGTGAACTCGGCCCATCGTCACGTGCGCAGCACCGAATCCTCGCCGGTGAAGTACAACGCCTTCGACCGGGAACTGCAGATGTGGGTCGCGGCATGTCTGTTCATCGGTTTCGAGGACACCCACCAGCTGCTGTTCGGAAAGATGACCCCCGAGCAGGCCGAGGAGTTCTACCAGAGTGCCCGCCCGCTCGGCACCACCCTGCAGGTGCCCGACGACATGTGGCCGGCCACACGCGCCGACTTCGAGCACTTCTGGAACGTGGCGTGTGAGCGGATCGCCTACGACGAGACGCAGCGAGAGTTCCTCAACCGGTTGATCGACCTGAAGATGGTCACCCCGCTGATGCGGTACCCCCTGCGGGGTCTCTTGCGGTTCCTGACGATCGGCTCGCTCGCGCCGGTTTTCCGCGAGCGGATGGGGCTGCAGTGGCGACCCATCGATCAGCGACGCTTCGACAATCTCTTCCTCTTCGTCGGCTTCACCAATCGTTTTCTGCCGCAACCACTTCGATTCTGGGCATTCCACCTGGGAATGGGTGATCTGCGACGTCGGATCCGCACCGGAAAGGATCTGGTGTGAGATGAAGACCATCAACCGCATCCTCGACCATCAGATGAAGGTCTCCGAGATCCTCGGAACCCTCATCCTCATCGGCATCCCCTACGGAATCGTCGGCGTGGTGTGGACCCTGACCCACACCGCGCACCTTGCCGACATCGACAACCCGGTCGACAAGGTCGTCTCCTTCCTCGGAGCGATCGTGTGCTGGCCCGTGCTGACGTTCGCCAACGTCACGATGACCTGAGACCGACCGGAGAAACGCTGATGATGACACTCGTAAGGCTCATCGACCTGTTCGTCGAGTTCGTGAAAATCCTGCTCGGACAGGGCCCCGGGGGACCGATCGTCCGCGTCCTGGCGTGGCTGGTGGTGATCGCGGTCGCCGCGGTGGCCGTCGCACTGGTGGCCTGGTTCGTCGTGTCGATCCCGGCCATCGTCGACGCGATCAACGGTTCCTGATCGAGTGGCGGCTATCGCCAGTGGGGTCGAGTCGCACGCCCCGCCGGTCGACTGGCGTCGAGCCGACTCTCCCCGCTGGTCGAGTGGCGTCGAGCCGCACCTCCCCGCTGGTCGAGTAGCGCCGTCCGAGCGAAGCGAGGCCGCCGCGTGTCGAGGCCACGCCAACCGGGCGCCGGAACCCACCCACAGCCATCGCCGCCACTGACCCTCGTATTCGAATTGGGCTGTCCGACGCGATCATCCGCGTTCAGGGTGTCGGCACGAGGAAGATCGCGCGGGCCGCGATGTCCCCGATGTCCAGGGTGTCGCCGTCGTCGATGGAAATCGAGATCGTGCCGGCGAACGGTCGTTTGCCGGTCACCGTCACCCGGCAGTCGAGCGCCACGCCGACCTCGTCGAAGTAGCGCAGCATCTCCGGGTCGTCGTCGGAGATCCGTGCGACGGTTCCCGATGCGCCGACGTCGAGATCGGCGAGCGAATCGGCATCGGGGGTCGGGACCGAACCGTCGACGGCCGGGATCGGATCACCGTGCGGGTCGCGGTTGGGATGACCGAGCTTGGCGTCGAGTCGCGCCATCAGCCGGTCGGACACCGCATGCTCGAGGACCTCGGCCTCGTCGTGCACCTCGTCCCAGCCGTAGCCGAGCTCGCGGACCAGGAAGGTCTCCAGCAGGCGATGTCGTCGGACCATGAGAACGGCTGCGGTGCGACCGGATTCGGTGAGCGTCACCGCGCCGTAGCGTTCGTGGGACACCAGGCCCTGATCGGCGAGTTTGCGGATCGATTCCGACGCGGTGGACGCCGACACGCCCATCTTGTCGGCGAGCAGCTTCGTGGTGACCTTGACCTCCGCCCATTCCTGGGAAGTCCAGATCACCTTCAGATAGTCCTGGGTCACCGTCGACAGCTCCGTCACCGCCTGTTCGGCTCCGGTGCCTCGGCGCGGCGTGGACGCTCCTTTGGTGGGCATATCGGCAAGCTTAGGTCGCCGTCGCACCAACGGCGACGCCGACGCTCCCACTGTGTGGTTCACGGTGCGAACGCCCGCACCTCGTCCGGTGCGCCGCCGGTATCGACATGTCCGGTTCACCGGTGTCGAACGACTGCGTCACGTCGGGTTCATTCGGGACGGCGGTGCTGGTTTGGTGCGCCGCCGCGCCGTAGTCTGGTCGGCGTGTTGCGTTGGCGAGGTCTGGACGATGTGCCCGCGGACTGGGGGCGTTGCGTGGTGACGATCGGTGTGTTCGACGGTGTCCATCGTGGTCATGCCGAGTTGATCGGTGCCGCGACGCGGGCCGCGCACGACCGGGGTGTGCCCGCGGTGCTGATGACGTTCGATCCGCATCCCGCCGAGGTGGTGCGCGCCGGCAACCACCCGCCGCAACTGACCACGCTGACCCGACGTGCCGAACTGGCCGAGCAGCTGAACATCGACGTGTTCTGTGTCATGCCGTTCACACCCGAACTGGCCTCGCGCACACCCAAGGACTTCGCCCACGACATCCTGGTGGAACGACTGCACGCCGCCGACGTGGTGGTCGGCGCGAACTTCACCTTCGGCAAGAAGGCCGCCGGTGACGTCGCCAAACTCGCCGAACTCGGTGCGAAGTTCGGGTTCGAGGTGCAGGCGATCTCGTTGTTCGGCGAGCATGCGGTGACCTACTCGTCGACCTACATCCGCTCCTGTGTGGCCGCCGGCGACGTCGAGCGGGCCGCCGAGGCGCTCGGCCGGCCGCACCGGGTCGAGGGAGTGGTCGTCCGCGGTGACGGCCGGGGTCGCGAATTGGGTTATCCGACAGCCAATGTCGCACCGCCGATGCATGCCGCCATCCCCGCCGACGGTGTGTACGCCGCGTGGTTCACGGTGCTCGGCGCCGGACCCGTCGTCGGGCAGGTCGTGCCGGGGGAGCGGTATCAGGCCGCCGTGTCGGTGGGCACCAACCCGACCTTCTCCGGGCGCACCCGCACCGTGGAGGCCTTCGTCCTCGACACCAGCGCCGACCTCTACGGCCAGCACGTCGCCGTCGACTTCGTCAGTCACATCCGCCCGATGGAACCCTTCGACAGCATCGACGGCCTGATCAAGGCCATCGCCGACGACGTCGACAAGACGCGGGTGCTGCTGGCGGCCGACAGCGCGGAGACGGACTGAGTTGACATCGACAACCGGACTCCGGATCTCCGGAGCTCTTTCCCTCGTGCTCGGAGTGCTCGCGGTGGTGGCGAGTTTCATGACCTGGGTGGATCTGTCGGACGTCGGTGCCGAGGTCTTCAACCCCACCGGCTTCGGGCCACGTCCACTCAGTCGGAAGCGGCTGACGCCGGGGCTACCCGCACTCGGTTGGGTGACGGTGCCCCTCGGTATCGCTGTGATCGTCGCCGGCGTGTTGGCCTCGATGGGCAGACGATTTGCTTCGGTCGTCGTGACCGGCTGCGGGGCGGCACTTCTGGTGATCGCGGTGTCGGTCTGCGTGTGGACCACGCGCGTGGCGATGAGCTTGGCCCAAATCGGGGCCGAGTCCATGTCGGGCAGCGTGGGTAGGCCGACCATGGGAGTGTTCGTGCTTCTCGCGGCAGGTCTGTGCGCGGTCCTGGTCGGTGTCGTGGGTGCGGCGTCGTCTACGACGGATTGCGACGCCCCCCGTCGTGCGGTGGGAACGTCATTGGCGGTGGCCATCGGGATCGGTGTCGCGCTCGGGGTGATCGCGGTCGCAGGTATCTGGTGGCTCTACTCCGAGCCACGCCACATGCCGTGGTGGAACGGGTCCTGACCACCGATTTGGGTGCACCACATCTCCGCTGGTAAATTGGTCTCTCGGCGTTGCTGCAGTCCGCGGTGGCACGCCGCCCACGAACCGTCCGGGTGGACGGGTTCGCAGGATCTGAAGTTGACGCGGTACTGAGAAACAGGAGTAATTCCATGGCGCTGACCGCTGCCGAGAAGAAGACCATCCTCACCGAGTACGGCCTGCACGAGACCGACACCGGTTCCCCCGAGGCCCAGGTGGCGCTGCTGACCAAGCGCATCACCGACCTCACCGAGCACCTCAAGACCCACAAGCACGATCACCACAGCCGTCGTGGTCTGCTGCTGCTGGTCGGCCGTCGTCGCCGCCTGCTCAAGTACGTCGCCAAGGTCGACATCAACCGTTACCGCTCGCTGATCGAGCGCCTCGGTCTGCGTCGCTGAGCGCATCCAGGCTTCATTGACATACCGCGAACCGGTCATCTCCGCTGGAGGTGGCCGGTTCGTCATATCGGCAGTGATAAACTGACCGACGGAATGTTGCCGTGACGATCATCTGATGCACGGAAGCGATGACGAGCCAGATCGGTTTTCGGTAGTGGCCGCCGGAACGTGACCCGGACGAACGGGTCGCAAGGTAGATGATTCCGGCCGCTTCGATCGAAGGCCGTCTGAGCACATGCGGTGCCGACGAGTGCACCGATCGCCTCCCGCCGACGATTTCTCTTCCCGGCAGTTCCGGGGCTGATGCACACGTGTACCCCGAATCGGGGATCACAGGACAGGTGTTCTGTGCGCACGTCGTGGCAGGCCCACAGCCGTACAACGAAGGCCGCGCGGACGCGGCCACCCCACGGCCGCACGACGCGGCCGCAACGAAGGGATCACCACCCCACATGTCAGATGTGACCACCAACGACGACTTCGCCGACGACTACGACGAAGCCATCACCGAGGCCACTGCCGTCATCGACAACGGCAGTTTCGGTACCCGCACCATCCGTTTCGAGACCGGACGCCTCGCCCTGCAGGCCGCCGGCTCGGTGACCGCCTACCTCGACGACGAGACCATGCTGCTCTCGACCACCGCGGCGTCCAAGCACCCAAAGGAGCATTTCGACTTCTTCCCGTTGACCGTCGACGTCGAAGAGCGGATGTATGCCGCCGGGCGTATCCCCGGTTCGTTCTTCCGTCGTGAGGGCCGCCCGTCCACCGACGCGATCCTCACCTGCCGCCTGATCGACCGTCCGCTGCGTCCGTCCTTCGTCGACGGCCTGCGCAACGAGATCCAGGTGGTCGTCACCATCCTCTCGCTCGACCCGAAGGACCTCTACGACGTCGTCGCGATCAACGCCGCGTCGGCCTCCACCCAGCTCGCCGGACTGCCGTTCTCCGGCCCGGTCGGCGGTGTGCGTGTCGCGCTCATCCCCACCGAGGAGAACAAGGCCGGCCAGTGGGTCGCCTTCCCGACCGTGGAGCAGCTCGAGGGCGCCGTGTTCGACATGGTCGTCGCCGGGCGCATCGTGGGTGGCGAGGGTGACACCGCCGACGTCGCGATCATGATGGTCGAGGCCGAGGCCACCGAGAACGTCATCGACCTCATCGCCGGTGGTGCCCAGGCGCCGACCGAGTCGATCGTCGCCGAGGGCCTCGAGGCCGCCAAGCCGTTCATCGCGCGTCTCTGCGAGGCACAGAAGTCGCTCGCCGACGCCGCCGCCAAGGCGACCGCGGAGTTCCCGCTGTTCCCGCCGTACGAGTCCGACGTCTTCGACGCCGTCTCCGCCGCCGCGAGCGAGCAGCTGAGCCAGATCCTCACCATCGCCGGCAAGCAGGAACGCGACGAGAAGACCGACGAACTCAAGGCGCAGATCCTCGATCAGCTCGGCGCGCAGTTCGAGGGACGTGAGAAGGAGATCGGTGCGGCCTACCGCTCGGTCACCAAGAAGCTGGTGCGCCAGCGCATCCTGACCGACCACTTCCGCATCGACGGCCGCGGCATCACCGACATCCGGTCGCTGTCGGCGGAGGTCGCGGTCATCCCGCGTGCCCACGGCAGCGCATTGTTCGAGCGTGGCGAGACCCAGATCCTGGGCGTCACCACCCTCGACATGGTGAAGATGGCCCAGCAGATCGACTCGCTGACGCCGGAAACCTCCAAGCGTTACATGCACCACTACAACTTCCCGCCGTACTCGACCGGTGAGACCGGTCGCGTCGGGTCGCCCAAGCGCCGCGAGATCGGCCACGGCGCGCTCGCCGAGCGTGCCCTGGTGCCGGTCATCCCGAGCGTCGAGGACTTCCCGTACGCGATCCGTCAGGTCTCGGAAGCGTTGGGCTCCAACGGTTCCACCTCGATGGGCTCGGTGTGCGCCTCCACCATGTCGCTGCTGAATGCCGGTGTGCCGCTGCGCGCCCCGGTCGCCGGCATCGCCATGGGTCTGGTCTCCGACACCGTCGACGGCGAAACCCGTTACGTCGCACTGACCGACATTCTCGGCGCCGAAGATGCCTTCGGCGACATGGACTTCAAGGTCGCCGGCACCAAGGACTTCGTCACCGCCCTGCAGCTCGACACCAAGCTCGACGGCATCCCCAGCCAGGTGCTGGCCGGTGCGCTGAGCCAGGCCAAGGACGCGCGTCTGACCATCCTGGACGTGATGGCCGAGGCGATCGACGAGCCCGACGAGATGAGCCCGTACGCCCCGCGGATCACCACCATCAAGATCCCGATGGACAAGATCGGTGAGCTGATCGGCCCCAAGGGCAAGACCATCAACGGCATCACCGAGGACACCGGCGCCAGCATCTCCATCGAGGACGACGGCACCGTGTTCATCGGCGCCTCCGACGGCGAGTCGGCGCAGGCCGCGATCGACAAGGTCAACGCCATCGCCAACCCGCAGCTGCCGAAGGTGGGCGAGCGGTTCCTCGGCACGGTCGTCAAGACCACCGCATTCGGTGCGTTCGTGTCGCTGCTGCCGGGTCGCGACGGTCTGGTGCACATCTCCAAGCTCGGCAAGGGCAAGCGCATCAACAAGGTCGAGGACGTCGTGAACGTCGGATCGAAGCTGCGTGTGGAGATCGCCGACATCGACGAGCGCGGCAAGATCAGCCTGGTGCCGGTGGACGAGGACGCCAAGTCCGACGCCCCGGCCGAGAAGGCGACCGCCGACGCCTGATCTGCCTCCCAGACGCACCGCGGCCCCCGACCGATTGGTCGGGGGCCGCGGTGTTTCTCTGCGTGGGTGGGTTCCTGCGTCGGTGCCGGCTCGCGCGAGCCGGGGTCGCTCGCGCGGGTCATCGACGGCCTGAGTGAGCCGAGAGGACCCGCACGAGCAGACTCGACCCGCGCGAACGGGACCTCAGTCGGACTTCGTGCCCGTCCAGGCCGGCCCCAACTTGCCGTCGGTGTGATCGGTGACGTTGCCCCGGATGAGGTACCAGCCGCCGATCATGGCCGCCGCGATGAGCGGGATACCGCCGACGACGACCCAGAAGTCGGTCTTCTCACCGAGATTCGGCGAGGCGAGCCACCCGGAGATCGCCAGAGCGACGACGACCCCGACGAGGAAGACCAGCCCGAAGATCGAGGTGTACGGATAGCCGGGCGCCTGGAACGGACTCTTCGGGATCACACCGCGATTGACCAACTGCCGCAGTCGAAGCTGACACGCGAAGATGGTGCCCCAGGTGAACACGATGCCCAGCGACGCCGCCTCCAAAGCGATGTCGAAGGCCTCGCCGGGCATCAGGATGTTCAGGATGACACCGAGGCAGTAGACGATGGCGGTCACGCCGATGCCGATCCACGGTACGCCCGAGCCGCTCATCCGGGTCATCATTTCCGGTGCCTGCTTGGACATTCCGAGGCTGCGCAGCACGCGGCCGGTGGAGTAGAGGCCCGAGTTCAGCGAGCTCATGGCGGCGACGATGAGCACGGCGTTGATCACGCCGCCCATCCAGCCCATGCCGAGCCGGGAGAACACGGTCACGAACGGACTCTCGACGTCGCCGGCGGCGTTGGTGCCGTACTCCGAGGTGGGCAGCATGCAGGCGAGCAGCAGGATCGAACCGCAGTAGAACACGCCGATGCGGAAGATGACGGCGTTGACGGCCTTGGGGACCTCGCGTTCGGGATTCTGCATCTCGCCGGCCGCGACACCGACGAGTTCGATGGCGGCGTAGGCGAACACGACGCCGGACAGCACCAGGATCGGGCCGTACCAGGCATACGGATCCGCGGTCGGCCAGAAGCCGCCATTGGACCACAGATTGGAGATTCCCGCCTGCGTGGTGCCGACATGGATGCCGCCGACCACCACGACCACACCGACGACGAGGAACAGGACGATGGCGCCCACCTTGAGGATGGAGGCCCAGAACTCGAACTCGCCGAAGGCCTTTGCCGAGAGCAGGTTGATGGCCAGGACCACCACCAGGGCGATCAGCGCGCTCACCGCGTTCGGCAACCCGGGAAACCAGAACTTCATGTACACGCCGACGGCGGACAATTCGGCGATTCCGGTCAGCGCCCAGTTCAGCCAGTACATCCAGCCGGTGACGTATGCGGCCTTCTCGCCGAAGAATTCACGCATGTAGGAGACGAAGGCGCCGCTCGTCGAACGATGCAACACCAACTCGCCGAGGGCCCGCATGAGGAAGTAGGCGACGAGTCCGGCGAACGCGTAGCTGAACAGCAGTGCCGGGCCGACGGAATGCAGGCGAGTCGCCGACCCCAGGAATAGACCGGTTCCGATCGCACCCCCGATGGCGATCATCTGGACGTGGCGTCGGCCGAGTTCCTGTTTGTAGCCGACCTGTTCGGCGGCGAGATGGGCGTGGGGAGTCGTGGTGGTTTCCGTCATCGATGTCCTCGTGGTCTGCGGTCCTCACGTGTGCGTGAGGCACTCGTTCTGTACACATGCCGTCGGGGTGACCGGGCGTGCGGGTGCGGACGTGCGTGGACGCTGTCCGTCGGGTGTGCTCTTCGTCGCCGGTTCGCCGACAACGGGGCACACGCCCAACCGAAAGTAGGGAACCGATGTTGCCCGATCATTACGATCAGGCGAGGTCACGTTACCGGCGGCGACATTTCCGACATTCCGGGTGCGCCCGGCCGATGATGTTGTGACCTATCCTGATTCGGAACGCGACCGAGACGAAAGGATGGGGTGTGGACGATCTCGCGGCGGCGCTGGGATCGCACCCACCGCTGGACTCACTCTCCGACGCCGAACTCGTGAGTATCGCCTCCCGGGCCACCGTCGCCTCGTTCGAATCGGGTGCGCAGATCGTCAACGGCTTCGTGACGTCCACGCATCTGCTCTGGGTGGTGCTCGCCGGACAGGTCGAGATCTTCAACCATCCGGAGCCCTCCGCCGACGGACCTGACGAAATCCTCGGCCCGGGAGGGATTTTTGGATACTCCTCGTTGCTGACGCGAGAACGTCAGGGACCGATCGCCGTCGCGGTCGGGCCCGTTCGGGTCTGCCGGATACCCGAAGATGCTGTGCGCCCGCTGTTCTCGGGACTTGCGGGTGCGAGATTCCTGGCGGGGCAACTGTCCTCGACCCGTCGGCGCGTGGTGAGCCCAACCCCCGGGCACGGAACGGTCGAGGAGTTGATCGTCACGGTCCCCGCAGTCGCATCGGCCGACGAGACCGTGGTTGCCGCCGCCGAGCGGATGACCGCAACCGGCCAGCCGCACGTGGTGATCCCGCATCCGGATGGACGTTTCGGCGTGCTCACCGACCGTGACATCCGCGTGCGCGTGGTCGCGGCGGGCCGCACGGCGAACACCCCGGTGGGTGAGGTCATGAGTTTTCCCGCCGTCACCGTCCGCGCCGACGCCCCGGCCTCCGATGTGCTCACGCTCATCGTCGAACGTGGGCTCGGCTGTGTGCCCGTGACGGGGCTCGACGGTGAACTCCGCGGGGTGGTGGTGCCCACCGACTTCGTTGCCGTTCCGGCGGGTCCGAGCATGACCCTGCGCCGACAGGTGGCCGACGCCGCGACGGTGACCGAATTGCAGGAACGGGCGCGGCGGATGCCATATCTGGTGGGCGATCTCGTGCGCGGTGGACAGCCCGCGGCGGAGATCACCCGGGTGCTCTCGCTGGTCCACGACGCCGTGGTGCGACGGGCGATCGAATTGGTGCTGGCCACGACGCCCCACCTGGATCCGGCTGCCATGACCTGGCTGTCGCTGGGCAGCAATGCCCGCCGTGAACCGGTCCTGAGTTCCGACGTGGACAGCGCGGTCTCCTTGAGCGATGAGCTCGAAGCGGCCGAGATCGACTCGTACCGAGCCGCATTCGCCGAGGTCGACACCATCCTGCGCGGCGCGGGACTGGTGGTCGACACCAACGGCGCCATCGCGTCGATGCCACTGTTCACCCGCACTCACGGTCAATGGCGTGCTGCCGCCCGCACCTGGCTGGATGCGCCCACCGAGAACAAGGGGATGATCTTCACCTCGCTGCTTCTCGACGCCCGGCCGATCTGGGGTGATCCCGGTCTGACCGCGGTCGCAGAGGTCTTCGGTGACCTGCGATCGCATCCGTCGACCCTGCGGATGCTGCTCGCCGAGGCTCTGGCGACACCGGCGCGGCTACGATCCATGCGCGATGTCCTCGTCCGCCGGACCGACACCGTCGACATCAAACGCCACGCACTGACCCCGCTCGTCAACATCGCCCGCTGGGGTGCCCTCGCGGTCGGCTCCGTGGAACTCGACACCCCGTCCCGGTTACGCGATGCCGGCGAATCGGAGGTGCTCGGCACCGACGCCGCCGCCACCCTCGTCGAGGTCTTCGATGTGCTGCAACGGATTCGGCTGAGGTATCAGCTCGAACAGATCGAACGACGCGAAGATCCGTCCGACATCATCACGATGCGCCGCCTCTCGCCCCTGGACCGAAGCCTGCTGGCCCAGGCGGTCCGCGAGATCTCCTCGGTGCAGCGCCGGATGGGCAATGTCGCGCAGTACGCGCCGGTGGAGGACTGGGGAGCCGGCACCGACCGGTGACCGATGATCCGCCGGTCGAGCCTTACCCCGCTGGCCACTCGCTGGCCCCCGGTGGTCGAGCCTGGTCGAGCCGGTGAGGAGCGCAAGCGGCGAGCCGTGTCGAGACCTCCGCAACCCGACAGCGAAACATGGTAAACGCCAACCGAACACAGATCTGCCGACGCTGACGGCGTTCACCCCCAACCGATTCGGCGCCGATCAGTTTTGTCGGTGGTCGTCGCTCCTCCGCAACCTGCGCTGTGATCGGCTTCCAGCTTCGTGTTGCGTGGTCTCGAGGCTCGTCGCCCTGGGGGCTCCTCGCTCCTCGACCGGCGGAAGGGCCACCTGGAGTTGTGGGATGCGGTGGTTCGATTGGCGGAGGGCAACCTCGGCCGGCGGCAGAAGACGGATCGACCGGGAAGCCAGGTAGCCTCGACGGCGTGTGCTTGATCCTGTTCGCCGTCGACGCATCCCCACGCCACCGGCTGATCCTCGCGGCCAACCGCGACGAATTCTTCTCGCGCAGTACCGAACCGGTGCACGCCTGGCCGGATCTGCCGATCATCGGCGGACGTGACCTGCAGGCCGGCGGGACCTGGATGGGGGTGTCGACCGTCGGCACCCGGCGCCTGGCCGCGGTGACCAACGTCCGCGACGGCGTCGCGCAACCGATGCCGGACAAACGGTCACGCGGGACGCTGCCCGTCGAGTTCCTGACCTCCGGTGAGTCGGCGCGCGCGTCGGCCGATGAACTCGTCGAGAGCGCGACCGACTACGCCCCGGTCAACCTGATCGTCGATGACGGGACCGACACATATTGGGCGACAAACCATCCCGAGCCACAGCTGCGCCGAGTGGAGCCGGGCGTGCACGGATTGTCCAACGGTCTGCTCGACGAGCCCTGGCCCAAGGTCACCCGCGGAGTGACCGCACTGGGAACCCATCTCGACGCCGAACCCTACGTGCTGCTGGATCTGTTGCATGACACCACGATTGCCGACGATGCGGCACTCCCGCACACCGGTGTGTCCCGCAAGCAGGAACGTGCGCTGTCGCCGATGTTCATCGACACCGGCGACTACGGCACGCGTGCAAGCACCGTCGTGCGCATCGGACACGACGGACACGGCGACATCACCGAACGACGCTATGCGCATGGACAGCAGCCACGGACCCTCGCACTGGAATTCTGAGCGCGGGGTAACGCCAGTACCTCCCACGGCGACGACTCCGCGCCTACCGTGAATCCATGACGATGGAGTACCGCCCGCTCGGGCGCACCGGTGTACGTGTCAGCCCGCTGTGTCTGGGCGCGATGATGTTCGGGCCGTGGGGCAATGACGACGTCGACGACAGCGTCGCGATCATCCACCGAGCCCTCGACGCCGGGGTCAACTTCATCGAGACCGCCGACGTGTACTCGGCGGGGGAGTCCAAACGCATCGTCGGCACGGCACTGGCAGGTCGCCGCGACGACGTCGTGCTGGCCACCAAGTTCTACATGCCGATGGGCGAGAACCCCAACGCCCGTGGCGGCTCACGCAAGTGGATCTTCCGTGAGGTCAAGGAATCGTTGCGGCGCCTGCAGACCGACTACATCGACCTCTACCAGGTGCATCGCCCCGACCCCGACACCGACGTCACCGAAACCCTCGGTGCCCTCACCGATCTCGTCGCGCAGGGCAAGATCCGGATGATCGGGTCGTCGTCGTACTCCGGCAGCCAGATCGTCGAGGCGCAGTGGGCGGCACGAGACCGCAACCTGTCGCGGTTCGTCACCGAACAGCCGCCGTACTCGATCCTGGTTCGCGGAATCGAGGAGGATGTCCTGCCCACCGCACGTCGGCACGGAATGGGCATCCTCACCTACAGTCCGCTGTCCGGCGGATGGCTGTCCGGCCGCTTCCGCAAGAACGCGAATGCCGCACCGGTGTCGAAGGCGCGGCCGGGGGCGCGTTTCGACATGTCCCGCCCGGACAATCAGGGCAAGCTGGACATCGTGGAAGAGCTTGCCGGTGTGGCCGATTCGGCGGGGCTGACGATGATCGAGCTCGCCATCGCATTCGTCATCCGCCATCCCGGCGTCACGTCGGCGATCGTCGGACCGCGCACGATGCAACAGCTGGAATCGTATCTACCGGCCACCGAGGTCCGCCTCGACGACGATGTCCTCGACCGCATCGACGAGTTGGTCGCGCCGGGGTGACGCTCAATCCCGACGACAACAGCTACGGAGCGCACGAACTCGTCGCGACACAACGACGCCGGCCGTAGCGGTTCGGCTAGGTTGACCGGATGACCAACGCCGTCCTCGACGTCCTACCGATCGCCGTCGCCCTGTTGATGGCATCGGTCCCGCTGGTCATGGTCAGCATGGCGCTGGTGATCAAACGGACGCCGATCATCGGGTGGTCGTTCCTCGGCGGATGGCTCGTCGGGCTGATCGTCACGCTCGTCGTTCTGATCGCCGTGGCCGATGTGTTCTCGCTGTCCGGTGGAAGGCGCCCGGCGGTGGCGGTGATCGGGCTGATCGTCGGCCTGCTGTTGCTGTGGCTCGGAGTCCGAAAGTGGTACGGCGCCTGGCGCGGTGCGGAGAAGTCCGAGGTGCCCGGCTGGTATGCGATGGTCGAGACCATCGGCGTGGCCAAGGCCGGTGCGCTCGGCGTCGGTATGGCCGCGGCGAATCCGAAGAACCTGCTGATCACGGTGTCTGCGTCGGCCGCGATCGCCGAGGCGACCGCCGACGTCGGCGCGCAGGCCGTGGCGCTCGCGGTGTTCGTGGTGGTCGGCAGTCTGGCGATCGCGGCTCCCACGGTGGTCACGACGATCGCCGGGACGCGAGCCGAGCCCGCCCTGGCCCGCATCGACGAGTGGGTGACCCGCCACAACTCGGTGATCGTGGGAACCGTGCTCATCGTCCTCGGTGTGGTGGTGGCATCAAACGCGCTGGAGGCGTTGTAGCCAGGTGTCGGCGGACATCCGACACGTCGAAGCCGGACCGGTCGGAGATCGACGCGGCCCGGCTTCGTCGGGGATTCAGTTGGTGGCGAACGGATTCGCGACCACCGGAAGGCCGAGGGCCTCGCCGACCTCGGGGGTGTAGAGCTCACCTGCATGGGTGCTCAGACCCGCCGCGAGGGCCGGGCTCTGGGCGAGGGCGGCCTCCCAGCCGAGATCGGCCAGGCGCAGCACATACGGCAGGGTGGCACCGGTGAGCGCCTGCGTGGAGGTGCGGGCGACGGTGCCCGGCATGTTGGCGACGCAGTAGAACACGCTGTCGTGCACGGTGAACGTCGGGTCTTCGTGGGTGGTGGGACGGGAATCTTCGAAGCAGCCGCCCTGATCGATGGCGATGTCGACCAGCACCGAACCCGGCTTCATCTGGGCGACAAGGCTGTTCGGCACGAGCACCGGGGCCTTGGCGCCGGGGACGAGGACGGCGCCGATGACGAGGTCGGCCTCGCGGATGGCCTCCGACAGTGCGAGGGTCGTGCTGTAGCGGGTGTGCACCCGGCCGCCGAACCGCGCGTCGATGGCGCGCAGCTTGGTGATGTCGAGGTCGAAGACGGTGACCTGGGCACCCATGCCCATCGCGATGGTCGCGGCGTTGACGCCGCTGACACCGCCGCCGATGACGACGACGTCGGCGGGTTCGGTCCCGGGCACGCCGCCCATCAGTGCGCCGCGCCCGCCTTCGGAACGCATCAGGTGGTAGGCGCCGACCTGCGGCGCGAGTCGTCCGGCGACCTCGCTCATCGGGGCGAGCAGCGGCAGCGAACCGTCGGCGCCGCGAACGGTCTCATATGCGATCGACGTGGTGCCCGACGCGAGGAGGGCGTCGGTGCATTCGCGGCTCGCGGCGAGGTGCAGGTAGGTGAACAGGGTCTGGCCCTTGCGCATGCGGTGGTACTCGGCCGCGATGGGTTCCTTGACCTTGAGGATCATCTCGGCCTGCTCCCACACCTCGTCGGCGGTGGACAGGATCTGTGCGCCGGCCTCCTTGAAGTCGGCGTCGGAGATGGCCGACCCCACGCCCGCTCCGGCCTCGATGACCACCTCGTGGCCGCGGTGGGTCAGTTCGGCGACCCCGGCCGGGGTGGCCGCGACGCGGTACTCGTGGTTCTTGATCTCGGTGGGAATGCCGATGCGCATCTGATGCTCCTGAAGGTTCGTCGGAAGTGTGGCGAGGAAAAGGTGGTGGATGAATGTTCCTCGATGAACGTGCCTCAAGAGTGAAGTAACTGCGGAAACAGAGCAATAGATATGACGATGATTCTCTATCTGGCTATTCTGGCGAAGATGAATCGACACGGAGGTGTGAGATGCCCACTCAGGTGAAGGATGTTCGGCCGCAACTCGACGACATCGATCGCCGGTTGCTGCGACATCTGCAGTCCGACGCCCGCATCACCAACAGTGACCTCGCCGCACGGGTGGGAATCGCGGCGTCGACCTGCCACGGACGAGTACGTCGGTTGCTGGACCTGGGCGTGATCCGCGGGTTCTTCGCCGACGTCGATCCCGCAGCCGTGGGACGTCCGCTCCGGGCGATGGTGGCGGTGAGCCTGCAGTCCGACGCACGAGGTCAGATCCGGCAGTTCGTCGCCGAGATCACCGGCCACGACGAGGTGATCGACGTCTTCTTCCTCGCCGGCACCGACGACTACCTGCTGCACGTCGCGACCGCGGACACCGAGACCCTGCGGAGGTTCGTCGAGATGCTCAACTCCCGTCGCGAGGTGGCCGGCACCACCACATCGCTGGTGTTCGACCACCAACGGGGGGACGCGCCCATCTTCTGACTCCCGCTTGCCATTTCCAGACATTCGACGAGTACGCATCACTTCGCGACCTGGGCTTTCGCCGACACTCTACTTCGAGAATGTCTAGAAATGGGCAAGCAGCGTGGAACGAGGCAGCACGTGGTCCAGTAACCCCACTGACAGCGCTCACCTCGACACTGACAGCGCTCACCTCGACACTGACAGCGCTCACCTCGACGCTGACGGCGCTCACCTCGACGCTGACGGCGCTCACCTCGACGCTGACGGCGCCCCGGCGCGGTTCGCGGACCGCGATCGTGCCCGCCAGGGCAGAATTCGGCGATCACGCCGACTGCATAGACTTGACGCCGACAAGCTTCGACCGGCTGGGCAGCCCAGCCACGACGAAAGGCCGGCATGACAGACGGCATCAAGGTTGGCGTGTTCGGCTCCAACGGCAAGGTGGGCAAGGCGATCGTGGCCGGTGTCGAGGAGGCCCCCGATCTCACGTTCAGCGCAGGGGTCGACAAGGGTGACGACCCGGCGCTGTTCGTCGAGTCCGGCACCCAGGTCGTGGTCGACTTCACCCACCCCGACGTCGTGATGAACAACCTGAAGTTCCTGATCGACAACGGAATCCATGCGGTCGTCGGTACCACCGGCTTCACCGAGGAGCGACTCGCGCAGGTGCGGGAGTGGCTGTCGGCGGCCCCGGACGTGGGTGTGCTCATCGCCCCGAACTTCGCCATCGGAGCCGTACTGTGCATGCGGTTCGCGCAGCAGGCCGCCCGCTTCTTCGACTCCGTCGAGGTGATCGAACTGCATCATCCGGCGAAGGCCGACGCGCCGTCGGGCACCGCATTCCGCACTGCGTCGCTGATCGCCGAGGCCCGAGAGGCCGCCGGAGTCGGCGTCAGCCCCGACGCCACCACCAGCGAACTCGACGGTGCACGCGGCGCCGTCGTCGACGGGGTGCGGGTGCACTCGGTGCGTCTGGCCGGATTGGTCGCCCATCAGGAGGTGCTGCTGGGCACGCAGGGGGAGACGCTGACCATCCGCCACGATTCGCTCGACCGCACCTCCTTCGTTCCGGGTGTCCTCCTCGGTGTCCGCAACGTCGCCGACCGACCCGGACTCACCGTCGGCCTCGACGCCCTGATGGACCTCTAGACCGGATGACCGCAGAGATGGCCTCCGACAGCAAACCCCGCAAGCAACGCAACCGCGACGCCCGGCCGATCGTGTGGATGATCGCGTTCCTCGTCATCGCCATGTGCGTGTACTTCGTGCTGCTCGGGCAGCGGGGCATCGACTTGATCTCCAGCGGCACCGCCGCCGGCATCGGTATCGGCATCGGCGTGCTCATCCTGCCGTTCCTCGGGATCTGGATGATCGTCGCGACCCTGCGCGCCGGCATCGAGCATCAGAAACTCGCGCGGATCATGGCGGAGGAGGGTCGTGAACTCGATGTCTCCGATCTGCCGCGGCGTCCGTCGGGCCGGATCGAACGCGACGCCGCCGACGACCTTTTCGCACAGGTGAAGACGGAGTGGGAAGCCGACCCGGAGAACTGGCGCAACACCTACCGCATCGCCCGCGCGTACGACTACGCGGGCGACCGCAGTCGGGCGCGGCAGATGATGAAACGTGCTGTCGCACAGTTCCGTGAGTCGCCCGAGGAGCGTTCGGCATGAGTCGTCTGCTCATCGTTCATCACACGCCGTCCCCGCATTGTCAGGCGATGTTCGAGGCGGTGATCTCCGGCGCCACCGACCCCGAGATCGAGGGCGTCGAGGTCGTGCGCCGGGCCGCGCTGTCGGTGTCGGCGAGTGACTTCCTCGAGGCTGACGGATATCTGCTCGGCACACCCGCCAATCTCGGATACATCAGCGGTGCGCTGAAGCACGCCTTCGATGTCGCCTACTACCAGATCCTCGACTCGACGCGGGGCCGTCCGTTCGGCGCGTACCTGCACGGGAACGAGGGGACCGAGGGTGCGGTGAACGCGATCGACCGGATCACCGCGGGTCTCGGCTGGACCAAGGCCGCCGACTACGTCGTCGTGTCGGAGAAGCCCGGCAAGGACGACCTCGAGAAGTGTTGGGAGTTGGGGGCCACGGTCGCCGCCGGGTTGATGGAGTCGTGAGGGGCACCATTCACTCCGGTGGCCGCGGACACACCGCATCGGTGACATAGGCGGCGATCGCCGCGTGCGTCAGAAACCGGCCCGGCGACAGCAACTCCGCGAAGGTCACGCTGACCATGAACTCCATCGCCGTCCGCGGATCGGGCTGCAGGTGGCCGGCGAGTTCCGAGCCCTCCACATGTGCCAGCGAGCGGTCGGTGACGATGTCGACGATGGTCCGGTGATCGGGAGTGCGGATCATCCACGGCGTCAGGGCCGCCCCGTCGAAGCGCAGGACGGCCTGGACGATCTCGTTGGTGGCGTTGAAGTCGAGGACCTCGCGCACCAGCATGTGAACGGTCTCGCGTGGTTCGTCGGCGAAGCGCAGACGGGTCAGGAGAACACTCTCCAGCGCATCGAGTTCGGCGTCGATCAGCGCGGAGATCAACTGATCGCGAGACGCGAAGCGGCGGTAGACCGTGGCGCGACTCAGCCCGGACTCCTTGGCGACGGCGGCGAGTGTCAGTGCACCCACACCGACGCGCCGAATGACTGCGCGCGCCGCGCCCGTGACCCGGTCGTTCTGTGGCATGGGGAGAATCTTAGCGAGCCGATCTGAGACACACTGTCCAATACTGTCTCAAGTATGCGATGCTTCAACCATGACCGACTCACTTCACGCCGAGCCCCGCACCGACACCGGCGAGTCGCCCTGGGACGCTCAGCGCGTGGAGCGCGACTATCAGGTGCGCGAGATCGACGGTGTGATCCCCGAGACGCTGCGCGGGGTCCTCTATCGGATCGGCCCCGGCCGGCTCGACGTCGGCGGACATCCCATGGGACACATCTTCGACGGCGACGGGATGGTCTCGCGAATCGCCCTCACGCCCTCCGGCGTGCACTATCGCAATCGCTACGTCCGCACCCGTGCCTACCATCACACCAACGAAACCGGCGCGCCGCCACGGGGTTTCTGCACCCAGCGGGCGGGTGGTCCGCTCGCCAACGCACTGCGCTTCCCGTGCAACACGTCGAACACCAGCGTGCTGGTCCATGACGACGCGCTGTACTCGCTCTGGGAGGGCGGACGCCCGCATCACCTCGATCCGGACACCCTCGAGACCTTCGGCACGGAGTCGTTCGGCGGAGCGCTCAAGCGGCTCGGAGCCTTCTCCGCCCACCTGAAGGTCGATCCGACGACGGGCGAGGTCTTCAACTTCGGACTGGACTTCTTCCCGCGCCCGGTGATCCGCTGCTATCGGCTGGTCCGCGGTCAGATGTTCCCGGTCCGGACCGTCCCGATCCGCACCCTCGGATTCGTCCACGACTTCGCGCTCACCGAGCGGCACATGGTCTTCATCCTGGGGCCACTGGTGGTCCGACGACCGATCCCCGTCGCACTAGGACTGCGGCCGTTCGACGATGCGCTGTCCTATCAACCGCAACGTGGCACCACCATCGTCCTCGTCCCCCGCGACGGGGCCGCACCCACGACGATCGAGTGCGACGCGATGTTCAACTTCCACGTCACCAACGCCTACGACAGCGGCGACGAGGTCATCGCCGAGATCGTCACCCACGAGTTCGAAGACGGATGGTCCGGATGGAACAAGTACCTGCGTGACTATCGCGGCAACATGGGATCGGCGTTCGGCGGAACGCTGACCAGGCTCCGCATCGACCGCCGACGGGCCACCGCGACACGAGAGACGGTGCACGAGAACGGATGCGAGTTCCCCCAACTCGACCCTCGTCGCGCCACCAGGGAGCATCGGTACTCCTATGTGGCCGAGGCGTCCCGGACCGGTGGGGAGCCGGACTCGATCGTGACCATCGATCACCGGAGCGGGCGATCGGGCCGCTACACCGTCGACGACGGCGCGACGGTGTGTGAGCCGTTGTTCGCCGCCGACCCCGACGCCGACGGGGCCGAGGGGCAGGGATGGCTGCTGAGCCTCGAACATGTTCCGGCCCTGCGGCGTTCCCGCCTGCTGGTGCTGCCGGCCGATGATCCGGGCCGCGGGCCGGTGGCCACGGCCACACTCGAGCATCACGTGCCGATGACCTTTCACGGGGCGTTCACCGCATCGCAGTAGGTGAGCCGCAGCCCACCTCACCCGACGTCGACGTGCACCGTACCCGTCTCGTCGACCCGCACCGCATACGACGTCGTCGCATACCCGCCGAAGGCCATCTCCGCTCCACTGCACAGGTCGAAGGTGTGATTGTGCAACGGGCACACCACGACCCGCGCGTCGAGGAGTCCGTCGGCCAGGGGACCGCCCCGATGGGGGCACACGGCGTCGAGGGCACGCAGCGTGTCGTCACGCAGCCGGAACACCGCGATCTGACGGTCGCCGACCCCGAAGGCGCGTCCCTCGCCGGGCGGGATCTCGTCGAGTCTCGCGACGGCATGTTCGGTCATCGGACCGGCACCTGCGGTAGCGGCAGAAGCGGTAGCGCCGAACGGAATTGGCCCGGGGTGACCGGGTCTCTGCCGTCGAGCCACGGATCCCGGTAGGCGTCCACGGATTCCTGCATGCGCGAATCCAGTTCGGCGGCAATACCATCGTCGTCGTCGACGACGGCGGCCCGGATTCGTTCGATGCCGTACCGCGGCACCCACGCGTAGGTGCGTTCCAGCCATTTCGCGTTCTCGCGGTAGAACTGCAGGAATCGTCCGGTCAGCGTGATCACCTCCTCGGGGGTGTCGACGGTCGCGAGCAGATCACCCTTGCGGATGTGCGCACCCGCCGCGCCGCCGACGTAGATCTCCCAGCGGCCGCCGTCGATGGCCACCACGCCGAGGTCCTTGCACAGTGCCTCGGCGCAGTTGCGGGGGCAGCCGGTGACCGCGAGTTTCATCTTTGCCGGTCCGGCGATCCCCTGGAAGCGGGTTTCCAGGGCGATACCCAGCGCGGTGGAGTCGCCGACGCCGAAGCGGCAGAAGTCCATGCCCACACAGGTTTTCACGGTGCGGAAACTCTTGCCGTAGGCGTATCCGGACGGCATGTCCAGATCGGCCCACACCTTGGGTAGATCCTCCTTGCGGATGCCAAGGAGATCGATGCGTTGTCCGCCGGTGAGTTTGATCATCGGGACGTCGTACTTCTCGGCGACGTCGGCGATGGTGCGCAGCTGGTCGACGCTGGTGACCCCACCCTTCATCTGCGGGACCACCGAGAACGTGCCGTCGCGCTGGATGTTCGCGTGCACGCGGTCGTTGATGAAACGTTCGGCGCGTTCGTCGACGAACTCGGCGCCCCACATCATCTCCAGCAACGACGACAACGCCATCTTGGAGTTGGCGTCCTCGGCGCCGTCGGGCGCGAGGGCGGCGAACACCGATGTGACCGAATGCAACCGCAGTTCACGGATCAGCCGCATCAGTTCCGGCTTCTCGTAGGGGATGCACGGCACATACCAGTTCGCCGACGGATCCTCGGTGACGGCGTCACCGGCGGCCCACTCGACGATCTGGGACACCAACGACTTACACGACCCGCACCCCTTCCCGGCGCGGGTCTGCGCCATCACACCGGCCACCGAGGTGGTGCCGGCCGACACGCACCCGACGATGGTCGCCTTGTCGACGCCGTTGCAGTTGCACACCTGCGCGTCGTCGGCGAGTTCGGCGACTCCGGTGTCCGCGTCGGGGGTGCCGAGATCGAACATCAGCGACACCCGCTCATCCGGAAGCGGCGTACGTTGATCGAAGGCCTGCAACAGAAACGACACCTTGCTGACGTCGCCGACGAGGGTCGCGCCGATCAATCGGTTGTCGCGGATCACGACGGTCTTGTACACGCCGCGACGTGGCTCGTAAAACTGCACGAACTCGTCGTCCGGATGCTCCGGGTGCTTGACGCCCATCTGCGCGACGTCGACACCGGCCACCTTGAGCTTCGTCGACGTCCGCGAACCGTGATAGGCGGCGGTGCGGTCATGTCCGGTCAGGTGTGCGGCGAGGATCTTCGCCTGCTCCCACAACGGGGCCACCAGGCCGTACACCTGGCCGCGATGCTGGGCACATTCACCGACGACATAGACATCGTCGTCATCGATCGAGCGCATGTGATCGTCGGTGACGATGGCACGCTCCACGGTAAGGCCGGCGCCCCGGGCCAGCCCCACATTGGGGCGGATGCCGGTGGACAGCACCAGCATGTCGCAGTCGAGGGTCGTACCGTCGGCGAAGCCGATGCCGGTGATCGTGTGGTGCTCGTCGGAATATGCTGTGGTGGTGCGCTTGTCGGTCACCACGTCGATGCCGATGTCGCCGATGGCGCGGCGCAACACCGCGCCGCCGGTCTCGTCGAGTTGGGCGTTCATCAGCACCGGGCCGGAATGGATCACCGTGGCCGCCACGCCCCGGTTCTGAAGTCCGCGTGCGGCTTCCAGCCCGAGCAATCCGCCACCGACGATCGCGGCGCGCGCCCGGCCCGGCGCATAGTCGATCATCGCGGTGGTGTCGTCGAGGGTACGAAACCCGAACACCCCGGACACCAACGTGGTGTCGTCGACCCAGAGGCCGTCGATGGGTGGCAGGAAGGCCCGGCTGCCGGTGGCGATGATCAGTTTGTCGTAGGCGACGATCGAACCGTCGTCGGCGAACACCCTTTTCGCGAACGTGTCGATGCGCACCACGCGGACGCCGGCACGCAACTCGATGTCGTTGTCGTCGTACCAGGCCAGGCTGTTGAGATAGATGCCGTCCGGGGACTCCGACCCGGCCAGCACATTGGACAGCTGAATGCGGTTGTAGTTGCCGTACGGTTCGTCGCCGAAGACGACGATGGCGAACTGTTCGGCGCCACCGAGTGCGAGGATCTCCTCGAGTGCACGGGCGCCGGCCATCCCGTTGCCGATCACCACCAGCGAGGCGCGGTCGGGCCGTGGTGGGTGAGAAGTGTTGGCCAACATCAGAACTCGACCAGACCGAGGTCGATGATCAGGGTGCCGGTGGTGCTCTTGTCCGCGGTGACGTGCAACTCCACCACCTCGCCGGCATCGAAATCCTCGACCAGACGCAGCGGGACGTGCGTCGCGCCCTTCGCGCCGATCGGGAAGTACCGGACCGGCACACCGCCGCGCAGCAGTGCGACGGTGACGAGTTCGTCGCTGCTGTTACCACCGCGAAAGTAGACCGCCTGCAGCGTCTTTCCGTCGGACACCGTGAGGGTCAGTGACTCGTCGATCGGTGCGAGACTGTCGAAGCCGTCGCCGGTGAACGGGAATCGGCCTTGCAGGAATCGCGGTGTGCTGGCATCGCTCATGGTGGGAACCGTCCTTCGATGGGTCGATGGTGGGCTGGGTCGGGTGAAGCTGGTCAGTAGACGTCGCGGACGTAGCGTTTCTCGGCGGACAGGGCCTTGACGTAGGCCTGTGCGCTGGGACCGGACAGTTTTCCATGTTGGGCGACGACGGCGGTCAGGGCGGCGTCGACGTCGCGGGCCATCCGGGTCCGATCGCCGCAGACGTAGAAGTGGGCACCGTTGTTGAGCCACTCCCACAACTGCTTTCCCTTGGCCATCATCCGGTCCTGCACATAGATCTTGCGGTCCTGATCACGGGAGAACGCGAGGTCGAGGTCGGTGAGGAGGCCGTCGGCGTGAAAGCCCTCGATCTCGTCCCGATAGTAGAAGTCGGTGGCCGCGTGTTGCTCACCGAAGAACAGCCAGTTCTTTCCGGTGTGGCCCAGTGCGCGACGCTCCCGGAGGAACCCGCGGAAGGGCGCGATGCCGGTGCCCGGTCCCACCATGATCATCGGCGTGTCCGATTCCGCCGGCGGACCGAAATGCGCCGACGGCGCGACCCACACACCGATCTCGTCGTCGGCGGCGTGATCGGCGAGATAGGTCGAGCAGACCCCATGGCGAGGCACCCCGTGGACGTTGTAGCGCACCGCCGACACCGTCAACTGCACCTCGCCGGGATCCTCCAGTGGCGACGACGAGATCGAATACTGGCGTGGGGCAAGCGGGGTGAGCACGGCGAGCCAGTCGTCGACGGAGGCACGGATTCTGTGCTCGCCCAACAGGTCCGCGAGCTGTCGGCCCCACGACCAATCGTCGAACGCGGCGCGCTCGGCGCCGGCGAGCCGATGCAGGTCCTCGGACCGGCACCGCTGCGCGACGAACGACACCAGGGGCTGGGTGAGTCGCGCGATGTCGAGCGTGTCGCGTAGCGCCATGCGCAGGTCCATGTCGGTGCCGCCGATGGTGACCACCGACGATCCGTCGAGGCCGGTGAGGTCCAGGACGTGCTCGACCAGTGCCGGACCGTTGCGTGGCATCACCCCGAGGGCATCGCCCGCGGTGTAGGTGAGTGTTCCTTCGGGAAGCGCAAACCCGATCTGGCGCACATCCTTCTGCGATCCGGCGCCGGTGAGGACGGTATTGCGGATCAGCCGCGTCGGCAGGGGGTTCTTACGGCCGTAGCCCGCCGGCCGCGTGGACGACGGTTGCGCAGACGCCGGGGCGGGGGATGGGGCGGACGACGTCACGGCGTCCGCCGCCGCGAGGTTCTCGGTGACGGTGTGCAGCCAGGCGGCGGCACTGTCTTCGAACTCCGGTTCGCAGTCGGTGCGGTCGGCCAGGCGCGTCGCGCCGAGTTCGGCGAGGCGCGCGTCGAGTTTGCGGCCGAAGCCGCAGAACTCGTCGTAGCTGGGATCGCCGAAGGCGAGCACCGAATAGCGCAGCGCCGACAGCGAGGGTGCGTCGGCGGCGCTGAGCCGGTCCCAGATGGCGCTCGCATTGTCGGGCGGATCGCCGTCGCCGGTGGTGCTGGTCACGAACAGTGCGGTGCCGCCGGAGGTGAGGGAGTCGAGCCCGGCCTCGTCGAGGGTTCGCAGATCTCCGGTCATCCCCGCCGAGGTCAGTGCGTCCACGACGGTGGGCGCGTAGTCCTCGACGGTGCCGGTCTGCGACGCCCAGAGGACCGCCACGGCGGGCCGATCCGGCGACGGCGCGTCACCGGTGGAGTGATCGGCCGCGGACTGCGTGGCCGTACGCGAGAACGTCCCCGCCAGAACGCCGTTCACCCATGCCCGGTCACGCTCGGACAGGGGGGCGTCGGCGGGCAGGGTCGGGACGCCGGGATGGGCCGCCGATGATGCGAGGCCGGTCAGCACACCCGCCAGATACGAGCCGGCGACCGGATCGAACGCCGGTGGCGCGACGGGGCCGATGCCCAGCGCCTCGGCGAGGGCGTTGCTCGGGGTGCCGGCCTCGTGGGGTCGGGCATCCGGCGTCCGGGAACCGAGCGCTGCCGGCGCCGGCGTGAGTGCCACCGCACAGGCCTTGAACTCCGGTTGCAGGGAGTCCGGGTCGACGGCGTCGTTGGTGACGGCGTTGATCGCGAGGTTCTCGCCGAACATGTCGCTCCAATGAAACGGTGCAAAGCAGGTGCCGGAGCGTACCCGGTCGGTGACCACGGCCGGTAGCTCCGCCTGGCCGCGGCGGGAGGACACGCGAACCGGGTCACCTTCCTGTACCGACATACCCGCGGCGTCGTCGGGGTGGATCTCGACGAACGGGGCCGGGTTCAGTTTGTTGAGTTTGGCCACCCGGCCGGTCTTGGTCATCGTGTGCCACTGATGTTGCAGTCGACCGGTGTTGAGGACGAACGGGAAAGCGTCGTCGGGCATCTCGGCCGGTGGTAGCCCGGGGCGGGCGTGGAACACGGCCCGGCCGTCAGCGGTTGGGAACGCGAGCCGAGGACGGGAACCGTCGCCGCGGGTCAGCATGCGTTGGCTGCGACCGTCGTTGAGGTAGCGGACCGGATGACGGTCGTCGGGATCGTCGGGCGGGCACGGCCACTGCACCGGGGTGCGGCGCAGGAGATCGTACGACACCCCCCGGATATCCCAGCCGGTCAACGGATTCCAGAACCGTTGGATCTCGGTGAAGACGTCCTCGGCATCGGAATGGGCGAACGACTCGGCGTATCCCATGGCGCGCGCGACGCGGGCGATGAGTTCCCAGTCCGGTGTCGCGTCACCCGGCGGTGGCACGGCAGCCTGATACAACGTCAGGTTGCGTTCCGAATTGACCATCACCCCGTCGGATTCGGTCCACATCGCGGCGGGCAGTGCGACGTCGGCGTAGGCGAGGGTCTCGTTGTTGGCGAACACATCCTGCACGATCACCAGCTCGCATCGCTGCAACGCCTCGATGACGGTGGCGCGATTGGCGACGCTGGCAACGGGATTGGTGCAGATGATCCAGCAGGCCTTGATCTCACCCGCGGCCATCTTCTCGAACATGTCGATGGTGCCCCGGCCGACCTCGGCGCGGATGGTGCCGCGGGGCAGACCCCACGCGTCCTCGGTGAAGTCGCGGTCGGCCTCGGAGAGGACCGAGCGTTGACCGGGCAGTCCCGGCCCCATGTATCCCATCTCGCGTCCACCCATCGCATTGGGCTGTCCGGTGAGGGAGAAGGGTCCGCTGCCCACCCGGCAGATCGCGCCGGTCGCCAGGTGCAGATTGCAGAGGGCATTGGTGTTCCAGGTGCCGTGGGTACTCTGATTGAGTCCCATGGTCCAGCAACTCATCCAGTCGGGGGCCTCGGCGATCCAGCGGGCGAGGGTCTCGACGTCCGCGGCGGGCACTCCGGTGACTCGCTCGACCTCGGCGGGTGGGTAGTCCGCGGCAAAGTCGGGTATGGCGTCGAAGCCGTCGGTGAACTCGGCGATGAAGTCGTGGTCGACCGCGTCGGCGGCGATGAGCAGATGCAGGAGCCCGTTGAGCAGCGTGAGGTCGGTGCCGGGGCGCACCTGGAGGAACAGATCGGCCTTCTCGGCGGTGGCGGTGCGACGCGGATCGACCACGACCAGTTTCGCGCCTGCCTTGACCCGTTCCATCATGCGCAGGAACAGGATCGGGTGGCAGTCGGCCATGTTCGACCCGATCACCAGGAACAGGTCGGCGTGGTCGAAGTCCTGGTAGGACCCGGGTGGCCCGTCGGCGCCGAGCGACTGCTTGTATCCGGTCCCCGCACTCGCCATGCACAGTCGCGAGTTCGATTCGATGTGCACCGAGCGCAGCATGCCCTTGGCGAGTTTGTTGGACAGGTACTGCGATTCGAGCGACATCTGCCCGGACACGTAGAGCGCCACCGAGTCCGGGCCGTGCTCGTCGACGATCGCGCGCAGTCGCCCGGCCGCGTGGTCGATGGCGTCGGACAGCGCCACCGCCTCCCGGTCGGCCGAGCGGTCGGTGCGCAGCGACGCCTTCTCCATCCGACCCGGTGCCGCCAGCATGTCGGCGGTCGTCGAGCCCTTGGTGCAAAGGCGACCGAAGTTCGTCGGATGATCCTTGCGTCCCACGGTTTTCGCGATCACCCGGGTGCGTGGCGCGGACGGCGAATCGTCGACCTTGAGCACCATCCCGCACCCCACACCGCAGTAGGCGCACAAGGACTGGACCTCGGACATGACCGTCACACCCGCTGCCGGTGGCCGGCCGCGACGCATGCATCCCGGTAGCGGGCGGCCATCAGGTCGGCGATCCGGGGGTCCGCGCCGAGCGGAGCGGCCACTCCCGAGGCGCCCAGGGAATGTAGTTTCTGGTGAAAGAGCCCGGGAGCCAACAGATATGACGCGATGAACACCCGACGGCGCCGACGCGACACCGCCGACACCACGTCGGCGATCCCCGGTCGTGCGGTGGCGATGTAGCCCACCGGAACCTCGACGTGGACCCGATCGGCGAGATACGCTGCGGCACGCTCGACCTCGGCGAGCGCCTGCGGGTCCGACGAGCCGGCCGCGGCCATCACCACGCGATCGCCGGGCCGCGCGCCCGCCTCACGCAGACGATCGACCATGATGTCGGCGAGGACGGGGTCGGGTCCGAGGTTGGCCGCGACCACCGCGTCGGAGTGCCCGCTGGCCAGCACGTGATCGGGAATATCCTGTCGCACATGGTATCCCGAGGAGAGGAAGGCGGGCAGGACGACGGCAGGCGCGGCCTCGTCGGAGAGGAGTTCCGACGGTGACGGGCCGAGCACGTCGACGAATGCGACGCGGGTGGCGCCGATGCGCTCGGAGGTCAGTTGCGCAAGGCGGGCGACGGTGTTGACTCCGTGGGGTGAACGCGTGCCGTGGGCCACCATGATCGGTGCCCGCGGTGCGGTCTCGTGAACGCCGTTGCGCGGAACGTGGTCAGTCATCGTCTTCTCCTTCCGATTCGTCGTATTCGAGGTCGACGGCGAGCCGATAGCCACGTTTGACCACGGTCTGGATCATCTTCGGGTTGCCCAGCGCACCGCGCAGACGCGTCACCGCCATCTCCACCGCGTGGGTGTCGGTACCGCCCCCGGGCAGATGATCGAGGAGGTCGGGGCGCGAGATCACCTGTCCCGGAATCTGTGTCAGGGCACGGAGCAACGCCAGCCCGGTGGTCGAGGGCTCGCGGGGAGTGCCGTCGATCACCACGCCGGAGGCGCGCACGGTCAGCTCGGAGCCCGCGACGTGAAACGTGCGGGCCCGCCGCGGCACCTCGTCGGCGATGAGCCGGGCCAGTGCGCCGAGACGAAAACGCTGGGGCTGCATGGTCGGCACGCTCAGCGCCTGCAGTGGACCGGCGGTCACGTTGCCGACACAGAACGCCGGTACGCGCGTGCGCATCGCGTGCAGCAACGATTCGAGCACGCCGAGCTTGTCGGCCTGTCCCAGCATGGACGCCACCGCCGGGGCTGAGGTGAAGGTGATGGCATCGAGGGCGGCACCCACGACCGCGTCGATCATCAGCGTCATCGGTTCGGGGTTGTCCGGCGGAACCCACCGATACACCGGGATCGGGATGATGGTGGCGCCGGCCTCGCGCAGCACCATCGCGAGGTCGGGCAGTGGCTCCCATTCGGTGGTCGCCCCATGCAATTGCACCGCGACCCGGAGCCCGTCGACGCCCTCGTTCAGCAGTTCCTCGATCAGCTCGGAGGAGGACTCGCTCGGCGGCGACCACTGCTCGTGCAGCCCGGCGGCGCGCACCGCACCCTTGGCCTTGGGGCCGCGGGCGAGGACCCGGGTGCGGCCCAGGCAGGTCACGAGGTCGTCGGCCAGGCCCCAGCCGTCGGCCGCCTCCACCCACCCCCGGAACCCGATGCCGGTGGTGGCGACGGTGACGTCGGGTGGGTCGGCGAGCACGGCCTCGGTGGCGTGACGCAACTCGTCGTCGTCGACGAGCGGGATGATCCGGATGGCCGGGGCGTGCATCACCCGGGCGCCGCGCCGTTCGAGGAGAGCGGCGAATTCGTCGGCCCGTCGCGCCGCGGTCACACCGATCGTGGCGCCGGCGAGCGGGAGGTCGGTGGGAGCGGTCACCGAGGGTCCACCGTCGAGGTGTCCGCGTAGCCGATCTGGACGTCACCGTCGACGACGCGCACCGCGTACACCGGGAGTGCGACGGTCGCGTCATCGAGGCATTCGCCGTCGTCGAGCGAGAAGACCTGCTTGAGCAGGGGTGATGCGACGGTCGGCACACCGTCGCGGTCGCCGACCAATCCGCGCGACATGACCGCGGCACGTCCGAACGGATCGATGTTGCCCACCGCGCGGATGTCGGGGGCTCCGGACTCGTCGGTGCCGAGGTGGAAGACCGCCACCTGCCGGTCATCGAGCAGGGCGGCGACACCGCGGCCGGGAACGAGGTCGGCGAGCGGGCAGACATGCACCCAGGTGCGCGATTCGATGATGGTCATCGTCGGGATTGCCTCTCAGATGGTGGTGGGCTGATCTCGGGCGCCGGCGCGGACTGCCGGTGCACCGAGGAGTACTGGAACCTTACGGGCGCCGGTGTCGTCGAAGGCGATCGTCGGGTCGGGTGTGTCCGGGGCGTTGACGAACGACACGAATCGGCGGAGTTTGTCCTCGTCGTCGAGGACGGCCGCCCACTCGTCTCGGTAGCCGGCGACGTGACGTTCCATGGCTGCTTCGAGGTCCCCGGCGATCTCCAGGGTGTCGTCGCAGATGATTTCCCGCAACTTGTCGAGGCCACCGTCGAAGGCCTGCTGCCACGGCGCGGTGCGCTGCAGCCGATCGGCGGTGCGGATGTAGAACATCAGATACCGGTCGATGTAGCCGATCAGGGTGTCGTCGTCGATCCCGGACGCCAGCAGCTGCGCGTGGACCGGGTTCTGGCCGCCGTTGCCGCCGACATACAGATTCCAGCCGGCCTCGGTGGCGATCACGCCGACGTCCTTGCCGCGCGCCTCCGCGCATTCGCGTGCGCAGCCCGAGACGCCGAACTTGAGCTTGTGCGGCGACCGCAGGCCCCGATAGCGGGTCTCCAGCCGGACGGCCATCGCGACCGAATCCTGCACACCGTACCGACACCAGGTGGACCCAACGCAGCTCTTCACCGTGCGCAGACTCTTGCCGTAGGCGTGACCGGATTCCATCCCGGCGTCGACGAGCCGTCGCCAGATCAGCGGGAGTTGTTCGACCCGCGCACCGAACATGTCGATCCGCTGGCCGCCGGTGAGTTTGGTGTACAGACCGAAATCGCGGGCGATCTCACCGATCACGATCAGCTGCTCGGGGGTGACCTCGCCGCCCGGCATGCGGGGCACCACCGAATAGGTGCCGTTGCGTTGCAGATTGGCCAGGAAGTGATCGTTGGTGTCCTGCAGGGCGGCCTGCTCGCCGTCGAGGATGTGATCACTGGACGTCGAGGCCAGGATCGACGCCACGGTCGGCTTGCAGATCTCACATCCACGTCCGGTGCCGAAGCGGCTCAACAACTCCGAGAAGGTGCGGATACCGGTCGCGGCGACGATCGAGAAGAGTTCGGCCCGCGACTGGGTGAAGTGTTCACACAGGGCCGTCGGCAGGTCGACGCCGGACTCGGCGAGCAACCGGGTCAGCGAGGGCACGCAGCCGCCGCAGGTGGTGCCGGCGCCGGTGCACTTCTTGAGATCGGCCACCGTGCAGGAGCCCTCGGCGATGGCGCCGCAGATGGCACCCTTGGACACCCCGTTACAAGAGCAGATCTCCGCATCGTCGGGCAGCGCCGACAGGCCGATACCCTCCGACGCGCCGCCGGCCGGCGCTATCAGCGCGGCTGGATCACCCGGAAGTGAGTGTCCCACCATCGGTTTGAGCATCGCGTAGGCATCGGCGTCGCCGACCAGGATGCCGCCGAGCAGGGTGCGGGCATCATCGGAGATGACCAGTTTCTTGTAGGTGCCCGCCACCGGATCGGAATGGACTATCTCCAGTGCGCCCGGGGTGGTGGCCATCGCGTCGCCGAAACTCGCCACGTCGACGCCGAGGAGTTTGAGTTTGGTGGACATGTCAGCGCCGGTGAACTCCTCGTCGGCGACGTCGACGATGTCGGCGGCGGCGATGGCGGCCATGGTGTAGCCGGGTGCGACGAGACCGTAGCAGCGGCCGTTGACCGCGGCCACCTCGCCGATGGCGTAGATGGCGGGATCGCCGGTGCGGCAACGGCTGTCGGTGATGATGCCGCCGCGTTCACCGACCTCGAGGCCGGCGTCGCGGGCCAGGCGGTCCTGTGGACGGACGCCCGCGGAGAAGACCACGAGCGCGGCGTCGAGCACGCTGCCGTCGGAGAGTGTGACCTCCAGCATGCCCGGCGCGGATGCGTCGGGGGCGTCGGCGATGGCCGTGGTGGACACCCCGGTGTGCACCCTCAGACCGAGGTCGGTGACCAACCCGGCCAGCAGCGCGCCGCCACCGTCGTCGACCTGCAGCGGCATCAGACGCGGCGCGAACTCGACGACATGCGGCGACATTCCCAGCAGGCGAAGCGCATTGGCCGCTTCCAGGCCGAGGAGACCACCGCCCACCACGACACCCGGCGCGCCCGGACCGGCTGCTTCGGCCGCCGCCCGGATCTCGTCGAGATCGGCGAGGGTGCGGTAGACGAAACTGCGCGGATGATCCGCTCCGGCGACCGGCGGGACGAACGGGTACGACCCGGTGGCCAGCACCAGGGTGTCGTAGCCGATGACATCGCCGCTGCTCGTCGTCACGCGGCGGGTATCCCGATCGATCGCGGTGGCCGACTCGCCGAGACGCACCTCGACCATCTCGTCACCGGGATAATCGTTGCCGCGCAGCGCCATTGCCGCCGGTTCCCAGGTGCCGACGTAGCCGGACAGGCCGACCCGGTCATAGGCCGCGACCGGTTCCTCGCTCAGGACGACGACCCGGCAGGTGTCGGCGACGTCGCGGCGGCGGAGTTCCTCGATGAAGCGGTGACCGACCATGCCGTGCCCGACCACCACGACGGTGGCCAGATCGGCGGCGATGTGGAGATCGGTGGTGCTGCGGGGATCGGATGTGGTGTGCTGCTGCGACATTGGTATCCTCGTGGGCTGGGTGGGCGTGGTTCAGACGCGGGCGTCGCTGGGTGCGGTGACCGTGATGTCGGAGGTGGCGCTCGGTCCGGTGGTCACCTCGGCGTCGTCGAGGTGGATCTCGCGTCGGGCATAGAACCACCAGGTGACCGCCGCGGCCAGGGCGTAGAAGGCGAGGAACACCCAAAATGCGGCCGTGGCAGACTGATTCGCCTTGTAGCTGGTACGCAGGACCAGGTTGATGCCCACGCCACCCATGCCGCCCAGGGCGCCGGCGATGCCGATCAGCGCGCCGGACATCTTCCGTGACCAGATCACCTTGCCCATGGCGTCGAGGGTGGTGTTGGCGCGGGCCTTGTGCTCGAAGACGGTCGGGATGATCTTGTACACGGAGCCGTTGGCGATCCCCGAGATCAGGAACAGCAGGACGAATCCGACGATGAAGGCGGCCAGTTGCGGCGTCTCGATGCGGTGGGCGGGGTGACCGTCGGCGATGGTGCCGGCGACGACGAGGATGGCGGCCGAGGCGATCATGGCGCCGAAGCAGGCCAGGGTGATGCGGCCGCCGCCGAAGCGGTCGGCGAGTTTGCCGCCGTAGGGGCGGGCGATCGATCCGAGCAGCGGACCGATCCAGGCGATCTGTGCCGCCGCCAGGGTCGGGTTCGCCGCGCCGGACGACTTGAAGCTCAGCTGCAGGACCTGGGTGAACGCGAAGCTGAATCCGATGAACGAGCCGAACGTACCGATGTAGAGCAGCGAGATGAGCCAGGTGTCGCGGTATTTCAGGCAGTCGATCATGGAGCGGTAGCTGGCGGTCTGATGATCCAGATTGTCCATGTAGACGGCGGCGCCGATGCCGGCGAACGCCAGTGCCACCAGGTAGATGGCGCAGATGATCTCGGGGCGGTCGGTGGTCAGCCAGATGACGGCGAGGCCGATGAGCTGGATGATCGGGACGCCGATGTTGCCGCCGCCGGCGTTGAGTCCCAGCGCCCAGCCCTTGAGTCGCTGCGGGTAGAAGGCGTTGATGTTGGTCATCGAGGAGGCGAAGTTGCCGCCGCCCAGACCGGTCAGCGCCGCGGCCAGCAGGAACCAGCCGAATCCGAACTCGCCGGGGTTGAGCATCAGGACCATCACCAGCGAGGTGGGGATCAGCAGCACCACCGCGGAGAAGACCGCCCAGTTGCGCCCGCCGAACTTCGCCGTCGCCTGGGTGTAGGGGATGCGCAGGCACGAACCGACGAATGCGGCGGTCGCGGTGATCGCGAATTTCTGATCCACCGAGATGCCGTAGGCGGGCGTCATGAACAGGACCATCACCGAGAACAGCGACCAGATCGAGAAGCCGATGTGCTCACAGACGATGGACCAGGTGAGGTTGCGGCGGGCGATCTGCGCGCCGCCGCTGTCCCAGGCGTCGCGGTCTTCGGGATCCCAGCCGGTGATGTGGTGTTTGCGGGTGTAGGTGTAGGCAGCCATCGGGCGTCATTCCTCGGGGTGGGCGTGTGTCGGCTGAGGCGTCCTCAGATGCGGAGTTCTCAGATGGGGGAGTTCTCGTCGACGGCGACGAGGTTGTCCATAACGGTAGGAAGCCGGGATTGCCATGACTTTTCTCAGCGTGAACCCGCGGTCACTTTCTGCTCACCGACCCGCGGCGGCGAGTGTGAGACCGATTGTGGGCCCGATGTCGGGCGAAACCGTGCCGGCGAAGTGTGCAGGAGCGTGCACACGCCGTCGTACCGTGTGATGCTGGGAGTTCTGCGTCCGGTACTCCGACCGGCACACAGTGCGACGAAAGTGGTGCGAGTGGTCTCGGCGATCGGATCGATCCTTCCCATTGCGATCGCGCTCGCCATCGCACCGTTGACCATCGTCAGCGGCATCGTCCTGCTCCTCGGCGAGCGAGGACGCCTCAAGGCGGCGTTGTTCGGTGGCGGGTGGTTCGTGGTCATCGCGGCCGTCACCGCGGTGGCCTACCTGATCACCGACGTGGCCGAGGAGGAGGACGTCGAGGTCGCCGACGACGGCGTGCACATCCTGACCGCGGTGATCGGTGTGTTCTTCCTGGTGCTCGCGGTGGTATGTGGTTTCGCCGGCCCCGACGCGACGAGCCGCACGAGGAGTCGGCGCTGATCCGTCGGGTGACGGGAATGTCGCCGCTCGGTGCGCTCGGGCTCGGTGCGGCCGAGGGCGTCGTGGTGATCAAGAACATCCCGTTGTGCCTCGGCGCGGGTGCCGTCCTGGTCCGGTCCTCCGAACTCGTAGCGCCGCAGGCGTGGGCGGTGATCGCCGTGTTCGCGCTGATCGCCAGTGCCGGGGTGGTCATCCCGGTCCTGGTCGCGGTGGTCGGGGGCCGACGGCTGGACGCCCCGTTGGCCCGCACCCGGGAATGGCTCGAACACCACATGTCGCCGATCACCATCGTGACGCTGCTGGTGGTGGGCGTGTACTTCCTCCTCAAGGCCTTCACGGTCATCTGAGGTCGGGCGCCCTACACTGGACCGCGTGACAACGGCCACCGACATCGCCGCCACCGGCGCCGCCGCGCAGATTCCCACGCCGTATGAGGACCTGCTCCGACTCGTCCTCGAGACGGGCACGCCCAAGGCCGATCGCACCGGCACCGGTACCCGGAGCCTGTTCGGCCATCAACTCCGATACGACCTGGCACAGGGCTTCCCGCTGATCACCACCAAGAAGGTGCATCTGAAGTCGATCATCTACGAACTGCTGTGGTTCCTCCGGGGTGATTCGAATGTGCGCTGGCTGCAGGAGCGCGGCGTCACCATCTGGGACGAATGGGCCGACGCGAACGGTGAGCTGGGCCCCGTCTACGGAGTGCAGTGGCGGTCCTGGCCCACGCCGTCGGGGGAGCAGGTCGATCAGATCTCGGCGGCCCTGGACATGCTCAAGACCAACCCGGATTCGCGACGCAACATCGTCTCGGCATGGAACGTCGGCGAGATCCCGCAGATGGCGCTGCCGCCGTGCCACGCGTTCTTCCAGTTCTACGTCGCCGACGGCAAACTCTCGTGCCAGCTGTACCAGCGCAGCGCCGACCTGTTCCTCGGCGTGCCGTTCAACATCGCCTCCTACGCACTGCTGACCCACATGATGGCGCAGCAGGCCGGACTCGACGTCGGAGAGTTCGTCTGGACCGGCGGCGACTGCCACATCTACGACAATCACATCGAGCAGGTCACCCGGCAGCTCTTGCGTGAGCCGTACCCGTATCCGACGTTGGCGCTGCGGCACCGGGATTCGATCTTCGACTACGAGTTCGACGACATCGAGGTGCTCGGATACCGATCGCACCCGGGGATCAAGGCGCCCGTCGCCGTCTGACGCCCACTCGACGGGGTAGGGCGCCCACTCGACGGATTTCGGCGCACACTCGACGGGGTAGGGCGCCCACTCGACGGATTTCGGCGCCCACTCGACGGTAGGCTGGACGGCATGATCACGCTGATCTGGGCGCAGGATCGGGCCGGGGCCATCGGCCGCGACAACACCATCCCGTGGCGGGTGCCCGAGGACATGGCCCGGTTCCGGGAGATCACCGGCACCCACGCGGTGGTGATGGGCCGCAAGACCTGGGAGTCGCTGCCGGCGCGGTTCCGTCCGCTGCCCGGGCGACGCAACATCGTGGTGACCCGTTCGGTGGACTATCGGGTGGACGGCGCCGACGTCGTGCACACCGTCGAGGAAGCGATCGCGACGGCCGGGGTGGATGTGGTGGTCATCGGCGGCGGGGAGATCTACTCGGCCGTCATGGACCGGGCCACTCACCTGCGCGTCACCGAGATCGACATGCTCGTCACCGGCGCCGACGCCTTTGCGCCGTCGGTCGACGAATTGCGCTGGGACACCGTCGACACGGGGGAGTGGCAACGGTCGAGCACCGGCACCCACTACCGGTTCCTCGATTACGTCCGGCATTCGTGAGCGAGGCGTCGTCGGTGGATGTCCGCTGATCTCACGCCGGCGCAGGCGCGACGTGTCGCGCTGGCCGCGCAGGGTTTCACCGATCGTCGGCCCACCGGTGCGCCGACGATGCGACTTGTCGAACGAGTTGTGCAGCGCACCAAATTATTTCAGATGGACTCGGTGAACATCGCGGTCCGTGCGCATTATCTGCCGCTGTTCAGTCGGCTCGGTGCCTATGACCGAGGCCTGCTCGACCGTGCGGCCTGGCAACCGGGCCGCGGACGTCGGCTGCTCACCGAATACTGGGCGCATGAGGCGGCGCTCATTCCCACCGACGACTGGCCCCTGTTCGGTTTCCGGATGGCGCAGTTCCGCGACGGTCGGTATCAACACACCCGAGACATGATGCGGCGCAACCGAACCCTGGCCGCCGACATTCGTGACGTGATCACCGCCACCGGGCCGATGATTCCCCGGCGCATCGAGGCAGAACTCGGGATCGAACGAGATCCGGCGCCGTCCGGCGGCTGGTGGAACCGGGGCGAGGTCAAACACCTGTGTGAGGCGATGTTCGCCGCCGGCGAGTTGGCCGCCACCCGCGACGACGCGTTCGGCCGTCACTATGACCTCGCCGAACGCGTCCTCGGCCGCGACATCTGTGCCCGGCATGTCCCGCGAGAGGACGCACATCGGGAACTGGTGGCCCGCGCCGCCGCCGCTCTGGGTGTCGCGACCGTCGCGGACCTGGCCGACTACTACCGCCTCAAAGCGGTCGATGTCCGCCCGGCCGTCGCCGATCTGGTGGAATCCGGTGACCTACAGGTGGTTTCGGTATCAGGGTGGAAGGATCCGGCCTACCTGCATGTCACCGCGGAGGCAGGGGTCCGCGCGAAACGTCCACGCGCGCCCCATGGCACCATCGTCTCCCCGTTCGATCCGTTGGTATTCTTCCGGCCGCGCGCCGAGCGGATCTTCGATTTCCGCTACCGCATCGAGATCTACGTTCCCGAGCACAAACGCGTCCACGGCTACTACGTGCACCCGTATCTGCTCGGTGACCGGATCGCCGCCCGGGTGGATCTCAAGGCCGATCGTCACCGGGGCGTTCTGATGGTGCCCGCCGCCTTCGTCGAAGACGGTCACGACCCGGGTGAGGTGGCGGAGAATCTCGGTGCGCACCTGCGTGAGCTGGCGCAATGGCTCGGCATGGGGGATGTCGAGATCGGTGGTCGTGGATCGCTCGGCGCGGTACTGCGTCGAACGTTCAACTGACTGCGTCGTCGTCGTGTAGCGCGCACGGCGTCATCATCGATAGACCGGGTGAGCGTGACGCGCGCCGACGCCCGGCAACGGTCTCGATGGGACGCGGCGGTGTCGTCGGGGTGGCGCGTGGTGCATTTTCTCCGTTTTCGTGCATTCGGCGAGACGGCACATACATCGCGGAGAGCCGTTTAGTGTGACAAAAGGACCAGACTTCCGGAGAGGAAACGCTGTGCACCTGTTGGGTCCGTGGAGCGAACAATCAGAGCTGGCCGGACGCGGGGGAGGCAAGGCCGGTGGCCTTCGTCTGTTGTCCGAAAGCGGTCTGCAGGTACCGGATTGGATCGTCCTGGGCACCGATGTCTTCGATCGGGTGGTGCTCGAAACCGGACTCTCGTCCGGTCTACACCGACTCCGGACCGCGGGCCAACTCGACGACGCCCTCGTCGCGGCCGCCGAAGTACGCGACGAGATCATCCACTCTGCCCTGTCTGCCGACGTGAGTGAGGTTATCCGACAGGCATATTCGCGGGTCGGTGGCTCTGCGGTGGCGGTGCGGTCGTCGATGGCGGGCGAGGACGGCGAGTATCGTTCGTACGCGGGCCAATTCGACACATTCCTGAACGTGCGTGGTGAGTCCGCGGTGATCGACGCCGTGCGCGGATGCTGGGCGTCGGCGTTCTCGCCACGGTCGATCGCCTATTCCCACGCTCGCGGCGGCGGTGACGCCGGTGGTGTCGCCGTCATCCTGCAACACCTCGTCGACGCCGATGCCAGCGGAGTCGTGTTCACCTGCAACCCGATCACCGGTAGCGCACAGGAGACCGTCATCAGCGCGGTGTACGGTCTCGGCGAAGGCCTGGTGTCGGGTGCGGTGGACGCCGACACCTACATCGTCGACGCCGATGGTGTGATCGGCGATACCGTCATCGGCGCCAAGGAAAGTCGTCATCGACCCGATCCGGACGGCGGAGTGCGGCAGGAGCCGGTCGGCAGCACCGAGCGGGCGCGTGTGGTACTGACCTCCGCCGAGATCGGCGAATTGACCTCGGCGGCACACCATGTCGCCGACTCCGTCGGGTCGCCTCAGGATATCGAGTGGGCGATCAGCGGTGGCACCCTCTGGTACCTGCAGGCGCGGCCGGTGACCGCGTCGGCGCCGGCGCCCACCGACGGCGGCGGACACCGTGGCGATGGCGATGTCCGCGATACTGTTGTCCGCGAGGCGGTTGTGCGCGGTGCGGTTGTGCGTGGTGCCGGAGAAGTGCTGGGGGACAATGAGAAGCGAATCTGGGACAACTCCAACATCATCGAGAGTTTCAACGGCATCACCTCACCGTTGACGTTCACCACCGCCGCCGACATCTACGGGCGGGTCTACCTCGGCTACGCCGAATCACTGCGTGTGCCGCCTGCCCAACTCGCGCAGGTCGCGCGGTGGACCCCGGTGATGCTGGGGACCTTTCACAGCCGGGTCTACTACAACCTGGTGCACTGGTACCGGATGGTGGGTATCGCGCCCGGGTACCCGCTGAACCGCAAGGTCCTCGAGGCCGCACTCGGCGTGGCCGAACCGCTGGACACCGCGTGGGCAAAGACGTTGCGACCCTACGACTTCGCCACGCCGCTGCATCGGGTGGTCGGACGTGCGGTCACCACGGTCACCTATCTGCGCCGGCTGCGCGACATCGATGCCATCGTCGCGGACTTCCTCGAGGAGTTCTATCGCGTCTACGACCGCTTCGAGGAACTGGATCTGGACTCGGTGACCGGAGCGCAGGCCTACGCCGCCTATCGGGATGTGGACGCCGATCTGGTCCGGCGGTGGGGCCCGTTGATGGTGCTCGACGCGATCCTGTTGACGCTCACCGGCTCGATGTACCTGCTGACGAAGGTGTTTCTGCCGAAGGCCCCCGAGTGGTTTCTCTATGCGGTCCTCGGCCCGGGTGCCGATGTCGAATCCGCGGAGCCGGCCCGGGCGATGACCGACCTGGCCCGGCGCGCGGCCGCCGATCCCGCGGTGCGGCACCTGGTCGAGACGACCGCACCTGCGCGGTGCCACGACGCCCTGGTCGCCGGCGGGCACTCCGCGTTCCTCGCCGCGGTCGAGGACTACCTGCGCCGCTACGGGTATCGGAGTCTGGACGAGTTGAAACTCGAGATCCCCGATCTGCGTGAGGATCCGTCGTCGGTGTTCGTGATGGTGCGCAGCGCGATGACGCAGGCGCAGGACTCGTCGGTGACCAGCGGCGCGGGGAGTTCGTCGACTCCCACAGCGCAGGAGTATCTCGATGAGCACCTGGCCGGTGTCCGGCGGCGCATCTATGATCGCTTGCGCGCCAAGGTGTCCCGATGCGCGGCGCACCGCGAGCGGCTGAGATTCGCGCGCACCAGGGCCTTCGGGATGGTCAAGAGACTGATCCGGGTGATGGCTCGTGACCTCGTGGAGCGCGGAGTGCTGGAGCACTTCGAGGACGTCTTCGACCTCACGGTGCACGAACTGCGCCGGTGTTACGAATCCGGGCCCCCCGACGATATCGCTGACATGGTGCACGCACGACGGGCGGCGCGCCTGGACGATTCGGCGCTCGTGGCGCCGGAACGCTTCGTGACCGTCGGCGCGCAGTTCGACGACGCCGAGCTCACGGAGCAGGGCTGGGTGCCGCTCGAGTCGATTCCGCCCGCACCGACCGGCTCGGTGCTGGTCGGCACCCCCTCGTGTGCCGGGGTCGCCGAGGCCACCGCCGCGGTGGTCACGCGGCCCGACGATGTTCGTGGTGGCGTCCTGGTCGCCTACCGCACCGATCCCGGTTGGGTGGCCGCGCTGCCGTCGGCGTCGGCCCTGGTGATCGAACGCGGCAGCCCCCTGACCCACGTCGCGATCGTCGCGCGGGAACTCGGCGTGCCGACCGTCGTACAGGTGCGTGACGTGACGGCCCGATTGCGCAGCGGGATGCGGGTCCGGGTGGACGGCACCGTGGGCACCGTGACGGTGCTGGAGTCGGTACCCGAGGACGCGGCCGATGACGCCGAACCACTTCGTGAGGAGCGACATGCGTGAACTCGACGACCTGAGCGCCACCGAGGTCATCCGGGGCTGGTTACGGAACCCGGCGCGCGACCGCGGCATTCATCTGGCCGGGGAGGGGCAGGAGTGGACGTTCCGCTCCTATGGCGCCATCGCCGATCATGCGGTGCGGATCGCGGTGGACGTGCGGGAGCACGGCGTCGCCGGCGGCGACGGGGTGTGCGTCATCCTGCCGACCGACCACACCTGCGCCGCGGCGTTCTATGCGGTCTGGGTGTGCGGTGGTGTGCTCACCCCCATCGCGCCGCCGACATTCGCCGATCTCGACCAGTACCGGTCCCACGTCGCCGCCATCATCGATCAGGCGCGGCCACGGCTGGTGGTGACCGAACCGGGACTCGCCGGGCTCGTGCGGGAGGCACTCGAGTTGTCACGTGTGCGCTGCCGGTTGCTGGAGGTGACCGATGACCCGGCGGCAACGGCGAGCGATGGCGCCGACCTCGACGAGGTGTGGGGCCCGGCCGGCGAGTGCGCGTTGCTCCAGTTCACCTCCGGCTCCACCGGCACACCGCGCGGAGTGCAGATCTCCTGGGAGAGCCTGGCCACCAACACCGCCATGATCAGCGAGCTGCTCCGGTGGCGCGATGGCGAACCGATGGCATCCTGGTTGCCGCTCTATCACGACATGGGGCTGGTGGGCGGATTCCTGACCACCGTGACCAATCAGGAGGATCTCCACCTGATGCGGCCGGATCACTTCGTCCGTGACCCCGTGCGGTGGCTACGTGCGATGACCGTCGCGCGTCACACGCCGTCGCCCTCGTTCGCGCTGGGCTACCTCGCGCACCGCGTCGGGGCCGAGGAGATCGCGGACCTCGACCTGTCCGGATGGCGAACGCTCGCCGTCGGTTCCGAACCCGTCGAGATCGGCGACCTGCAGTCGTTCACCGACCTCGCCGGTCCGTGCGGATTCGACGCCGACGCCGTCACACTGGCCTACGGATTGGCGGAGTCGACGTTGATGGTCTCCTCCTCGCGCCGGGACGCACCGATTACCCTGGTGCGTCCGGGCGTGGGTGGACTGCGCTTCGGGTACCCCGTCGACATCGCCGAGACCCGCGAATTCTCTTCCGGTGCAACTTACTCCGGTACCGGCTGGATCGCCGGACTCGGCTGTTCGACGGGCCGTTCACAGGTCGCGATCGTCGACGACGCCGGGGACACGCTCCCCGACGGGGTTCTCGGTGAGGTGATCGTCACCGGCAGCTCGGTTGCCTCGGGCTATTCCGACGACCGCGCGCCGGCGGCCGGGAGCACCCGCATCATCGACGGGGTCCTCCACACCGGTGATGCCGGATTCCTGCTCGACGATGAACTGTTCGTGTTGGGCCGGATGGGATCGAGCCTGAAGGTCCGCGGGCGGTCTGTGTTCATGGAGGACCTCGAATCCAAGGTATCCGCCGAATCGGGCATCACCAAGGGCAAACTCGCCGCCGTGGCCGTCACCGACTCACGGGACCGGGGCGTGGCACTGTTCGCCGAGGCGGCCCCGGGGGAGTGGATGAGTGCCGCCCGCACCATCATTCGTGCCGAACTCGGCCCCGCACACACCGTCACCATCGTCACCGGCCCGCGCGGCCTGATCCGCCGCACCTCCAGCGGCAAACCCCGCCGCCGACACATGTGGCAGTTGCACACCGCCGGTGCGCTCGACGGTGCCCTGACCCACGACGTGGACGGGACCAGCGCCCACCCGGCACCGACCCCGACCCTGGCCGCGCAGCGCGTCACCGAACTGCTGGACTCCGCACTGGAATTGGTGACGATGCCCGACGCGTGCGCGGTGGTGTTCGAGGGATCGCTCGCCGAGGGATTCGGCAATGAGGGGTCCGACGTCGATTTCCTCGTCATCGCGGCCGGCGACGACGAGATGCCCACCCTGCCCTCGGTGCTGTTCGCCGATGGTCGTCGGCTCGAGATCCGCACGCGGTCGGTGGCCCAGCTGCGGGAGCAACTCGAGACGGTGGCACGCCACGCGTCCGCCGGCACCGTCGACGAACTCGGTGAGGACCTGCTCAACCGGTGCCAGCGATTCCTGAACTCGACGCCCATCCGTGAGAGTGCCGATGTCGATCTGGGTGAACTGCGAAACATCCTGTCGCGCCAGCAATTCGCCGACACACTGACCTCGTGGTGGGCGGATCGGGCCCGGCAGGCCTTCCGGCAGGCGGTGGCATTGCGTGTTCTGGACTGCGCCGACGAGGCATCCGGATGGGCCGTCGACGCGCTGACACAGGCCGCCAAGAGCTGGTGCGCCGCCCACGGCGAAACCTACCTCGAATCCAAATGGCTGCCCCGCCAACTCGATCGGGCCGCCGAACGCGGTGACGCCGATCTGATCGCCCGGCTTGGTCGCCTCGCCGACGACGCCCGCCACAATCCCGGACTCGACGAGTCGTGGTGGGTGCGCGTCGCGGAGACCTCGACCGCACTAGGTGTCGACGCGGACGGATGGTGCGATTCCGATCGGCTGCGCCTGACGCGGATGCCGGGTGTGACGACGTGGACGGTCGCCGACCGGATCCACGTCATCCGTTCCGCCGCCGAGGTTTTCGCGCTGACCGACACCGCCGCCCGGGTGTGGCGTCAGGTGGTGTTCCGGCAGCCACTGACGGCGGTGCTCGACCGGGCTGCGGCGGCACTGGAGGAGGTCGCCGACGGCGTCGCGTCGCCGTCGGTGCGCGCGTGCATCGCCGAGTTCGTCCGTCTCGGGCTGGTGGGCCTGGACTGGCGCGACGCGGGCGCCCTACGACCCGCGATGGCGATGTGCGAACCCTCGCCGCCGTACACGCCGCCGCCGTACGCACCGTCGCCCGTCGTGGGACAACCGCTGGTGGGGTTGACCGGTGCGGCGCGGCCCGAGGTCGGCATCGCTGTGCTCTCGCCGCTGCCGGCGCCCCGATTCGTCTCCGCCGCACTGGATCTGACGTGGTCGAATGTGGTGGCGGAGAACGCGCGGGAGGATCTGGTCGGGGCGGTCAAGAGTGGCCAGGGGGCGGTGGCGCAGGTCGCCGCGGACCGCCTGATCGCGATGGCCGCCCGGATGATGCTGTCCTCGAACGGTATTCATCCGTTGCCGCCCGATGTCGCACCCACCGCGACGCTGCGGCGTCTACTCCCCGACGGAGCCGGACACCGCGAGGTGATGACGCGGTTCGAGGTGGCGTCGGCGCTGCACTGGCGGGCCCTGGTGGACGGGGGTGATCCGCTGGCCGGCGTCGAGACTCTCGACGGGCTCCTCGGCGAGGTCCGTGCCCGGGTCGAGGGGGCCGGATTCCCGTCGTCCTTCGACTCGAAGGAGCAGTGGCGCGCCACCCTGGCGATCGCCTACGACTGGGTTCGTATCGGCACCCACCTCGGGGTCCCGCTGCCGTTGGCCGAAGCGCAGGACCTGGTCGGGACCGGCGGTGCGCAGCCACACACCGGAGCACAGCCATACAACGGAGCGCAGCCATACAACGGAGCGCAGCCATACAACGGAGCGCAGCCATACAACGGAGTGCAGCGATGAGCGGGGTGAGCGCCGGTGTCCGAGAAGTGATCGCCGCGATGGTTCCGCCGTCGGGAGCGGCGGTGGGCGCCGAGGATCTCCTGGGAACCGCACGTCTGCGCGAGGATCTGGGATTCGAGTCCATCCGGCTGATCGAACTGACCATGGTCCTCGAGCGGCGCTTCGCCCTCGCCGCGATACCGCCGGAGGAACTGGCGGGCGTGCGCACCGTCGACGATGTGATCGCCGTGATCACCCGGGCGGTCGAGGCGGGTGCGGCGTGAATGATCATGTTCTGGTGACCGGCGCCGCGGGCCTCGTCGGCGTGGAGGTCATCGCCCGCCTCCAGGCACACGGGACGCCGGTGATCGCGTTGACCCACAATGTCGGTGAGTTCGTCGCGAACGACGGTGCGCTCATCGCCCCGCGTCGCGTCGTCGCCGGCGATGTCCGGGAACGCGGTTTCGGGGCGCGGGTCCGCGAGGTCGCCGACGATCTGCGGCGCGAGGTGGGGGCGATCGTGCACTGCGCCGCGACCACCGCATTCGACGCCACCGACGAGGAGTACGCGACGCTCAACGTGGCCGGGACCGCGAACGCCATCGAACTCGCCCGCCGCTGGGATGTGCCGCTGGTGCATGTCTCCACCGCCTACGTCTGTGGGCTGCGCACCGGCCGGATCGCCGAGGACGACCTCGATGCCGGTCAACGATTCGGCACCCGATATGAGCACAGCAAGTTTCGTGCCGAGCAGCTCGTCGACGACGCCCGCGCCGACGGGCTGCGCGCGGTCACGGTGCGACCCGGCATCGTCACCGGTACCACCGCCGACGGTGCGATCCGCGACCACAAGAACCTCTACACCGTCGTCAAACTGATGGTCGAGGGCAAGCTGCGCACCCTGCCCGGGCGATACGACGCCACCATCTCCCTCGCGCCGGTCGACCACGTCGCCGACGTGGTCACCGCCGCGGCGCTGCGCGCCGACGACCTCGACGGGATGACGCTGCACGCCGTGGGTTCCCACCCGCTGACCCTGCGTGAGCTGTCCGACGTCCTCGCCGAATACCCGTCGTTCGCGGTGGCCACCTTCGTCCCCGACTCGGCCTTCGACGTCGACGCCCTCGACGCGATCGAACGTGACTACTACCTCCGCGTCGGATCGCTCTACACCAGCTACTTCGCGCGGCGCCTGTCCTTCGACACCACCCACGCCGACGCACTCCTGGGCCGCCCGTCCCCGGAATGCGACGTCGAGTACCTGCGGCTGCTTCTCGATCACTGTCTCGACATCGGATACCTCGGCGCGCCGCTGCCGGATGTCGAGGCGATCCTCGCCCGACTCGGGGGTCGACGATGAATGCTCCCGTCCCATCCCCGGCACGCGAGATGGTCGGCGCACCTCGCTCGACCGTGGACCTCCTCGTCGCACTCGGCGTGCCCACCGAACGCCACGTTGATCTGCTCGCGGACACCTACGTCCTCGAGGCGATCGAGCATCTCGACCGTGCCGGAATCGATCCGCGGTGGTTCGCCACGCGCTGCTCGTTGCTGCTGATCAAACCCGATGCGATCGTGGCGCGGGCCGTGCAACCCACTCTGGTCTGGCTCGCCGACCGCGGGTGGCGGGTGCGTCATGCCGCCCGGGTACCCGCGGATCGTCATCTCGCGCGGGCACTTTGGGCGCGGTCCTGGGCGACCGCGTCACCGGAGCGACGACGACTCGCGGACCTGCTGGTCGGCATCTGCGATGCGATGGTGCTCGTCGTCGAGGATGATGAGCCGCCCGGCGCGGGATTGACGCCGCCCGCTCGCTTCGCTCCCGGCGCGGAATCGGCGACCGAACGGCTCACCCGGGAGAAGGGTCCGACGAAACCGCCGGCACGGAAGCCGGGCCAACTGCGATACATCCTCGGACGCCACACCTACCTGCTGAACCTGGTGCACACCCCGGATGCGCCGATCGACGTGCTGCGGGAATGGGCGATCATCTCCGATGAGGCGGCGCGGCAACGATGTCTGACCGACATGCTCCGCCCGGCCGACGACTCCGATGGTGCCGACGAATCCGACGGTGCCGCAGCGGCTCTGAGCCTGGTCGAGGAACTCTACCGGCAGGTCCCCGCGTGGAGATTCGATCGGGACGCCGCACTGAGCCGCATCCGCCACGACCTCGCTGGCACCGGAATCGGCTGTGCCTCCGACGATGACGCGGCGTGTGCCGCACTCCTTCGCACCGCATGGGCGTCGGAGACGCCGATGGACCCGTGGTCGGTGATCGTGCTCGGCTCCCACGTCCTGCCGATGATCGGCGATCCGCAGGTGCGCGCAGCGGCCTCGGCGCCGATCACACCGACCACCTTCTCGACCACCCGGAGGGCACGATGAGTACCGACCCGCTGAGCTCACGAACCGAACACGCTGTGCACGAGACGATCTCGACCCACTCTCATACCATTGCCCGTGAGCTCGTGCACCGCTGCGCGGTCTCGGAGGTGTTCGTCACCTCGCTCGCCCGACCGTATCCCCGGGGTGACACCGACTTCGTCGTCGGTGCGCAACTGCCGCGCATGCACGCCTACTACGGCGATCACCTCGGAGCCCAAGCCGGACACCATGATCCGCTGATAGTGATGGAGGTGGCGCGGCAGGCGTCGATCGCACTGACCCACACCTACTTCGACGTCCCGCTCGACAGCGCATTTCTGGTGCGGACCTTCAACGGGCTCGCCGCGCCCGGATCCGCGTGGGAGATCGGTCGCGCACCGGCCGACCTGGACATCGCTGTGCGCGTGGCGAATCGGCATGTCGCCGCCGAACGTCTGCGGGGGCTCGATCTCATCCTCGACATCGGCCTGGACGGCGCACATCTCATGACCGTCGACGGGTCGTTCTCGTGGACCACCCCGAAGCAATGGCGCGCGTTGCGGTCGCAGGCCCGTGGCGGCGCCGAGATCGGGCCGATCACGATGCCCGATCCGATCTCGGCGGAGACGGTGGGTCGCAACGATCCCCGCAACGTCGTCATCGGCTCATGGGACCCGGCGGCCGGGACACCGAGCGCACCGCTGGTCGTCGACATCGACCACGGCGGACTGTTCGACCATCATCTCGACCACGTGCCCGGAAGCCTGCTGCTGGAGGCCGCGCGGCAGGTCGCGCTCACCGTGTCCGGTGCGGAGTCCGGTGTGCCGGCCGGCCGGATCACCGCCGTGCACAGCACATTCGGACAGTTCGTCGAGCTGGATCGGCCCGCGGTGTGCGTGGCGCGGCGGGTCACCTCCGCGGACGGGGTCACCACGGTGCTGGTGAGCATCGAGCAGGACGGTCGACGCTGTGCCGACATCCATGTCGCGGTGACCCCGGACGCGGCGCGGGACCGGTGAGCATCATCGACCGGGGTCGGGGCACGACGCCGCGAGGTGTCTCGGCGACTCGGCTCGTCCGGTTCACCGCGGTCATGTACAAGCCGCAGTACCTGCTGTACGGGATCCTGTGGACCCTGGCATTCGAGGGCACCGCGGCACATCTGAGCGGTCAGCAGTGGCGGCCCGGCGCGGCGACCGTGGTGCGGATCGTCGTCGTGGTCATCGTGTTGCTCTACCTGCGGATGGTCGATGAACAAAAGGACCTCGAGTACGACCGTCTGCACCATCCCGATCGTCCGCTGGTGACCGGTGCGGTGACTGCCGCCGATCTGCGCGTCGGGATGGCGGTGATCAGTGTTGTCGCGGTGGGGGTGTCGGCGCTGTTGTCGTGGGGATCGGCGGTGGCCATCGCGGTGGTCCTGGCCTACGGGCTGGGATTGTGGGCAGCGGAGTCGATGTGGCCGGCGCTGCGCGACGGCGTGCTGGTGAACCTGGCGATCACGTATCCGATACAGCTCCTGATCGCCGGCTATGTGCTGGTGTCGGGCATCGGCACCGGTCAGATCGACGCCGACGGGCGGGTCGGCTGGGCGGTGCTGATCGTCGCCGCCGCGTTTCTGCAGTTCGAGTTCGCGCGCAAGATCTCCCGTAGACCCCGGCCGGGGGAGATGTACTACTCCAACGCGGTGGGGGCGTGGCCTGCGGTCGGGGTGTCGCTCGGTCTGGTCGCCGTCGCCGTGGGTGCGAGCCTCGTCGCCTTGGCGCCGTGGCAGTTCGGCGGATGGCCCGCCGCCCTCGGGTGGTTGCCCCTGGCGACCGCGATGATCCCGGGACCGGCCGCGGTCGCATTCCGCCGTGGCGGCGACGACTATTCGCCGGTACCCGCCGTCATCTTCGTGCTCGCGTTGTATCTCGAACTGATCGTGGCCGTGTTGGTGGTGCCGGCGTCATGACGCGTTCGACGACGACGGTGATGCTGCCGTCACCGACGGTCCTCGAGTCGCACCCGCAGATGCGACGGCGACGCGACGAAGTCGGTGGTCGACGGACGAACCGGGCGCGGGTCGGCGAGCCGCGGCGTCCGGTGCGCGAACAACGCCGCCGTGGCGAGCAGGATCGTCGACATCGCGAAGTTGCTTCCCGGGCAATGACGTTCGCCGACGCCGAAGGCGAGGTTGGCCCGTTTGTCGATGTGTTCGACCCGCCCGGGCGCCCAGCGGTCCGGATCGAAGGACTCCGGATCGGCGAAGTAGCGGGGATCATGGCTCACCAGGTACGGACTGTAGATCACCATCGCGTCGGCCGGCAGGGGCAGCCGGCCGGTGGTGTCGTCGCCGAAAGTGACCGGCCCGTCGGCGTTCTGGCTGCTGATCCACGGACTCCACATCCGCAGGGTCTCCTGGACCACCCGCCGCAGGTACACCAATTCGGGCAGGTGGTCGGCACGGACCGGGCCGTCACCGACCACCCGCGTCACCTCGTCGACGACCCGCGTCGTCACCGTCGGTGCCCGCAGGATCTCGTACCAGACCCACGCGAGAATAGAAGCGGTGGAACCGACTCCGGCGGCCACCATCAACAGCAACTCGTCGACGATCTCGTCGTCGGTCAATCCGTCGGCGGGGTCGTCGGTGTGGCCGACCAATACCGACAGCACATCGTCGTGATCGCGGACCTCGGTGCGGTATGCGGCGACGACGGTGCCGATCTCGCTGCGCAGCATGGCCGCTCGTCGGGCGAAGCGACGGTTGGCCACGATGCGCAGACGTTGCACCGGCGCCGGCAGCGCACCGCGCACGATCACCTCGCCCAGCAACCAGGGCACGGTGTCGCGGACACGTTGCAGGGCGGCCGCACCGAAATCGGCGCTGAACAGGGTGGAGGTGACGGTCTCCAGGATCAGTCCGTGTGCCTCGGTGGTGAGGTCGACGGTGTCCGCGGCGGGCAGTCGGCGCGACCACGAGTCGGCCAGCGCGGCGGTGGTGATCGCGTAGCGGGCGAGCCGGCCCTGCCGCAGGGCGGGCGCCATCTGCCTGCGGCGCTTCTCATGTCGGCTGCCGTGCAGCACGTTGGAGGCCTCGCGGATGGCCTCGTGCATCGCGCGCGCGAGGTCGTCGCGATGGAACTCGCCGGCGGTGCGGAAGCCGACCTGACGGATGAGATCCGGCGTGGTGAGCAGATACGCCGGCGTGCGCCCCAGGTCCAGGCGCACCACCGGGCCCACCGAACCGAGGGTGCGGATGAAGTGCAGACCACGCCGCAACGCCACCACGCTGTGCCCGAGAACCGGCACCGCGCCGGGTGCGACGGGAACCTCGTCGGGTGTCGCGGGCAGGTGGGTGTGTCGCGCCCGGGCGTCGTCGATGAGATCGGTGTACAACGCGAGGATCTCGGTGCTCAGTTCCGATTGCCGGACGGGCGATGTGCCGGCGATGGCGGACGAACCGAGCCGCGACAGGCGATCGGCGGCCTCCCGCAGGGGACGGCGATCGTCGGCGAGCCCGGCCAGCAGCCCGGCCATCGTCGATGTGGTTGTGCCACCGAGGAATCCCGAGTCGGCGTGAATGCTCTCGGCGACGTCGGGATCGCTGTGGATCACCGGGAGCCCGGCGGCGGCCGCCTCGGTGAGGACGAGTCCCTGCGTGTCGAACCCGACCGAGGTGAACAACAGTGCGTCGTACCCACGCATCGCCGCGATCACCGCGGCGCGGTCCCTCCGACCGAGGAGACGAACCCGATCGGCGACGTCCAGTTCGGCGATGCGGTTGGCTGCCGTGGCGACCTGGTCGCCGTCGCCGATGAGATCGAGTGTGACACCGGGGGATGCGGCGACGGCCTCGATCGCCTGAAGGGGCCGCTTCTCGGCGGAGAGCCGACCACACCACAGCAGGCGCAACGGGCCGTCCGCGGGGTCGGGCCGCGATCCGGTGAGTTCGTCGATGAGGGTGTCGTCCACGCCGTTCGGGATCACCCGCACGTCACCGGCGTAGCCGTGATCGGTCAGCCGCGTGGCGAAGTGGTGGCTGGGTGTGATCACCGCGTCGGCGGCGTGGCACTGGGCGATCATGGTGTGCCACACGTGATGTGCGGCGCGCGATTCCGTGATTCGGGCACCTCGGGCACCTCGGGCACCTCGGGCACCGGGCACCGCATCGGACGGTTCCTCCCGGCCGCGCTGAGAGATGGCCGCGCGGTGCAGGATTCGCATCGCGAGGGCGGTCGGCAGGGGTGCCGGCGAGGTCAGTTCGACGAAGGCGTCGTCGCGGCTGTGCATCGTCTGGACGAGCGGCAGATGATGCCTGCGAGCGGCACGCACCCCGGCGGCGCCCACACCGTAGGTGGTGTGCACGTGCACCAGGTCGACCGGTCCGCGACGGGTGAACTGCTCGTCGACGAGACCGGCGACCGACCGGGTCGGAAAGACCGCGGGAAAACCGTTGACGGACAAGCCGAACACCGGTGGCAGGGTGACGAGCCGGTCCGCCGCGGCGGTCGGCTCGTCGCATTCGGATTCCGGTGCGAACACCGTCACCGTATGTCCACGGCGTCGCAGTTCTCGCGCCTGGTCGGCGACGGCAACCGAGATCCCACCCAGGGTGTCGGGGTGGAAATCGGTGAACATGGCGATGTGCATCACCAGCAGGGTAACCACATCCGGCCGTGCGCGGCCAGCATCGTCGGCGATCGCGCCGTCGTCTGGATGACGAATCGGAGGACAGCACAATGAAAGTGGCGATACCACTCACCGGCACCCGAGGTGATGTGCAGCCGGCCATCGCACTCGGGCTCGAACTCATCGGTCGGGGCCACGACGTCCTGGTGGGCGCACCGCCCAACCTCGTCGACTTCACCGGACGCGCCGGACTGTCCGCCGTGGCGTGCGGACCCGATGTGGCGCAACTGTATTCGTCCGACGAAGGCCAGCGGGCGTTGGCTGCCGGCAGCACCCTGGCGCTGATGCGGATGGTCGGCGATCAGATGGCCGCCTATGCCGACCAGATGAACTCGGAGGTCATCGAGGTGTGCCGGGGGGCCGACGTCGTCGTCGCGACGCTGCTCACCGAGGACCGCGCGGCGTCGGTCACCGAGGCATTCGACATTCCGCTGGTCACCATGCACGGATTCCCGGGGCGGCCGAGTCGCACCTACCCGTTTCCGGGGGCGCTTCCCGCTCATCTGCGGCCACCGGCACTGGTGAACCGGGCCACGTGGACCATTGCCGACAACCTCCGTCGAATGGTGTTCCTGCCGTACCTGAACCGTCTGCGTCGTGAACTGGGCCTGCGACGCAGCATCGCCACACCGACCCAGATGTGTGCCCGGCGTGGCGTGCCGGAGATCCAGATCTATGACCCGGCGCTGGTCCCGGGTCTCGCCGAGGAGTGGGGCGACCGCCGACCCCTCGTCGGGTTCCTGCCGCTCGAGCGTGACGCCCGCGAGGCCGTCGGAGAGATGGCCGACGGACACGGCGAGGTGATGGACTGGATCGACGCCGGAGATCCCCCGCTGTACTGCGGATTCGGGTCCATGCCGATCCGGGATGCGGCGGCCACCGTGGACATGGTGCGCGACGTCGCGTCACGCCTGGACACCCGCATCCTGGTCAGTGCCGGATGGAGTGATCTCGATGCCGATACTCCCGGCGATGATGAGCGGGTCCTGGTGACCGGCGCGCTCGCCCACGACGTGGTGTTCCCGCGGTGCGTCGCGGCCATGCATCACGGCGGTATCGGCACCACCTTCGAAAGCCTGCGCGCCGGACTGCCGACCCTGGTGTGCTCGGTGTCCTTCGACCAGCCGATGTGGGGTGCACAACTCGAGCGACTCGGTGTCGGAGCCCACCTGCCGTTCGTGAAGCTCACCACGGACTCGTTGACCGCGTCCCTGCGCACGGTGCTGGAACCCGATGTCGGGGTACGTGCGCGTGAGTTCGCCGGGCGTCTGGCATGTCGCACCGATGCGACGGCACGTACCGCCGACATCGTCGAGGCGGCGGCCCGGTGACGAGTCGATGCGCGGGGGTGTCGGTGGCCATGACATCCTGATCTCCACGAAGTCCACCCGCCGCGCCCCGGTGGGGCGATCTGTTTCGAGGAGTGAGCGCACAATGTCGGTGACCTATGGCGGCCACGAGTATCGGCTGGTCATGTTCGATCTCGACGACACCCTGGCCCCGTCGAAGAGTCCACTCGACGACGCGATGGTCGAGGTGATGCGGCGTCTGCTGCAGCGCAGCCTGGTGTGCATCATCTCCGGCGGCCGCTACGAACAGTTCCGGGCCCAGGTACTCGACCGGATCGGCGACATCGACGACGTCGCCAACCTGCACCTCATGCCCACCTGCGGCACCCAGTACGTGCGATGGTCCGACGGTCAGTGGCAGACCGTCTACGCCGAGGACCTGACCGACGATCAGAAGCAGCGCACCCTCGACGCGCTGGAGACAGGCGCCAAGGAACTCGGCGTGTGGGAGTCGGAGACCTGGGGGCCGATCCTCGAGGATCGTGGCAGCCAGATCACGTTCTCCGCGCTCGGCCAATCGGCGCCCGTGGATGCCAAGAAGGCATGGGATCCGGACGGCGCGAAGAAGGAAGCGCTGCGTGCCTACGCGCAGGAGCGGCTGCCCGATCTCGAGGTGCGCAGCGGTGGTTCGACGTCGGTCGACGTGACCCGTAAGGGCATCGACAAGGCCTACGGCGCCGGCAAGCTGATGGAGATCCTCGATCTGAAGCTGTCCGACATCCTGTTCTTCGGCGACCGTCTGGATGAGGGTGGCAACGATCGTCCCGTGCAGGACATGGGTATCGAGTCGGTGGCCGTGCACGGCTGGGAAGACACCCACGCGAAACTTGTTGCACTGCTGGAGAACTGAACGGCGGTAACGCCGGGGGCGCTCAGAGGTGGTCGAGGGGTGGGCGCCGCCGGAGTTCCTCGCGACGCAGGCTCTCGATCTGCGCCGCTGCCGACAGCACCACCGGCTCACCACCGGCCGGGCCGATGACCTGCACGCTCTGCGGAAGACCGGCCCGGTCGAATCCGACCGGGACGGCAGCGGCGGGATTGCCGAGCACATTCCACATACTCGTGTACGACGAGACATCGGACGCGGCCCGTGCGAGACCGACGAACCCGTGACGGTCGATCTGGCCGATCGGAAGAGCTGTCGTCGACGTGGTGGGTGTGAGTACCACATCGACATCGGAGAACAGGGTGGCGAGAAAGCCGTGTGCGGTCGCCTCGGCGTTGCGTTCGGCGCGTCCCACGAACGGGCGCAGCACGCGGCCCAGCGTGGCCATCCGACGCGTCGGGCGTTCCAGGAGATCGGGATGCTCCACCCGGGACGCCTCCTCGGCCACTCCCGTAGCGACCTGAATCTGGAAGGGGATCACGACATTCGGGTAGTCGGGGTCATCGCGCACCACCTGATGGCCGGCGGCGGAGAGTTGGTCGGCCAGGGCGGTGAGCACCGCGAGTGATTCGGAGTCTGCTTGCCCGCCGCGCATCGGGTTGCGGGTGGAGACCAGAATCCGGAGTGGCTGCGGCGTCGACGCGGCGGCCTCGGTGAAGGTGCCGGCCAGTGGTTCCGCGCGGAAGCGGTCGGTGTCGGCGGCGCCGGCGATGACGTCGTAGATGAGCGCGCTGTCGGCGACGGTGCGGGTCAGCGGGCCGAGAGTGCCCAGGGCTCGCCACAGATCCGGGTGGGGTGCGGTCGGAACCCGGCCGCGTTGTGGTTTGAGGCCGAAGAGTCCGCACCAGGAGGCGGGCAGTCGGATGGATCCACCACCGTCGCCACCGATCCCGGCGGCCACCATTCCCGACGCCACCGCGACCGCGGTACCCCCACTCGACCCGGCCGGGGAGCGGGTCGGATCCCACGGATTACGCGTCCACCCGTGCGCGGCGGACTCGGTGAACGGCCAGATCCCGAACTCGGGCATCCGGGTCTTGCCGATGATGATGGCTCCCGCCGCGCGCAGTCGACGCACCACCTCGGCGTCGTCGCGTGCCGGTGTGAGAACGGCGCCGCCCCCGTAGGCGGTGGGGAGTCCCGCGACGTCGTTCTCGTCCTTGACGGCGATCGGGATGCCGTGGAGCGGTCCGAGCAGGGTTCCCGCGCGACGCCGGGCGTCGAGGTCATCGGCCGTCGCACGAGCCGAGTCGGTCAGGACGTGACCGAACGCGTTGAGAGTCGGATTGAGGCGCGCGATCCGGGCGAGGCTGTGCTCGACGAGGTCGCGGGCGCTGACCACGCCGTCAGCCACCCACCTGCGCTGGTCTGTGACCGTACTGAACGCCAACTCCACCACGCAGGTCATTATGACGGGTAACGATCTGAGGTGTCGAGGCCCGTGCGATGCGGCGGGATCGGTGTATGTGTGCCGGGGTGCGGATTTGCCGGCGCTGTCAACGGAAAACCGGGCGCTGTCAACGGAAACCGGGCGCTGTCGCTGGTCGCCTCACGCTGTCGCTGGTTGCCTATTACCGTCGGTCGAGCCCGACGAAGCGAAGCTGAGGAGGCGTCGAGACCTGGTGAGATGCGGCTGGGCCGTTCGACAAGCGCTGTCAACGGAGTTGCGGGCGCTGTCAACGGAAAACCGGGCGCTGTCAACGGAATTGCGGGCGCAGTCAGGGGGCGGTGACCGAGGCGACGGTGCTGTGGCGGTGGCCGTCGAGGAGGTTGTCAGGTGATGGGACCGGCCGCGGGCGTGACGTGCGGGGCGCCGCTGGCGACCCGGTATGACCGTGCGTGATAGCTGCCCGTGCGGGGATCGGTCTTGTCGGTGAGGAAGTACCAATCCATCTGTGTTGCAGCGGGAGTCACGGTGAGGACAGAATAGCCGTGGGCGTCGAAATCGTTCCACCGGACGTGCCGGTTGGCGGCGATGAGGCCGGTGGTGACGGCCGTGCCCGCGGTGTGCTCGGGTACGCCCAGAATGTCGTCGATGTTGCTCGACGTCACCGAGGTGACCACCAATTCGGTTGCCACCGAGCCCTTCTGCGGATAAGCCGCGGCGTCGACGGGGACGTCGCACGCCCACGACGAGTGGATGTCACCGGTGATGAAGACGACATTGTCGATACGGTTCTTCGTGATCGTGTCCAGCAGGCGATGCCGGTCGGCGGTGTAGCCGTCCCACTGATCGGGGTTGTAGGGCATGCCCTCCCGGGGAAGTCCGAGGGTCTCGGTGAGGGCCGAGGTCGTCTGGGCGTCCAGGGGTGGCAGCAGCACCGGGCTGATCATCACCGGATTGCCGACGATGCGCCACCGCGTGGAGGATTCGACCAAACCATCTGTCAGCCAACGCATCTGGGCGGGACCGGTGATCGATCGGGCCGGGTCGTCGATACTGCTCGAGGTCACCGACGACTGTTCGTCGCGGTAGGTGCGCAGATCGAGCATCGACAGTTCCAGCAGTCGCCCGAAGCGGAGGCGGCGGTACAGGTGGCGGCCGCCGGCATCGGCGGCCGGCCGGACCGGCATCCACTCGAAGTAGGCGCGCTCCGAGGCGGCCTTGCGGGCCGCCCACGCACCCTCGTCGGCCGAGTGGTTCTCGGCGCCGCCGGACCAGGCGTCGTTGGCGGATTCGTGGTCGTCCCAGGTGCAGATCCAGGGCAGGAGACGATGCAGCGCCGCCAGATCCGCATCGGTCTTGTACTGCGCGTGCCGGATTCGGTAGTCGCGCAGGGTGATGATCTCGTTGCGGGGTTCGTGCGTGCGCACCGCGCCGGTCTTGCCGGTGTACCCGCCGTGTTCGTATTCGTAGAGGTAGTCGCCGAGATGGACGATGGCCGTCAGGTCGCGGTGGTCGCGCAGATGACGGTAGGCGCCGAAGTATCCGGCCTCCCAGTTGGAACACGACACGACGCCGAAGCGAACGCGCGCGACGTCGGCGTCGGGCGACGGCGCGGTGCGGGTGTGTCCGGTCGGTGACACCGCGCCCGCGGCCGGACCCGAGCTCACCCGGAACCGGTACACGTAGCGTGTGTCGGCCGACAATCCCGTCGCGTCGACCTTCACGGTGAAGTCGGTGTCCGGTCCGGCCACCGCCGAACCGGAGGACACCACATGGGTGAACTGCTCGTCGCGTGCGATCTCCCAGGCCACGGTTGCTGCGACTCCGCGCCCCGAACCCGGCGTCGCATCCGCCGTCGGCGTGACCCGGGTCCACAGGATCACCCGGTCGGCAAGCGGATCCCCGGAGGCGACGCCATGGGCGAAGACGGCGTGGCCCGGAGCGGCCGCCGCCGGCGACCGGGACACCAGTGGTGCTCCGACGACGGCGGCGGAGCCGGCGACCAGTCCGGACCCCAACAGCGTCCGCCGTGACGTGCCGGTTCGTCCGAGATCGGGCCGTGTCGATCCGGTGGACGCCGAATCGGTGGTCGATGCAGTGATGATGTCTCCCCGGACGCTCGCGATGATTGTGGGCGAGGCACATCATGCGGCACCGGCGGCGGTCCGCGCGAGTTCGGGCACACCGAAATCGTGTGGTCGGCGAAAGGCGCCACCGGGGCGTCGCCCACTGTTCATCCCCCGGTCGTTCATTCCCCTGTTCATTCCCCTGTTCATTCCCCTGTTCATTCCCCCGGTCATTCCCCCGTGACCCGGCGGTGAATCGTCGGCGTCGGCGAGGGCACGTCACCGGCGTCGACGCCGCTGGTGGACAATCGGTGGGATCGTGCGGCCGCGTGGCCCGCGACGACCAGATGAGGAGTCGACGTGTCGGAGATGGTGCCGTTGCGAGTGCAGATGGTGGCCGCCACTGCCTTCACCCCGCCCGCGGAGGTGCCATGGACCACTGATGCCGATGGGGGAGAGGCACTCGTCGAGTTCGCCGGACGGGCCTGTTACCAGAGCTGGGACAAGCCCAATCCGCGGACCGCCACCAACGCCGGATACCTGCGGCACATCCTGGAGGTCGGTCATCTCTCACTGCTCGAACACGCGACGGTGACCTTCTACATCACCGGGATCTCCCGGTCGTGTACCCACGAACTCATCCGGCACCGGCATTTCTCGTACTCGCAACTGTCGCAGCGCTTCGTGCCCGAGCACGACTCGAACGTCGTGCCGCCCCCGGCCATCCGGGGTGACGACGAACTCGAGCGGCTGTTCACCGAGGCCACCGATGCGAGTCGGGAGGCCTACACCGAACTGCTGGCCGCCCTGGAGGCGAAGTTCGCCGACGTCCCCAACGCCATCCTGCGACGCAAGCAGGCCCGTCAGGCCGCTCGGTCGGTACTGCCCAACGCCACCGAGACGAAGATCGTGGTCACCGGCAACTACCGCGCATGGCGGCACTTCGTCGGCATGCGGGCCACCGAACATGCCGACGTCGAGATCCGCCAGCTCGCCGTCGAATGCCTGCGGCAACTGATGGAGGTCGCACCGACCGTCTTCGGTGACTTCGAGATCGGCGAACTGGCCGACGGCACCGAGGTCGCGACGTCGCCGTTCGTCCTGGAGGGCTGAGCGACCCCGGTGCCGTACGCAGGTGCCAACAGCCGACACCTACGGACGGCACTGGCAGGGGACACGCCGGAACAGGCCTCACCTGCGACCCGTTCGCTCCGGCGAGGACCGCCACGGTAGCCTTGAGCACCATGAACGCAGCCGCTTCGCAGCCACAGGCGCACCCATTCGGGACCAACGTCGTGGCCATGGTGACCCCCTTCCGGCCCGACGGTTCGCTGGATCTGGACAAGGCTGCCGAACTGGCCGACCATCTCGTCGGAAAGGGCTGCGACGGCTTGGTGGTCTCCGGCACCACCGGGGAGTCGCCGACGACCACCGTCGCCGAGAAGCTGGATCTGTTGCGGGTGGTGCTCGACGCCGTCGGTGATCGTGCCCGCATCACTCAGGGTGCCGGCAGTTATGACACCGCCGAGAGCATTCGTTTCGCCCGGGCCTCGGCACAGGCCGGTGCCCATGCCCTGCTCGTCGTCACGCCCTACTACTCGAAACCGCCGCAGGCCGGGCTGCTCGCACATTTCCGTGCCGTCGCCGACTCCACCGACCTGCCGGTGCTGCTCTACGACATCCCGCCACGCTCGGTGGTGCCCATCGCCAACGAGACGATGCTGGCGCTCGCCGAGCACCCCCGGATTCTCGGGGTCAAGGACGCCAAGGGCGACCTGCATTCGGCCGCCGGACTCATCGCGTCCACCGACCTGGAGTACCTCTCCGGCGAAGACGCGCTGAACCTCCCGTGGCTGGCGATCGGCGCCAGCGGATTCGTCAGCGTGATCGGACATCTCGTCGCAGATCGCCTGCGCGACATGCAGATCGCCGTGGAGAAGGGTGACCTGCAGGCCGCGCGCGCGATCAACGTCACGATGCTCCCGCTCGTCAACGCGATGGGACGCCTGGGCGGGGTGACGATGGTGAAGGCGTCGTTGCGGATTCTGGGCCTCGAAGTCGGCGACCCCCGACTTCCCCAGGTGCCCGCCGACGGTCCGCAGATCGAGGCGTTGATCGCCGATCTGCGCGCAGCAGGGTTGCTGAGCTGATGACCCGCCCATCGCGTCGCCGCAGCGCCCGCCGCCAGGCCGGCCCGCCCGAGGTCGCTCCCGAACAGCAACCGGCCGAACAGAATCCGGCCGAACAGAATCCGACCGGGCAGACCACATCGCGCCACGCCGCCGACAATGCCGAACCGCCCGTGGTCGCGGTGTCCGAGGTGCCGGACACCACCGTTCCGGACAAGCCGGCGGCCACACGCGGGGGCAACCAGGGCTCGCGCCGATCCGGACGACACGAGCGGCGTGAGAACAGGGGATCCGAGAACAGGGGATCCGAGAACAGGGGATCCGAGAACAGGGGATCCGAGAACAGGGGATCCGAGAACAGGGGATCCGAGAACAAGGGGCCGGGCAACAAGGGATCGGGCAACAAGGGATCGGGGCGTAACGCATCCGGTTCGTCACAGGCCGCCCCCGTGGATCGGCTCGGCACTCCGCGCCGCCTGCCGAAGGGTGCGCTGCGCGTGGTCGCGCTCGGCGGGATCGGTGAGATCGGCCGTAACATGACCGTCTTCGAATACGGCGGACGACTCCTCATCGTCGACTGCGGGGTGCTGTTCCCGGAGGACGCCCAACCCGGCGTCGATCTCATCCTGCCCGACTTCCGCTACATCGAGGACCGGATGGATGACGTCGAGGCCGTCATCCTCACCCACGGACACGAGGATCACATCGGTGCGGTGCCGTTCCTGCTCCGGTTGCGCAGCGACATCCCGGTGATCGGCTCGAAGTTCACGCTGGCGTTGGTCGAGGCCAAGTGCCGCGAGCATCGGTTGCGTCCCAAGCTGATTCAGGTGCGTGAGGGTGAACGCACCCAGCACGGACCCTTCGAGTGTGAGTACTTCGCGGTCAACCACTCGATTCCGGACGCCATCGCGGTGGCGATCCGCACCCCGGCCGGCGTCGCGCTGCACACCGGCGACATCAAACTCGATCAGTTGCCGCTCGACGGCCGGCTGACCGACCTCGCCGGTTTCAGCCGTCTCGGTGACGAGGGCGTGGACCTGTTCCTCGTCGACTCGACCAATGCGGAGGTCCCCGGTTTCGTCACGCCGGAACGTCAGATCGGCGGCGTGCTCGACCAGGTAATCGGCAAGGCCCGCGGCCGCGTGATCGTGGCCTCGTTCGCCAGTCACGTGCACCGCATCCAGCAGATCATCGACGTCGCCCGCGCCCACGATCGCCGGGTCACCTTCGTCGGCCGGTCGATGGTCCGCAACATGCAGATCGCGCAGGATCTCGGATACCTCGAGGTGCCCGCCGGTGTCGTCATCGACATGGACACCGCGGCCACCCTGCCCGATCACCGCGTCGTCCTCATCTCCACCGGCTCGCAGGGTGAACCGCTATCCGCGTTGTCGCGGATGGCCCGCGGTGAGCATCGCCAGATCAACATCCGCTCGGCCGACCTCGTCGTGCTGGCATCCTCGCTGATCCCGGGCAACGAGAACTCGGTGTTCGCGGTGGTCAACGGCCTGGCGAAACTTGGCGCGACCGTCATCACCCAGCAGAGCGCCAAGGTGCACGTGTCGGGTCACGCCTCGGCGGGTGAACTGCTGTACCTCTACAACGCCGTCCGGCCGAGCAACGCGATGCCGGTGCACGGCGAATGGCGTCACCTGCGTGCCAACGCCGCCCTCGCCGAGGCCACCGGGGTCAACCCCGACAGCATCATGCTCGCCGAGGACGGGGTGGTGGTCGACCTCGTCGACGGGCAGGCACGGATCGTCGGGCGTGTCCCGGTCGGTCATGTCTACGTCGACGGTCTGTCGGTCGGCGACGTCGGCGAGTCCACCCTGTCGGAGCGACTCGTCCTCGGTGAGGGCGGCTTCATCGCGATCACCGTGGCGATCGACGCCACCACCGGTCGCGCGGTCAGCACCCCGGAGGTCTCCGGACGCGGATTCTCCGACGATCCCGACGCCCTCAAGGCCGCGGCCGATCTGGTCGATCAGACCCTCGACGCGCTGGCCGCCGAGGGTGTGTCCGACACCCATCGCATCGCGCAGGCCATCCGGCGTGCCGTGGGCCGATGGGTCGCCGACACCTATCGCCGGCGCCCGATGATCGTCCCGACGGTGCTGGCGGTCGGCGACTGATCGCTGCGGTCGGTTCACCGCCGACCGGTTGTTGGAACACAACGGTCGGACCGTCGCTTCGTGGCGGCACGCTCTAGGGTGGAGTCGTGAGCTACGCACAGGATGAGCGCCAAGCCCTTGTCGAGACCTTTCGTGATGTCGGTCCGGATGCCCCCACGCTGTGCGAAGGGTGGACGACCCGCGACCTCGCCGCGCACCTGGTGGTCCGGGAGAGGCGACTCGACGCCGCCCCGGGCATCTTGATCAAGGCCCTCGCCGGTCACACCGCCAAGGTGCAGGACAAGGTGGCCGCCGAGGCGGGATGGTCGAAGTTGCTCGACGACATCGCCTCCGGACCACCGATCTACTCGCCGATGAAGCCGGTCGACCGCTGGGCCAACCTCGCCGAGTACTTCATCCATCACGAGGACGTGCTGCGCGGCGCGGCCGATCCCACCAGCGACTGGCAGCCCCGACGCCTTGACCCGGGACTGGAGAAGGCCCTGCTGACACCGCTCAAGACGATGGGCAAGATGTCGGTGCGGTCCCTGCCCGCCGATGTCTCGCTCTGCCTGCCGGACGGCACCGTCGCACTGCGCGGCGGGTCGGGACCCGCGGTCACCGTGACCGGACCGGTCGGTGAACTGATCCTGTTCGCCACCGGCCGCAAGCCGGTGGCGGTGACCTTCGACGGTGATCCCGCCGCGATCGAGGCCGTGAAGGCGGGTGTGCACGGGTTCTGATGTGCCCGTGACGGGCGCCGGCCTGCTCGGTGGTCACAACTTCGACACACGCCCGTGTTGCCTGTGTTGCCCGTGTGACTGAGGTGATGGTTGCCGACTAGTCTGTCGGCATGGCTTCGAAAGCGAGCACTGGTACGCGCGCGTCCGCATCCCGTGCGTCCGGGGGGAACAAGACCGGCGCCGGCTCGACCCGATCCGGGTCGACCCGATCGGCATCGGCCGGAACCGTGCGGTCGTCATCACCGAAGCGTTCCTCGGGGGCCGCGTCACGCTCGACCGGCTCCCGTGTGCGGGGTGGTTCCGCATCGACGGCGCGTGGTCGGACGTCGGGTGGTCGTACGTCGGGTGGTCAGGGCTCCCGCGGCGGCGCGGGCGCGTCCCGTTCGCGCGCGGCCGCCTCGGCCGACATCTCCCGCCGGGGCCGGGGAGCGGGTGCCGCCGGTGCCGTCGGCAAGGGTGTCGGCAAGGGCATCGGCGCGGGTTGGTCATTGCTGGCACGTGGCGTCGGTGGCGTGGCACGCGCCGGTTCCGGTTCCGGTGGCGGTCGGCGACGTGCTGATCGGGCCTTCGACGACGCCTTCGATGTCGACCAGGACGTCGAGCAGGACCTCGACTACGGCGACTACGACGATGGCGATTACGACGATGGCGGCGACGACCGGTCGCCGAACGCACCGGAACGTGGGGGAGCGGGGCACACCCATCGCCGCGACGGCACCGCGCTGGCGATCATCGCGATCGCCGTCCTGATCGCCGCCGGTGTCTGGTTCGGCGCGGCCGGCCCGGTCGGCGCGTTCATCGACGCGTTCATCCGGGCGATCGTCGGGTTCCTCGCCGTCGTCGTCCCCGTCGCGCTCGTCGTGACCGCCGTCATCCTGATGCGTCGACCACCGAACCCGCAGCGTCGCGGCCGTTACATCGGCGCCGGACTGTTGATCGTGCTGCCGTTGCTCGGTCTGATCCATCTCGTGGCGGGCTCGCCGACCGACCTGACGGGTCGCTCGGCCGCCGCAGGATTCCTGGGATTCGCGGTCGGCACGCCCCTCACCACCGGTGTGACGGCCTGGGTGTCGGTGCCGATCCTGTTGTTGTGCATGGCCTTCGGCGTTCTGATCATCAGTGGTCGCACCGTCCGCGAGGTCACCGACGGCGTGCGTCGCTGGCTGGGCCTGAGCGCACCACTCGCCGAGGACTGGGACGACGACGCACCCTGGGATGACGAGACCGAGGGCGACCCCGACGCGCACGCCGACGATGACGACCTCGACGACGATGGCGCGCGGTACTCGTCGTCGACCGCACGCAGAGGCGGATGGTCGCCCGACCCGTACGACAACTACCCGCCCGACGCCGTCGACGAGGCACCGCGACGCTCGGCGCGCCGATCACGGCGTCCGGCGCCCGGCGCCCGGGCCGGCGATGTGTTGGCGTCGGCGCCGACCGAACCACTCGGTGATGCGGTCACCGATCCGTTCGGCGCAGAAGGGTTCGGCGCTGACATGTTCGACGAGCCGACCGAACCGCTCGACGAGCCACCCGCGGCGCCGCGCGCTCCGAGCCGGTCGTCGGCGCGGGGTGCGTCATCGCGCACGCGTGACTCCGCCGCGGCCAGGGCAGCCAAGGCCAAGGCTCCGGAGCCGGCACCCACGCCGCGTCCGGCCGATGACGCCGATGACGAGGCGTTCGCCATCGCCCCCGCCGAGGGGGACTATCGCCTGCCGCCGACGAGTCTGCTCATCGAAGGGGACCCGCCCAAGCAGGGCAGCCGATCCAACGACGACATGATCGACCGGATCTCCGGCGTGCTGGAGCAGTTCAAGATCGACGCGGCGGTCACCGGCTACACCCGCGGGCCGACCGTCACCCGCTACGAGGTGGAACTCGGTCCCGGTGTGAAGGTCGAGAAGATCACCGCGCTGCAACGCAACATCGCCTACGCGGTGGCCACCGACAACGTGCGTCTGCTCGCGCCCATCCCGGGCAAGTCCGCCGTCGGTATCGAGGTCCCCAACTCCGACCGGGAGATGGTGCGGCTGGCCGACGTGCTCGAGGCGCCGGCGACCCGCAAGGACACCCACCCCCTGGTGATCGGCCTTGGCAAGGACATCGAAGGTGACTTCGTCAGTGCGAACCTCGCGAAGATGCCGCATCTGCTGGTCGCCGGATCGACCGGCTCGGGTAAGTCCAGCTTCGTCAACTCGATGCTGGTGTCGCTGCTGACCCGGGCCACCCCCGAGCAGGTACGGATGATCCTGATCGACCCCAAGATGGTGGAACTGACTCCGTACGAAGGCATTCCGCATCTGATCACCCCCATCATCACCCAGCCGAAGAAGGCCGCGGCGGCGTTGGCGTGGCTGGTCGAGGAGATGGAACAGCGCTATCAGGACATGAAGGCGTCGCGGGTCCGTCACATCGACGACTTCAACGCGAAGGTGCGATCCGGTGAGATCACCACCCCGCTCGGTTCGGAGCGCGTGTACAAGCCGTATCCCTACATCATCGCGATCGTCGACGAGCTCGCCGACCTGATGATGACCGCCCCCCGCGACGTCGAGGACGCGATCGTGCGGATCACCCAGAAGGCGCGTGCCGCCGGCATCCACCTGGTGCTGGCGACCCAGCGTCCGTCGGTCGATGTGGTCACCGGTCTGATCAAGACGAATGTGCCGTCGCGGCTGGCGTTCGCGACGTCGTCGCTGACCGACTCCCGCGTCATCCTCGATCAGCCGGGTGCGGAGAAACTGATCGGCATGGGCGACGGACTGTTCCTGCCGATGGGCGCGAACAAGCCGATCCGCATGCAGGGTGCGTTCATCACCGACGAGGAGATCGGTGCCGTCGTCGACTACGCCAAGGAACAGGCCGACCCGGAATACACCGAGGGTGTGACCACCGCGAAGGCCGGCGACAAGAAGGACATCGACTCCGACATCGGCAACGACCTCGACGACCTGCTGCAGGCCATCGAACTGGTGGTGAGCAGTCAGTTCGGGTCGACGTCGATGCTGCAGCGCAAGCTGCGCGTCGGATTCGCCAAGGCCGGTCGCCTGATGGACCTGATGGAGACCCGTGGCGTCGTCGGTCCCAGCGAGGGCTCGAAGGCCCGCGAGGTGCTGGTGAAACCCGACGACCTGGCCGGGGTGATCGCCTCGATCACCGGTGGTGGCGACGACGGGGATGGCGAGGGGACGCCGGCCGGGTAGGGGCGGGTCAGGCCGACGGGTCGTGCTCGGCCAGCCACGTCCGGGCACGGCGTGCCGACGCTCGCGACAGCCACGCGTCGGCGATGATCTCCGACAGCTCGGTCTCACTCACCTCGCCGATCCGCGACGTGCGAAGCAGCACCGAGGGGTGCCCGTCGAAATGCGCCGTGGTGAAGAACGGTGACCGACTGTCCTGGACGAGTGCCTGCTTGTCGGCCTCCGACGGCACCCAGAGGACGACGACATCGTCGAAACGTTCACCGGTGTCGGCGTCGACGGCGTCTGGACGCGGGGTGCGGAAGAAGACGAAGCTCTTCCCGCCGACCTGGTAGACGGGTCGCTCGGGAGCCCCGCCCGCGTCGGTCACGTGGGGCATCGCACGGGCGAGGCGGTGGATGTCGTCCACGGTTGCGGGCCGATCTGGGCGCCGGGGCATGGCTTGATGGTAGGCCGCACGCCGCCGCCCGCGAGCGTCGACGAGGCCCGACAAAACGGACATGGGGTAGGGTGGTCCGCAGATCGAAGAGGGGAGTATCCCCACGCGGCGTATCCGTCAATACGGTCGCGGTAGGTCAGAGATGCCGATCATTTCTGCGACCGCGGCCCGGGTACCCGGTCGTCCACCTCGGCGGGAGAGACCTCTGGCATCGCAACCAATTCTGTGCTGCGCGCTGGAGGTAGATCGTCCCCATGGAAGTAACCACAACCATCTGGATCATCACGTGTGTGGTGATCGCCGGCCTGTTCATCTTCGACTTCTTCGCCCACGTGCGGGTACCGCACGCCCCGTCGCTCAAGGAATCCGGATTCTGGTCGGCGGTCTACATCACCATCGCCGTCATCTTCGGCCTGTTCGTGTGGTGGAAGTGGGGATCGACGTACGGCGGTGAGTATTTCGCCGGCTACGTCACCGAGAAGGCGCTCTCGGTGGACAACCTGTTCGTGTTCGTGATCATCATGAGCAAGTTCGCCGTACCCAAGGAGTATCAGCAGAAGGTCCTGCTGCTCGGCATCGTGATGGCCCTGGTGTTGCGTGGTGTGTTCATCGCCGTCGGTGCGGCCGCCATCAACGCCTACAGCTGGGTCTTCTACCTGTTCGGTGCGTTCCTGATCTTCACCGCGATCAAGCTGCTGCGCGAGAGCGACGATCCCGTCGAGCACGAGGAAGACCGCGAGTCGCGGCTGGAACGCTTCCTGAAGAAGTACCTGCGGACCAGCGACGAGTACAACGGCGACAAGCTGTTCACCCGCATCTCCGGCAAGCGGATGGCCACCCCGATGCTGATGGTGCTCATCGTCATCGGCTTCACCGACATCCTCTTCGCGCTCGACTCGATCCCGGCGATCTACGGCCTCACCCAGGAGCCCTACCTGGTGTTCACCGCCAACGCGTTTGCGTTGATGGGTCTGCGGCAGCTGTACTTCCTGCTCGGCGGACTGCTGGATCGCCTCGTCTACCTGTCGTTCGGGCTGTCGTTCATCCTCGCGTTCATCGGTGTGAAGCTGGTGCTGCACGCGCTGCACGAGAACACCTTGGGGTTCATCAACGGCGGTGAGCACGTGTCGGTCCCGGAGATCTCGACGCCGCTGTCGCTGGGGGTCATCGTGGGCACACTCGTGATCACCACGGTCGCCAGCCTGCTCAGTTCCAAGCGCAACGACGTACCCGAGATCGATTCTCCCGAAACCGATGGCGTGGAACCGTCATCGGGACGCGATCACGACGCCAGGTAGGCACGCGCCGCGGCGTCGAGGATCTCGACGGTGAGGTCGCAGGAACTGCTGTAGGTCTGGTAGGCCTCGACGAGCGTCTCCGTGCGTTCGTACCGCCGGATCCGGCCTGGTTCGAACAGGGGCTCGCCGTAGGAGATGGTTCGCCGGACGACCTTGTGATCCATCCCGACGAACACAAAACCCTTGCACCCGATCTCGCCGTCGTCTCGGAGTTCGCCGCGGAATCCGCGCACCGTGATGTCGCTGATGTTCGAGACACCGGAAGCCGGCGGCATCGGTTCGTTCATCAGGATGGCATCGACGAAGACGCCGTGATCGAGGTTGTCCACCGACTCCAGGTCCATCCGGCACGATGACCACCACTGCCCGTCGCGGATCTGGAGCCGCGGATGGCGGGGGCGCAGCAGACGTGCGGCACCACACGCGTCGATGCCGATCAACCGTGACGTCACCGGGTACGGGGACTCGGCCCGCGACCGGTGGTGTCGGGCGAGGGGTACCGACGCGCGGGCGATCTCGGTCAGTGCGTCGCAGACGCCCATGGGATCGCGGCCGCTCGGATGGGAGGCGAAGAAGAACACACCGAGGTCGCGGTCGTGATTCACCGAGATCGAGCAGTCGGAACCGCGATACAGGGCGGGACCACCGTCGATCGACGCCTCCTCGACACCGTCCATCGGCAGCGGCGTGAACGTGCCGAAGCCCAGGAGGTGAAACGGCGTGGGGGAGACCCTCAGATCCGAGATCCGCGCGGTCGCCTCGTCGAAACGCAACTCACAGTCGGTGAGTTCGCTGGTGAGGCCGACATCGTAGGGTTGCGCGCCGACGATGTCGGCGACGGCGGCGACATCGACGAATGCGCACGGGTCCAGCGCCTCGAAGTCCCGGACGTCGGCCGTCACCGCCGGATCCCGAAGGTCCAGCGGGAGTTCCGGCTCGTCGGCGGCCACCGGTGAACCGCTGATCGCCACCGCGCAACCGCCGAGCGTCACGGTCATGGCGACTGCCACGACGACGACCCAGATCCGGCGCGGTGACCCCCACATCCACATGGGTGTCGATTGTCACCGCTTCGGGCGGGCCGTCGGCGGCCCGACGGCAATCTGTGGATAACTCGAACGGGTGGGATCGCGCCTGTCAGGCGTCGAACGGACCGTAGACCTGGGTCCACTCGACGATGCGGACGCCGTCGATCGCCTGATGGGCGTTGAACGGATCGTTGGCCATGAAGGCCTCGGCGGCGTCGATCCCACCGTCGGCCTTGATCATGATCAGCGCGCCGGATCCGTCGGGATAGGGGCCGGAGATCAACACGTTGCCCGCGCCGTACTCCTCGGACAGCCACTGCCGGTGTTGTGCCCGATGCTCGTCGCGGATCGCCGCCTTCGCTGCGGTGTAGGTGTAGTGGACCGCGTAGATCGCCACGGTGGAGGTCTCCTTGGGTTCGATTGTCGTGTGTGAATTGTGTTGGGATGTCAGGGGTTCGGGGTTTGTGCGTCCGGGGTGCCGTCGAGCGAGACCAGCATCCGGGTGTTGCCCAGCGTATTCGGCTTCACGTAACTGAGGTCGAGGAATTCCGCGACACCGGTGTCATACGACCGGCACATCTCCTCGAAGACCTCGCGCGTCACCGGGGTGCCCTCGATCTCGCGAAACCCGTGGCGGCCGAAGAACTCGGTCTCGAAGGTCAGCACGAACACCCGCGACAGCTGCAGTTCGCGGGCGACGTCGAGCAGCCGCGCGACCAGGCGGTGGCCGATCCCGCGTCCGCCGCAGGTCTTGTCCACCGCGACGGTACGGATCTCACCGAGATCGGCCCACAGCACATGCAATGCGCCGCAGCCGACGACCGAGTCGTCGAGTTCGCACACCCAGAACTCCTGCACCGCCTCGTACAGCGTGACGAGGTTCTTCTCCAGCAGGATCTTGCCCGCGTACTGGTCGACGAGGGCCTTGATCCGGGGAACGTCGGAGGTACGGGCACGTCGGATGGTCACCTCGCCGGTCGTGCGGCGCGTGTCATTCGATGAGGCGAACTCCACCCCGTCCTCGCTGTGCATGCGGCCATCTTGCCCCGAGGGATGTCGGCGCGTCCTACTAGGCTCGGTTCCGCTTCGTTCACACGTAGAGGAGTCGGGGAGTGCGACGATACGAGTTCACCGGGGGAAGCTCGGAGAAGTTCTGGGAGATCGAGCAGGCCGGTACCACGGTGACCGTGCGCTACGGTCGGCTCGGCACCGCCGGCCGCGCGAGTCGATGCATCGTCGTGCGGGCGTCGTCGTTTACGACGAGAACACCATCGTCGTGTACGACGAGAACACCATTGTCGTGACCGACGAGAACGCCATTGTCCTCTCGGCGAGATGGCAGAAACTCGTGCACCCGGATCGGACCCGGGACCCGCGCAGGCGGCAACGGATCAATGCCGCAGCCGCCGACCGCTGCCGCGACCTGATCACGCGCAGTGATGAATTCATCTACGGCAGCATCATCGACGGGGGAGATCCGGAGATCGTCGACGCGGCCCACACGGGCACCTCCGCGTTGGGACACGCCGCCGTCGCGTTCGCCCTCCACGAGAATTACCGCGGACCGAAGGGTATGACGGTGCGAGAACACCACGCCGCCATCGACGGATTGCCCGACCTCTGGATGCAGACCGGAGGACTCGCGTTCGCCGGCGAGGTCGCCGCGCACATGGTCGGGCTCGGCATCGACCGGGATTGGCGCACCACCGGTCTTCGGATCCGGCGCGCCGGGCCGTCGGATCGGTGGTACCGATCCACTTCGGCGGTGGAACGACTTCGCCGATTCGCCGCCGGCGCCTCCGATCGCGCGTATGGCGAACTCGTGCGCGCTCTGGGGCCGCTCAGAGACGACCATCCCGATCGGCGGCTGTTGACCGATTACCTCGCCATGGCCGAAACGGCTTGGATCGACGAGGATTTCGCGACACTCGTGAACGTGGGCAGGGATGCGGGACTGTCCGACCTCGGTCTCACCCTGGTGCGTAACACCACGGACTTCGTGCAGGCCACCTCGCCGATGGAGTCGTTTCTTGCCGTCGGTACCACCTACCTCGTCACCGCGTTGCGGGCATGTGACCCGGACATCGACGAGCACCTCATCGGATGGCTCGACGTCGACGATCGCCTGCAGTGGTTCTTCGCCCGGGACGCATTGGCATGCGTCGGCAGCGACCGGGCATACGAGGCACTCCTGGACCGCGCGGACTCGGTGGCGTTCGAGCGGGCCCTAGCCGATGCCACCCAACGATTCCCCCGTCGCGCGATGCGGCTGCGCGCGCAACGAACGGCCCGACACCACGCGCCCGAGCCCGATCGGCTTCCAGATGACGGCACCGGATCGGGCGCGGGAACCGAAACGCCTTCCGGTGGGCCCGTATCCGACGACGCCCTCATCGGCGAACTGGAATCGGCCATGGTGTGTGGACAGGTCTGGGACGCGCCGGGGTTCACACGGCGATTCCTCGGCCGTCGCGCCGGTTCCCAGATCACTCGGGTGGTATTCGCGGCGCGCGATCGATCATCTGAATCCGTTGTATCCGAACACTTTCGGATCACCGAGGACGGGACTGCGGTCGACGCGGACGGTCGAGTCGTCGACTTCGACACCGACACGGTGATCGGTGTGGCGCACCCGATGAGAATGGGTGAGCCGGTGGTGCGACGGTGGCGCCACGTCATCGACGACCTCGGACCATCGCAGCCCTTCGAACAACTCCGGCGCTCGGTCTACCACGTCCGCGCGGACACCGCCCTCGGCACTCAGATCGACGCGGTCGCCGGAATGGTCCTGCGAGCGACGACGGGCACCGGTCTCGTCTCGCGCGGCTGGTCCCCGCACCACGAGGACCCGGGTGCTGAGCGTGCCACCCAACTGCGGCGAGCGTTTCCCGGATCGACATGGTCGATCACGGTGCGAATCCGTCCCGGAGTGCCGCGCGGCGCGGGCGCCCGCGAGGACGGCATCGGCCGGCAGACGCTGGGCGCGGCCACCCTCGTCGATGCGGCGGGGGCGCGCGTCGCGCCGGCGGGCCTCGATCCGGTGTTGTTCTCGGAGATCCTCCGCGAGCTCGACTGGTTGGCGTCGTGAACCGAGAGCGGGTGGAGGCGATCGTGGGTGTACGGCCGTCCACGGGTCCGCCGACCGGATGACGGGACGGAGTCGATACTCTGTTGATCGTGCGAATGACTGACACCCGCCCGATGGCGACGTGCCTCGATCGGCGCGTGCCGGCGGTGCCCGTCATCGCTGCCGCAGGTGTGTGCCCGTGACCGATCGGATGCGACGAGCGGTCAACGAGCGGGGATTGGCCGATGTCGGACGCGGACCCGATCACATCACCGATCCGGTGGATCCGGTGCCGGTGGTCAACATCGCCAACGCGTTGACGGTCTTCCGCATCGTCCTGGTCCCGGTCTTCGTGATCGTCCTGTTCGTCGACGGTGGCCACGACACGGCCTGGCGTATCGCCGCCGCCGTCGTGTTCGGTATCGCCGCGATCACCGACCACATCGACGGCAGGCTGGCGCGGAACCGGGGACTGGTCACCGACTTCGGCAAGCTCGCCGACCCCATCGCCGACAAGGCGTTGATCGGGGCCGCGCTGATCAGCCTGTCACTGCTGGGGGAGTTGTCGTGGTGGATCACCGCGATCATCCTGGTCCGTGAACTGGGGGTGACCGCCCTGCGGTTCTGGGTGCTGCGCCACGGGGTCATCCCGGCCAGTCGCGGCGGCAAACTCAAGACCCTCCTCCAGGCCATCGGAATCGGTCTGCTGCTGTTGCCACTGTCGGGCGCATGGCATCTGGGTGCCGTCGTCATCATGTGGGTGGCCGTCGCGAGCACGGTGGCCACCGGGGTCGATTACGTGTGGCAGGCGGTCCGGTTGCGCTCCCGGAGTACCGCGGGCAATCGTCGAGGGCCCTCTGCGTCGCGCAACCGGACGCCGATCACCGACTCGGGTGGCGACGCGAGCTGATCGGTCGGGTGGGGTCGGCATCTGTCCTCCGGTGATCTGTACAGGTGATCTGTACCGGTGATCTGTCCACCGGCGGTACGGCACGCGGGGCAGGTGTGCGGCAACCGGCGCGGAATTCGACTACTGTCGTCCACACACGTCGCCGGAAACGGCGGCGTGTGGCTTCGGGAACGGTATGCGCTCGGCAGACGTTGAGGTACCGGTCGGTCCGGTTCGATGTCCGGCCCGGCGAGTCCAGGCCGTGGTGCGCGAATCGACTCACATCGAGTCGGCGCGGACCGTATATGGACTCATCGCAGAGGAGGAGGGATACCCGATGGCAGTGCTCTTGCGGGAGGCGCTCGGCGACAGCCTGCGCCGTGTTCGCACTCAGCAGGGCCGGACGCTTCGTGAAGTGTCCACCGATGCGCGGGTGAGTCTCGGTTACCTCTCGGAGGTCGAGCGGGGACAGAAGGAAGCGTCGAGCGAATTGCTGGCCGCGATCTGCGACGCACTGGACGTGGAGATCGCCGATCTGCTGCTCGAGGTCGGGACGGCCATGCGGCCCGAATCCGCCAAGTCCACGTCTGCCGACCACGACGCCGCGATCACCCCGGCCGTCGTCATCCCTGCGCCCGAGGTGCATGCACGGGCCACCGCCCTGGCCGCCGCCTGACCGCGCGGGTCGACATCCGCATTGCCACCCGTGGTCGATCGGCCGCGGTCGCGCGTCAGACTGCCGGTGACTGTCATCCGCCTGACTGTCATCCGCCGAAGACCGTGTGTCCGTGCCGTACCGGTGAGTGAGGCGCTAGATTGGGTGGAACCCTCACGACGAAATCCGTTCTGAATGGAGTTGACGAGAAGCATGGCGAACCCGTTCGTGAAGATGTGGCGATACCTGATGGCGCTCGGCAACGCGAAGATCGACGAGAATGCCGATCCCAAGGTGCAGATCCAGCAGGCGATCGAGGATGCCCAACGGCAGCATCAGGCCCTGTCGCAGCAGGCCGCATCGGTCATCGGCAACCAGCGCCAGCTGGAGATGAAGCTCAATCGGCAACTCGAGGACGTCGAGCGGCTGCAGGCCAACACCCGTCAGGCCCTGACGCTGGCCGATCAGGCCAACGCCGCCGGTGACGCCCAGAAGGCGCAGGAGTACACCAACGCCGCCGAGGCCTTCGCGGCGCAGCTGGTGACCGCCGAGCAGAGCGTCGAGGATCTGAAATCGCTGCACGATCAGTCGTTGCAGGCCGCACAGCAGGCCAAGCAGGCCGTCGAGCGCAACGCGATGATCCTGCAGCAGAAGCTCGCCGAGCGGTCGAAGCTGCTCAGCCAGCTCGAGCAGGCCAAGATGCAGGAGCAGGTGAGCGCCTCGCTCAACCAGATGAGCGAACTGTCGGTGCCCGGCAACACGCCCAGCCTCGATCAGGTGCGCGAGAAGATCGAACGCCGCTACGCCAACGCCCTCGGTTCGGCCGAGTTGGCGAAGAATTCGGTGCAGGGCCGGATGGCCGAGGTGGAGCAGGCCGGGGTGCAGATGGCCGGCCACGCGCGCCTGGAGCAGATCCGGGCCAGCATGTCGGGTGGTTCGCTGCCGGCCGGCGGAGCCGCCGCCCCCGCCGCGCAGCCGGCTCCCGGGCGGCTGTCCAAGCCCGAGCCCCCGCAGGCGGGCAGCTGACATCATCGTCGTTCTCACGACACAACCCGCGGCCACCGGTCGCGGGTTGTGTGCGTCTATCCGGGGATCGTCGGTGATCCGGTGAGGGTGGCGATCGTCGCCGGCCCCGATGCCGGGCACGCCTTTCCCGCCTTCGCTCTTGCCGAAAGGCTTGTTGCGGAAGGTATTTCGACGACGGTGTGGACCGGGACGTCGTGGTTCGCGTTGGCGGAATCGCGGGGGATCGACATCGCCGAACTGCCGGGACTCGCGGCCACCGACGACGATGACGACACCGACGCCGGCAGGAAGCTCAGTGTCCGGGCGGCGCGGATGGCGGTGGCGCTGGCGCCGGTGCTGGCGGTGCGCGGCGTCGATCTGGTGATCTCCGATGTGATCACCGTGGCCGGGCTGTGGGCCGCCGAACTGTGCGGTATCCCGGCCGTCGAACTGTCCCCGCATCCGCTGTATCTGCCGTCGCGGGGACTCCCGCCGGTGGGTGCCGGTCTCGAACCGGGAACCGGGGTGCTCGGGCACCTGCGGGACACCGCGCTGCGGGCGGCGAGCAACACCTCGGTGCGTGCCGGTCGTCGCCAGCGGGGTGCCGCGCGCCGGTCGATCGGCCTGCCGGCCGACCCGCCGACGTACCGACCACGGCTGATCGCCACCCTGCCGGCCCTCGAGGTGCCGCGGCCGGACTGGCCGGCCGACGCCCATCTGGTGGGCCCGTTGGTGTGGGAGCCGACCACCGAGATCATCGAACCCCCGGCCGGCGACGCACCACTGATCGTCATCGCGCCCTCGACCGCACAGATCGGTGCCGACATGGTGGGCGCGACGATGGATGCACTACGCGACAGGGCCGCGCATTCTCCTGTGCGCGTGGTGATCTCGGCGCTGAAACCACCGCCGGAGGAGGTCCTGGCCGCGGTTCCCGGATTGTCGGTGCGGGCCGGCCTCGGGCGCCAGGATCGGCTGCTCGAGCATGCCGACGCGGTGGTGTGCGGCGGCGGGCACGGGATGCTCGCGAAGTCACTGTCGGCGGGTGTGCCGGTGGTGACGGTGCCCGGCGGCGGCGATCAGTGGGAGTTGGCCGCGCGGGTGACCCGGCAGGGTGGTGGGCTCGTGGTGCGCCCGGTCGACGCCGAGGCGATCGGGCGGGCCGTCGGTGCGGTGCTCGATGATCCCGCGCATCGGGAGGCCGCGGCGCGTGCGGGCGCCTCGGCCGTCGACGTCGTCGACCCCGTGCGGGTCGTGCGAGCCGTTCATCGCAGGCACCTCGCCTCGCGCCAACCGACCGAAAGGGCCGACGAATGCGACTGACCGAGTTCACCGAGCGGATCACCGAACAGTTCGGCGCGATGTCGGCGGATTCGATCATGACCGACCATGTGCTCACCGAACTGGGCGGCCGGACCGGCGCCCAGGCGATCGAGGACGGAGTGGACCCGCGCGACGTCTGGGTGGCGATCTGCCGGGATTTCGACGTACCCAGACACGTGTGGTGAGGGTTGTGTGGTGAGAGTGCTGTGCTGAGATTCCTGTGCTGATAGTGCTGTGGCGATGGTTCTGGGGCCGCTGAGGCGGCGGTGACGTGTGCCTGCGGTGATTTCCGGCGGCGCCCGCGTGTCACACTTGCCATCGAACACATGTTCTCCGAGAGTGGAGGGGTACGGAACCGAACCGGGGTGGCGAGCGTCAGAACTTTTTGTCGGACCCCATGAGTAGCGTGCGACGCGTCAGAAGTTCCGGCGGATATCCGTCGGAGACAGCCACCACCACCCACACGACAACCACAACCGCCGGAGCACTCCGGCGCACAACCGAGGAGACAAGTCCCATGGCACCAGCGGCCCCCGATCGTGACAAGGCACTCGATCTCGCCCTCGCGCAGATCGACAAGAACTTCGGCAAGGGCTCGGTCATGCGCCTTGGCGAAGAGACCCGTCAGCCCATCGAGGTGATCCCCACCGGTTCGATCGCACTCGACGTCGCTCTCGGGATCGGCGGGCTGCCACGTGGCCGCGTCGTCGAGATCTACGGCCCGGAATCCTCCGGTAAGACCACCGTCGCGTTGCATGCGGTGGCCAATGCGCAGGCGCAGGGCGGCATCGCCGCATTCATCGACGCCGAGCACGCACTCGATCCCGACTACGCCGCCAGGCTGGGCGTCGACACCGACGCGCTGCTGGTCTCCCAGCCCGACACCGGTGAGCAGGCGCTGGAGATCGCGGACATGCTGATCCGTTCCGGTGCGCTGGACATCCTGGTGATCGACTCGGTCGCCGCCCTGGTGCCCAAGGCCGAGATCGAGGGCGAGATGGGTGATTCGCATGTGGGTCTGCAGGCCCGGCTGATGAGCCAGGCGCTGCGCAAGATGACCTCGGCGCTGAGCAACTCCAACACCACCGCGATCTTCATCAACCAGCTGCGCGAGAAGATCGGTGTGATGTTCGGTTCCCCCGAGACCACCACTGGCGGAAAGGCACTGAAGTTCTATTCGTCGGTGCGACTGGACGTGCGCCGCATCGAGACCCTCAAGGACGGCACCGACGCCGTGGGCAACCGCACCCGCGTGAAGGTCGTCAAGAACAAGGTGGCACCGCCGTTCAAGCAGGCCGAGTTCGACATCCTCTACGGCAAGGGCATCAGCAAGGAGGGCTCGCTGATCGACATGGGTGTCGCCGAGGGATTCATCCGCAAGTCGGGTTCCTGGTTCACCTACGAGGGCGATCAGCTGGGTCAGGGCAAGGAGAACGCCCGCAAGTTCCTGCTCGAGAACGACGACATCCGCGACGAGATTGAGAAGAAGATCAAGGAGAAGCTCGGCATCGGCGCGGTCGTCGACGCCGACGACGTGGCCCCGGCTCCGGTCGAGTTCTGATCGGTCGGCGTGCGCGACACCACCACCGACCCCGAGGGACGCAAGCAACCCAGCGCCTGGGACGCCGCTCTGCGGCTCCTCGGGGTCCGCGCACGGTCACGCAGTGAGATGCGGGAACGCCTGTCCCGCCGGGGTTTCGAACCCGACGTCGTCGACGACGTGATGGATCGGCTGGATCGCGGCGGCCTGCTCGACGACGAGGATTTCGCCGCCGAGTGGGTGCGGTCCCGGCACGCCAACTCCGGACGGGGCCGCGTGGCGCTGCGTCATGAGCTGGTGGCCAAGGGCGTCGACGCGGACACCATCGAATCCGCACTGGCCGACATCGACCCGGACACCGAGCGGTCCGTCGCCACCGGACTCGTCGAGCGCAAGCTGACGGCGACGGTCCGCGAACAGGTCCGCGACGACCGCTCGGCACGGGACAAGCAGTTCCGCAGGTTGGTCGGGATGCTCGTGCGGCGTGGTTATCCGCAGACGTTGGCGATCGATGTCGTGGGGGAGTGTCTCGATGCGGCCGCCGCGGATGCACACCCCTGACGCGCCGGTCGCCCCGGAGACGCACTCCTGACACGTCGATGCCCTGACGATCTGCAGATCGTCAGGGCATCGACTCTCTCGGGCATCCACTCTGCAGGGCCGCGTGCCTGAGACTGCGTGCGGTCCGGCGGTCGGTTCCGGCCGCCGGGTCAGTGCTTGCCGAAGGTCGGCATGTTCTCCATCGCGGCACGGTCGGCCTCGTCGGGGTCGGGAGCCGCGGTCTTGCGTCGACCCTGCCGCAACGACTTCTCGATGAAGGTCGCCAACGACGACAGGCCGAAGTTGATGACGATCATCACGATGGCGACCACCACCAGCGCCGGGAGGTAGTTGCCGTAATACGACGCGGACTGCAGACCCGACCGCACCACCTCGACGTAACCGATGGCGTAGCCGAGCGCGGAATCCTTGAGCGCGATGACCATCTGCGAGATGAGTGCCGGCAACATGGCGGTGACCGCCTGCGGGAGCAGGATGATGCGCATGATCTGCGACTTGCGCAATCCCAACGCCTGAGCGGCCTCGGTCTGTCCCTTGGGCAGCGAATTGATCCCCGAACGCAGGATCTCGGCCATCACCGATCCGTTGTAGAGCGTCAGACCGGTGACGACCGCCGCGAACGCGAGCTGCGACGACGGGAAGATCGCATAGTCGGCGAACAGGTAGTACGAGAAGATCATCAGGATCAGCACCGGGATGGCGCGGAAGATCTCCACGAACAATCCGCTCAGGCTGCGCACCCACCAGTGGTCCGACAGTCGGCCGATTCCGAGAACCGAGCCCAGGATCATCGCGAAGATGATCGACAGGGCCGCAGCCTTCAGCGTCCCCCACAGTCCGGGGAGTATGTAGGTCGTCCAGGTGGTCCCGATGACGAAGGGATTCCACTTGTCGCCGGTGAGCTGGCCGTTGTTCGCCAGCACCACGATCACATAGGCGAGGATCGCCACGATGATCGCGACGAAGACGACGGCGATGATCGCGTTGCGGATCCGGGCCTTCGGGCCGGGAGCGTCGTAGAGGACAGTTGCGCCGCTCATCGTTTCACCGCCAGTCGATTCGCGAGGTAGCCGAAGACGGCTCCCTCCAGGAGGGTGATGATCATGAATCCGACCGCGGTGATCGCGAAGATCGCGATGATCTGATCGGAGTAGGTCTCCAGCTCTTCCTTCATCAGCAACGCGGCCTCACTGACGCCGATCACCGAGGCGATCGTGGTGTTCTTCGTCAAGGCGATCAGCACGCTGCCCAATGGTCCGATCACCGCGCGCATGGCCTGCGGCAACACGATGATCCCGAACACCTGCAGGAACGGAAGTCCCAGCGACCGTGCCGCCTCCGCCTGCCCGATCGGCACGGTGTTGAAACCCGAGCGCAGCGTCTCGCACACGAACGTCGACGTGTAGAGGATGAACGCCAGAACCGCGAGCCAGAAGTTGTTGTTCTTGACGAAGTTCTCGTTGTCCGGGGCCAGCGCCAGACCGAGGTTCTGGTAGAGCCCGATCGAGCAGAACAGGACGATCAACGTCAACGGCGTGTTGCGCACGATGTTGACGTAGGTGGCGCCGAACCACCGCATCACCGGCACCGGTGACACCCGCATCCCGGCCAGGACCACACCCAGGATCAATGAACCGAGGGCCGACCAGAACGTCAGTTGGATCGTCACCCAGAACGCGGGCCACAACTGTGGCCCCATGCTGGACCAGAGGTCACTCATGGTTCACCCCTCTCAGCTCATGCCCGCTGGGCACGGCACCGACGGTGCGTCGATGATGGTCTGGACGGCTTCGACACTCGGATCGGGCAGGAATTTGTACTTCGCCGGTTCGCGTTCGGCACGGGTGACCATCTCGTCGACGTACTCGTTGCCGATCGCGTCACGCAATGCGAGTTCCCACGCCGATTCGGTGCCGTTCGGGCCGGGCGCGAGCATCGCGTCGAGCGCCTGGTTCACCGCGACCACCGCGTCGGGGAACTGTTGGGCCATGCCGATGCCATACCGCTCGGTGGAGAACGGGGCGCCGGCGGTCTTGAGGACCTTCTTGCCGCTGCTGGTGACGCAGGCGTCGGCCGGGTAGGTCATCCCGACGATCTTGAACTCGTCCGGGAAGAAGTTCGCGTAGCCGGCGAGGATGACCTCGTCGGTGGTCAGCGCGTCGACCTTGGAGCGGCGCAACGCCTCCACACAGGAGGAATACGAGTCGTACTCCTGCAGCTGTACCGACGGCAACTGCGCCTTGACGTTTTGTGCCGACGTCGAGCCGGTCACCGAACACAGCTTCTTGCCCTTGTTCAGATCGGTCAGCGACGTGATCGAATCGTCGTCGTCGCGTACCAGCAGACCCTGGTAATTGATCAGATACGGCCCGGCGAAGTCGACCTTCTTGGCACGTGCGCCGGTGATCGAGTAGGTGGCGGCGATCATGTCGACCTCACCGTTGTTGATCAACGTCTCACGCTGCGCCGACGGTGTCTCGCGCCAGGTGATCTCGGGATGCGGCACGCCCAGGGAGTCGGCGATGTGGTTGACCACGTACGTCGACACCGACGGATCGAATCCGGTGACGGTCTTGTCGGGGTTGCGGATGCCCAGTCCGGGCTGGTCGAACTTGGTTCCCAGCACCACCTTGCCGGCGCGGATCGAATCCAGCAGGTTGCGGGGTTCGGTGCTGCCGCATGCGGTCAGCGTCGCGGCGAGGACGGCCGCGATCGTCGCGATCACGCCGAGCGCCAGCATCCGGGGCAGTCGGGTCCGGGGTGTTCGGCTATGAGTTTGTGTCGTCTGTCGTGTCGACGAAGGTGTCATGTCAGTGGCCCAGAATCTTGCCGAGGAAGTCCTTCGCCCGGTCGGATTGGGGATTGTCGAAGAAGGAATCCGGATCGGTGTCCTCGACGACGGCACCGTCGGCCATGAAGATCACCCGATCGGCCGCCTTGCGGGCGAAGCCCATCTCGTGGGTCACCACCAGCATGGTCATGCCCTCCTTGGCCAGCGAGACCATCACGTCGAGGACCTCGTTGACCATCTCGGGATCGAGCGCCGAGGTGGGCTCGTCGAAGAGCATGATCCGCGGTTCCATCGCCAGCGAACGGGCGATGGCGACGCGCTGTTGCTGCCCGCCGGAGAGCTGCGCGGGATACTTGTCCTTCTGGCTGGCGATGCCGACGCGGTCGAGGAGTTCCAGCGCGCGTTTGGTGGCGTCGGCCTTGCTCTGCTTGCGCACCTTGATCGGTGCGAGAGTGACGTTCTGCAGAATCGTCTTGTGCGCGAACAGGTTGAACGACTGGAAGACCATCCCGACGTCGGCGCGCAGGCGCGCCAGGTCCTTGCCCTCGGCCGGGAGTAGCTCGCCGGAGATGCGGATCTCACCGTCGTCGATGGGTTCGAGCCGGTTGATGGTGCGGCACAGGGTGGATTTACCCGAACCCGAGGGCCCGAGAACCACCACCACCTGTCCACGGGGGACCTCGAGGTTGATCTCCTTGAGGACGTGGAGTTCGCCGTAGTGCTTGTTGACGGCCGTCATCGAGATCATCGGAGGCGACTCGGATGCGGTAGACGGACCGGGTGCCTGGACGGGGGATTCGGTCATACGTGCCAAGCCTAATCACGGTCGGCGGTATCGGCGCGGCAAATGGGACATGCCCGGCGCGCCGCGAGCCGGCCGGCGCCGCGCGACCAGGCGATTTGCGCTCACACCGTACTCTGGATCCAGTGAGTATCGACCTGTCCGAGCCCGTGGCACCCACCCCGACATCGACCGCTGCGCCGTGGGCGCCGGCCGTCGCGGATGCCGATGCGGTGACCGCGCCCGTCGACACGTCCGTCGACGCGCTGGCCGATTCGCCTCGATATCAGGTCCGCACCTACGGCTGCCAGATGAATGTGCATGACTCGGAACGGATTTCGGGACTGCTCGAACAGGCCGGTTACGTGCGGGGCGCCGACGACGACGAGATCGACCTCGTCGTGTTCAACACGTGTGCGATCCGGGAGAACGCCGACAACAAGCTCTACGGCAACCTGTCGCACCTGGCGCCGGTGAAGGCGTCGCGGCCCGGGATGCAGATCGCGGTCGGCGGGTGTCTGGCGCAGAAGGACAAGGACACCGTGCTGCGGCGCGCGCCGTGGGTGGACGTGGTCTTCGGCACCCACAACATCGGCTCGTTGCCGGTGTTGCTGGACCGGGCCCGGCACAACGAGCAGGCGCAGGTCGAGATCCGGGATTCGCTCGAGGCCTTCCCGTCCACGCTGCCCGCCAAGCGGGAATCGGCCTATGCGGGCTGGGTGTCGGTGTCGGTCGGCTGCAACAACACGTGCACGTTCTGCATCGTGCCGTCGCTGCGCGGCAAAGAGGTCGACCGGCGACCCGGCGACGTCCTCGCCGAGGTGCAGACCCTGGTCGACGCCGGTGTGCTCGAGGTGACACTGCTCGGGCAGAACGTCAACGCCTACGGCATGTCGTTCGCCGATCCGGATCAGCCCCGCAACCGTGGTGCCTTCGCGGAGTTGCTGCGCGCCTGCGGCGACATCGACGGACTCGAGCGCGTCCGGTTCACCTCGCCGCACCCCGCCGAATTCACCGACGACGTGATCGAGGCGATGGCGCAGACCCCCAATGTCTGTCCGCAGCTGCACATGCCGTTGCAGTCGGGTTCGGATCGGATTCTCAAGGCGATGCGGCGCAGCTATCGGCGCACCAGGTTCCTGGGCATCCTCGACAAGGTCCGCGACGCCATGCCGCACGCGGCGATCACCACCGACATCATCGTCGGATTCCCCGGCGAGACCGAGGAGGATTTCGCGCAGACCCTCGAGGTCGTCGAGCAGGCACGCTTCTCGAGCGCGTTCACCTTCCAGTACTCACCGCGGCCGGGCACCCCGGCCGCCACGATGGACGATCAGGTGCCGCCCGAGGTGGTCAAGGACCGCTACCAGCGACTGATCGACCTGCAGGAACGGATCTGTCTGTCGGAGAATCGCGCCATCGTCGGACGCGACGTGGAGTTGCTGGTCGTCGCCGACGAGGGACGAAAGAGTGCCCATGCGCACCGGATGACCGGTCGTGCCCGGGACGGGCGACTGGTGCACTTCGCTCCCGGCGATCGGGGTGCGGCGATCCGCCCCGGTGACGTGGTGACCACGGTGGTGACCGACGCGGCGCCGCATCACCTGATCGCCGACGCAGGCATCGGTTCGCACCGACGGACGCGGGCCGGAGATGCCCACGAGCAGGCCCTGACGCCGACGACACCGCCGGTGGGAGTCGGCCTCGGAATGCCGGGGGTCGGTCCGAGCGCTCCGGTCGCCTCCGGTGGTGGCTGTGAGTCCGGTGCCTGCGGGGCTCCGGCCACCCGATGAGCGGCCAACAGGACCGGGATACACCGAAGATCGAGGAAGCAGTGAACGAGCAGGACGACAACGCCGGCCCAGAGCCCGAACCGTCAGCTCGCCGCAATCCGGCGAAGCGTGATCCGATCGACGACGGCTTCGCCGGGTACGAGGACGATTTGCGCAAGGCCGAGCGCAAGGTGGCCGGCGAGATCGATCCGGGTGCCCGCGCCGTCGTCGTCGCCGTCGCCGTGTTGGTCGCGATGGTGTCGCTGGTGCTTCCGCACACCGGTGCGGCGAGCGGCATCGACGTGTTGACCGTGTCGCCGGACGCGGTCACCGAACGGGTGGCCATCACCTCGAAGGTGTTCGTCTGGCTGTTGCTGGTGTTCGGCATCGGGGCGTCGATGCTCGCGCTGCTCACGCGTCGCTGGATCATCGCCTGGATCGCCCTGTGCGGGTGCGCGGTCTCGTGCGTCGCCGGCATGCTGGCCTGGTGGACCCGCAACACGCCGGGCGTCGGCGGAGTGGAACCGCCGCACGGTGTCGGTATCGGCCTGATCCTCGGCTGGATCGCCGCGTTGGTCCTGACCTTCCACTGGGCGCGGGTGGTGTGGGCCCGCAGCACGTACCACCTCGCGCTGGAAGAGGAACGCCGCCGGGAGTCCGCCGCGCGGGAGGACGCCGCGCGTCGTCTCACCGGCCGCACCATCACCCGGCCGAGTGACATCCCGCGAGAAGACGGAACGCCGGGAACCTCGTAACCCGCCGCACGCTCAACGGGAAAGCCCGCCCACTCAACGGGAAAGTGCGCCCACTCAACGGGAAAGTGCGCCCACTCGACGGGAAAGTGCGCCCACTCGACGGGAAAGTGCGCCCACTCGACGGGAAAGTGCGCCCACTCGACGGGAAAGTGCGCCCACTCGACGGGAAAGTGCGCCCACTCGACGGGAAAGTGCGCCCACTCGACGGGGGCGGGTCAGCGATCCTCGATGGCGCTCTGGGCCGCGGTCGCCCACTCGCGCCACTGCGCCGCCTGATCGCGCAGCTTCGCGGCGTCCTTGGCCTTGCCGCGTTCCTCGGCCTTGCGGGCCTGCTCCTCGTACTGCGCGGCGCGTTCGGCGAACTGCGCGGCGCGTGCCTGCGCCTCCGGGTCGGTGCGCTGCCACTGGGCGTCCTCGGCGTCGCGAATCCGCTTCTCGAGCGCGCGTGCGCGGCTTTCCAGCGAATGCATCTGCTCGCGGGGTACCTTGCCGATCTCGTCCCACTTGTCGCGGAACGCGCGGAACTCCTTGCGTGCGCCGTCGAGGTCGGCGGCCGGGTCGATGCTCTTCTCGGCCTGCGCGAGGAGATCGAGTTTGGCCTGTCCGTTGGCGCTGAACTCGGCGTCGCGTTCGGAGGCGACCGCATTGCGTGCGGCGAAGAAGACGTCCTGGGCGGCCTTGAACCGCTGCCACAGTGCCTCGTCGGCGTCCCGGGGAGCGCGTCCGGCGGCCTTCCACTCGGTCAGCAGGTCACGGAACTTTGCCGCGGTGGTGCCCCAGTCGGTGGAGCCGGACAGTTCCTCGGCCTGCGCGATCAACTCCTCCTTGCGCACCTTGGCGCCGGCGCGAACCCGGTCGAGTTCGGCGAAATGTGCGCCGCGCCGACGGTTGAACGCGTCGCGTGCCTTTGCGTACCGCTTCCACAGCACGTCGTCGGTCTTGCGGTCGATGCCCTTGATCGACTTCCACTCGTCGAGGATGGCGCGCAGCCGATCCCCGGACGACTTCCACTGGGTGGATTCGGCGCCGATGGTCTCCGCCTCCGCGGCCAACTCCTCCTTGCGGGCGATCGCGGCCGCGCGGGTGGCCTCTCGCTCCGCCTTGAGGGAGTCGGCGACCTCGTCGGCGGCCCCGACGATCACCGACAGGCGCTTCTCGAGGGCGTCGACGTCGCCGATGACCGCGGCGTCGGGTAGCGAGTCGAGCAGGTGACGGGCCGCGGTCTGTGCCTTGCGTGGATCCCCGGATCGCGCGGCCAGGCGTTCCTCGAGGATTTCCACCTCGGTGGCCAGATCGTCGAAGCGCCGGCTGAAGTGATTGAGACCGTCCTCGACGGAACCGGCCTGCCAGGAGCCGATCTGGCGTTCCCCGGATGCGGTGGTGAGCCAGACGACGCCGTCGGCGTCGATCCGACCGAATCGGTGCGGGTCGGTGTGCGGGACGTGGGTGGGTGTCACCACCGGGGTCACCGCGGACGCGGCGGGCGGGGTCGGGCGGGGCCGCGGTCCGGGCTTGGGCCCGGGTCGGGGTCCGGGCTTCGGGACGGGCGTGGAAGCCCCGCCGATATCGGTTGCGCCGATATCGGTTCCGGGACCGGGCTCGCCGGTGTTGTCTCCGGTGCCGTCTCCGTTGCTGTCGTGTTCTCCGCTCATGTGCAGATGCCCCTTCTGCGCTTCATGGTGCCGCGCGACACGGCTGCCAGGTCACTGATCCATCCCGGACGGACCACCGGCCGCCGGGCTGTTCCCCATTCAAGCAGCTCAGGCTCCGTCGCGTGCGCGCTGCGCGACAATGATCCGCGCGCGTCGCGTCGTCGATCTCCCCGGGGCACCGGCTTGCGGACCGGGCATTCGCCGGTGATCGGGTGGCGTGGACTAGCGTCGAGCAGGTGTTTGCCTGCGCGGTCTTCGTTCCGAGTGCACCTCTTCTCGTGCCCGAACTGACCGGACCGGATGCCGACGAGGCCGATGCGGTTCGCGACGCCACCCGGCACGCGTTCGCTGCCGCCGCACCGGCGGCCACCACCTGGGTGGCGATCGGAGCGGCCGATCGGCCGGGGTCATCCGACGGCGCCGGTCGTACCTGCGTCACCGATGTGCCCACCTCGGGAACGTTCGCGCGATTCGGGGTCGACGTCGGGGTGAGCCTCGATCCGTCCCGTGGTGCGCCCGCGGGTGCGCCGGCCCCGGCCGAGCCGATGCCACTGTCTGAGCCGATGCCACTGTCGATGCTGATCGCGGCCTGGTTGCGGGAACAGGCGGGCGTTGGCGCACTCACCCCGGTCGTCATCGATCCGGAGGCGAGCACCGCCGAGTGTGCCCGCATCGGCGGTGAGATCGCCGCGGCACTGGACTCGCGTGCCGAGCCGATCGGGTTGCTGGTGGTGGGCGACGGTGCCTTCGCGTTGACGCAGAAGTCGCCCGGCGGTGGCACCCGCGAGGAATCGGTACGCCTGCAGCACCGGATCGAAGCGGCGATCGCTGCCGGCGACCTCGACGCCCTTGCGGCACTGGACCCGGACGAGTGTGCCGCCGAGGGTGTCGGCGGGCGCGTCGCCTGGCAGACGGCGGCCGCAGCGGTGCGCGCATCGGCCCGGACCGACGATCCCGCGGGAGCACCCGCCCTGACGGCGTCGGTGGAGTACGCCGATGCGCCGTTCGGCGTCGGATATGTGGTGGCCCGATGGGAGAGGTGACGTCGTCCGGGGTGGTCCCGGTTGCCGTGGTCGGCCCGACGGCGGTCGGCAAATCCGATCTGGCCCTGGATCTCGCCGAGGAACTCGGCGGAGAGATCGTCAACATCGACGCGATGCAGCAGTACCACGGGATGGACATCGGGACGGCCAAACTGCCGCCCGAAGAACGTCGAGGTATCACCCACCATCAGATCGACGTGCTCGACGTCACCGAGGTCGCGACGGTGGCCCGCTACCAGGCCGCGGCGTCGCAGGATGTCGAGACCCTGCTGGCGGCCGGGCGTACCCCGGTCATCGTCGGCGGTTCGATGCTCTACATCCAGGGACTGCTCGACGACTGGAAGTTCCCGGCCACCGACCCGGAGGTGCGGGCCCGCTACGAGGCACTCCTCGCCGAGATCGGCGTCGGCGCGTTGCACCGCAGACTCGCCGAGGTCGACCCGGCCGCGGCGGCATCGATCCTCGACACCGACGGCCGCCGGATCGTGCGCGCACTCGAGGTGGTCGAACTCACCGGTGAACCGTTCGCCGCGTCGGCGCCGCAGATCGGCGAACCGCGCTGGGCGACCCGGATCCTCGCGCTGGACCGCGACACCGCCGATCTCGACGACCGGATCCGGGCGCGGACCGCGGCGATGTTCGCCGGTGGCCTCGTCGACGAGGTGCGCGCCCTGGCCGACTGCGGTCTGCGGGAGGGACGCACCGCTCGGCGGGCCATCGGGTACGCCCAGGTCCTCGACGCGCTCGACGGCGACGGTGACCTCGACCGCGCCGAGGAACTGACCGTCATCGGGACACGCCGCTATGTGCGTCGCCAGCGCTCCTGGTTCCGTCGTGATCACCGCATCGTGTGGCTCGATGCGGCCGCCGACGACCTCACCGCTCGGGCTCTGGCTACCCTGGACCGGTGACGATCAGCACCGCCCCGAGTGGGGACGACCTCGCCTTTGTGAAGGGGCACGGCACCCAGAACGACTTCGTCATCCTGACCGACCCGGCCGCCGAACTCGACCTCGACGACGATCTCGTCGCTGCGCTGTGCGATCGGCAACGCGGCGTGGGTGCCGACGGGTTGCTGCGCGTGGCCCGTGCCGGTGCGCTGGTGGCCGCCGGGGTCCTTCCGGAGGTGCCCGCCGGGGTCACCCCGGATGACTGGTTCATGGATTACCGCAACGCCGACGGCTCGATCGCCGAGATGTGCGGCAACGGGGTGCGGGTGTTCGCGCATCACGTCCGCGCCACCGGACTCGCCGACCGTGACGAGTTCACGGTCGGGTCGCGGGCCGGTGCCCGACCGGTGATCGTGCACTCCTTCGATCACGTGAATGCCGACGTGAGTGTGCAGATGGGGCCCGCACGACTCGGGGTGGAGACCACCGCACGGATCGGTGACGACCTGTACGTCGGCACGGCGGTCGACGTCGGCAATCCGCACCTGGCGTGCGTGGTGCCCGGACTCGACGTCGCCGGACTCGCGGCGGTCGACTTCGCCCGGGGCGTCACCTTCGACGCCGAGGTGTTCCCCGACGGCACGAATGTCGAGCTCCTGACCGTGCCCGAACCGACCGGGGCAGGTCTGCATGCCCATATGCGTGTCTTTGAACGTGGGGTGGGCGAAACACGCAGCTGCGGGACCGGGCTGGTGGCCGCCGCCGCGTCCGGTCTGGCGCACCTGCACCAGCAGACGGGTGAGATGACCATCGATGTGCCCGGCGGGCGGGTTCAGGTGCGCATCCTCGACGACGACGCATGGTTGCGGGGGCCGTCGCGGCTCGTCGCCGACGGCCGTCTCCGCGCCGGCTGGGCCCACTGAGGGTGCACATCGTCGGGGTGGGCGGCGAAATAATCGCGTGCACCGCGACGTTTCTCCGTGCAACCATGGAAGGCGTATGAGCGAATCAACCCACATTTTCCCACCCGTCCCGGCCGATGACGTGAATCCGGAGCGTGACGTCCGCGAGAGCGACGTTCGCGACAGTGATCATCGCGAGACCGCCGCGTCCGATCCGACCCTGGGTGAACTGCAACTCTCCGATCGTGCCTCGCTGCAACGCGTGGCCGGACTGTCCACCGAACTCGCCGACGTCACCGAGGTCGAGTACCGGCAGCTGCGCCTCGAACGCGTGGTGCTCGTCGGAGTGTGGACCCACGGCACCGCGGCGCAGGCACGGGCGGCGATGACCGAGCTGGCGGGGCTCGCCGAGACCGCCGGCTCGCAGGTCCTCGACGCCGTCATCCAACGCCGCAACGCCCCCGACCCCGGGACCTACATCGGCTCCGGCAAGGCCGACGAGCTGCGCGAGGTGGTGCTGGCCACCGGCGCCGACACGGTGATCTGCGACGGCGAACTGACCCCCGGTCAGCTGACCGCACTCGAGAAGGTCGTCAAGGTCAAGGTGATCGACCGGACCGCGCTGATCCTCGACATCTTCGCCCAGCACGCGACGTCGCGTGAGGGCAAGGCACAGGTGTCGCTGGCCCAGATGGAGTACATGCTCCCGCGCCTGCGTGGTTGGGGTGAGTCGATGTCCCGGCAGGCCGGTGGCCGCGCCGGCAGCAACGGCGGCGTGGGCCTGCGTGGTCCCGGTGAGACGAAGATCGAGACCGATCGGCGTCGCATCCGGGAACGAATGGCCAAGCTGCGCCGCGAGATTCGCGACATGAAGAAGGCCCGGCTGACCAAACGGGCGGCGCGGCAACGCAGTTCCGTCCCCAAGCTGACGGTCGCCGGTTACACCAATGCCGGTAAGTCCAGTCTCGTCAACGCGATGACGGGTTCGGGTGTGCTGGTGCAGGACGCACTGTTCGCGACCCTCGATCCCACCACGCGTCGCGCCACGCTCGACGACGGACGCGAGGTGGTGTTCACCGACACCGTCGGTTTCGTCCGCCATCTGCCGACGCAACTGGTGGAGGCCTTCCGCTCGACCCTCGAGGAGGTCGTCGACGCGGACCTGGTGCTGCACGTGGTCGACGGTGCCGACGAGTTCCCCGCCGAACAGATCGCCGCGGTCCGTCAGGTGATCAACGAGGTGGTGGCCGACGAGGACGTCGCCGCACCGCCGGAGTTGTTGGTGATCAACAAGATCGACTCGATCGACGCGACGCGGATGGCCGAACTCCGGGCCATGGCACCGGATGCGGTGTTCGTCTCGGCGCGCACCGGCGAGGGATTGCCGGAATTGTTCGACCGGGTCCGGGAGTTCGTCGGACGCACCGACGTCGAGCTGACCCTCGCCGTCCCGTTCACCCGTGGTGAGGTGCTCTCCCGCATCCACCGCGAGGGTGAGGTGCTCTCCACCGAACACGACGAGCACGGATCGATTGTGCGAGTACGGGTTCCGCCGGCCATGGCCGGTGAGCTCGCCGACCTGGTGTTGGCGACGGCGCACTGAGCCGCCGATCCGGCTCCACCGGGCACGACCAGACGAGACGGCCGGTCACCCGCACGGGTGACCGGCCGTCTCGTTGTCCGAGATCGTCGGGGATGGCGCCTACTCGGCGTCGAGATCCTTGGCGACGAGTTGGGCGATGTGCTCGAGTGCGCCCGCGTCGTCGGAGGACACGATGACATTCGTGCCCTTCTCGGCGCCGAGGGTCATGATCATCAGGGCCGAACCGGCGTCGACCGGTTCGCCGCCCTCGACGGCGAGGGTGATCGGGACGCCGGCATCGGCGGCGGCCTCGGCGATGATGGTCGCGGGTCGGGCGTGCAGTCCGACGGCGGAGCCGACGGTGACAGTGGTGCTGGGCATGGTGACTACTCCTTTGGAGGGTGACGGCTTCAACGGCAGGTGATGGTGAGGTGATTGTGCCCCGTGATCACCGTGGCGGGCGGGATTTCGCCGACGCCCGCCGCGGTGATCCGCCTCGTCAGGCGGCGACGGCCTCGCGCTCCACGGCGGCGACCTCGTCGTGGCCGTGGCCGCGTCCCCACTGCTTGGCGGCGATGACGCAGACCGCCGAGAGGACGGTGCCCGCGGCCAAGGCGACCAGGAAGAGCAGCCAGTGGTTCATCGTGAAGAACACGAAGATGCCGCCGTGCGGGGCGCGCTGGGTGACGCCGAAGGCCATGATCAGCGCGCCGGACAGCGCACCGCCGGCCATCATCGAGGGGATGACGCGGAACGGATCGGTGGCCGCGAACGGGATGGCGCCCTCGGAGATGAACGATGCACCGAGCAGCCAGGCGGCCTTGCCGTTCTCGCGTTCGGGTTCTGTGAACAGGCCCGGGCGCAGGACGGTGGCCAGTGCCAGGGCGAGCGGCGGGACCATTCCGGCGCACATGACCGCGGCCATGATCTCCAACTGTGCGGTTCCGGCGATGGCCAGACCGGCGGTGGCGAAGAGGTACGCCGCCTTGTTGACCGGGCCGCCGAGGTCGAAGCACATCATCAGGCCCAGGACGATGCCGAGTGCGATCTTCGAACCGCCGGACATGCTGTTGAGGCCGTTGGTCATCTCGGTGGTCACCCAGGCGAGGGGCTTGCCGAGCAACATGTAGAGCACGACGCCGATGAACAAGCTGCCCAGCAGCGGGATGATCACGACCGGCATCAGACCACGTGCCCACTGCGGCAACGGGAGTCGGGAGATCCACAGGCAGACGACGCCGGCGATCAGACCGCCGACCAGGCCGCCGATGAAGCTCGCACCGACCGCCACGGACACCAGTCCGGCCACGAATCCGGGTGCGATGCCGGGTCGGTCGGCGATGGCGAACGATATGTAACCGGCCAGGACGGGCACCAGCATGCTCATGGCGAGTCCGCCGATCGCGAACAACACCGCGCCGATGTACTGTCCGAGTCCGCCGGCGGGCAGATCCCACAGGCTGTTGTGCAACGCGATGAACTGTCCGTCGTTGAGGGCGCCGGTCTCGTCGAGGGTCTTGTTGGCGATCTGGTATCCGCCGAGGAACGGCAGGAACGCCAGGGCGATGAGCAGGCCGCCGGCGGCGACGAACGGGATCATGTAGCTGACGCCGGTCATCAGCGCCTGCTGGGTGCGCTTGCCCAGGCCGAGGGTCTCTCCGCCGGCGGCGTCGGCCGGGGCGTCGTTGCCGTCACCGTCGCGGACCACCGCGGCCTTGGGATTGCGGGCGGCGGCCATGGCCTCGGCGATCATCGTGTCGGGCTCGTTGATGGCGCGTTTGACGCCCGAGGCGATCACCGGCTTGCCGTGGAATCGGCTCTTGCCCTTGACTCCCACGTCGGTGGCGAAGATGACCGCGTCGGCGCCGGCGATGACGTCCGGGGTGAACGGTGTCGTTCCCGACGAACCCTGCGGTTCGACGTGGAAGTCGACCCCGGCGCGTTCGGCGGCGTACTTGAGGGCATCGGCGGCCATGTAGGTGTGCGCGATCCCGGTGGGGCAGGCGGTGATCGCCACGATCGAGAGCTTCTTCTCGGCGGTGGCGGGGGCGGCGACGGCCGCGGTGGTCGCTGCGGCGGCGGCGGGTGCGGCGGCCTTGGTGGTCGAGACGGTGGTCTTCTCGGTGGCGGCGGCCGTGTCGGGCTTCTTCGCCGGCGGATTGATCGCCTCGTCGACCAGGGTGACGACCTCGTCGTCGGTCTTCGCCGCCCGCAGGGAGGCCACGAAGTCGGGGCGGACCAGCGCGCGGGCGAGCGAGCTGAGCAGTTTCATGTGTTCGGCGGCGCCGCCTTCGGGCGCGGCGATGAGGAACACCAGGTCGGCGGGGCCGTCCGGCGCGCCGAAATCGACCTTCTTGGACAGCCGTGCCATGCCGAGGCTGGCCTCGGTGACCGAGGCCGCCCGGGCGTGGGGGATGGCGATGCCGCCCGGTAGGCCGGTGGCCGACTTGGCCTCGCGGGCCAGGGCGCCTCGTGCGAGGTCGGCGGCGTCGCTGGTGCGTCCGGCGGCGGCGAGGTTCTCGGCGAGGTGGTTGATCACCGCCGACGGGTCGTCGCCCGCGTCGATGTCGAGGTTCACCGTCGCTGCGGTGATGATCTGCTCGGACATGAATCTTCCTTTACTGCTAGGTGTTTCGGGAGTGTCGGATGTGGGTGGGGGAGATCGGGGAGGTCGGGGAGGTCGGGGTCATGTGGCGGGGGCGGCTCCGGCGAGGTCGGTGATCGCGACATGATCGGGGTCGAGGTGATCGGGTCGGGGTGGTTGGGTGCCGGCCAGTGCGGCGGCGGCGGCCCCGTAGGCGACGGCGCTGCGGAGACGCTCCGGTTCGCCGGCGCCGCGCGCCTCGGCGATGAGGTAGCCGGCCAGCGAGGAATCGCCGGCACCGACGGTGCTGCGCGGGACGATCGGGGGAGGCGTGGCGAACCAGCTGCCCGAGGTGGTGGTCAGCACGGCGCCCGCGGCGCCCAGGGTCGTCAGCACCGCGCCGCCGGTGTGCCCGGCGAGTTCGGCCGAGGCCGCGATGATCGGATCCAGGTCGCCGGCGGCGGCGGCCCGGCGCAGCACCGTCGGGTCGGCGCCGCAGACCTCGGCGAGTTCGGTCTCGTTGGGCTTGATCAGGTCGACGCGGCCGGTGACCGCGGCGCGCAGGGGTTCCCCGGAGGTGTCGATGGCGACCCGGCAACCACGCGCGATGAGCTGATCGGCCAGCTCCCGATACCAGGAGTCCTCGACTCCGGGGGGAAGCGATCCGCACAACGCCACCCAGCCGGCGCCGGCGGCGTGCGCCAGCACCAGATCGGTCAGGGCGGCGCGGCGGCGATCGTCGAGCGGTTGGCCGGAGGCGTTGATCTTGGTGGTGGTGCCGTCGGCCTCGGCGATGGTGATGTTGGAGCGGACCTCGCCGTCGACGGCGACGGTCTCGTGGCGCAGACCGACGGCGTCGAGTGCGCTCAGCAGTGGGTCGCCGGCGCGGGCGGGCAGGACGGCGATGGTGTCGATGCCCGCCTCGGCGACGACGCGGGAGACGTTGACGCCCTTGCCGCCCGGTTCGGCGCGCACGGCCACCGCGCGTTGCACCTCACCGCGCTCGAGCGGCGCGGCGATCTCCAACGTGCGATCCAGGCTTGGATTGGCTGTGACGGTGAGGATCATGCGATCACGACCTCGATGCCGCGGGCCGAGAGGGCGGCGGCGTAGGAGGGATCGACACCGGCGTCGGTGATGAGGACGTCGACATCGTCGAGCGAGGCGAAGGACGAGAAGTCCTCGCGGTTCATCTTGGAGGAGTCCGCCAGGACGACGACGCGCTGGGCCGAGGCCACCAGTGCCGCCTTGACGGCCGCCTCCTCGGGGTCGGGGGTCGACAAGCCCATGTCCTCGCTGATGCCGTTGGTCCCGATGAACGCCACGGAGGTGCGGAAGGTGGCAAGGCGGGCCACGGTCTCGGCGCCCACCGCGGCCTGGGTGAGGCCGCGCACACGCCCGCCGACGAGATGCAGGGTGGCGTTCGGGTGACTCGCCAGCACCGTCGCGATCGGCAGGCTGCTGGTCACCATGTGCAGGCGGCGATCTGCCGGGATGGCGACGGCCGCCTGATAGGTGGTCGTCCCGGCGTCGAGGGACACCGACCCGCCGTCGGCCGGAAGGAAGGCGATCGCGGCCCGCCCGATGGCGGCCTTCTGGATGGTGTGGCTGGTCTCGCGCTCGGAGATGTCCTGCTCGTCGATGAGCTGCACCAGTTCGGGACGGACGGCGCCGCCATGGACACGCTGCAGGTGTCCGGAGCGCTCCAGGGTTGCCAGGTCGCGACGCACTGTCTCGCTGGTGACATCGAATCGCTCGGCGAGCGAGCTGACCGATGCGCGGCCATGCGAGCGAACCAGTTCGGCGATCGCCTGCTGTCTTTCTTCGGCGTACACGTTGCTCCGATCGGAGAGGACGGATGACGGGATGTCTGTGTCCATGTGGGTTTGGGCAAAACTTGATGTGGTTTTGGGTGGAACTCAATGTTGATATATCTGTGTTTACGCCTGTTTGTGTTGACAAGTCAAGGATTTCTTGTAACTTCGATCACAAGAGATGTTCGGCGGGCAGATTTTTCACAGATCGGGCCGCCGGGAGAGCGATCTCGCGACAGCACAGACCAGATCGGCCGACGACGGCCGAAACGAACCTCGAACGAAGGGCAGCGCAGTGAACGATCAGCAGGCTCAGGAACTGCGTGGGACCCCCGTGGTCGGCGGGAAGGCCTACGGGCCGGTGGTTCGCCCCGGCGAGCGCGTCGCCCCGGTGCATGACACCGCGACGATCCCGGAGGACGCGCGGGAGGCGGAGCAGTCCCGCTTCGTCGACGCGGCCGGGCTGGTGGCCGCCCGGCTGCGCGAACGTGCCTCACATGCCTCCGGTGCGGCCGCCGAGGTTCTCATCGCCACCGCCGGCCTCGCCGAGGACCGCGGCTGGATCGGTGCGGCGGGCAAGCTGATCTCCTCCGGGTCGTCGGCCGCATCGGCCGCGACCGCGGCGACCGACCAGTTCGCCGCGCTCTTCACCAAACTCGGCGGTCTGATGGCCGAACGCGTCACCGATCTCAACGATGTCCGCGATCGGGTCGTGGCCGAGTTGCTCGGACAACCCGAACCGGGTGTGCCGGTGCCCACCGAGCCGTCGGTGCTCTGCGCCGACGATCTGGCGCCGGCCGACACCGCCGGCCTCGATCCCAAACTGGTCACCGCGCTGGTGACCCGACTCGGCGGGCCGACCAGTCACACCGCGATCATCGCCCGGCAGCTGGGCATCCCGTGCATCGTCGCGGTCGCCGACCTCGACGAGGTACCCGCCGGAACCCTGGTGCTCGTCGACGGCACCGCCGGAACCGTTGTGCTGGAACCGGATCCGGAGCAGGCGCAGGCGGCCGTCGACGAGAGCCGGCGCGAGGCGGAACTCGTCGCGGGCTGGTCGGGGCCGGGGCACACCGCCGACGGTCACGAGGCGGCCATCCTGGCCAACGTCGCCGACGGTGTCTCCGCGCGCGCCGCCACCGCCTATCCGGTCGAGGGAGTGGGCCTGTTCCGGACCGAACTGGCCTTCCTCGACAGCGCCGAGGCACCCACGGTGGCCGAGCAGACCGAGCTCTACCGCGAGGTGCTCGAGGCGTTCGGGGGCAAGAAGGTCGTCGTGCGGACGCTCGACGCGGGTTCGGACAAGCCGTTGAAATTCGTCGACCACGGCACCGAGGCCAACCCCGCTCTGGGGGTCCGGGGTAATCGGATCACCGCTCGGCATCCGGAGATCCGCGCCGGGCAACTCGACGCCATCGCGGCGGCCGCCCGGGAGACCGGCAGCACTCCATGGGTGATGGCACCGATGATCGCCTCGGCCGACGAGGCCGCGGAGTTCGCGGCACAGGTCCGCGGGCGTGGTCTGGTCGCCGGGGTGATGGTCGAGATCCCGTCCGCCGCGATCCTCGCGTCGTCGATCCTCGCCGAGGTCGACTTCGTGTCGATCGGAACCAACGATCTGACGCAGTACACGATGGCCGCCGACCGCATGTCGGCCGATCTGGCCGAACTCACCGATCCGTGGCAGCCCGCGGTGCTCGCGCTCATCTCGATGGTGGCCGAGGCCGGGAAACGTACGGGTAAACCGGTCGGCGTCTGCGGTGAGGCCGCCGCCGACCCGCTGCTGGCCTGCGTACTCGTCGGACTCGGCGTCACCTCGCTGTCGAGTGCTCCGGCGGCGTCGGCGGCGGTCGGTGCCAAACTCGGCGGCGTCACACTCGATGCGTGCCGTGCCGCGGCGAGTGCTGCCCTCGCGACCGCCTCCCCGGCGGCCGCACGTGAGGCCGCCACCGCGGCGCTCGCCGGCTGAATTTCGGCGAGCGCCGCACCGGGCGGGCCCGGAGCCGGATCAGATCCGGCGCATCACCGTGACGACCTTGCCCAGGATGGCGGCGTCGTCGCCGGGGATGGGTTCGAAATGCTCGTTGTGCGGCATCAGCCACACGTGACCGTCCTTGCGCTTGAAGGTCTTCACGGTCGCCTCGCCGTCGATCATCGCGGCGACGATGTCACCGTTGTCGGCCACGTTCTGCTGCCGGACGACGACCCAGTCGCCGTCACAGATCGCGGCGTCGATCATCGACTCGCCGACCACCTTCAGCAGGAACAGTGAACCCTCGCCGACGAGTTCACGCGGCAGCGGGAAGACGTCCTCGACGGCCTCCTCGGCGAGGATCGGTCCACCGGCCGCGATGCGCCCGAGAACCGGGACGAAGGTCGGGGCGGGCAGATTCGACGCGACCGCGGTGTCGTCCGGTGGGGTGTGCTCGCCGTCCTGCACGTTGACCGCGCGTGGGCGGTTGTGGTCGCGCTTGAGCAGTCCCTTGCGTTCCAGTGTCCGCAGCTGATGGGCGACCGACGACGTCGAGGCCAGCCCGACGGCGTCGCCGATCTCGCGGATGCTCGGCGGATAGCCGCGCTCGCGCACCGACTTGCGGATCACATCGAGCACGCCCCGCTGACGCGGCGTGAGCGAGGCCTCCGCGGCCGCCGCGTCGAACGGGACCTCCGGCTCGTCGGCGGCGGCCGATCCGCGGCCGCGCTTGGTCGACGACGTCGACGTCGTCGAACGTCGGTTCTTCTCACTCATCGGGTGTTCGATCCTTTCGGTCGGAAACTCTGTTGTGGTCGGACGGTGTTGTCGGTGGTCCGGTGCGGTCGGTTGTCCCGTGCAGTCGGTGGTCCGGTGCGGCCGGGGTTTGTCCGCGGGTCTGCGCTGCTGGTCAACGGCCAGGTTAGTCCAGGTCACCGACAACTTCAAACATTTGTTCGACGTGTTGCGAGAAATTGTCGGAGGTGCGTGATAGAACTTCGAACATCAGTTCCTCGAACGAGTGATCGAGATCGGAGACTCTCATGCAGAACACCTTGGTTCGCAGTGAAACCGCAGGTCAGGCGCGTCGGGCGACGGTTCGGCGCACCCCGTCCGGTGCCCGTTTCGGTGCCGCTCCCGATGCCCGGGGTGCGGCGCGAGACGATGTCACGCCCCGGCGCGGCGCGATCGTGCATGCCGGACGGCCGGTGCCGGCTCGCCGCGCCACCCCGGCGGCGCGGCACCGGCACCTCCACCGCCCGGCCGACAATCGTCCGGTCGACCGGCCCCGGGTCGCGATCCCCAGGCGCCCGGCCGGGACGCCGTGCGCCGCGCCCGCGTCGCAGTCCCGTCGGGCGGGCCGTCGCGGTGCCGCGGTGGCCCTGCTGACCGGGGTGGCGCTGGCGATGCTGGTGTGGCTGATCGGTGTCGCCGGCAGCGATTACCAGGAATCCACCGCCCCCACGCCGGTGGCCACGCAGGTGGTGCACGTCCGGGCGGGGGAGTCGCTGAACTCCGTCGCCGCGCGCGTCGCGCCCGAGATGCCGCGGCAGGCGGTCATCGACGAGATCGTCGAGCTCAACGACATGGGTGGCAGCGCCCTGCGTGTCGGTCAGGCGCTGCTGACGCCCGCATATCGCTGAGCGGTGAGGCGCTATTCTCGATGCATGCGCTGCCCGTTCTGCAGGAATGATGACACCAAGGTCATCGACTCCCGAGTCGCCGACGAGGGACAGGCGATCCGTCGTCGCCGTTCGTGCAGCGCCTGTGGCCGACGATTCTCCACCGTGGAGACCGCCGTGCTGGCGGTGGTTAAGCGCAACGGCGTCACCGAACCGTTCAGTCGGGAGAAGGTGATGCGCGGGGTGCGCCGCGCCTGCCAGGGACGGCACGTCCACGAGGACGATCTGGCCCAGTTGGCGCAGCAGGTCGAAGAGACGGTGCGCGCCTCGGGCGTCGCGGAGATCCCCAGCAACGAGGTCGGTCTCGCCATTCTCAAACCGTTGCGTGACCTCGACGAGGTCGCCTATCTCCGGTTCGCGTCGGTGTACCGGTCGTTCGATTCCCTCGAGGACTTCCAACGCGAGATCGACGATCTGCAGGGCAATCTCACGCGGCGCAACGGCACGGATGCGCCCGATGCCCTCTCAGCCGAGTCGATCCAGGGTTCGTAGCGCACGCTTCTCCGAGATCGGATATCGGGTGCCCAGCCGCTGGGCGAACAGACCCACCCGCAGTTCCTCGACCATCCAATGCGCCTGTTCGTTGACGAGATCGCGACGGGCCTCGGGTACCTCGGCGAGTCGCTGATTCCACCGCCCGGTGACCCGGTCGAGCGTGCCCATGGCCGCCCGGTCCCGGTCCGCCGATCCCGGAAGGTGTTCCAGCCGTTCGCGTGCGGCCGCCAGATATCTCGGGAGTTCGGCCAGGTGCTCACGCGGGGTGGCCAGCACGAAGCCGTCGAAGATCAGGTTGGCCAGTTGCTCGGCGACGTCGTCGGCGGCGACCTGACCGGAATGCTCATCGATCGCCTGACGCAGCGGCGCGACCATCCGGAGTGCGTTGACGGCCGAGGCGAGATACTCCGGTGCGGCCGAACGTACGCGCGGACCGAGTGCGGCGGCCAGCGCATCGAACTGCTGCGGTGACCGCACCCGGGCCGCCGCGTCGACGTCGACGAGGTCCCGGATGGCCCGCCTGGTGCAGTCGGCGAAGAACTCGCTGGAATCCCGGTAGGGGTTCTGGCTCAACGCGAGTCGCCCGGCGGGGTCGAGGCCCGACGATGCCTTCGACGAGAGCCCGGTGATGGTGTGGTCGAGCAGCGCGATGACACCGACGACCCGCATCCGGTTGGCCTCGTCCTCGGTGGCGGCGGTGGCCCGCGCGACGCCCACGGATCGGCCGGGATCCCCGACGGCACGCAACGTGGGATGGCGGGTGATGTGTTGGCCCGCGACGTCGGCGGTCTCGGTGGCCGCCAGGGTGCCGAGCCCGTCGGCGGTCCAGGTGGTGTACACCGCGGCCGGGGGTGTCGGTCGACGGTCCGCTCCGTCGGCGGTGAGATCTGTGAACGACTTGCTGCGCCTGCGGATCTCGCCCGAATCGTCGATGACGGCGAAGGTGATCCGCAGGTGGGCGGGCAGGCGGTCGACGGCGAAGTCCGCCGGTGTCACGGTGTGCCGGGTGATCGTCGACAACTCGCGGGCCAGCCCACGGACCAGTGGTTCGGAGCGCGGCGTCAGCCGGGACAGGGCCAGATCGGCGAAGCGCTGTGCCGGGGCCATTGTCTTGCGAAGCTGTTTGGGCAGGGTCTTGACGAGTTCGGTGGCCAGTTCCGATCGCATTCCCGGTACCAGCCAATCGAATCCGGCGTTGCGGACGTGGGGGAGCAGGGCCTGCGGAATGACGACGGTGACCCCGTCGTCGGGTGCGCCCGGCTCGAATCGGTAGCGCAGTTCCAGGCGGGTGTCGCCCTGCTGCCATGCCCCCGGATAGTCGGTGTCGGCGACGGCGACGTCGGCGGCCACATCGGCGGGGGTCAGATCCAGCAGGGTCGGGTCGGTGCGCCGCGCCGACTTCCACCACGTGTCGAAATGCCGCGCCGAGGTCACCTCGGCGGGGATGCGCTTGTCGTAGAACTCGTAGAGCTGCTCCTCGGAGATCACCACGTCGCGACGCCGGGCGCGGTGCTCGACGTCGGCGGCCTCGGTCAGCAACTGCCGATTCTGTTCGAAGAAACGATGATTCGTCCGCCAGTCGCCCTCGACGAGGGCATGGCGGATGAACAGGTCGCGCGACACCTCGGGGTCGATCGGGCCGTAGTTGACGCGTCGGCGCGCCACCAGCGTCACGCCGTAGAGGGTGACGCGCTCATAGGCCATCGCGGCGCCGCGCGTGGAGGACCAGTGCGGTTCGCTGTGGGTGCGTTTCACCAGATCGCCGGCGAGCTTCTCCGCCCACAACGGGTCGACCCCGGCCACCGTGTGCGCGAACAGCCGGGACGTCTCGATGATCTCGGCGGCCATCAGGAAGGCCGGCGGTTTCCTGGACACCGACGACCCGGGGAAGATCATCAGCGTGGTGTTGCGGGCACCGGTGTACTCGCGGCCCTCGGCGGCCCGGACCGCGATGTTGCCGAGCAGGCCGGCGAGGATGGCGCGATGGATCGCGTCGGCATTCGGTTCGGTCTCGGGGATCTGCCAGTCGAGGTCGATGACGATTCCGCGCAACTGGCGGTGCAGGTCCTGCCATTCGCGGATGCGCAGGTAGTGCAGGAACTCGCGTTCGCAGGTGCGTCGGAACTGATTGGCCGACAACTCCTTACGTTTCTCCTGCACATATCGCCACAGCTGCGTATAGCTCAGGAAGTCCGAACCGGGGACGGCGAAACGCCGATGACTGGTGTCGGCGGCCTCCCGGTGTTCGGCCGGGCGTTCCCGGACGTCGGGAATCGACAGGGCGGCCGCGATCACCAGCACGTGGTCGAGGCAGCCCTCGTCGCGGGCGGCCACCAGCATCCGGGCGATCCGCGGATCGACCGGGATGCGGGCCATCGTGGCGCCGACCTTCGTCAGGCGCACCTCGCCCTTGTCGCGGCCGCCGGCGTCCGGTCCGCTGCCGCGTCCGGAGCCCTTGCCCGGCACCGTGATCGCTCCCAGTTCCGACAGCACGCCGACGCCGTCGCGGACCGCCCGGGAATCCGGCGGCTGCACGAAGGGGAAGTCCTCGATGTCGCCGAGACGCAGGGACGTCATCTGCAGGATGACCGACGCGAGATTGGTGCGCAGGATCTCCGGGTCGGTGAAGGCGGGCCGCGCATCGAAGTCGGATTCGGAGTACAGCCGGATGCAGATACCCGGGGCCACACGTCCACATCGACCGGCGCGCTGGCGGGCACTGGCCTGCGACACCGGTTCCACCGGCAGCCGCAGGACCTTGGTGCGGGTGGAGTAGCGGGAGATCCGCGCGGTGCCCGAGTCGATCACGTACCGGATTCCGGGAACGGTCAGCGACGTCTCGGCGACGTTGGTGGACAACACGATTCGTCGTCCGTCCGACGGCGTGAACACGCGCTGCTGATCGGCGATGGACAGCCGGGCGAACAGCGGGACGACCTCGGCGCCCGCGGCGATGCGGCGCGACAACGACGCCGCCGCCTCCCGGATGTCGCGTTCGGTGGGCAGGAACACCAGGATGTCGCCGCGACCGGCGGTGCCCCACAGTTCGTCGATGGCGGCGTCGACGCCCTGGAACAGATCGAGGTCGGCGTGCTCGCCGCCACCGCGTTCGTCGCCGGCATCCGGGTCCTCACGCAGGGTCAGTGGCCGGTAACGCACCTCGACGGGATAGGTCCGACCCGACACCTCGATCACCGGCACCGGTGTGCCGGAGTCGGTGGTGAAATGCCGGGCGAATCGGCCCGGTTCGATGGTGGCCGAGGTGATGATCACCTTCAGATCGGGACGGCGCGGCAGCAGCCGTCGCAGGTACCCGAGGATGAAGTCGATGTTCAGCGACCGCTCGTGGGCCTCGTCGACGATGATCGTGTCGTAGTGGCGCAGCATCGGGTCGGTGGAGATCTCCCGGAGCAGGATGCCGTCGGTCATCACCTTGACGAGCGTGTCGGCGCCGGAGCGATCGGAGAAGCGCACCGAGTAGCCGATGGCCTCACCGATCCGTGTTCCGGTCTCCTCGGCGATCCGCCGGGCCACCGAACTCGCCGCGATGCGGCGGGGCTGGGTGTGGCCGATCGCGCCACGCACACCGCGGCCGAGTTCGAGGCAGATCTTCGGTAGCTGGGTGGTCTTGCCCGACCCGGTCTCACCGGCGATCACCACCACCTGATGCTCGGAGATTGCCGCAGCGATCTCGTCGCGGGCCGCCGAGACCGGCAGATCCTCGGGGAATTCCAGGACGGGGACGGCGGCGCGGCGGGCGGCGACCCGTCGTTCGGCACCGGCGAGGGATTTCTCCAGTCCGGCGAGTCGGTCCGCGGAGGGTTGCGGCCCGAGCTTGTCGAGGCGCCGCCGAAGCGCATGGGCATCGGCGATGCCGACGGCACGAATCCGCTCGAGGAGATCGCGGCGATCCGGTGGTGTCATGATCCCTCCAGGATATGGGCTGCCGCCGGGGTGCGATCCGGCCCCCGATCACCGGGTCGGCACACCCGCCCGGCATCATGGAGGTCATGGCTGGTTCGTTGTGGCATGGGTTCGCCGACATGGGTGCGGTGACCGCGAAGGGTCCGTTCGTCGTCGCCCGAGGTGAGGGCGCCCGCATCTGGGACGTCGACGGCAACGAGTACCTCGATGCCACCGCCGGGCTGTGGTTCACCAACGTCGGCCACGGACGCACCGAGATCGCCGACGCGGTGGCCGCACAGCTCGGGCGGCTCGCGCATTACTCCGGCTTCGGTGATCTGACCGCCGACGTCACCGATGCCCTCGCCGACCGGCTGGCGCAGATCGCGCCGGTGCCCGGTAGCAAGATCTTTTTCACCTCCGGTGGTAGTGACTCGGTGGACACCGCGGCCAAACTGGCACGCCGGTACTGGAACGAGGTCGGTAAGCCGGAGAAGACCCTGCTCGTCGGGCGCACCAAGGCCTACCACGGCATGCACGTCGCCGGAACGTCGTTGGCCGGCATCCCGGTCAATCACGACGGCTACGGTCAGCTCATGCCCGACGCCGAGTCGGTGGACTGGGATGACGCGAAAAGCCTTCTGGGACTGATCGAACGGGTCGGTGCCGACAAGGTGGCCGCCTTCTTCTGCGAACCGATCATCGGGGCCGGCGGCGTGTACCTGCCGCCGGCGGGATACCTCACCGAGGTCCGTCAGATCTGCCGGGACCACGACATCCTGTTCGTGGCCGACGAGGTGGTCACCGGCTTCGGCCGCATCGGCGGCGGCAGTTGGTTCGCCTCATCGCGTTTCGACCTTCAACCCGACATGATGACCACCGCGAAGGGACTCACCTCCGGGTATGTGCCGATGGGTGCGGTGTTCATCGCACCGCGCGTCGCCGAGCCGTTCTTCGCCGGCGGTGTCTGGTGGCGGCACGGCTACACCTACGGCGGTCACGCCGGTGCGGCGGCCGCGGCCATGGCCAACCTCGACATCATCGAGCGCGAGGGTCTGATCGGCGAGGCGGCACGCCTCGAAGGTGATCTGGCCACTCATTTCGCCCCGCTTGCCGAACTCGACGCGGTCACCGAGGTGCGCACCGGGCTCGGCGCGGTGACGGCGGTGCAGCTCACCGACGCACCGACCGCGATGGCCGCGGTCGGTACGCTGCGCCGGCACGGCGTCAGTGGCCGGGCCGCAGGCCAAGGGGCACTGCAGATCTCGCCGTCGTTCGTGATGACCACCGAGCAGGTGGCCGACATGGCCGAACGGTTCCGGGCCGCACTGACCGACTGAGCGCGCCCGTCACCCGATTCCCGCCGGCACGACGACAACCGGCACGACGACAACCGGCACGACGACAACCGGCACGACGACAACCGGCACGACGACGACGGCCCGGTCACCTCACGGTGACCGGGCCGTTCGTCATGACCGGATGATCAGGCGTTCGCCAGCACCTCGGTGGTCGAGATGGCCTGGGCCACACCGGAGACGGTGGCGGCAACCTTGACGGCCTCCCAGACCTGCTCCTTGGTCAGTCCGGCGTCGCGGACGACCTTGGCGTGGGCCGCGGTGCAGTCGTGGCAGCCGTTGATGGTCGAGACGGCCAGGCTCCACAGCTCGAAGTCGGCCTTGTCGACCCCCGGGTTGCCGATGATGTTCATCCGCAGACCCATCCGCACCTGGGCGTAGTCGTCGCCGAGGAAGCTCTTGGCCCGGTAGGCGACGTTGTTCATGCCCATGATCGAGGCGGCGCCGAGGGCGGCGTTGTAGGCCTCGGCCGACAGTGTGTCACCGGCCTCCTCGGCGATCTCGGTGAGCACCTTGGCATTTCGGCTCGCGGCGGCGGCGGCGAGGAAGGTTCCCCACAACTGCTGCTCGTTCAGCTCGGTGGTGCGCGCCAGTGACGACAGGTTGAGCTTGAGGTCCTTGGCGTACTCGGGAAGGGCTTCCTTCAGATTGTCGATGCTCATCTCAGTCCTTCTCAGACGCTCGCGGTCAGCAGTTCGCCGGCGTCGATCGTCGGATCGCCCTTGCGCCAGTTGCAGGCGCACAGTTCGTCGGACTGCAGGGCGTCGAGGACACGCAGCACCTCGTCGACGTTGCGGCCGACCGAGCCCGCGGTGACCGACACGAACTGGATCTCGTTGTTCGGGTCGACGATGAAGGTGGCGCGATCGGCCACCCCGTCGGCGTTGAGAACGCCTGCGGCCGAGACGAGTTCGCGCTTGAGGTCGCTGAGCATCGGGAAGGGGAGGGTCTTGAGGTCCTCGTGCTGGGCACGCCACTGGAAGTGGACGAACTCGTTGTCCACCGAGGCGCCGAGAACCTGGGCGTCGCGATCGGCGAACTCCTCGTTCAGCTTTCCGAACGCGGCGATCTCGGTCGGGCACACGAAGGTGAAGTCCTTGGGCCAGAAGAAGATGATCCGCCACTTGCCGGGATGGTCATCGCTGGAGATCTGGGTGAAGTAGTCGTCGGGTTGCTGGGCGTCGACCTTCGACAGGTCGCCTCCGATGACAGCGGTCAGGTTGTAGGCGGGGAACTGGTCCCCGATTGTCAGCAGAGCCATGGCGTGTGACGCTCCCTTTCGTCTCGCGTGACAGCGTCGTCGGCGCATGCGACGACGACGTGTCGTAGTGGTTACCCCTCAATTCTGCGCCGAAACCGCCGAAAGTGAAACGTGATGATTAGCACTATACTGATAGGTATGGCTGATAAAACTTATCAACCCTCGCTGGCCGGCCTGAGGGCCTTCGTGGCGTTGGCACGGACACATCACTTCGGTTCTGCCGCAGCAGAACTCGGAGTCAGTCAGCCATCGCTGTCGCAGGCGCTGGCGGGTCTGGAGAACGGGTTGGGGCGCAAACTCATCGAACGCACCACGCGGCGTGTCTTCTTGACACCGGAGGGGCGCACGTTGCTCGACCGGGCGATCGCGGTGACCGATGCGGCAGACGAGTTCCTGGCCGCCGCGGCGGGTGCCGACGACCCGTTGGTGGGCACCCTTCGGCTCGGGCTGATTCCGACCGTCGCCCCCTACATCCTGCCCACCGTGCTGCGCGGATTGCCGGAACAACTGCCGGACCTCGGGCTGCGGGTGGTGGAGGATCAGACCGCGCGGCTGCTCGCCGCGCTGCGCGACGGCTCACTGGACGTGGCGATCCTCGCGTTGCCCGCCGACGCGCCCGGCATCGCCGAGATCCCGATGTACGACGAGGATTTCGTCCTCGCCCTGCCGTCCGGGCACCCGCTGGCCGGCCGCAAGCGCGTCGACCCGAGCACCCTGGCCGAACTCCCGCTGCTGCTGCTCGACGAGGGGCATTGCCTGCGTGATCAGGCCCTCGAGGTGTGCCGGCTCGCCGGGGTATCGCCCGACCTCGGACAGACCCGTGCGGCATCGCTTGCGACCGCGGTGCAGTGTGTCGAGGGCGGGCTCGGCGTCACTCTGATCCCGGACACGGCGGTCGAATCCGAAACCGCCGGAGGAGAATTGGCGACCGCACGATTCAGCGTGCCGCGACCGGGGCGGCGCGTCGGGCTGGTCTACCGCGAGTCCTCGGGGCGCGACGAGGCCTATCGTCGGCTCGCCGGGGTCATTGCCGACCTGATCGGTGCGGGTGGCTCGGTGCGCGTCGTCGCGAGCGGCGTCCCGGTCTGAGCGAGGTGCGCGTAAACGACCGTGCCGCGTCTCATCGCCCGGTGACCGCGGCGAGTTCCTCCCACTCGTCGAGCAGGCTGGAATCGACCTCGCGGACCATGGCACCCACCCGATCGGTGATGTCCTCGATCTCGTCGGTGGCAACCGCCAACGGAAGGCCTTGTCGCAGAACGCGATAGCAGTCGGAGAGATACCGCAGCACGATGCCCTCGCTGCGGGCGAGTCCGTAGGCCGAGATCAACTCGGTGAAGGTCATCGCCCGTTCGAGCATCTCCCGCAGCACGGATTTGGGTTTCGGCGGAAACCCGGACACCCACGGATGCCCGCGACGGTAGACGTCGAAGGCATAGGCGATCTCCTCGGCCAGCGGACGGGGCCAGGTGATCTCCTCGAGGCGCGCCATCCGTTCCTCGTACTCGACGCCGTCGGCCTTCATCTCCGCGATCGCCGCATCCCGCGCCACCTTGCGCTGCGCCAGCAGCACCGGGCGCGGATCCTCCAGCGTGCATTCGAGAACGGAGACCACATCGAGGGCATACGTCGACGATTGCGGGTCGAGGAGTTCGAAGGCGGCGAGCGCGAACGCCGACAGGGGATTGGTGAGGGCGAAGTTCTCCGGCATGTCGACGCTGAGCGAGACATGTCGGCCCTCGTCGTCGGGTTCGTCGAGTTGCACCACGATGCCGGCGTTGCGCAGGTCCCGGTACAGCGCGATGGTGTGCCGGATGTGACGCAACTGCCGATCCCGCGGCTCGTGATTGCCCTCCAACAGATGTCGCGTCGCGGCGAAGCAGTCACCCGGCCGGCCGAGCACCTCGAGCAGCATCGCGGTGGTCATCTGGAAATGCGAGCGCAGCGGCTCGTCGGGCGCCTGCGCCAACTGCAGGAAGGTCTTCTCACCCCACGACACGAACCCCTCGGGCGGTTTCTTGCGGACGATCTTGCGCAGCTTCTTCGGATCGTCGCCCGCCTTGGCGACCGCGCGTGCGTTGTCGACGTCGTGTTCGGGTGCCTGGGCGACGACGTAGCCGATGGTGTCGAAGCCCGCGCGCCCGGCGCGCCCGGCGATCTGATGGAACTCGCGGGCCCGCAGCCGTCGCACCCGGGTGCCGTCGTACTTGCTCAGCCCGGCGAACAGCACGGTGCGGATGGGCACGTTGATCCCCACGCCGAGGGTGTCGGTGCCGGCGACCACCTTGAGCAGACCACGCTGGGCGAGACGTTCCACCAGCCGGCGGTACCGCGGCAGCATCCCGGCGTGATGCACGCCGATCCCGGCGCGCAGCAGTTTCGAGAGGGTGTTGCCGAATCCGGTGGCGAACCGGAAGTCGCCGATCGCCTCGGCGATCACCGCCTTCTCGGCCTTGTCGCAGATCCGGGCCGACAAGAGCGCCTGAGCCCGCTCCACGGCGGCGGCCTGGGTGAAGTGCACGACGTAGATCGGGGCCCGGCCGCGGTCGATGAGATCCTCGATCGTCTCGTGGATCGGGGTCATCGCGTAGTCGTACTCCAGCGGGACCGGCCGCTGCGTGCCGGTGATCGCGGCGGTGTCACGGCCGGTGCGCTCACGCAGGTCGTCGACGAAGAAGCCGACGTCGCCCAGCGTGGCCGACATCAGCAGGAACTGGGTGTGCGGCAACTCGATCAGCGGCACCTGCCAGGCCCAGCCGCGGTCACGCTCACCGTAGAAGTGGAACTCGTCGGCGACGAGCACGCCGATGTCGCTGTCGGCGCCGTCCCGCAACGCCAGATTGGCGACGATCTCGGCCGTCGCGCAGATGATCGGGGCGTCGGCGTTCACGGCGGCGTCGCCGGTGAGCAAACCCACCGACTCGGCGCCGAACTGCTCGCACAGATCGAAGAACTTCTCGCTGACCAGCGCCTTGATCGGCGCCGTGTAGAACGCCCGGCGTCCCTGACAGCGGGCGAAATACACCGCGCCGGAGGCGACCAACGACTTGCCCGAGCCGGTCGGCGTGGCCAGGATGACGTTGCTGCCGGCGAGCAACTCCAGCAGCGATTCCTCCTGGTGGGGATAGAACTCGATCCCACGGTCGGACCACCACCGGGTGAAGTGTTCGAGGGCGGCGTCCTCGTCGGCGGTCGGGGTGAGTGGGATGGTCGCCGAGCTCAGATCGGGAATGATCGACCGCCCGGGTCGCCGTCGGAGTCCTCACCGGCGTCATCGGTGCCGGCGCCGAACCCCGGCTGCTCGTCGGAGCCGTCCGGCGCGTGCAGATCGGCCAGGAACCGCTCGAGCTCTGCACCCAGCTCATCACCGCTGGGCAGGGATTCCTCGGTGGCCAACAGCGAGGCGCGTTCGGTCTGTGCCTGCGCGAACGCGTCGTACTGCTGCTCGAGCGCGGTCACGACGGACTCGATCTCGGTGTTCCCCGAGACCTCGTTGTCGACCTGCTCGCGTACCTTCTCGGCGGCCGAATCCAGTGCTGCGACCGGCAATTCGAGCCCGGTGAGCGACGACACCGTCTGCAGCAACCGGGCCGCGGCGGCGGGATAGTCGGTCTGCGACAGGTAGTGCGGCACGTGCACCGACAGCCCCGTCGCGCGTCGGCCGGCCTGGCCGAGGCGCAGTTCCAGCAACATCGAGGCGCTCGCCGGAAGTTTCATCGCCGAACCCCACCGGGGCAGATCGCCGAGCAGGTCGGGATCGCTGCCATGCGCGGTGAGCGACGGCGGCCGGGTGTGCGGCACGGCCATCGGAATGGCGTTGAGACCGATCACATCGGTCACACCGAAATGGTCGGCGAGCCTGCGCACCGCCTCGACGAACTTCTCCCAGCGCAGATCGGGCTCGGATCCCGACAGCAGCAGGAACGGGCGGTCCTCGGCGTCGCGGATCGCGTGCAACGTCAGCGTCGGCATGGCCACATCGGTGAAGGTCTCACCGCTGAAGTCGATGGTGGGGCGACGCGAGCGATAGTCGATCAGCTCGTCGGTGTCGAAGGTGGCGACCAGATCGGAGCCGAACGCATCGCGCAGATGCGTCGCGGCCAGCGCGACGGCGTGGCCGGCGTCGGCGAAACCGTCCAGCGCGTGGATCAGGACCGGGCCGGTCTCGGCGCCGTCCCGTTGGACGGCGGGCGTGGGGAAGGCGAGCTCGTACAGGGGCCGGTCGTCGGCGGAGTGCTCGTCCATGTCGTCCCTCCTGTCGTTCTCGTGCCGGTCGTTGTTGTGCCGGTCGTTGTCGGTGCCGGTGGTTCTCGTGCGTGAGACTCTCGTGTCGCCGCGATCAATTCTCGTGCACCGAATGTCCATTGTCGCGTATCGGCGCTGTTCGGGGCGAATCCCGTGGTCATTCCGCGGTGGCGGTGCGCGTGCCACCGAGGGTCGTCGCCGCCGGTGAACTCTCCATCCGGTGACCCCTCCAGAAGTACAACCGCGACGCGTCGCGGTAATTCCCGGTTCGGGGCTCGGTGACCGGTTGTCCCCCGGCCGAGGGACCCCGGAGTGTCGGTGGGCCCCGTGGCCCACGAAGGTGGCACAGTGGGGCGTTGTGCGGCTGAGCAGAAGGATCGGCACGACGCGTCGGCGTCGGCCAACGGGTGACGTCGGTCGCTCGATGTCTCTGCGCACACTCACCCTGGTGGCGTGCATGGTGATGCTTCCCGTGGCCGCCGGCTGCACGGTGACCGGGCATTCGGTGGCCGACTCGGGTGACCTGTCGTCGTCATCGGTGCAGGCCGACGACTTCCCGGTTCCGGGGGCGACCCGCGTACCCACTCCGGCGGTGCCGTTCGCCGTGGCGGGCCTCGCCGGAACGGACCCGGCGATCGCGAGTCCATCCGACTGCATTCCGCCGCGCGTCGACGCCACCGGCGCGGTGGTGTGGCAGGTGATCGTCGACGGCGGTGCCTCCTCCTACACGAGTGCGGTGACCCATGCCGACGAGTCGGTCGCCGCGGACGTGGCCCGGGCCGAGCGCTGCCCCCAGACATTCTCCGGTGACGCCGCAGCCGGCACCCGGATCACGACGACCGTGCTGCCCGCACCGCCCGGCCCGACCGGCGTCGACACCGCGGCGATCCGACGCATCACCGGAAGCGGCGACGACGAGCATCGGGGGGTCACCAGCAGTCTCACGCTGATCGGTCAGCGCGACGGGGTGCGGGTGTACGCGCAGTACCGCAACCCGGGCGAGGACGCCATCCCCGCCGACGCCGCGGCCGGCCTCGACTCGTTGTTCACCAAGGCACTGGCCGCCGCATTCGGGTGACCACCCGCGGCACGGCGACGGGTACCGCGTCGGCCTGTGGATGGCGGGACATCGGGGGATAACCCGTCGTCCCGGCGGTCGCCCCGGCCGGAAGTGGCCGCCACCCGGCGAACCATGTGGCGCATGACATTCACACACCCCCGCCGTCTCAAGGCCCGCTCGCTTCTCAGTGCCGTTCCCGCGCTCCTCGGCTTCATCCCCGAATCCTCGGTGATCCTCGTCGTGCTGCGCCCTCCCAACCACGTGGGAGTGGCGATGCGCTACGACCTCTCCCTGACCGAGTCCGGTGCTCCCGACGACGATCTGCTCGATGTTCTCGACCGGCTCGGCACCATCATCGAACGGCAGGGCGGCGGCGGTCCGGTCGTCGGGGTGATCGCCGATCGCCGATTCCACCCCGATGATCGGCGCTACCGTCAGGTGATGGCGGTCGCCAACCGCTTCCTGGCCGCGGTCGGCGGCATCGCCCAGGGATTCGTCGTCACCGACTTCGAGGAACACGCGCCCTGGCATCTCATCTGGGATCCGCGAGGCGACGGGCCGACCGGCGCGACCCTGAGAACCGCGTCGGCGACCGGCACCCTGACCGACCCACGCACGTCGCCGACCGCGATCGCGTCGGCGGTCGAGACAGGTCGCCGGATCCTGGCGCGCCGTTCGGACATGGCCGCGATGCTCACGCCGCTGCCGCATTGCACGTCTGCGTCATGTTTTCGCAGCGAATCCCCGGCGACCGCGCCGATGGCCGTGGTGCCGCCCGGCGTCGCCGACCCCGACGAATGTGCGGCACTGCTCACGGATCTGCTGACCGCGATGGCCGAACCACCCGACCTCGGTTGTGCCGGCGTGGCCCGACTGGAACGGGCGATCCTGACGCTCGACGTCCGGGACGCCGCACTGGCATGCGCGGTGACCGATCTGCGGGCCGGCGCCGAGTACCTCTGGCGCGAGCTGGCGCGGCGGCTGATCGGCACGGGCCGGGCGAGCGCGGCCACGCTGCTCGCCCATCTGCATTACGTCGCCGGTGAGGGTGGATACGCCGGGGTGGCATTGGACTGTGCTCTCACCGCCGACCCGGACTGGGCGTTGGCCCGACTGCTCGATCGCGCGCTCCGCGGTGGCCTGGAGCCTGCCGTACTGCGGGAAACGATCGATGACAGCTACGCGCAGGCAGCCGAGTGGGGGATGGACCTGCCGCGCATGACGTTGCGTCAGGTCGGTTGACGTCGGTGGGTGTGGCCCTGCAGCCCTACACCTTCTCGACGAAGATCGAATGGGCCATCTCGGCCGACAGCACCAGACCGTCGTGTCCCGGGGTGTCGATCTCCACCTTGTGTGGTGTGCAGGTGACCGTCACGCGGGCGTTGGGGACCACGCCCGCCTCGCGGAGGTCGGAGATCAGTTCCCGGTCGGACTGGGCGTGTTCGGCGACGCGTCGCACGATGACGGCGACGGCGTCGCCCTGCGGCAGGTCCGACAGACGGGTGGCCGCATCCTTGACCGGCGGGGCCTCGGCGCCGAGTGCCTCGAGGCCGGGGATCGGGTTGCCGTAGGGGGAGGTCGTCGGATTGTCGAGCACGGTGAGCAGGTGGCGTTCCACGTTCTCGCTCATCACATGCTCCCAGCGGCAGGCCTCGTCGTGCACCTGATCCCAGGGCATCCCGATCACGTCGACGAGCAGACGCTCGGCGAGCCGATGCTTGCGCATCACGGCGACGGCGAGTCCTCGTCCCTTGTCGGTGAGTTCCAGATGGCGGTCGCCGGCCACCCGCAGCAGCCCGTCGCGTTCCATCCGTGCGACGGTCTGGGACACCGTGGGTCCGCTCTGATCCAAGCGTTCGGCGATGCGTGCGCGCAGCGGCACGATGCCTTCTTCCTCGAGGTCGTAGATCGTCCGCAAGTACATCTCAGTGGTGTCAACCAGATCGTTCACTCTGCGTAGTCCCTTCGTCCCCTCAAGGGTACCTTGACCAGCACCGGAATCGAGGCTGCCGGCCGCGCCCGGTCAACGTGCCCCTCGGCCACGCCGTCGGACGCCCGTTGTCACTACCTCACAGTGGAAGTGGGGGATATGGCCTAGCCTGAGTGGCGTGGCAAGACAGTGGAGTCCGCGATGACCGCCGCGGTGATCTGGAGTGAGGACTTTCTGTCCTACCGATGGGCGCACACGCATCCGATGAATCCGGTCCGGCTCGCGTTGACGATGACGTTGGCCAACAGTTTCGGAGTCCTCGACGACGTCGACCTCGCGCCGCCCCTGCAGATCGACGACGACCAGCTCGCCGTGGTGCACACCCGCGACTACATCGACGCGGTGCGAGCGGTCGGGTCCGGCACGGCATCGCTGTCGGGGCCGTTACTGGAGCGTCTCTTCGGCCTCGGGGACGCCGACAATCCGGTGTTCGACGGCATGCACGAGGCGGCTCGTCTCCTCGTCGGCGGCACCCTCGCCGCCGCCCAGGCGGTGGCCTCGGGATCGGTACGGCGCGCGGTCAACATCGGCGGCGGCATGCACCACGCGATGAAGTCGCGGGCCGCCGGGTTCTGCATCTACAACGACTGCGCCGTCGCGATCCGGTGGCTGCTCGACAACGGCTTCGACCGCATCGCCTACATCGACATCGACGCCCATCACGGCGACGGTGTCCAGGCCGAGTTCGTCGCCGATCCGCGGGTGATGACCATCTCCCTGCATCAGCATCCGGCGACGCTGTGGCCGGGTACCGGCTGGCCCACCGAGATCGGCGACGACGACGCGCACGGCACCGCGGTCAACCTCCCGTTCATGCCCGGAACGCAGGATCGCTTGTGGCTGCGTGGTTTTCACGCGGTGGTGCCGTCGATGATCGCGGAGTTCCGGCCGCAGATCCTGATCAGTCAGTGTGGCGCCGACAGCCATCGCGCCGATCCCCTCACCGACCTCGCCCTCACCGTCGACGGACAGCGGGCGGCGATGATCGCGATGCGGGAACTCGCCGAACGGTACTGCGAGGGACGGTGGATCGCCGTCGGCGGCGGCGGATACGGCGTGGTCAACGTCGTGCCGCGCAGCTGGACACATCTGCTCGGCGTGGTCCTCGACCGCGACATCGCCGTCGACCGGGTGATCGACGAGTCGTGGCGGTCCTCGGCCGAGCAGATCGCCGGACGCATCTACGAGGAGTACGCGGCACAACCGGTCGGCGTGATGGGTGACGACGGTGATGTCGCCTATGTGCCGTGGGACGGCGACACCGGACAGTCGCCGCCACCGGGAATCGACGAGTCGGCACTGCGCCAGACCGACCGAGCCATCATGGCGACCCGCAAGGCCGTCTTCCCGCTGCACGGACTCGATCCGGAGGACCCGCGTGACTGATCAGCGACCCGACACCGCGACCACCGACACCGCGAACTCGGATCCGGCCCCGGCCCCGTCCGACCAGCACACGTCCGACCAGCACACGTCCGGCGGCTGGGACTACCCACGGCACTGGATCGCCGACGTGCTCGCCTCCGACGGTGGCGTCGTGCATCTGCGCCCGATCGTTCCCGGTGACGCCGACCGCGTGGTCCGCTTCCACGCCGGGTTGAGTGAACGCACGCGGTACATGCGGTACTTCGGTCCGACGCCGACCCTGCCACCGCGCGAGGTGGTCCGGATGACCACCGTCGACCACAAGACGCGCGTGGCGATCGTCGCGGTCCTCGGCGGCGAGATCATCGCGATCGGCATCTACGAGGGCCTCGCCGCCGACGGGAAACCGGAGTCGGCCGAGGTCGCATTCGTCGTCGCCGACGAACACCAGGGCCGCGGACTGGGCCCGATCCTGCTCGAGCACCTCGCCGGGGCGGCCGCCGAGAACGGATTCACCCGGTTCGAGGCCGAGGTGCTCAGCGAGAACCCGAACATGGTGGCGGTGTTCCGCGACGCCGGATACCAGATCACCCGGGCCTTCGACGGTGCCACCGTCCATGTGGAGTTCCTCATCGATCCCACCGAGGCCCTGATGTCGGTGCGCAACGCGCGGGAACGGGCGTCGGAGGCCCGCAGCGTCGCCAACCTCCTGCGGCCGGCGTCGGTCGCCGTGATCGGCGCGTCGGCCGACCCGAAAAAGGTGGGTAATGCGTTGCTCGACAACATCATCGCCGGTGGCTTCACCGGTCCGGTGTTCCCGGTCAACGGCCCCGCTCATCGCGGCGGGGACGCCGACGCCGAATCCCAGCCCGGCGCCGCCGCACACGGGGCCGGTCCCGGACACCACGGTCCCGGACATCCCGGTCTCGGCCATCACGGCCACGGCAATCCCCGACGGCCGGTCCGTGAACGTCCACCGTCGGTGCGCGGCATCCGCGCCTACGAGTCGGTGCGCGACATCCCGGATCCGGTGGATCTGGCCGTGGTCGCCGTGCCGGCCGCGGTGGTCGACACCGTCCTCGACGACTGCCTGGTGAAGGGTGTGCGCACCCTGGTCATCGTGTCGTCCGGATTCGGCGAGAGCGGGGAGGCCGGGCTGGAGAGTGAACGACGACTCGTCGAGCAGGTCCGCGAACACGGCATGCGCCTGGTCGGTCCCAACGCGCTCGGCGTCGCCAACAACGACCCGGAGATCGCGCTGAATGCGACTCTGGCGCCCCGCATCCCGGCCGCCGGGCGGGTCGGGTTCTTCTGCCAGTCCGGTGCCCTGGGCATCGCGATCCTCGACACCGCCGCGCGTCGGCAGATCGGACTGTCGACCTTCGTCTCGGCCGGCAACCGCGCCGACGTCTCCGGTAACGATCTGCTGCAGTACTGGGATTCCGACACCGCCACCGACGTGGTGCTGTTGTACCTGGAGAGCTTCGGCAACCCGCGGAAGTTCTCCCGGATCGCGCAACGGGTGTCGCGGACCAAGCCGATCGTCGCGGTGAAGTCGGGCAAGGGCGCGATGACCGCGGTCCGCGCCGCACGCTCGGCCGGGGCCCGGCTCGACGACCGCATCGCGCAGATGGTCCTCGAACAGGCGGGGGTCATCCAGGTCGACACCATCCCCGAACTCTTCGACTGCGCAACGATATTCGCCTACCAGCCGCTGCCCCGAGGTCCGCGCACCCAGGTCATCGGCAATTCGTCGGTCATCGCGAGTCTGGCCGCCGACACCGCCCGCACCGGCGGACTCGAGGTCATCGGCACCGTGGACCTGGGGGCCGGCGCGTCGGAGGAGGAATTCGAGTCGGCGGTCGCGGCGGCGATGGTCGACGACGGGGTCGACGCCGTCATCGTGGTGTTCGTACCGCCGGTGGCCGTCGACGCCGATTGGCATGCACGTGCGCTCATGGCCGCGGCGAACACGCCGGGCGGCGTTCCGAAACCGATCGTCACGACCTTCCTCGCGGTCGAGGGCATCCCGCCCGGACTGATGCGACCGGGGCCGCACGGGTTGCCGGAGCGTGGATCCATCCCGTCCTACGGCAGCCCCGAGCGGGCCGCGGCGGCGCTGGCGAACGCGTGGCAGTACGCGCGCTGGCGCAGCGCCCCCGAACCCACCTTCGCGCGACCGGCGGGTACCGATGCCGAGGCCGCCCGGATGTTCGTCCGTGAGCACATGGACGGGCTCACCGACGGACAGTCCGGCGAAGGGGGCCGCGACCTCACCGAGGTCGAGGCGGCCACCCTGCTCGGCTGGTACGGCATCGACGTGGTGGAGTTCCGCGAGGTCCGCACCATGCACGAGGCCAGTGCCGCGGCCCGTGAACTCGGCTTCCCGGTCGCGGTCAAGGCCACGTCACCGGGATGGCGCGGCCGGCTCGACCGGGAGGGCGCACGCCTGGACCTGCCCGACCCGACATCGGTGGTGACCGCGTTCGCCGAATTGATCGAGCTCACCGGCGATCCGGTGCTGCACGTCCAGAAGATGGCCCCGAAGGGGGTCGGGACCGTCGTCACCATGCGCGACGACCCGTCGTTCGGGCCGCTCATCTCGTTCGGGCTGTCCGGCAGCACCTTCGACCTCCTCGGCGACCGCGCCTACCGGGCGGTGCCGCTGTCGGATCGCGATGCCGCCGACCTCGTGGCGGCACCACGATCGGCACCCCTGCTCGACGGCTACCGCGGAGAACAGCCGATCGACAAGGAAGCACTCATCGACCTGCTGCTGCGCATCTCCACCCTCGTCGACGACATTCCGGAGATCCGTGAGGTGGTGTGCGACCCGATCCTGGTCTCACCCGACGCCGTCGCGGCACTGAGCGCCCGGATCCGGATCGGCCCGGTGCCCTCCAGGAAGGACGCCGGGCCGAGACGGTTGAGTTAGTCGATCAGCTGGCGTAGGCGCGCAGACGCTCGGCGCGGTCGCCCTGACGCAGCTTGCCCATCACCTCGCGTTCGATCTGACGCACCCGCTCGCGGGAGAGTCCGAACATCCGGCCGATCTGATCGAGCGTGCGGGGCTGCCCGTCGTCGAGTCCGTAGCGCATCCGGATCACCTGCTGCTCGCGCTCGTCGAGTGTCGCGAGCACGGCCCGCACGTCGGAGTGCAGCAGTCCGGCGATGACGGCGTTCTCGGCCGAGGTCGCCTCGGCGTCCTCGATGAAGTCGCCGAGCGGTGCCTCCTCGTCACTGCCGACCGGCATGTCCAGGCTCACCGGGTCACGGCTGTGATCGAGCAGGTCGGCGATCTTCTCCGCCGGGATGCCCGACTCGGTGGCCAACTCGTCGTCGGTGGCCTCGCGTCCGAGCTGCTGATGCAGTTCACGCTTGATCCGGGCGATCTTGTTGACCTGCTCCACGAGGTGGACGGGCAGCCGGATGGTGCGGCTCTGATCGGCCATGCCGCGGGTGATGGCCTGCCGGATCCACCAGGTGGCGTAGGTCGAGAACTTGAAGCCCTTGGCGTAGTCGAACTTCTCCATCGCACGGATCAGCCCGAGGTTGCCCTCCTGGATGAGGTCGAGCAACGGCATACCGCGTCCGGTGTAGCGCTTGGCCAGCGACACCACCAGGCGCAGGTTGGCCTCGAGCAGATGCGAGCGGGCCATCTCACCCTCACGGATGATCGTGTTCAGATCGCGCTTCTTCGCGGCCGACAACCGCTTCTTGGTCGCCAACACGTGCTTGGCGTACAGGCCGGCCTCGATCTGCTTGGCGAGTTCGACCTCCTGCTCGGCGTTGAGCAGTGCGGTGCGACCGATCCCGTTCAGATAGACACGAACGAGATCGGCGGCGGGTGACTGAGCGTCGAGATCCTGCTCGGTCATGGCGGGTCGTGTGGAGGTGCTGGGCGCGTCGGTGAGATCAGTGGACGACGTGGTGGAGCGAGCAACGGTGGAGCGTGACATTCCGGCCTCCTGACTTAGGTGCATACAACGGGTCCAACGCGGATGGGTGGACGAAAGTTCCCCGGACGCGCTGGGGCCCCCGCCGTCACGAGTACGGTGAGCTGCGCAAACGCGACAGTGGCCGCCGGAGCTGCTGAGAAGTTGCTGAGATGGTGAAGTCCCGGAACACGATCACGCACCCCGCGCGAGCGTTCCGGTGACGTGCTCGGGACGACGAGGCCCGGCTTTCGTACGGGCCCGTCAGTTCTCGTGCGGCCCGTCAGGTGTCGTGCGGCCCGTCGACGGTCGTCGAGTCGATGCTGCGGCCCGAGGGGCCCAGCGCCGGTGGTCCCACCACGTGATGATCGGGTCCGTACTTGTACTGCGGAACCTCGCCGCGTTTGCGGGGCGGCCGATCGTTGGCGATCAGCACCGCGACCCAGGGCAGCGGAATCGACGCCGCGATGATCGCCAGGGCCCACCAGCCCGAACCCGTCGACGAGTACACGATGCCCGCGATGATCAGCGCCGGGACGCGGAAGGCCATCAGCGTGAGATATTTGCGCACCCGGGCACGATGTTGCTCGTCGTACGGCGTGGGTGCGCCGGTGATCAGGAAGGCGTCGGCGTTCCGGCGATCTCCCGTGGATCGCTGTGCCGCGTCGTTCTGATCACCCATGAATCCACTGTCCCACTTTCGTCGACCGCGCGCACCGTCGGGTTCGGCCGAAATGTCGGGATCGGGTCGCTGCCCGCGCTGGTGACCCGGGCCGGTCGTGGCGCACAGTCCTCGGGCCGCTCGCTGGTGGCGCGGCCCAAACGTGGCGCACAATGGAGCCCATGCCCACCGAAACCATTGAGCGTCCCGATCTCGACGAGCGGATCGACACCGACACCCGCACTGACGAGCGGCCCGACGCCGACGCCACCGACCACGGCGACGACGATCGCCCCAAGTTCTTCCACTACGTCAAGAAGGACAAGATCGCCGAGAGTGCCGTCATGGGCAATCATGTCGTCGCGTTGTGCGGGGAGACCTTCCCGGTGACGCGTTCGGCCAAGCCCGGCTCACCGGTCTGCCCGAAGTGCAAGAAGATCTACAACCGGATGCGGAAGAGCTGAGTGCCGGCGCCGCCAGGCGGCGTCACCCGTCGTCGGACCGATTGCGCCGGATCGGTCCGCTCGACAGCCGGTCCGGCAACGTCCTGAGTTGCTCGGTGACCTCCGCGGTCTGACTGTGCACCCACTTGCGGACGTGCGTGGTGACGGCCGGTTTGGCTGGCCACAGCGACTGCACCGCCGCATTGAACTCGGCACCGATCACGATGGCGAACCCCAGGAAGAACGTGAACAGCAGAAAAGCGATCGGGGTCGCGAGCGCGCCGTAGCTGTAACCGGCGCGGGTGATGGCGGCGAGGTAGAGACGCAGGAAGTAGCTCGCCACCCAGAACGCGATGCCCGCGACGACGGCGCCGCCGACCAGTCGATGCCACGGCAGCGGGTTCGGAAGCGCCAGGTGATACAGCGTGGTCAGCACCAGCAACAGCAGCAGCGCGACGAACGGGAAGTAGCCGATGTTGATCGCCGAGGTCACCAGCGGATCCCAGGACTCGGGAACGATGTCGCGCAGGTAGTTGGGGCCCAACGCCACCAACGGCAGCAGCGGCACCGCGACGGTCAGGAACGCCAGGTAGAGCAGCAGTGCGAAGATGCGTTGCCACACCGGGTTCCGGACCTCGTGCTGGTCGTGGGCACGCACGATGGAGGCGACGAAACACGACACCGCCGACGACCCGGCCCACAGTGACAGCACGAAACCGATCGACACCACGCCCACCCGGCCGCGGCCCAGGACGTTGTCGACGGTCGGCTTGATCAGGTCGTCGACGACATTCGGGGAGAAGGTGCGTTCGGCGAAGGACAGGATGCGTTCGTAGATGACGTCGACGGTGTCCGGGCCGAACCACCCGGCCACGTAGCCGACGCTGCCGAGCAGCCCGAGCAGCAGCGGAGGCAACGAGAGCGCCTGCCAGAACGCCGCCTGCGCCGCCCAACCGACGATGCCGTCATCCCAGGCCTTGACGATGGTGCGCCAGACGAGTGTCGGGATGTTGCGGAGCACGGGCGTGCGGGGCTGCGGTGGAGTGTCGGCCGGGTCGTCCTGACCGGTGCGCGGATCCGATCCGGCGGTGTCACGTTCCTGCGACAGCGTCCGATGGTGTGCGTCCGGCGCGTCGAGTTCCACCGACACCGGCGCCGGGTTGCGTCGCGCAGCGGACAACGGTGTCGTCGGGGTCTCACCGCGCGGTGGATGCGGCGTCACGAGCCGGGCGGGACCGATCACATCGGTGTCGGCCGCCGCGCCCGCGGGTGCCGGGCGTGGCGCCGGACCGCCGGCCGTGACATCGGGCCGCCGTCGCCGGGGTGCCCCCGGCGACGCGGTGTCGTCGGGGGTCATCGGTGCGGGATTGCGGCGTCGGGTGCTGATGTGTCCAGCATCCCCGATCGGGCCCGGCGATGGGGGACCACCCCGCGCGCGACACGCGGGGCGAGGTGTGGCCGACACGCCGCACCGGCGGAAGGGCCGCGGATCTCACAGGAGTGTCGGCGGGTGCAGGGCCCGAGGGGCTCGGTAGAGTTGTCGCGTCCGCGCGGTGCGTCACCGCTTGCGCCCCATCGCGATCCCTGTCCCCAGCCCGTGTTTCCCCGTCCAACCCGTGTTTCCCTGTCCTGTACTGCCGACCTTCGGAGCCAGCACCCTTGACCTCTGCCGAAAACGTTGTCGTCCCCACGGTTTCGGGGCCGCCGCTGCGGGCCTGGCAGCGCCGGGCCCTGACGCGGTACCTGGCGCAGGGCCCGAAGGATTTTCTGGCCGTGGCCACGCCCGGCGCGGGCAAGACCACATTCGGTCTGCGTGTCGCCCGCGAGTTGCTCGACGATCGGACCATCGAGCAGATCACCGTGGTGACACCGACCGAACACCTCAAGCACCAGTGGGCGCAGGCGGCTGCGCGGGTGGGGATCGCGCTCGATTCCCGGTTCAGCAACTCGGCCGGTCAGACGAGCACCGACTTCGACGGTGTGGCGGTGACCTACGCGCAGGTGGCCGCACACCCGACCCGGCACCGGGTGCGGACCGAGAACCGCCGCACGCTGGTCATCCTCGACGAGATCCATCACGGTGGTGACGCGAAGTCGTGGGGTGAGGCCATCCGGGAGGCCTTCGACGATGCCGAACGCCGGCTCGCGCTCACCGGAACCCCGTTCCGGTCGGATGACTCACCGATCCCGTTCGTCACCTACGAACCCGAACCGGGTGGCGGCCAGCGGTCACGTGCCGACCACAGCTATGGCTACTCCGATGCCCTCGCCGACGGCGTCGTCCGGCCGGTGGTGTTCCTGGCGTACTCGGGTCAGGCGAGTTGGCGCACCAACGCCGGTGAGGAGTTCACCGCGCGTCTCGGGGAGCCGCTGTCGGCCGAACACACCGCGCGGGCCTGGCGAACCGCACTCGATCCACACGGCGACTGGATTCCCGCGGTGCTGCAGGCCGCGCATACGCGCCTCGGGCAGATCCGAGCCGCCGGGATGCCCGACGCCGGCGGCCTGGTGATCGCGACGGATCAGACCGTGGCCCGCGACTACGCCGAACTGATCGAGTCGATCACCGGGCGGGCACCCACGCTGGTGCTCTCCGATGACCCGAAGGCATCGTCGCGGATCGCGGAGTTCGCCGCGTCCGACGACCAGTGGATGGTCGCGGTCCGGATGGTGTCCGAGGGCGTGGACGTGCCGCGGCTCGCGGTCGGCGTGTACGCGACGAGTTCGTCGACGCCGCTGTTCTTCGCCCAGGCGATCGGACGGTTCGTGCGGTCGCGTCGGCCGGGGGAGACCGCGAGTGTCTTCCTGCCGTCGGTGCCGGTCCTGCTCACCCTGGCCAGCGAGATGGAGGCGCAGCGGGACCACGTCCTGGGCAAGCCGCATCGCGAGAGCGACGGCCTCGACGACGCGCTGCTCATCGATGCCAACAAGCAGAAGGACGAGCCGGGGGAGGACGAGCGCGGATTCCAGTCGCTGCACGCCGACGCCGAACTCGATCAGGTGATCTTCGACGGTTCGTCGTTCGGTACCGCGACCTTCTCGGGAAGCGAGGAGGAATCCGACTATCTCGGGTTGCCGGGTCTGCTCGACGCCGATCAGGTGCGTGCGCTGCTGCGCAAACGCCAGGAGACCCAGGTGGAGCAGCGCACCGCGGCGGCGTCGGCGCCGGCCGCCGAGGCACCACAGCGGGCGACGGGTGAGAATCTGGCGGCACTGCGCAAGGAACTCAACACGCTGGTCGCCATGCATCACCATCGGACGGGCAAACCGCACGGCGTCGTGCACAGTGAACTGCGTGCCAAGCTCGGCGGACCGCCCACGGCGATGGCGTCGGGCGATCAGCTGCGTGAACGTATTCAGGCGCTGCGGGAGTGGCGCTGACGCGCTGCGGGAGTGGCGCTGACCTTCGGCCGGTGGCTTCCGGGCCGTGGTGACGAAACGACCCGGTGACGAAACGACCCGGTGACGAAACGACCCGGCTCCGGTGGCGTCTGCCACCGGACCCGGGTCGTGGGTCCCTCGGTGAGGAGATCGGGGCCGATCGATCGGTTGTGATCGGATCGGTTGGTCCGGCCGGTTCGGCCGGACACGGGTTCAGACGAGTTCGCCGGCCGATTCGTCGACGGTCGCCTGTAGTTCCACGAGACGTGCCTCGTGCTCATTGAAGTGATGCCGGCAGAAGAGGAGTTCGCCGCCCTTCGGGAGAACGGCACGCACCTTCGCTGCGGCGCCGCAGCGGTCACAACGGTCCGACGCGGTCAACGGCAGGGAGATCGGGGGTGTGGTCGCGATGTCTGGCATTGTTTCCTCCGTCCCGGTCCGGCACTCGCAGGTGCCATTCCTTCTTGAGCCGACACATCCGGGCGATGCATCAACCTCACTGTGTCAGACGTTGTGGGGTTGCGTATTGTTCCGCGCACCCGTCGGCGTGTGTCGTCACTCACCCGTAACACGCGTGCGCCGCCCGCAACACGAGATCAAGTCCCTGTTACCGGCGGCGCGACGTGGATCACATTCACCACGAGCGGAATGTGAAGGGAGGTCGGCGATCTCAGCTCGCCGCGACGGCCGGGGACGGCGTCTTGGTGGCCCGTTCGCGTTCCTCCCGCAGAGCGCTGATGGCGTCGGAGGACTCCAGGTCGCGGTCACGCAGGTATTCGCGCAGCGAGTAGGCGAACGCGGCGGCCCACGCCACGACGATGACGGTATAGATGACCGTCTGCGCCGGACGCGGGACGTCGACGAGATCGGCGCGCAGCAGGGTGCGCGTATTGGTCAGGATGATCAGTCCACCGACCGACGCACCCAGCAGTCGCGGCGGCACATGCCGCACCAGCCACGCGGCCAGGGGTGCGGCCAGCACACCACCGACCAGGATGGCGCCCACCCAGGCGAAGTTGATGCCCTGTGATCCGAGGCTCACGAGGAATCCGAGGCTGGCCGCGACCGCGATGATGAACTCGCTGGTGTCGATCGATCCGATGACCTTGCGGGGTTCGAGACGCCCGCTGGCCAGGATCGCCGGGGTGCCGACCGGTCCCCAGCCGCCGCCACCAGTGGCGTCGACGAAACCGGCGACCAGGCCGAGTGGTGACAGGAATCGTTTGCGCAGCGGCTTGCCGAGGTGTTCGCGGGGAATGCCGGAGAAGGTGAAGCGCACCAGGATGTAGAGGCCCAACGCCAGCAGGATGGCGGCCATCACCGGCGCGGCCGCCTCGGTGGACAGGTGCGAGAGGACCGTGGCGCCGGCGAATGCGCCGATTGCGCCGGGGAGCGCGATCCGGCGGACGACCTTCCAGTCGACGTTGCCGAACCGCCAGTGGGAGACGCCGGAGACCAGGGTGGTGCCGATCTCGGCGAGGTGGACGGTGGCCGACGCCGCCGCGGGGTTGGTGCCGATCGCCAGCAGCAGGGTGGTCGTCGTGACGCCGTAGGCCATGCCGAGGCTGCCGTCGACGAGTTGGGCGGCGAAGCCCACGAGGCCGATGAGGACAAGAGTGCGCATCAGTGGATGTCTTTCGGTGGTGACGGTGAGGGTGAAGAGCCGATCAGCGGTGGCGACGACAGATCGCGACCGACGGCGCAGGTGTGCGGGGGCGGCGGGTCGTGCCCGCGCTCAGGTCACCGACACAGCATGGATGCGACCCGTAACAGGTCGACGACGCGACTGCTGACCAGCACGGGGAGCCCTCGGACGTCGGAAAGCGGCATGCCGGACATCCTATGAGTGACCGGGTCGCGGTACCGCATCGGCGGCGGGGTCGCGATCAGCACGGGCGCAACCCTTGACACGGGTGCCGACAGGGGCCGTGAACGACCGACGCCCCGGCCATGCGGCCGGGGCGTCGATCTGATGATGCGGCGTTGTCAGTCCAGGTAGTCGCGCAGGACCTGCGACCGCGACGGGTGGCGCAGCTTCGACATCGTCTTCGACTCGATCTGCCGGATGCGTTCGCGCGTCACGCCATAGACCTGTCCGATCTCGTCGAGGGTGCGCGGCTGACCGTCGGTCAGACCGAAACGGAGTCGGACGACGCCGGCCTCACGTTCGGAGAGGGTTTCCAGCACGGACTGCAGCTGATCCTGCAGCAGCGTGAAGCTCACCGCGTCGACCGCGACGACCGCCTCGGAATCCTCGATGAAGTCACCGAGCTGCGAATCGCCCTCGTCGCCGATGGTCTGATCCAGCGAGATCGGTTCACGCGCGTACTGCTGGATCTCCAGCACCTTCTCCGGCGTGATGTCCATCTCCTTGGCGAGTTCCTCGGGGGTCGGCTCGCGGCCGAGGTCCTGGAGGAGTTCGCGCTGGATACGGCCGAGCTTGTTGATGACCTCGACCATGTGGACCGGGATGCGGATGGTGCGGGCCTGATCGGCCATGGCGCGGGTGATGGCCTGGCGGATCCACCAGGTGGCGTACGTCGAGAACTTGTAGCCCTTGGTGTAGTCGAACTTCTCGACCGCACGGATCAGGCCCAGGTTGCCCTCCTGGATGAGGTCCAGGAACGCCATGCCGCGGCCGGTGTAACGCTTGGCCAGCGAGACGACGAGACGCAGGTTCGCCTCGAGGAGGTGATTCTTCGCCCGGTTGCCGTCGCGCGAGATCCAGTTGAGGTCACGCTTGGCGGCGGTGGACACCTTCTCGCCGGATGCCAGCATGCGCCGCAACCGCTCGGTGGCGAACAGGCCGGCCTCGATGCGCTTGGCGAGTTCGACCTCCTCCTCGGCGTTGAGCAGTGCGACCTTGCCGATCTGCTTGAGGTAGGCACGCACCGAGTCGGCCGATGCGGTCAGTTCCGCGTCCTTGCGGGCCTGTCGCAGGGCCTCGGATTCCTCTTCGTCCCAGACGAAGTCGCCGGACTTGGCCTCCTTGGCCTCCTCCTTGGGCTTGGCCGCGGTGGCCTTGGCGGTACCGGTACCGGTACCGGTGGCGGCGGCCGGTGCCGGTGCGTCGGTCTTGGCCGCGTCGTCGTCGGACTCGGCATCGTCCTCGTCGTCGTCCGAGTCGTCCTCGGACTCGTCGTCGGCGTCCTCGTCGATCTCGACGTCATCGATCTCGACGTCGTCGAGTTCGGTGTCGGGGACGTCGATGTCGTCGATCGAGGTGGGCTCGTCGTCGGAATCCTCGGCGGCATCGGCGGTGCCCGTGGCCACGGCCTTGGCGGCGGTCTTCTTCGCAGCCTTGCGGGCCGGGGCCTTCTTTGCTGCGGTCTTGCGGGCGGTTGCTTTCTTGGCCGCCTTCTTGGCGACCTTCTTCGCGGGTGCCTTGTCAGCCGCGGGGGCGGTTGACGTCGGATCCTCGACCTCGGCGTCGTTCTGGCGGGTCTGGGTGGCTGCCACGTACAACCTTTCGGATACGAATCGTGTCTATCGTTTGCGGCAGCGGTGAGCCGTCGCTGATCAGGGCTTGATCCGGCGTGAGATCGCCGGTGCGGACCATTGTAACGACACCCCCCGGCCGAATGTGACAAAGGCCTGGTCAGGATGGCTGTGTCAAGGTCACGGTCAGGCGCGGAGACCTTGGTTGACGGCCATCGCGGCCCCGACGATGCCCGCGGTGTTGAGCAGGGTGGCCGGCACCACCGGGGTGGAGTTGGTCAGCAACGGAATCCACTTGTCGGACTTGCGGCTGATCCCGCCGCCGGCGATGAAGAGTTTGGGCCAGAACAGTGCCTCGTACTCCTTGAGGACGATCGACACCTTCTCGGTCCACTTCTCATACGACCAGCCCTTCTCCTCCTTGATGCGCGAGGATGCCTGGTGCTCGGCCTCCTTCTTGCCGACGATGAGGTGCCCGAGTTCGGTGTTGGGCACCAGGGTTCCGTTGATGAGGATGGCCGAACCGATCCCGGTACCGAAGGTCAAGAGCATCACCACGCCGCTGACACCCTTCCCGGCGCCGTAGGCGTCCTCGGCCATCCCGGCGGCGTCGGCGTCGTTGAGCACCGACACCTGCCGTCCGCCCATCATCTCGCTGAAGAGTGCGTACACGTCGGTCCCGATCCAGGCGGGATCGATGTTGGCGGCGGTCCGCATCACCCCGTCGGTGATCACGCCCGGCAGGGTGATGCCGACCGGTCCGGCCCAGTCGAAGTGGGCCACCACCTCGGCGACGCCCACGGCGACCGCATTGGGCGTCGCGGGCTTGGGGGTGAGGACCTTGAACCGCTCACCGACCAGCGCACCCGTGTCGAGGTCGACGATCCCGCCCTTGATGCCCGACCCGCCGACATCGACGCCGAAGCCCAGATTCGTTGCGGTGGTGGGGGAGTCGGGCACTGCGGAGTCGGTCATGGCGAGTCCTCTCAGGCGATGGTCGGGTGCCGGCCGACGATCGGTCTCGCCGCGGCGTCTTCAGGCTATCGACACCGCGCGCAGGTCGCAGGGGTGTGCGGAGAACTCTCGTCGACGGCGCGGGGACCGACTTGCCCGATCGCACCGTCGGCCGGCGGGTGTGCTCACATGGAACGGTGGAGCACGCAGACAGGCAGGGTGTCGTCGACCATCGGTCCGGGAGTTCGGACGTGTCCGAGGCGGGTGGGGGTGCGGCCGATATCGACCCGGCGTCGTTGGGTGCGGTGGCGGTTGAGGTGGCGCACGAGGCCGCCGCACACGTGCGCACCCGGCGGCCGGAACTGTTCGGCGGCCCGGGACCCGGCGCGGCCGAGGACGGCGTCGACGATGCGGTGTCGACCAAATCGACGCCCACCGATCCGGTCACCGTGGCCGACACCGAGACCGAGGCACTGATCCGCGCGATGCTGCATCGGCTGCGGCCCGGTGACCACGTCCTCGGGGAGGAGGCCGGCGGCAGCGTCGCCGTGCCGACCGGGGTGCGCTGGGTCGTCGACCCGATCGACGGGACGGTCAACTTCATGTACGGCATCCCGGCGTATGCGGTGTCGGTGGCCGCGCAGATCGACGGGCGCTCGGTGGCGGGTGCGGTGGTCGACGTCGCACGGCGGGTCACCTACTCGGCGACGCTGGGCGGCGGTGCCGTCATGACCGTCGACGGAGTGCGAACCCCGTTGCGATGCAACGCCATCGACGAGGTGGGCCTGGCGTTGGTGGCCACCGGTTTCGGGTACGACGCCCGCCGGCGGCGCGCGCAGGGGGCGCTGGTGGCGCAGTTGCTGCCCAAGGTGCGGGACCTGCGCCGGATCGGGGCCGCCGCACTCGATCTGTGCATGGTCGCCAGCGGTGCCGTCGACGCGCACATCGAACACGGCCTGAGTCCCTGGGATTGGGCGGCGGGTGGGCTCATCGCCGCCGAGGCGGGCGCGAGAGTGCTGTTGCCGCCACCGGATTCACGCTCGGACGACGGTCATCCCACGATCGCGGTGGCACCGGGGATCGCCGAGAGCTTCATCGCACTCCTCGACTCGGTCGATGCCCGGCGGGCGCTGCCCGCCCAGGCATGACCTGAGGCCGGACCCGGCGCCGGTGGTCTGGAGGCCGCTCAGCAGCGCTGGGAGTGCACGGCGCTGACCAGACCCGGGTCGACGCCGCTCTGCGGGTTCTTCGGATCCGCCGACCGCAGCGCCTCCAGTGCCGCCTGCGCATCCTGGGACTGCTCCTGGGCCTCGTAGTACTCGCCGAGCGCGACATCGACGTCGGTGCCGCGACGTCCGTCGTTGACGAGTTGGGCGCACGGGATCGCGAGCCACACCGCCGCCGCGGCCGCCTGTCCGGCCGGGCCGAAGCGGATCTGCGCGACACAGTTGAGATCGTGGTTGGGGTAGAGCGGATCGTCGCCGTAGGCGGAGTCGCTGGCCGGGGTGAAACCCTGAGCCGTCAGATCGCCCGACGCCGAGCGCGCCGCGCCGCGCTGCGTGGACGCGTTGAGCACCCGCACCTGGAACGTCGACAGCGCCGCCGGAGTGACCTTGAGCATGTCGTCGCGATCGACGACGGTGGAGGTCGGCTGTGCGGCGGAGGTCGGCGCCGGGGCCGCGTCGGCCGGTGCGGAGTCGGACGCGGAGGCACTCGCCGGGGTCGGAACGTTGCAGTCGGTGGGCGTCGCGTCGGCCTCCGAGCCCGCCAGCGCCACCGACCAGGCGATGACTCCCAGGACGGCGAGCACGGCCAACACGATGAGAATGGGCCGGCTTCGGCGTCGGCGATACGGTCGCCCGTTGTGATCGGTGGGGTAACCGGTCGTAATCTGCGAGACCACCGTGGACTGCGCTCCTTCATCGCCAGCGGATTTGGGCCCACTGTAGAGGGTCGGTCCGTCGCCGGATCGGAGGCGGCGCCGACCAGAGATGGCGCGTGACATTTTTCGGGCCCACCGGGTGGCGGAGGGGAGCGGGCGGCGTCAAGCGGCGATCGAGCCCGAGGAGAGCCGCGGTGACCGGCGTGATTGACTCTGTGCGGTGTCTCCACTATGCTTCGGGCGCCCGCTCTCCCGAGCCCGAGGCGAGCAGGCATCAAAACGTGAGCAACTTCACAACGATCCGGTGGTCGATGGGTAACGAATCGCCCCGGTCATGACGTTGTAGGTACGCCGGCAAGACAATCCCGGCATGTACGGCACCCAGGGTTCATGACGGTCACAAGCCGAGGACTGCGTGGTGCGCTCCTCCAACCAGGTAAGGCACACAATGGCTACTGATTATGACGCGCCACGACGCACGGAGAGCGAAGACCTGAACGAGGATTCGCTCGAGGAACTCAAGGCGCGGCGCAGCGAGGCACAGGCCGCGGCCGTCGACGTCGACGAGACAGACACCGCGGAGTCGTTCGAACTCCCCGGGGCGGACCTGTCCGGTGAGGAACTGTCGGTGCGGGTCATCCCGAAGCAGGCCGACGAGTTCACTTGTAGCAGCTGTTTTCTCGTTTATCACCGCAGTCGACTCGCCCGTGAGAACGGCTCGTCGATGATCTGCGTCGACTGCGCCTGAGGTCGTCGGGCCGCTGCCCGGCGAACGGCGGGCCGGGTCGCCGGTGACCTCTACGAGGTCGCTGCGGCGTCCGGCACTCCGAGCGCTTCCAGCAACTCGCCGGGCCGACGGGTCGACACCAGCCAGTACGGGGTCGGGTCGTCAGGGTCGTCGAGAACCAACAGCACCATCGTCTTGACCCAGGCGTGGTGCACCAGGAATGCGGCCGGGTCGAGCTGGCGTCCCAGGGCCGCACTCTTGGCCGAGGCGCTGATCGTCGCGCCTCGAGCGATCACCGAACGCGGCAGGCGCGCCTTGCCCGCCTGCAGTTCGCCATCGGCCGTCACCCGGATGCGTGTGCGACCCATCGACCAGAGCGCCAACGCGCACACGATCGCGGTACCCACGTATCCGAGATATCCCCATCCCGAACGGTGTGCCGAGAGCTCGATCTCGTGCCCGACCACGCCGGTCACCACAGCCGCGGCCAGCCACCACCACCACGGGACCCTCAGTCGTTCGTCGAAACGTGTGTCGCCCCCGGTGGCCCGATCGCCTGCGGAGCCACCGGCCGACCCGACGGCATTGCCTGCGGTCTGGGCGTCGGGATGGGACTCGCTGGGTTCGGGATCACTCACAGGGCCAGCGTAGTCTGCCAGCGTGACATCAGATCTCACCCCTGGTCCGAGCGACTCGCTGCCACCGGTACGGGTCCGCCGCCTCGATCCCGATCTTCCGCTGCCGGCCCGGGCCCACCCGGGCGACGCCGGCGTCGACCTCTGTTCCACCATCGACCTCGAACTTCCCGCCGGCCGTCGCCAACTCGTCGGCACAGGGATCGCCATCGCACTGCCGGTGGGCACGGTGGGCCTGATCCATCCCCGATCCGGGTTGGCGGCGCGCGCCGGGCTGTCGATCGTGAACACGCCCGGCACCATCGACGCCGGCTACCGCGGTGAGATCAAGGTCTGCCTGATCAACCTCGATCCGAGCGAGCCGATCCACATCGCACGCGGTGACCGCATCGCCCAACTCGTCATCCAGCGTGTCGAGCTCCCGTCGTTCGTGGAGGTCGACGAACTCGACGAGACCAGCCGCGGCGCCGGTGGATACGGGTCCAGCGGTGGCCACGCCGCACTGTCCGGCCCCGAGTCCTGACGAAGCGCACCGCGCGACATCTCCGACCGGCGTCGACCGTTCCCGCTGACCTCCGACGTCGCGGTCGGCCCGTCGATTACCCTGCACACGGGAAGGTCGGCACACCGTGGTTCGCGGTGAGGGCAGGAGATGAGACAGAAGATGGCAGCGGACGACGAACTGCGGGTCGGGCAGGCGCGTGGACCCTACGACATCGACGAATTGGCCACGCCGGCCGAGGAATTGGCGAACTCTCATCTGGATCTGGGCTCGGTGCTGGTCCCCGTGGTCGAGGGGGGACAGGTGACCGTGGAGATGTCCCCGGATCATCAGCCGGAGGCGGTGTACCTCGTCACCCCGCACGGCCGGATCAGCGTGACGGCCTTCGCGGCACCACGATCACCGGGCCTGTGGCGTGAGGTCGTGCGCGAACTCGCGGCGTCCCTGCGCGACGAAGGTGCCACCGTGAGCGTCGAGGACGCGCACTGGGGTCGTGAGGTCCTCGCGGAGGTCCCCGGTGGCGCCCACCGCTTCATCGGTGTCGACGGTCCCCGATGGATGGTCCGGTGCGTGGCCAGCGGTCCGGACGAGTCACGGGACCAGCTGAGCCAATTGGCCCGGGCGGTGCTGGCCGAGTCCGTGGTCCGGCGCGGCAAGGACCCGCACCCGCCCCGGGAGATGCTCCCGATCGTGTTGCCGCCTGTCCTCGCCGAGCAGGTCGCCGCCGCACAGCAACAGATGGTGCAGCAGCAGATGGGCGGTGCCGTGCCGCCCGGAGCGCCCGGCACCGAGGCGTCAGCGGTACCCGCCCCGGCTCAACCCGAGGAGGTCGCCGAGACCCGCGTCGACGACGACGTGGATGGCGATCTCGATGAGGACATCGACGTCGAACGCATCCCGGGCGGTGCGCTCGAACAGATCGAACAGGCCACCCTCGTGCGTGAGGCCGACGCGGCCGCCGAGGTGATCGAGGAGGAGCCCGAGGAGATCCCGCCGTCGTCGGGTTCGGCGATGCAGCGTTTCCGGCGTCGCCGTTCCAAGAGCTGAGCCGTTGGTCGAGCTGAGCCGGTCCGGGAGCTGAGCCGTTCGGTGAGCTGAACCGGGCCCGGGCGGCGTTCACCGCACGAGTTCACCCCACGCCCGCGCGCAGGAGCGCCCCAGAACGGACGGATCCTGTCCCCACTCGTGCAGACCCACGTGCACGAGGTGCGCCTCGGGTGCCGCGGCACACCACTGTTCAGCGACCTCGAGCGGATGCAGCGGGTCATCGGCTGCCGCGGTGATCGCCAGGGGCACGGCGAGGTGTGCGATGTCGTCGACCGTCGGGGCCCGATACCGCGCGGCCTGCTCCAACTGGCCGACCAGACCCGGGTACAGCGCTCGCCAGCTGCGGGTGAGTTCGGCACCCAGCCACGCGGGACTGCTGCGGCGCATCGCGGCGATCGTCGCCTCCAGCCCATCGACGCGCAGCGCCCGTGCGGTCGCCGCGGCGCTCTGTACGGCGAGCGTGGAGTCGCCGACCCCGCTCCACGCCGGCAGGGCGGCCCACACCCCGGCGCACCGCTGCGCGCCGTCGGCCCCCAATGCCCAGTCGATCGCGATGGCGGCTCCGATCGAGATGCCGCCCACCAGAATCCGGCCGTACCTATCCGCCGATTCGTCCAGGCGCCGGCGGTGGCCCGCGACAAGATCCTCCTCGGGTTGCAGGGCGATCAGTTCCACACCCATCCGCGCGGCGGCCGCACCGAATGCCCGCCGGACGAAGTCGGCGTCCGAACCCGTTCCGGGCATCACGACGAGCGCCGACACCGCGGTGTGAGACCCGCCATTCGTGCTGGTCACGGCGTGTATGTCATTCGCGGGCATGCCACGATCATGCCGTGCGTTGTACGTGTCGTGAGCTTGGGTCTACGCTGAGGCCAAGCACCCACGTCGGGGCGTCGAGTACTACTCAAGGCCCGGCCCACAAGGCACCACGACCCCGACTGGGCGAAGGCACATCGTCTTGGAGGTTGCGATGCCGACAGCCGGATATCTCAAGCGGCTGACGAAGCGGTTGACCGAGGATCTCGGCAACGCCGATGCGCAGCAGATCGCTGCCGAATCCGAAGCGACCGGCGCTCAGCGCGCCGTCGAGTGTTGCCGCGGTGACGAGGTCACCATGCACGGTGAACTGCGATCGGTGGAGACGTGTTCGCGCACCGCCAAGAGCGGGGTCAAGGCGGAGTTCTTCGATGGATCCGACGTCGTGATGCTGAAATGGCTGGGACGCAACCGGATCCCGGGAATCGAACCGGGCCGGAAGTTGACCGTACGGGGTCGCCTGGGCGAGCACGACGGCACCAAGGTGATCTACAACCCGTACTACGAGCTCTACGGCGACGAGGACTGACGGAGCGCACCATTAAGGCGGCCCACTGCGGCCGCCTTTCTGCTGCCCGACGAGCAGTGCCCGGCTCGACGTGCGGGCGCCACCGTGGCCGCCGAGCGGCAGTGTGCCCCCCGGATCTGGCGGCTACTCGATCCGCATCGCGGCGTGCAGCGCGGGTTCGGCCTCGGCCGGTGCGATGAACACCAGTTCGTCGCCGCCCTCGAGCGGGTCGTCGCGTTCGGGCACGATCACCCGGCCGCCGCGCAGGATCGCCACGAGCGCAGCATCTCTGGGCAACTGGAGCTTGTGAACGGGGCGGCCGGCGAGCGGCGTGTTCGCCGGCAGCGTGAGTTCGACCAGGTTGGCCTGTCCCTGGCGGAATGTCATCAGGCGCACCAGATCTCCGACGGAGACCGCCTCCTCGACGAGCGAGGCGAGCAGCCGCGGCGTCGACACCGCGACATCGACGCCCCACTCCTCGCCGAAAAGCCACTCATTGCGGGGGTCGTTGACCCGGGCGACCACCCGATTGACGGCGAATTCCGTCTTCGCGAGCAGACTCACCACCAGGTTGGCCTTGTCGTCGCCGGTCGCGGCGATCATCACGTCGAAGGACTGCAGATTCGCCGACTCGAGATTCGACAGCTCACAGGCGTCGGCGAGTAGCCATTGCGCGCCGGGGACGGCGTCGGTGTCGATGTGATCGGACTTGCGCTCGAACAAGGTGACCTCGTGCGAGTTGACGAGCAGCTCGCGGGCAATCGATCGCCCGACGGCGCCGGCACCGGCGATGGCGACTCTCATGACGTTCTCCTGTCGAAGACGGTGGTGACGGCGGCGGATGGGCCGCCCATCAAGATCAATGGCCGTTGTTGGTGGTCAGTCGTCGGCCAGCGGAGCCGCCACCAGGGCGCGTGTCTCCGGCAACCGGTCGAGCAGCACCGCGGCGAACACCACATCGCTTTGCTGCAGAACGGTCTTCGCCTCCGGCAGCACCGGCGTACCGACGCGGTTGAGGAAGGCGATCCGGGCGCCGGTGCGCTCCTGGAACTTGATCGAACTCGTCCCGATCCACGACTCGTGGATGTCGAGTTGCGCGATCGCCAACGTCCCCGACGGGTCACGCCACTCGGTGGTGGTCGAGGTCTCACCGAGCGCCGAGACGAAACGTTCGGTGGTCCACGGCACCGTCGCCACCGTCGGGATACCGAGGCGTTCGTAGACCGCCGCGCGTTTGGCGTCGTAGATGCGGGCCACCACGCGTTCGATGTCGAAGGTCTCGCGTGCCACGCGCGCGGAGATGATGTTGGAGTTGTCGCCGGAGGAGACGGCGGCGAAGGCGTCGGCTTTCTCGATCCCGGCGCGGATCAGCACGTCCCGATCGAATCCGACACCGACGATGCGGTCGCCGGTGAAGGCATCGCCGAGGCGGGCGAAGGCCGATGCGTCACGATCGATCACCGCGACCTCGTGCCCACGCTTCTGCATGGCCATCGCCAGCGCCGATCCGACTCGTCCGCAGCCCATGATGACTACTCGCACAGCGGTCCTTTCACGGTGCACCCTTTCCGGCGATCACATGCCTGTGGGGTTCGCCCACGACTCGGCGGCGCAGGGATTCATCGACGCCACCAACGACCGCGTCGTCCCATGCAGAGATGAACCTACCCGTACTGCCCGGCCGATGATGCGGGTCCTGGTGGCCTTCGGGTATCGCAGGTTCTAGTGTTGCCTGGTGTCCACCGTGTCAAAGGTGTCCGTCGCGACGAAACGCCTGCTTCTGGGACGTCCATTTCGCAGCGACAGTCTCGGCCACACCCTGCTGCCCAAGCGCATAGCGCTACCGGTGTTCGCGTCGGACGCGATGTCATCGGTCGCCTACGCGCCGCAGGAGATCTTCCTGGTCCTCTCGGTCGCCGGATTGTCGGCCCTGGCGTACACACCGTGGGTGGCGATCGCGGTCGCGATCGTGATGGCGGTCGTCGTTGCCAGCTATCGCCAGAACGTGCACGCCTATCCCTCCGGTGGCGGTGACTACGAGGTGGCCACCGTCAATCTCGGTCCCACCGCGGGCCTGACGGTCGGCAGCGCGCTGCTGGTCGACTACGTCCTCACCGTCGCGGTGTCGATCTCGTCGGCGGCGGAGAACATCGGTGCGGCGATACCCTTCGTGCACGAGCACCGAGTCTGGTTCTGTGTCGCGGCGATCATCGTGCTGGCGGCGGTGAATCTGCGCGGCCTCAAGGAGTCCGGGTCGGTGCTGGCCATCCCGACCTACGCCTTCATCTTCGGTGTGCTGGGCATGCTCATCTGGGGATTCCTGGAGATCTTCGTCCTGGGACGCGACGTGCAGGCCGAGACCGCGCACTTCGAGATCAGGGCCGAGAACAATCACCTGATGGGTATCGCGTTCGTGTTCCTGATCGCGCGTGCGTTTTCGTCCGGATGCGCGGCGCTGACCGGTGTGGAGGCGATCAGCAACGGCGTTCCGGCCTTCCAGAAACCCAAGTCGCGCAACGCCGCGACGACACTGCTCCTTCTCGGCAGCATCGCGATCGTGCTGCTGCTGGGCATCGTCTTCCTGGCCGAGCGGATCGGCGCGAAATACGTGATGAATCCGGACACCGACCTGATCGGTGCGCCCCCCGGCTACCAGCAGGAAGCCATGATCGCCCAGTTGGCGCACGCTGTCTTCGAGGGTTTCCCGATCGGGTTCTATTTCGTCGCGACCGTGACCGCCCTGATCCTGATGCTGGCGGCCAACACCGCATTCAACGGTTTTCCGGTGCTCGGGTCGGTGCTCGCCCAGGATCGTTATCTGCCGCGTCAGATGCACACCCGCGGCGACCGGCTGGCCTTCAGCAACGGCATCGTGTTCCTCGCCGTCGCGGCGATGGCCTTCGTGATCGCCTTCGGTGGTGAGGTGACCGCGCTCATCCAGCTCTACATCGTCGGCGTGTTCGTGTCGTTCACCCTGAGCCAGACGGGCATGGTGCGGCACTGGACGCGGTTGTTGCGTACCGAAACCGACCCGAGTGCGCGTCGGCGGATGATGCAATCCCGGGTGATCAACGCCGTGGGTCTGATCATGACGGCGACGGTGCTGGTGGTCGTGCTGATCACCAAGTTCACCGCCGGCGCCTGGATCGCGATCCTGGCGATGGTCATCCTGTTCGTCATCATGAAACTGATCCACCACCACTACGCCTCGGTCCAGCGCGAGCTCGAACGTGCCGTCGACGAGGACGAGCAGGTGTTGCCGAGCCGGACCCACTCGGTGGTGTTGGTCTCCACGCTGCACCTGGCCACCAAGCGGGCCCTGCTGTACGCCCGCGCCACCCGCCCCGACGTGCTCGAGGCGATCACCGTCAACGTCGACGATCGCGACACTCGCCGGTTGGTGTCGGAGTGGGAGGCCAGCGACATCCGGGTGCCGCTCAAGGTGATTGCGTCGCCCTATCGTGAGATCACCCGCCCGGTGATCGAGTACGTCCGTCGCGTCCGACGAGAGTCGCCCCGCGATGTCATCACCGTGTTCATCCCGGAGTATGTGGTGGGGCATTGGTGGGAGCAGATCCTGCACAACCAGTCGGCGCTGCGGTTGAAGACACGCCTGCTGTTCGAGCCCGGGGTGATGGTGACGTCGGTGCCCTGGCAGCTCAGTTCGTCCGATCGTCGCAAGGCGGATCTGTCCTACAACGCCCCCGGTGACACCCGGCGTGCCCTGGGTGGCCCCGACTCGTGAGTGCGCCCGAGCTGCTGACGTTGGCTGTGCAGCGGCCCGCGAACGGCGGCACCGCCATCGCCCACGCACCCGACGGCCGGGTCGTGTTCGTCCGGGGCGCGATTCCCGGTGAGACCGTGACCGCGTCGATCATCGGAGAGAAGCCCGGGTTTCTCTCCGCGGAGGTCTGCGACGTTCTCGATCCGTCGCCCTATCGCATCGAAAATCGTTGTCCGGCAGCGGTTCACGGAGCAGGTTGTTGCGACTTCGCGTTTGTCGCGGCGGCCCACGCGCGAACTCTGAAGTCGCAGGTGCTGCGTGACGTCCTGATCCGGGTGGGCGGCTTCACGCCGGATGCCCTCGACGTTCTCGAGGATGCGGCTGCGGCGGTTCGCGCACTCGACGACGCCGAGGTGGGTTGGCGGATTCGCACCCGACTGACCGTCGACGCCGACGGCCGGGCGGGGGTGCACGAACGAGGGGCCGCGGGAATCGTCGTCGGACACCCATGCGCGCAACCCGATCCGACGATGATCGTCGGCGTCGACGCCGGATACACACCGGGCGCCGAGCTCGCCATCGTGCTCGACGACGACGGTCACCGTCACATCACCGAACTGGCACCACCGAGTCCCGGAGGCGGTTCGGGTTCGAGTGGTCGGCGTCGGGCAACGCAGCGTCGGGGCACGGACCGGCGGGGTGCGGACCGCCGGTCGGCGCAACGACGTCGACGTGGGCGTGAGGGTGCTCGTGCACTGACCGTGCTCGAGGGGGAGGCGACCGCGGTACACCGGGTGGGGGACCGCGCCTGGCAGATCCCGGTGACCGGATTCTGGCAGGGGCACCGCGCAGCACCCTCGGTGTATGCCGCGACGGTCACCGAGTTCGTCCGGCGGTATCTCGAGTATGTCGGCGTCGGGTCGGGGGAGCCGGTGACGTGCTGGGATCTGTACGGCGGTGCGGGTGTGTTCGCGGCTGCTCTCCTCGACGACGTCGGTGCCGGTCGGGTGGACATCGTCGACTCCGACGGCGGCGCACTCGCGGCCGCCGGGGTGACCTTCGGTGACGATCCGCGGGTGCGGAGCCATCGTGGCGAGGTGGCGGAGATCATCGGCGACCTTCCCGCACCGGATGTGGTGGTTCTCGACCCGCCGCGGACGGGCGCCGGGGCACGGGTGATCGACGGCATCGTCGCCGCGGGTCCACGGGTGGTGGTGCACGTCGGTTGCGACGTCGGCCGGTTCGCGCGGGATCTGCGCCTGTGGACCGACCGGGGATATCGGGTGCGAGGCATTGCGGGGTTCGACGCATTCCCTCTCACGCACCATCTGGAGGCCATCGCAGTACTGGTGCGGTCGACCTCACCCGTCTGAGGGTTTGTCGCCGTCGGGTTGACGCCGGGACATCCGTAGACTGACACAGATGACTCTCGTCGCCTCCCGGCGTCGAGGGACGAATCCCCGGGGCGAACCGGTGGGTTCGTGGTCGGGGGCCTGGAGCCCTGGGGTATCCACCGGTGAAGCCCGCCGGTGTCGCGCCGACCCGCCGACCGTGGACGACGACATGATGGAGGAATGATGGGCCAACTCGAGCACATCAATTCACCGGCGGATCTGCGTGCGCTCTCACCCGAGGACGTCACCGCGTTGGCGAGTGAGATCCGCGATTTCCTCGTCGAGAAGGTGTCGGCCGTCGGCGGGCACCTCGGACCGAATCTGGGTGTCGTCGAGCTGACCCTGGCGCTGCATCGTGTCTTCCATTCGCCGATCGATCCGGTGATCTTCGACACAGGCCATCAGTGCTATGTGCACAAGATCGTGACCGGCCGGCGTGACGGGTTCGATTCGTTGCGGCAGAAGGGCGGACTCACCGGGTATCAGGATCGTGCCGAGAGCCCGCACGACTGGGTCGAATCCTCACACGCCTCGGCGGCGTTGTCGTACGCCGACGGCCTCGCGAAGTCGTTCGCGCTCACCGGGCAGGACGAGCGGACCGTGGTCGCCGTCGTCGGTGACGGTGCGCTCACCGGCGGTATGTGCTGGGAGGCCATCAACAACATCGCCGGTGCCGATCGGCCGGTGGTGATCGTGGTGAACGACAACGGGCGGTCGTATGCACCGACGATCGGCGGACTCGCCAAACACCTGTCCGGACTGCGGCTGCAGCCGGGGTACGAGCGCGTGCTCGACGAGGGACGCAAGGTGGTGCAGAAGTTGCCGGTCGTCGGCGACCCGGCGTACGCGTTGCTGCACGGGATGAAGAGCGGCTTGAAGGATCTGCTTGCGCCACAGGCGATGTTCACCGACCTCGGCCTCAAGTACGTGGGACCGGTGAACGGTCACGACGTGGAGGCACTCGAGTCGGCGTTCCGCCAGGCGAAGGCATTCGGCGGGCCGGTGATCGTACACACGGTGACCCGCAAGGGCATGGGGTATGCGCACGCGGAGAATCACGTCGCCGATCAGATGCACTCCACCGGAGTCATCGATCCCGCCACCGGCCGTGCCAAGACCGTGTCGCCGCAGGATTGGACGTCGGTGTTCTCGGCTGCGCTGATCGAGGCCGGCGCCGCACGGGACGATGTGGTGGCGATCACCGCCGCGATGCCCGGCCCGACCGGACTCGCACCCTTCGGCGAGCGGTACCCGGATCGGATGTTCGACGTGGGGATCGCGGAACAGCATGCGGTGACCTCGGCGGCCGGGTTGGCGCTGGGCGGTCTGCACCCGGTGGTCGCGATCTATTCGACTTTCCTCAATCGTGCCTTCGATCAGTTGTTGATGGATGTCGCGCTGCTGAAACTCCCGGTGACGCTGGTACTCGACCGGGCCGGGATCACCGGCCCCGACGGTCCGAGCCATCACGGAATGTGGGATCTGTCGCTGCTGGGTCTGGTGCCGGGCATCCGCGTTGCCGCGCCCCGTGATGCGGTGCGGCTGCGGGAGGAGTTCGCCGAGGCATTGGACGTCGGTGACGGACCCAGTGCGCTGCGATTCTCCAAGGGCGCTGTGCCGGAGGACATTCGGGCGATCGAGCGTCTGGATGACGGGGTTGACGTGCTGCGACGTGGCACCTCGCCGACCGAGCCGATCGGCGGTGACGTTCTCATCGTGGCGGTCGGCGCCTTCTGCGCGTTGGCTCTGGATACCGCGGAGCGACTGCGGAGTCAGGGCATCGAGGCCACCGTCGTCGATCCTCGATGGGTGTTGCCGGTCCCGCCATCGGTGGTCGATCTCGCCGGACGTCACCGACTCGTGGTCACACTGGAGGACAGCGGTGTGCACGGAGGCGTCGGGTCGGCGGTGGCCGCCGCACTGTCGAATGCGGATGTGACTGCGCCGGTTCAGATCCGGGGGATTCCTCAGCAATTCATCACTCACGCTTCCCGCGGTGAGATCTTGTCGGAGCTCGGTCTGACCGCGCAGGATCTGGCGCGGTCCATCACCGCCACGGTCTCCGGAATGCAGGTGACCCCCGGACTCGACCGTGCTGCGCTCGACGACCCCGAACTCGATGTGGCGCATGACGACTCGACGTCGGGCGAGTTGGAGTCCCCCGAGCCCGACTGACGCGTCCGAGCTTGTCCGCCGGGCCGAGCTTGTCGAGGTCCAGTCCCGGTGGTCGAGCCGGGCGGAGCGCTAGCCGCCGCGTTGAGCTCCGTCGAAACGAAGCCCGTGTCCGCCGGGCCGAGCTTGTCGAGGTCGAGGCCTCGTAAGACGAGGCTGGAACTCCCCACGGCCACAATGTTTCTGCGGCGGTGCGGCCCGGCCAGTACCGGCGGACGGGCTGCTTCAGGAGGTGTCGAGCCGGTAGTGGAGCCGGGCGGCCAGAACACGCTCGATTCGGCTGTTGCGTGGGTTCATGCCGATGGCGGCGAGTTCCTCGAGCTCACGTTCCCGGTCGGCGCCGCTGGTACGGATGCCGCCATCACGGATGCGGCGCTCGCGGGGCTGTCCTTCGGTGGTCGTGTCGCGGACACGGACGCGGGTGCGCGAGGCACGATCGAGCCCGGCAGCGGTAGCTGGGTCGTCGGGATCGTCGGTGATCGGAACACCGTCTCCGTCGAAGACGACCAGGTCGATCTCCCTGGTGTCGGTGACACCAGGTTCGTCAGGGTGCTCGTCGCCTGCGGCGTCGGGCTTGTCTCGCTGGTCGGGTGGTCGGGGTTCGACGGGATCGGGTTGGGCTGCGCCTGAATCGTATTCGTCGATGGCTGGGTCGGGTTGGTCAGGGACGCCCGACCCGTGGTCGTAGTTCTGGTCGACGCTGTCTGCGAGGTCGAGGCTGTCGTCGATGCTCGAGGAGTCGGCAGCCGGAGCCTGATGGTCACTCGGAACACTACGGTCGGACGGGGTTTCGGCCTCGACGGTTGCCGGGGCTTCGGCCTCGTGGTCCTTGTTGCTGTCAGCGTGGGGATCGGTCGGTTCGTCGATCTGGGTATCGACCGGCTCGGCCTCACCCTCCGCGTCAGCGGCGTCGGCTTCGATGTCAGCAGTGTCGGCATCGACCGCTTCAGCGTCAACCGCATCGGTGTCGGGTTCGGTTGCGCCGACACCACTATCAGCGTCGCTGGTGGTGAGGTCACCGTGGATCTGGTCGCGGATCTGGTCGAGTTTCTGCTCGTAGAGTGCGGTGATGTCGGGGTGGTCGTTGACGACCTTCGGGTTTGCCGGCATGCCGGGTGCGGCGTTGAGTTGCCACCAGCAGCGACCGGCCAGGGGTCCGTCTTCGTAGATGCCGGTGGTGTACTGACCCGGGTTGGGGCCGACCATCCGGTTGTGCGGACCACACGCCGGCGCCAAATCGGTGATATCGGTTTTCCCGCCGTCGGCCCAGTCTTTCTTGGCGTGATGCATTTCCGAATGCGAGGCGGGTTGTCCGCAGCCGGGGAACGAGCACACTTCACCGCCGGTGCGGGAGAACGACGCGATCCGCTGCTCGGTGGACGCCAGGCGGCGGGCCCGCCCCAGATACAGGGGCAGGTCGATGGCGTCGGAGAACACCGCCAGGAACTGCTGCAGATCGTTGGGGTCTTTGATGTCACCCAACGCACTCAGCAGGTCCGGGATGGGAATGGTGGATCCTGAGGCGGTGGTCGCATACCCGGCGCCGGCCAGCAGATCCTGCAGGAAGGTTTTGATGATCAACGCGACCGGCAGGCCGCGATGAGTTTTGCCGAGGACTCCTTCTTTCATCGCCGACACCAGCAGGACGTGCATGGCATCGTGATTGCGTTGCGCCTGGGAACGGTCGTCACGTTTGACCGCGGCTGCGAGTTGGTCGGGGTCGGCGTCGCCGATGGCGCCGGTCGGGGATTCCGCATCCGATAAGTTGTTCATTCCCGGTTTGGCCCACGCGTCGAGCATGGTGTCCCACAAGGCACGCGTGATCGGCGGGAGGTGCCCGTTGAGTTTCGCCATCCCATCGACACGGGACTGGTTGATCCACAGGTTACGACGCTGTTGGCGTTCCTTCTCCTCCACCAACTGCCCGTCGGGGTCGAGGTGCGCCAGAATCCGGGCACCCATCTTGGTGATGTCGGCCGGGATGTGTTCGGTGGCTTTCTCCCCGAGGGTGGCTTCGGCGGCGACCTTCTTGTCATGCGCGACAGCGTTCGGGATGTTGTCCAACGCTTCCAACGCCGCCGACAGGTGAGTGTGACCGATCAAGCCCTGCTCATACGCGGCCGACAGGGTCGGGTATTTCGGTTCCTCTGGTTGTCCGGTCAGTCCGTGGAATCGGGCGGTGGCCTTCATATGAGCGATGCGCATGGTGGGTTGCGCGATCCGCAGATCGAAGTTCAGAAAGTTGGACAGGCTGACTTTGCCGACCTTGCGGTGCACACCACGATCAGAGATTTCCAGGATCGCGCGATCACCCTGAAAGTGGGTACGGGTCGCGATCTGTTCGGACAGTTTCGCCGCCTCCACCACCTCGAGGTCGGAGCAGGCGGTCATCGGAGTCTGGGCCAACTCGTCGAGCAACGCGTTGATCTGGTGCATCAGTGCCAGTGGCCGTGACATGGGAGTGTCGGTGGTGTCTGTCATGCTGATGTCACCTCCCCCGAGAAGGCCGTTGTGGCGTATGCGTTCGATTATAGCCGATCATATCGAAACTCGCAAGTATTTTCTATCCACAGGTTATGTATGTCCCAATGGGATTGGGGTGGTTGAGTTTTCGGCGTCGGCTTGCGAGGTCTCGACTCGGGCTTCGTTTCGACGGAGCTCAACGCGGCGGCTAGCGCTCCGCCCGGCTCGACCAACGAATTATGGGGCTTTACCGACGGGATAGCGGCTCGACCGGCGGGATGAGGGGCTCGGTCAACAGACTGGGGGCTCGAGCGGGATGGGGTCTCGACCGGCGGGATGGTTCTCGCCCAATGGATTTGGGATCGTCTGGCGGACCACGGGTGGCGACCGACGGTCAGTCGGTGCCGCTCGAGTCGGAGGCGGAGTCGTCGATGCTGTTGAGTGCGCCGGCGATTGGGTGTGCGGTCAGCGTGCGTTGCCAGCCCCGGGCATCCCCGGCGGCCAAGCGCTCGTTTACCGCTTCCGCGGTGACCGGCACGGGCAGTCCTTCCCAGCACAGCTGCCGAACGAGTTCCGGGTGGAGCAGGTTCTCGGCGGGGAGATCGTTGGCCTCGGCGATCTCCTTCACCAGCGGACGCACTCGTGCGGCGCGCGCGGCGGCCTCGGGATTGCGCTGCTCCCATCGGCTCACCGGAGGCAGACCCGTCGTGGGGGTCTTTCGCGGGGGGAGTTCGGCTTCTGGCATGTCGCGTGCGCGCAGCAGGGCAGACAACCACGTTCCCGACTGCTTGCGTTGGCGTGGCCCACCGAACACGGGTAGACGCGTCAGTTCGGCCGTGGACTGCGGTCCGGCCGCTGCGGCGGTCACGATCGCCGAATCGGGCAACACGCGTCCCGGCGCAACATCTCGTCGTTGCGCGATCTCCTCACGCGCCGTCCACAATTCGCGCACGGCGGCAAGGCCGCGCGCGGTCTTGATCGTGTGGATGTTGGCCGTTTTGCGCCAACGATCCCTTCGCGGCGGCGATGCCGGCCGCGCCAGGACGTACGCGAATTCTTCGCGGGCCCACTCCTGCTTTCCGGCCTCCGACAAGGCCGCATCCATGGCGTCCCGCAATTCCACCAACACCTCGACGTCGAGTGCGGCGTAGTTGAGCCACTCGTCGGGAAGGGGTCGACGTGACCAGTCGGCGGCGCCATGCCCCTTCTGCAGGCCGAGCCCGAGGAACTGCTCGACCATCGCGGCGAGGTTCACCCGAGTGAGTCCGAGAAGTCGGCCCGCGAGTTCCGTGTCGAACAGTTCCCGGCCCCGGAATCCGACCTCACGCAGACAGGGGAGGTCCTGATCGGCGGCGTGCAGAACCCATTCCGGTCCCTCGAGAACGTCGATGAGCGGGGTGAGTGCGTCGGGATGTTCGATGGGATCGATGAGAAAGCTGCCGGAACCGTGACGACGGATCTGGATGAGGTAGGCCCGCTGGGAGTACCGGTAACCCGACGCGCGTTCGGTGTCCAACGCGACCGGACCCTCGCCGGCCGCGAGTTGCTCAGCGGCACGGGCGAATTCCGTCGGACTCGTCAGTACCGCCGGCACCCCGTCGCGCGGTGCGAGCAGCGGCGTCGTGGCCGGCCGGTCATCTTCGGGGCCGTCGGGTGTATCGGGTGGGGCCGGATCGTTCACGCGGACCCGAGTTCGGTGACCCCGACCGGTGGAAGGCCCGCGGCCGAGGCCAACACATCGCAGAAGGCCTCGAGATGACCGCCGAGACCGTCGGCCGTCGGTGCCGTCCATGACGCCCGCAACTCCAGTTGGTGTGCGCGCGGTGGACCGGCGATGTCGCCGTAGCGGACCGAGCTGGTCGACGTCACGGTGCCACCCAACGCGGTCACGCGCACGGCCGAATCACCCGGATGCCCGTCGTCGGACGTGGTGTGGCCGACCGGCACGCCGAGCGCATCGGACAACCAACTCCACGCGACCTCGGGCAGCAGCGGGTCCATCGCGAGAGCCGCCTCCATCTCTGCCTGGATGTAGGCGACCAGGCGCATCGTGCCGTTCCACGCGTCCTGACCGTCGGGGTCGTAGAGCAGGATCAAACGGCCGAAGGCGCTGCCCTGCGAGTCGGTGTCGACGTCGTCGGAATCGGGTGGGCTGACCTCGGCACCGACGGCATAACTGAAGGGCGCGAGACGCTGGGGTGGGCGGATGGGTCCGACCTCGATGTCGCGGCGGATGCGGGCGGAATGCAGCGACTCGACCGCGATGCGGAAGTCGGCAGGCTCCGTCGGAGCTCCGGAGGAGGTCACGCTCCCGACGGTATGACGAGGACCACGCCCGGCGGTGGAGGCGCGCCGGGTGATGACCCGACCGCAGGGTCCGATCGATCGGGCTCCGCCGACCGGTTTGTCCTGCGGACATGGCAGAGTGAGTACCGATGTCGCACACACAAGCAACGCGCCGTACCCACACCCGAATGCCGCTGGTCGCGGCCGCACGCGGCCAGACACCGACGCGCCGACCGGTGTGGTTCATGCGGCAGGCCGGCCGTTCGCTGCCCGAGTATCGCGCGATCCGCGCCGATCACGGGATGCTCGAGTCCTGCTTCGACCCCGAGCTGGTCTGCGAGATCACCATGCAACCGGTCCGGCGCCACGACGTCGACGCGGCGATCCTGTTCTCCGACATCGTGGTTCCACTTAAGGCTGCTGGCATCGACCTCGACATCGTGGCCGGCACCGGACCCGTCATCGCCGCGCCGGTGCGGACATCGGCCGACGTCGAGGCACTCCCGCGACTGGAACCGGCCTCGGTGGGTGCGGTGGCGCGGGCCGTGCGCCTCATCCTCGACCAGCTCTCCGAGACCACCGCGCTGATCGGATTCGCCGGTGCGCCGTTCACCCTCGCGTCGTACCTGATCGAGGGCGGACCGAGCCGGAACTACGTCCACACCAAGGCGTTGATGCGGTCCGAGCCTGCGACCTGGCACGCGCTGATGGGGCGTCTCGCCGACATCACCATCACCTTCCTGCAGGTGCAGCTCGACGCCGGGGTCGACGCCATCCAGGTCTTCGACTCGTGGGCGGGAGCGCTCAGCGCCTCCGACTATCAGGCCTACGTCGCGCCGCACACCGCCCGGGTATTCGCCGAGGTGGCACCCTACGATGTGCCGCGCATCCACTTCGGGGTGGGCACCGGCGAACTCCTCGCCTCGATGGCGGCGCCCGCCGACGTCATCGGCGTCGACTGGCGGGTACCCCTCGACGAGGCCGTACGCCGCGTCGGACCCGGTAAGGCGGTGCAGGGGAATCTCGATCCGACGGTCCTGTTCGCCGGCCCGACCGTCGTCGAAACAGAGATCAAGCGCGTCATCGACGACGGCACACGTGCACTGGCCGCCGGCGCGACCGGCCACATCGTCAACCTCGGTCACGGGGTTCTGCCCGACACCGATCCGGACGCGCTCACCCGCGCCGTCGAACTGATCCACACGCTCTGACGATGGCGGTACGCATCGCGATCGTCGGCGCCGGGATCTCCGGCCTGGTTGCGGCGCTGCGCCTGCGGCAGGGATTCGGTGCCGACGCACAGATCGACGTGTACTGCGACGATGACCGCCCGGGCGGCATCCTACGCACCGTGGACGTCGGCGGATCACCGGTGGATGTCGGCGCCGAGGCCTTCATCGTCCGGCGACCCGAGGCACTCGATCTGGTCACCGAACTCGGACTGGCCGACCGCGTCGTCTCGCCGACCACCCGCCGACCGGCGATCTGGTCCGCCGGCACGTTGCATCCGCTGCCGGCGCCCGCCCTGATGGGGATACCGCGGTCGGCGACGGCGGTCGAGGGTCTTGTCGATCCGGTCGACCTGAGGCTCATCGAGAGCGAACCCACCCGACCCCTGCTCTGGCATCCGGGGACCGATATGAGTGTCGGCGAATTGGTCGCGGGGCGGTTCGGTCTGTCGGTGGTGGATCGCAGCGTCGACCCGATGCTCGGCGGGGTGTACTCCAGTCTTGCTCGTGATATCGGTGTGCGCGAGGCGATTCCGGCTCTGGCGGCGCGCCTGGACGCGGGAGCCGGGAGCCTCACCGAGGCCGTCGGTGGCCTGCTCGACGAGAGTCGCGGCACCGGACCCGTCTTCGGCACACTCCTGGGCGGGTATCAGGTGCTCGTCGACGCCGTGATCGACGCAGCACGCCCGCGACTCATCACCGGATGTGCGCTCGCCGACGTCACCCCCGTTGACGGCTCCTGGTCGGTTCGCACCGCCGCGGGCACCGACCCCGGACCGGTCTACGACGGAGTCGTCGTGGCGGTCCCGGCCTGGATCGCCGCGCACCTTCTGCGCGATTCGGTACCCGCCGTCGCACCCGGACTGCGCGCCGTCGAACCCGCATCGTCGGTGGTGGTGTCGATCGCCCTGCGGCCGGGAACCGAGCTGCCCGACAACTCCGGGGTGCTGGTGGCCACCGGAGAAGACCTGCGGGCCAAGGCATTCACGCTGAGCTCACGCAAGTGGGCGCACTTGGATTCACCCGACCGTCCGGTGTCGGTGCGAGCGTCCTTCGGTCGCTACGGTGCGCCGATCCCCGGCGAGGACACCGAGCCGGGCATCGACGACCTGTTGCGGGTGTGGGCGCTCGAGGATCTCGACCGCGTGTGCTCCGCGGCCGGCGTCCCGGCACCGTCGTCGCGGGTCGTGGCGACGTATCTGCAACGGTGGACGGGCGGTCTGCCGCGCTACGCCCCGGGCCATCTCGCCCGGATGACGCAACTGGTCGAGGAATGTCCGCGCGGGCTGGTGCTGGCCGGGTCGTCGTATTCCGGTGTCGGGGTGCCGGCCTGTATCGGACACGCCGGGCGTGCGGCCGCCGCACTGCTCGACGACCTCGGCTGAGCATCCCTGGCTGCCGGGCACATCGGCGACGGTGGCACGATTGACGGCATGAGCCGCCTGGATTACGCCGCACTGAACTCCACCATCCGTTACCTGATGTTCTCGGTCTTCTCGGTCCGGCCCGGAGAACTCGGCGACGACCGGGACGCCGTGAAGTCCGACGTCACCGACTTCTTCAAGTCTCTCGAGGACACCGACGTGGTGGTCCGCGGCGTCTATGACGTCTCAGGTCTTCGGGCCGACGCCGACTACATGATCTGGTGGCACGCCGAGAAGCTCGAGGATCTGCAGGCCGCCTACAACCGGTTCCGTCGCGAGACCCTGCTGGGACGCGCGAGCAACGCGGTGTGGAGCAATGTCGCGCTGCATCGTCCTGCGGAGTTCAACAAGAGCCACATCCCGGCCTTCCTGGCGGGGGAGGAGCCCGGCAACTACATCTGCGTCTACCCGTTCGTGCGGTCGTATGAGTGGTACCTGCTGCCCGACGAGGAGCGGCGCACGATGCTCGCCGATCACGGCAAGGCCGCCCGCGGCTACAAGGACGTCCGGGCCAACACCGTCGCATCCTTCGCGCTCGGCGACTACGAGTGGCTCCTGGCCTTCGAGGCGCCAGAGCTGCACCGGATCGTCGATCTCATGCGCGATCTGCGTGCCACCGAGGCCCGCATGCATGTGCGTGAGGAGACCCCGTTCTTCACGGGTCCGCGGATCGAGCCGACGGCGCTTGTCGACGCACTTCCGTGAGACGGCGGCGGTCGTGGTTGGCGTTGGCGGTGGTCACCGGCGCCGGTCTGGTCTCGTCCGGGTGCGCCGTGGGAGTCGACGGAACCCCGGTTGCCGCCGAGTCCGTCGACCGGGCCGAAGTCACGACATGTGAGTACCCGACGGAGCCCGGCGGTTTCGACAGTGTGCCGACCACGCCGCCGCCGCAGATGACCGACCCCGGCCAGCGGACGCTGTATCAGCAGCAGATCGATCGTGTCCTGGCCGGCCGGTCGAAGCAACGCTCGTCGCCGGAACCTGCAGCGCAGCAACCGAAGTCGGGGATTCTGAAAGTCACCCTCACCACCGATCAGGGATCGATCCCCATCGTGGTGGACCGAGCCGACGCCCCCTGCAATGTCGCTGCCGTGGTGAGTCTCGCCGAGCACGGGTATTACGACGACACGCCGTGTCATCGGATGACCGACACCGCGGACCTGAAGGTGATCCAGTGCGGCGACCCTACGGGTACCGGTATCGGGAATCCCGGATGGACCAGCCCTGACGAACCGCCGACCGGTCTGCGGCCCAGCGGCCCGGTCGACCCGACATCCGGTGCACAGACCGTGATCTACCCCCGGGGCACCGTGGCCATCGCCAATCGCGGTCCGCGGCCCGACGCGCAGAACTCCGGTGGCGGCGCCCAGTTCTTCATCCTGCAGTCCGATGGGACGCTGCCTGCGAGCTACGCGGTGGTCGGCACCGTCGATTCCGCCGGGATGTCGGTCGTCGACAAGGTGTTTGCGGGCGGCATCGTCCCCGGGGTGGGAGTCGATCCGGTGACCGGCCGCCACCGTCTCGATCCGCAGGACGGTTCACCGAAGAGTCCGCTGACGATCGAGTCGGTGACGGTGTCGGACTGAGACGGGGTCGGACTGATCAGCCCTCGTCCGGCTCCATCGTGAGGCTGATCGAGTTGATGCAGTAGCGCAGGTCGGTGGGGGTGTCGTAGCCCTCGCCGGCGAAGACGTGACCGAGGTGGCTGCCACAGTTGGCGCACAACACCTCGGTGCGGCGCATGCCCAGCGAATCGTCGGATCGTTCGATGATGGCGTCCCCGGCGAGCGGGGAGAAGAACGACGGCCACCCGCAGTGCGAGTCGAACTTCTGCTCGCTGCGGAACAATTCGGAGCCGCAGGCGCGGCAGCGGTAGACGCCGATGGTCTTGCTGTCGGTGTACTCACCGGTGAAGGGGGCCTCGGTGCCGGCCTGGCGAAGGACGCGGTACTCGGCGGGGGACAGGCGTTCGCGCCACTGCGCGTCAGACAGGTCGGCGAGATCGGCAGGACTCTGGGCGGGCGTGTCGGTCATGTCGTCCACGGTACGAGGCGACTGCCGGTGCCGCCACGACGGCGTGGTCCGAACAGCGCCCCCAGACCAGGACACGAGTCGTTCAAGTGTCCGAGGCGTGCGCGGATCACCCCTCGGGAGGGCTTACGGTCGTCCGGTGCAGGGAACGACCTCGATGGGACAGGACTGGTCCGTCACCCGACGAGTCATGGCGTGGAAACCGCGGATGTCGACCGACTCCGACACCATCCCGGTCGTCTGGACCGATCAGGCGCGGCGTCAACCGGTGCCGTCGCCCGTCAACCGTCCGACATCCGAGCGAATCGATGAACGTCGGCGCGACGTGCGTGACACGTCGTCGGGTGGCGGCGGCCGCGTCGGATGGATTCTCCTGCTTGTGGTGTTCTGGCCGTACCTGGTGCTCGAGGCGATCGTCACCGTCCTCGTCCACGGTGCGTTCTACGTCATCTCCGGTGTGCTCAGTGTGCTGTGCACACCGTTTGTGCTGCTCGCCCGCTGGACGGGACTGGCCCCCTGGCGGATCGATGTGTGGATCGACGGCACTCTCGTCGACAAACAGTTCGTGCGTGGCCGTGCCGCGTCCTCGGCGCGGATGAGCGACATCGCACGATCACTCACCGACGAGTGCTTCCGCACGACCGCGGTCGCCGAGCCGCAGCATGCCCAGGGCTCGTGACCCGGGGATTACGCCGAGGCCGACTCGGGTGATGTCGTGGGGGACACCGCCCTCACGTCGCCCTCAGCCGACGGTGACCACTGGTTCCACCGTCCCGCAACACCGTCGCGGCGCATGTCCAGATAGCGGAACAGCAACGCGCAGAACACCGCGATCATCAGCAGCGACCAGCCCCAGGTGACCTTGTTGTACTCGAGTTGCCGGCCGAAGCCGTCCCATCGGGTCGACAGGAAACTGTCGAGGGTGAAGCAGCCGTACACGCCGAGCCAGGCGGGCCAGTTACGCATCGCGGAACCGGGGATCAGCACCGTCATCAGCAGCGGGAACAGCAGCATCGAGTAGTAACCCTGGCCGAGGGACCCGACCAGGAACGTCGTGCACAACAGCACTCCCGACGACGTGGTCATCCACAGCAGTTCGTTGGTGTGCCGGTAGTAGCGGTAGAGGAACCACAGCGAGAAGATCGCCATCAGCGTGAACGCGATGCGCAGGACGATGATCAGCCAGTCGGCCACACCGAAGTACGCGCCGTTGCCGGAAATCGAGCTGTTGTAGTAGTCGCGGGTCGAACCCAGATACGGGACCGTGTGGGAGAGGAACGACTTGGGGTCGGCCGACACCGGCCACGCCAGAATCGTGAGCAGCACGGGAATGCCGATGGCACCCACGAATATCCGCCACTGACGAGTCAGCAGGGGAAGCAGCAACAGCGGCGCGAGGACCGGTTTGACCGCCAGCGTCAGGCCGATGGGCACACCGGCCCACCAGTCATGGTTACGCAGCATCAAGATCATGAACGCGAGCATGCCGAGCAGGACGAAGCCGTTGAAGTTGGTGAAGATCAGCGTGTGCGCGACGGTCTCGGTGCTGAAGAAGAAGAACAGCACCGTCGGCATCACCCAGGTGTTCACGCCATACCCGAACAGGCGCGTGATCAGGTAGGCGCACGCGATCAGCGCGATCACGCTGACGGCGATGAACAGCCAACGGGAGCGCTCGGGATCGATGACCGCGATCGGCGACATCAGCAGCGTGCCCGACGGCGGATACAGATAGTGCGGGTCGACGGTGTCGAGGTTCTCCGCGTACACCGGCCGATGGTTGAGAAAGGCCAACGCGGCGTTGTAGACCGGTTTGAAATCGTCGGTCCGGTCGCCGTTGACGCCCAGGATCACCGAGCGCTGGAAGATCATCAGCACGCTCAGCGGCCAGAGCACCAGCGGCACGATGCGTTGCGCGGGCATCTGCGGGTAGAGATACCTGTCGAGAATTGCCACCCGCGAACCGTACTACGTACCGCACCCGGAATACGATCAGCCCCGCGCGGGCACCCCGCCGCGGTGACCGGGGTGGATCTCGTTGACGGCCGTCAGCTGGGGCACCCACGGTCGGCGGGACCGGTGAGCGGGTACTTCTCGACGTACTCGGCGACGAGGTCGGCGACGCAGGTGCTGCGCGACACCGCCGAATACCCCAATCCGGCCCAGCTGACGGTCACCGGCTGGGCCTGGGCTCGGGCGAAGATGGGGTCGAGTGCCGCGGCGCCGGTGCCGCCGTTGATCGGGTCTCCGGGGTTGTCGAGGATCAGCGGCACCACCGGGAAGCTGTTGGGCGGGTTGACCGCCTCGGCCGGTGCCCAGCCGTTGCACCGCATCAACGACAGCGCGGTGTCGGTGCCGGTCAGCGGATTCTGTTTGGTCCAGGTCGTGATGAGGCCGTTGATCTCGTTCTGGCTGACGGGGCCGCTGACGTCGTTGCATTCGGCGACGATCTGTCCATCGGTCAGACGCAGTGCCTCCGACCGCGTGGCCAGATCACGGAGTGCGCCGACGTCACCACGGTTGGCTGCGGCGATGGCGGTGGCGACGCCGCCGATCCCGTCGGCGGTGCCGGGTGCCAGCGCGATCCCGGTGGTGATCGCGGCGAGCGCCTGGGCATCGGACAGCCCGCCGAGGTCGCCGGTGCGGCCCTTCGCCAGGACCGAGGCGATGGTGTCCGCGCCGTCGGAGCCGAGCGCGCAGGCCGACCCGAGCGCCGCGCACCGTTGTGCGAACGTGGTGAGGGCGGCCTGGACACCGGTGGCCTGCGCGGCGCCGGTGTCGCGGGCGTTGGCGCCGAACGGAACGGGGGTGTCGAGGATCATCCGGCCGGTACGGCCGCCGTACAGGGAGGTGTAGGCGATCACCACGTCGGACCCCTCGCCGAGCCCGATGAGACCGAGCTGGGGGACATCCCAGGCCTTGCGCAGGGTCTCGAGGTCGGAGGCGGCGCCGGCGACGCCGAAGGCCAATTGGTCGGGGGACAGGGTCTCGGTGCAGCCGTCGGACGCCGACGAGGCGGCGGTGGCCAGCGTGGCGATGCGGCGGTCGGTGGTGGCGCCCGGGGTGAGACCGTTGTCGGCCATGGTGTCGCGTTCGGTGCGGGTCAGGCAGTCCAACGCGGTGCTGCGGGGGATCCCGCGGCGATCGATGGCAACGATCGGATGCTTGTCGACGAGCGAACGTCCCGGACCGGATGCGAGCAGCATCAACGCCCGCGACGACGGCATGTCGACGCCGGAGGTCAGGACGAGCGGTGCGGCATCGGCGGGGGTGGCGCCGGTGGTGATGCGGGTGGCGGCGACGGTGAGTCCCGAATTGGACTGGTCGGGATCGATGGGCGAGGTGTACTTCGCGCAGTCGACCGTCACACCCGACGGCACGGTCACCGCATAGGCGTCGGCGATCGCGGGTCCGCACGCCGACCACGAGAGTTCCTTCGCCGGCTTCTGCAGGGTGGGGACGGGCGGAGGTGCACTCGAGGTGGCCGGCGCCGCGCCACCTTCTCCGCCACCCGGAACGAGATCCGGTCCCGGGTTGGGGCCGACGGCGCAACCGGCGACGCCGAGAACGACGACCGTCGCCGCCATCAGCTGCCAACGCGCTCGACGCCACATCCCGCGCCGGCCCATCTCGGCTCGCCGGGGTGACGAGGCCGGTCGTGAATGTGCGTCGCCACCTGAACCCATGACGGCGAGCCTAGTCATCTCCGCACACCTGCTTGGTCACCGATCAGTTCGCGCGCGTCCAGCGGGTGTAGAGGAAGCCGTCGTCGTCGCCGAGGATGTGGTGTGGACGCATCGTCGGCGGCGTGTCGACGGGCGCGGGTCCGTGCGCGATGCGTGCGGCGTCGCCGGCGGCGAGGGTCGGGCTGATGGTGAGGCACAGTTCGTCGAGGAGGTCGTCGGCGATGATCGACCCGAGCAGGCTCGGACCGCCTTCGCAGAGGACCCGCAACAGCCCCCGCTCGGCGAGATGGGCGAGGACGCGGCCGAACTCGACCTTCTCGGTTCCGCAGTCGACGAGGGTCGCGCCGGCGTCCATCAAGGCCCGGCGGCGGTCGGCCGGTGAGTCCGCGCAGGTCAGGACGGTGGTCGCCGCGTGGGACAGCGGCGGGTAGTCGGGCCGGATCGACAGGGAGTTGCTGATCAGGACCAATTCCGGTGCCGGCGATTGGCCGAGGTCGCTGCGTGCCGCCGCGAAGGCCTCGTCGGGTTCGGGCTGGTGATAGTTCTCGGCGGTCGCGGTACCGGCCCCGACCACCACGACATCCGCCAGGCCCCGCAGGGTCCGGAAGATCGCGCGGTCGATGTCGGACCCCAACCCGCCGGACTTGCCGTCGACCGACGACGCCCCGTCGATCGAGGCGACCATATTCGCGCGGACCACCGGGCGGGTGAGGTCGTCGGGGTAGGGGTAGTGGTTGCTCAGGACGCGCAATCGGGCTGCGTCGTCGAGTTCATCGGATGTGACCTGGGTCGCTTTATGCTGATAGAGCATTATTCCTCGTGGTCGGCACTGACTAGGCTTGCGGTCCATGGTGGCACGTCTGTCCGACCGGAACCCGGTGGTCCCTCCCGAGCAGTTGATCGAGGAGATGGTCCCGCCGTCCACATTCGACGACGTGAGCTTCGACAGCTACATCCCCGATCCCAACGAGCCGTCCCAGGCGCAGGCCGTCGCCAAGGCCCGCGCCTTCGTCGAACGGGCCCGCTCGGCACGCGGCGGCAAGAAGGGACTCTTCTCGCGGAAGAAGGAGCCGCAGGGGATCGGCCTGTACCTCGACGGTGGCTTCGGTGTCGGCAAGACTCACCTGCTCGCGTCGATCTACCACGCGATGCCCGCACCGAAATCGTTCGCCACCTTCGTCGAACTGACCCACCTCGTCGGCGCGTTGGGCTTCATGAACGCCGTCGAGCGACTGTCCGAGCAGAACGTGCTGTGCATCGACGAGTTCGAACTCGACGATCCGGGCGACACCATGATCGTGTCGCGGCTGCTCACCGAGCTCACCGCCAAGGGCGTGTCCATCGCCGCCACCTCGAACACCCTGCCCGGACAGCTCGGCGAGGGCCGCTTCGCCGCGCAGGACTTCCTGCGGGAGATCAAGAAGCTCTCCGCCATCTTCGAGACCATCCGCGTCGACGGTCCCGACTACCGGCACCGCGACCTGCCGCCGGCCCCGGACCCCAAGACCGACGCCGAGCTGACCGAGCTCGCCGAGTCGACGCCGAATGCGACGCTCGACAACTTCGACGACCTCTGCGCGCACCTGGCCAAGCTGCATCCGTCGAAGTACAAGGATCTTGTCGAGGGCGTCTCGCTGGTCTGCATCTCCGACGTGCATCCGGCGTCGGATCAGTCGGTGGCGCTGCGCATCGTCGTTCTTGCCGACCGTCTCTACGACGCCAACATCCCGGTCACCGTGTCCGGCAGCAAACTCGACGAGATCTTCACCGAGGAGATGCTGCACGGCGGCTACCGCAAGAAGTACCTGCGTGCCACCTCGCGCCTGCTCGCGTTGTCGCGGTTCGCGGAGTCGTCTGTCTGACCGACCCTGATTTTCGGTCGCAGGGCTAGTGTTGTCAGGCCGAGGGTGATCTGACGAGGGGGCGTCGCCGTCAACGAATACGAACTGTCCGAAGCGGATTCGGCGGCCTTGGCCAATGCGATCTTCTCGCCATGGACCGTCGACGAGATGGATATCAGCCAGTACGGATCACTGGCGAAGGCGTTGGACAAGTTGGGTCCGGAACCCGAGTGGGATAGGGCGGTCTTCACTGCGGTGTTCGACGAGGATCGGGTCAGCAGGGGTCTTGATCTCTGCACTGGTCGAGGCCGCATCGGGTGGCAGCTCAGTCGGCGACGAGTGCCGGACAGAGTGTGGGAAATCGCGGCTTCGATCCACTCATCACTGATGGCCGTCGACCCAGTGGTGGTTGTCGTCATCGCCGAGAAGCATCCGGAGATCCCACTCGGGCCGCGAACCATCCGAGCGATGACGAGCATCGGCCAAGGCGCGTGCTTCTGGACCACGCACGGGGAACCAGAACGTCGTGAGCGGCTTGCGATGCTGTTCGGAGAGCTGGTCGACCTCAATGATGACTGGCGAACTGTGCTCCCCGAAGACGAGATCTTGTACGGTCGCGTGATCCGTGTGGAAGGTACACCGTGTGACGGAAAGGGAACACCGGTCGCGCTACCGCCGAGCCACGGCGGCCTGGGGCCTGACCGATACATCGCCGTCGAACGTGCTCCATTGGTCACCGGAGATCTGGCGATTGTTCCCGAAGGTGTCGATTCACCAACCGCGGTGCGGGTGCGCATCGACCAGCTTCGCGTGCGTCAATCGCCGCCGGAAGTTCGCGTCGGAGCGTTCCGCCAGCCGGTCGCAGGAACCTGGCGGCTCGTGCGTGTCGGTCACATCGAGTTGGAGTACGACGAAGATGCCGACATTTCTGCATGGCTTGACGGTCGTGCGGACCCGTCTGCAACTCTGCTGCCTCGGTACTCGGCAAGACCGACAGACGTCGATCTTCGAATTGAGCTGACGATACGCCCGGACGGGTCGTTCTACGAACTCACCGACGGCCGGGTGGATGCAGAGGCCCTCGCGTACTCGGGTGAAGACTATTGCCTGGGAAGTGTCTTCCACGGCTACGTGTTCGTCCATGACGGACGCGACTACCTGCGTTCTCCCGATGAGGGCTGCGATTGGGGGTCGGTCGGACGGAATATGTATCCCGACATCGTCGAAGAACTCATCCTCGGTCCCGACAACACCCTGACCCGAGTGCAGAACGTGGTGGATGACGGTATGTACCGGATTCGCGTCACTCTCGAGTACCGGCGTTTCGGTGAGCCGGGAGCCGAGCACGCGTCCAAGTAGTTCGGCGCGCGGTAGGCACAGATTTCCCTTCTTGTTCCATGTGTCATTGACCACAGGCCCCGGACCTGACTAGCATTGATCACAGGTCGTGTGTGACGAGCGGGGATGGAGTCGAAGACGTTGGCGGACAATGGCGTTGGCTCCTCGGGTGGTGATCTCGCAGCGGCCGACGACTTCTACGACCGACCCACCGTCATCGAACTGCTGGGCGCTGTGCGTGGGTTCCTGACCGGTCCGGTGATGGCCGAGACCTCCGGTTCCACCCGCTTTCACGCGCGGGTCGCCGCCAACGTGTTGGCCATCGTCGAGCGACAACTCGCCGCCGACCCCGAGGCCATCGACGACTTCCACGCCGCACTGTCCGAACTCGGTGTCGCCGACGCCGCCGGGCTGGTCGACGGCATCCGCGACGGCACCCTGGCCGACGACGCCCGTGTCCATGCGTTGCTGACCGCGTCGGTGGAAGCCAAACTCCGCGTGGACAATCCGACGCTGATCGAGAAGAGCTGATCGAGAAGAAGTGAACGGGGACGACAGATGACCTTCGAGGTACCCGAACACGTCCGGCCGCTGCGCGATCGCGTGTACGAGTTCATGGTCGAGTTGGTGGAACCGGCCGAACCGGAACTCGATGCCGGCGGACCCGACGCCGAGAAGATCATGGCGGAGTTGCGCGCCGAGGCCAAACGCCGCGACCTCTGGGCGTTGGGACATCCCACCGAGATCGGCGGTGGGGGATTGCCGTTCCTGGACTACGTGTACGTCAACGAGGTACAGGGTCGCAGTGAGTACGGTCAGCTCGCCCTGGGCACCTGGACGCTGCAGGACTCGATCATGCTGAACCGCCACGCCTCCCCTCGCTGGCGTAATGCGTATCTGGAACCGCTTGTGCGGGGCGAGATCTCGCCGAGCTTCGGGATGACCGAACCGGACGTGGCCGGCTCGGATCCGACCGGCATGCAGACCGCGGCGGTACTCGACGGCGACGAGTGGGTGATCACCGGCCGCAAGTGGTTCACCACCGGTGCCGCACAAGCCGCCTACACCACGGTGATGTGCCGGACCGAATCCGACGCCCCGCCCCACCGCGCGTTCTCGATGATCATCGTGCCCACCGACAACCCCGGGTACCGGATCGTCCGCGACACGCCGGTCCTCGGCTTCGGCGGACACCATTTCGAGGTGGCCTACGACGACGTGCGGGTGCCCGCGGAAAACCTTCTGGGGCAACGAGGCAATGGCTTCGTCATCGCACAGGAACGTTTGGGTCCGGGACGGATCTTCCACGCCATGCGGTGGCTCGGGCAGGCGCAGCGGGCCTTCGACCTGATGTGCAACCGGCTGATCGGGCGCACCGCCTTCGGCGAACCCCTCGCCGACAAGCAGCTGATGCAGCAACATGTCTTCGAGTCCTACAACGAGATCCAGGCCGCCCGACTCCTGACGCTCAAGGCGGCCGAACGCATCGACGCCGGAGATCAGGCGCGGGTGGAGATCGGCGCGATCAAGGTGTACGGGGCACGGATGCTGCACAACGTGATCGACCGGGCCGTGCAGGTCCACGGTGCCGCCGGCCTCACCGACGACACCCCGCTCGGCAAGATGTATCGCAACGCGCGTTCGGCCCGCATCTACGACGGCCCCGACGAGGTGCACATCTCGACCGTCGGCCGTCGGATTCTGAAGGAATACCGCAACGGCGGCAACTGGGAATTCGGTACGCGCTGAACAGGTCTCGAGATCGGTCGGGGTGATTGGACCGACTCGACGCCGCGTTCACACGTGCGCGCCGAGCAGGTTCAGCAACTCCCACTCGTTCTCGCTGACGCGGCGACCGATGGCGGCCAGTTCCACCGACATGGTGGCTCCGGACAGGTGGCGCTGTGCCTGGTGCACGCAGATCAGGCCCCATCGCAGCGTGCCGTACACCTGCCACCAGAACACCGCGTCACGGTCGACGGTCGCTCCGCTCCCGGCCTCGTAGGCACCGACGAATTCGTCGAGATCACATAATCCGCCGACCACTCCGGCGCCGCCGAATCGCCACGCCTTCACACACATCCAGCCCAGATCCTCCAGCGGATCACCGACGTGCGCGAGTTCCCAATCGAGTACCGCGGCCAGTCCGTCGTCGTCGACGATGATGTTGCCGACCCGGTAATCACCGTGCACCAGTGCGCGTCCCGACTCTTGCGGGCGTCGGTTGGCCAGCCAGGCGAGAGCGAATTCGAACGTGGGTAGCGGGCGGTCGATGGAATCCAGTTCCCGCTGCCAGGACTCGAGCGGATCCTCGTCGGGCAGACCCGGAATCGTATCGGGGTCGATGCGGTGCAGGCGGGCCAGGCTGTGCCCCAGTTGCGCACCCAGCCGCGTCCGCGCCGATGCGAATCGCTCGTCGCGCAGTATCTTTCGGGGGATGGTCTCGCCGTCGACGCGATTCATGACGACGAAGTCGCCGCCGATGTCGGGGTGATCCTCTCCTGCGGCGAGGACGGTCGGCGACGCCACGCCGGCGGCGCCCGCGGCGCGCATCAGCGCAGCCTCACGGAGGAGTGACGAATCCTCGCGCGCACCAGGGAGATCGAGCCGCAGGATGAGCGGGTGCGCCCGATCGTCAATTGTGGCGGTGAACGCCCACGTCTGCCGGGAGGCGCCGGCGGGAACGCGCGTGAGGTCGGTGACGGTGACGTCGCCCGCGCCGTGGACATCTGTCAGGACGTCGACGAGTCCCGACGAAATGCGTTCGGCCGGTTCGGATTGACGGGAGTCGGTCGGCGTCATGGGTGCAGTCTACGGGGCCGTCGGCGCATATCGTGGCGGATTCACCCCCGCAGGGGTACCCGAAAACCCGGGTGGATACGGGGGTTTACCCGGTGCCGGCTCCGACCCGACATTCGTAGTCTCGGTGTCACCGCGAACTCGTCATCTCGAGTTCTCCTGATACGGAAGGATACTCATGTCCGCCACGAAGTTCGTCACCGGGCGGTACACGGTGATCGCGCTGACCTGCGTCGCGGTCGCCGTGATGGCGCCCGCGCCGTATGTCGGCTCCCGGATGAGCGAGTTGGCGGCGAGCGACACCGGCCTGGCCGCGCATTACGCGACGCAGCCACAATGGGTGATCACCGTCCTCTACATCCACATGGTCACTGCCGGTGTCGCATTAGGGATCGGTCCGCTGCAGTTCTCCACCTACATCCGGTCGCGGTGGCTGAGGGGACATCGCGTCGTCGGGCGGGTCTACGTCCTCGCGGTCCTCCCGGCCGGGGTCTCCGGTCTCATCGTGTCCGCCTTCAGCGCCGCGGGTCTGGCGGGTCTCTTCGGTTTCGGCACGTTGGCGTTGCTGTGGCTGACATTCACGGCGCGTGGCACGCTGTGGGCATTCCGCGGCGACATCGCGCGCCATCAGGCCTGGATGATCCGGGGGTTCGCGATGACATATGCCGCTGTCACGTTGCGGGCCTGGCAGATGGTGCTGATGGGCGTGATCGAGGCGTCCGGCGGCTCCGGCGACGTGTTCGCACGCGCGTACGCCCCGGTGCCGTTCCTGTGCTGGATTCCGAATCTGATTGTCGCCGAGTACCTGATCTCACGGCGGGGGCTCCCGGGATTGCGGTATGTGGTGCCGCGCCCGACGGCTGCGGCCGTCGCGTCGCCGGTGTCTCAGACGAGTGGCAGCGTCATCACGTAGTCGTGTTCGACGCTGCCGCCGAGGTCGAAGGTCTTCACACCCGCGCGAGCGAACCCGAACTTGCCGTAGAAGCGTTGCGCCCGAACGTTTTCCTGGTTGACGCCGAGCCAGACGACGGCGCTGCCGCGTGCTCGTGCCCGATCGATCGACGCCCGCATCAGCAGGTGCGACGGGGGATCGGTACGCGATCGGCCATGGTGGTCGGGGAGCACGTACATCTTCGAGATCTCCGAGCAGGGGCGCTCGGTGACCACCGCCCCGACGTCCGGATCCGTCGGAGCTCGATGATGGACGAGCGCATAGCCGAGGAGACCGCCGTCCGTGGTGCGCGCGGCGAGGACATCGGAGTCCGGAGAGGTGACGTGGCCGGCGAAGGCGGCAGCGGACAGGTTCGCATCGATGAAGCCGACGATGTCGTCCGGTCGGGCGTGGGGCGGACATGCGAGCGGGAACGTGGCCGCCGCGACGTCGGCGAGTGCCGGGGCCGACGCAGGATCGGTGATCACGTCGACGGTGATGGACGGCGCCGTCATGCCAGGGGCCTCGCTTCGCGCAGATAACCCCTCGCGTGACGAACGACGCGAGGGGATCGGGGATGGGGACTACTTCTTGCCGCAGGTGCAGTTCTCGCCGCATTTGCAGTCGGGGCCGCAGGTGCAGTCGGGGTTGTCGCAGGCCGGGGCGTTCACATTGCTGATCATGCATACAACGTTACGACGACGGTGATCGAAAGGACACCGTCATTGGTCCCGAGTTGGCGTGACCACCGCCGATTCCGAGGGATCGCCCGCCTCCCGGCGAGCCCGGGTGGCCCGCGCGTCGCGTGCGACGGCGTTGCCGATGACCTGACCACCACTGGTGAGCAGGGCACGTCGCCAGGGGAGAACCCCCTCGATCTCGATCTGGATCGACATCGACAGGATCGTCCGGATCAGGACGATCATTCCCAGGATGGCGGCGTCGGTGATGGACGGCTTGGAGGTGATGGTCCGGATGAGGTCGGCGGCCACCAGGATCTCCAGCCCGAGCAGGATGGCGCCGCCGAGGGTGGTGCGCAGCACGGCGAAGGCGGCCGCGCCGCCTTCCTTGCGGACCAGCGACCGTGCGCTCAGCACGGCGGCCGTGGCGAATCCGACGATCATTGCTGCGGCCCCGATGGCCTCGAACGCCACCGCGATGTCGGAGAACGTCTCCTCGATGGTCATGCGGGCACCTTACCCAGACCAGGCTCGCCTGGTGCTGACTCGGTCACCGGCGGAGCAGCAGGTGGATGTGGGGAAAGCGATTATCGTTGTCGGGGCGGCTGATGAGGCGCCATGCCTCGGTGAAGCCGGCGGTGGTGGCGTCCTCGGCCAACGCATCCGGATGCCAGCGCCACGCCCGGGCGACGGCGTGGTCGAACTCGTGCACACCGGGGTCGTCACTGCTCTGCAGAGCGAGCAGCACGGTGGCTCCGGATGGCAGCCGCCGATGCCAGCTGCACAGCACCGCGCGAACGTCGTCCGGCGGCAGATGAATCAGGCTGAAGCGTGCGATGAGGCCGGTGACGTCGGCGAGATCGACGTCGCGCAACCACGCGTCACCGACGTCGAACGAAATGCCCGGGTAGGCCCGGCGGGCGTGTGTCAGCATCTGCTCGCTCGGATCGACTCCGCGGACGTCGAAGCCGCGACCCCGCAGGTCGGCGGCGACATGCCCTGTCCCACAACCCACGTCGACGATCCGCGCGCCGGGGCCGGGCAACTCGTCGGCGAACATTGCGACGGCGTGTCGTTCGAGCGGCGAGGTGTAGGCGGTGGGGAAGCGTTGCGCGTAGACGTCGGCGAGTGCGTCGTATCCGGGTTGGGCCCGATCTTCCGAAGTGGTCATGTCTGATCGGGGTGCCGTCAGTCCTTCACAAGTCCGCCGTCGACCACCAGGTTCTGTCCGGTGACCGCCCGCGACCAGGGTGAGAGGAAGAACAGGACGGCGTCGGCGAATTCGGCAGGTGTGGTCACCGACCGCAGCGGCGTCGTGGCCGCAATCGCGTCGAACACCTCCGCCGGCGTGGCCGAACTGGCGTCCGTGGTGCGCAGCAACCCGCCCGAGACCATGTTCACCGTGATGCTGTCGGGGCCGAGATCGGCCGACAGGGTTCGGGTGAGCGCCAGCAGCGCAGCCTTGGCGGCGGTGTAATCGTGATAGGGGACAACGGGATTCTGCACCAGGTTGGTGCCGATGTTGACGATGCGGCCACCGCCGACGGCGCGCATTCCCGGCAGTGCGGCCTGGGTGGTGTTCAGGGCTCCGCCGACGATGCCGCGGAACTGCGCGTCGAGTTCGTCGACGGTCAGTTCGTCGGCATGGGGCCGGGCGTCCCCGTTGAAGGAGTAGTCGGGCAGCGCGTTGTTGATCACCGCGGTGACGGGATGCCCGAAATGTGTTGCGGCGCGCTCGATCATCGAGTCGACGGCTGCACGGTCGGTGACGTCGGCGGGAAGGGCGATGGCGTTGTCACCGAGTGCGGCCGCGAGTTCGGTGGCAGCGTCGGCGCTGCGTCGGTAGTTGATGACCACCCGTGCGCCCTGCGCGGCGACCGCTTGGACGATGTGCGTGCCGAGTCCCCGGCCTCCGCCGGTGACGAGGACGACGTGTTCGGAAAACGGCGATGCCACAGGCATTCTCAGACCATCCCTTCGCCAGTACTAACTGGAGCAGGTTCGACGGGTGTGCTCTCAGCCGGCCGGTCGCCGGCACCCCGTGTCGATGGTCATCGAATCGTATTGCCGCGCCGGATGCAAGCACGCCGCGGCGGTCGACTCAGTTCGCCGTGCGATCGGGGGACAGCGCGGCGAGTAGGAGGAGGAGAACCTCAGACGCCGACGAGGCGACGCGATTCGATCCGTGCGACGGCGGCACGGAGTTCCTCGTCGCGGATGTCGAGGTCGTCGACGCGGCGGGTGATGGGAAGCAGGTCGGTGATCACCTCGGCTCCACTGACGGCAACATCGTGGGTGGTCACCCATTCGAGGGTGTACTGCAAGGCGGCGCGGTCCATGGTCATCACTGATCTCGGGTAGCGGGTGGGCTGGGATCTTCTCGGGTCGTGCGTGCCCGGATGTGGCACGTGCGACCCAGCAAGAAACCCACTGCGATGAGTGGGTTTCTCTCGTGCGCGATACAAGGATTGAACTTGTGACCTCTTCCGTGTCAGGGAAGCGCTCTCCCACTGAGCTAATCGCGCGGGCTATGAAATTGTGACCGAGCGGATGACGGGATTCGAACCCGCGACCCTCACCTTGGCAAGGTGATGCGCTACCAGCTGCGCTACATCCGCATGACGGCACGCGTGAAACGCTCACGACGTGCTGCGCAACCATATTCGATGCCGTGGTGATAATCCAAATGCGCAGGCACCGGCATCACGGTCGGACTCGCGGCAATGAAAAAACCCGCCGATTCAGGCGGGTTCTCGTGGTGCGCGATACAAGGATTGAACTTGTGACCTCTTCCGTGTCAGGGAAGCGCTCTCCCACTGAGCTAATCGCGCGGGCTATGAAATTGGCGTGGAAATGACCCTCTTGGAGGTGGCGACGGGAATCGAACCCGTGTGCACGGCTTTGCAGGCCGTTGCCTCACCACTCGGCCACACCACCAGAGGCGAGCTTGCTCGCACCGAGCGGATGACGGGATTCGAACCCGCGACCCTCACCTTGGCAAGGTGATGCGCTACCAGCTGCGCTACATCCGCATGCCCCGCGAGCGATCTTGTGGACCATTGTGCTCGCGATGCGGGACAGAACATTATCCGAACGTTACGGAGATGCCAAATCGCCTGGTCAAACAGTCGAGGGGAGTATGTCCGTGGAGCGGGGGCAGCGTTGTCGGAGTGGTTGATGGGGCTCGGGGGACCTCAGGTGCGGCGCGATCAGGGGAGCCGGTCATGCCGGTGTCCATGCAACAGTCGTGGGCGTCTGCCTCTCGAGGCGATTTGGGTAACCCGGGAGTGTGCGTGTACTGTTCCTGCTCGTGCACCGACGCCGTTGAGGGTCGGAACACGGTCCCGTGGCTCAGTGGAAGAGCGTCCCGTTCACACCGGGGAGGTCGCTGGTTCGATCCCAGCCGGGACCACCGCAATCGGGTGGTCGGCATTCGCCAGGCGCCACCGAAAACCGCAGATCGCTCGTCTTCTGAGCGCTGTGACACTCTCCGCGGTACGGGGCATACGTCGCAGAGCCATAGGCGGGCACCGGACTCGTGGGCCGATGAGCCGCTCGATACTCGTCCCGGGGACCCGGTATTCAGTACTCCGACACCGACAACATCGTCATCGGGCTCATCGTCGAGCAGATCACCGGCGGAATCCATGACGCCGCGCTCGCGGACGAGGTCTACCGCCCAGTCGGTCTGGGCCCGACCTCGATCACCTTGCCGGAAACCTACATTCGCGGATACACCGACGCCGGCGAGCCCGACGACGTCACCAAGTACTCTCAGTCCCACCGGTGCGTCGGCGTCGGGAGGCATGCTGCCCACCGCCTCCGATCCGAATACGTCTACGGTCACACCGGCAACGTTCAGGGCTACACGGCGTTCCTCGCCGGCACCGATGACGAGACGAGATCGGCTGTGGTGCTGGCGAACTCACAGATCAATGATGCACAACCCGACGTCTTCGCGTGGCTGTGCGCGGTCTTCGACGCCGCGGTCTGGGCACTGAGCCCCTCACGAGTCCGCGAGGGTAGCTCCCGGGCGTCGGCAGGGGCGCAGCAACGCCCACTCGACGGGATGTGGCGCCCACTCGACGGGATATCGGTCAGTGCCTCGACTGCCGCCGGAATCCGTACAGGGCGGCCCGATAGCCGCGTTCGTAGCTCTGCTTGATGTCGGGAATGCAACCGTCGGCCAAGGCTGTCGACGCGTGATGCACCGCCCAGGTACGCGGCATCGACGCGAGGTAGGTCGATGCGTCGTCATATCCGCGCTGGAACTCCACCGGATCGACGGTGGGATCGGCCAGCGTGGGATCGGGCAGGGTCCGATCGGGGATGACCGACTCGGCGGGGACTGCGGTCGGGAAGCGCAGGACGCGGGGCCCGCTGATGGTCATCGTGTGGTCCTCTTCTCGGCGAGTGTTCGGTAGAGCGTGGCGCGGCTGACCCCGAGGGTGGCCGCGATTGTCGGTACGGGATCTCCGTTGGCGCGCATACGTTTTGCGAGTTCCACCTGGTCATCGGTGAGAACGCGCGGACGACCGAGCGAGGCGTTGCCATGACCCGGCCCGCGGATCCGGGTGCGCCGGCGTCCGGCGTCGGCCTCCTCGTTGACGACGGCCAACGACGCCAGGACGCCGACGATCATGGCGCCCGCGTCGTCGGTGGTGGTCAGTCTCTCCCGCAGGGCGCGGACCCCGAGTTCGCGGTCGGCGAGCGTGCGCAGCGTCGACAACACCTCCGGCGTGGTACGGCCGAGGCGGTCGATTCCGACGACGACGACGGTGTCGCCGGTTCGTGCGTAGTCGAGCAGCGCGTCGAGGCCTGTCCTCGGTGCGTCGGGGGCATCCGTGCGCGTCTGGTCGGTGTAGACGCGGGCGGGTGGCACGCCGCTCTCGATGAGTGCATCGATCTGGGATTCGAGAGTCGGGTCATCCGAGGACGTGTCTCCACCCGCGCGCGCATAGCCGAGCATCATCCCGGCAGGCGTCGACGGGCCGATCGAGGTCATGACGGGAACACTATCTCGAAAAGGGTGGAAGAGATATCGCGACACGACGAAATTATGAGACAGATGGAGGGTTATCGTCGCCTTTGCCTTGGCACGTCACTGCGACGGGTTGTGGAGCGTTGTGGCGCATCAAATCATGCATGTAGACCAAGATGGGCAACAGTGTTGACCGCACGATCGGGAGTGGGTGCCGCGGCCGCCTGGTGCCGGCGCGTGCGCGTCGCATAAATCCTCGCGGAGTTACGAGACTTTATGAGATTGCCGAGCTGAGTTCAGTCCGCCGGTTGATCGGATACCGCGATCGTCTGCCACATCGAATGTGTGGCGCCCGCCGGTACCGACACGACGTCCGGACCGACGTTCGCCGCTTCCACGCAGACGAACTCACGCCAGTGCGCACCCACATCGCCCATGGTCGCCGCGCCCGCCTCACCCGGGTTCCAGACCACCGCGCTGCGCGCTGACCGCGCCGCCACCGTGATGGTCCGGCGCAGATCAGGATCGATGAGCCGGTATCGCCCGCCGGAGCCGGAATACACCCGGTCGCTGCGCGGGAGGTCGTGGGGGAGTGCCCAATCACCCTGCTGCTCATGGGTTCTCATGTCATCGAACTTGTCCAGATAGGGCAATCCGGCCAGGCCCTCCACGTGAACATCGGTGGCATCGGAGACGCGGAAGTAGTTGTGGAAGGCCTCGGTGATGGTCGCCGGCTCGTCGCCGGGGTTGTGGGTGTGCAGACCCATCTCGAGGTGCGTGCCGACGTGGACGGTCATCCGTAGGCCGACCGCGAGATGGTCGAGTCCGAGGGGTTCGAGCTCCAGGTCGACGCCCGCGTCGGTGCGGGCGCCGCCGGTGAGTGTCCACTCCGCCGTCCGCGCATAACCGTGCGACGGGACATCTCCGCTCTGGCCTTCGCGGGCGAAGTACGGCCAACACACCGGGACGCCGCCTCGAATCGGGGTGGGCACAGCGGCGAGTTGCGGTGAGACCCACAGCACGTCGGTGTCCGATCCTGCCGGGACGAACGAGATCACCTGACCGCCGAATACCGAGATCGCCGCCGTGGAGTGGCCGCTCTCGATGATGACGGCGTCGAGGCCGTGCACCGTTGCGCGTCGCACACCGTTGATGTCCACCGATTCGCTCACCGACCCAGCGTGGCACAGGCTCTCCGCGATCGGCGCCTGCCGACCGAAAAGTTCGCGTAGCGTCGGTCGACGTGACCCAAGCCGACGTCCAAGCTCCCGTGGTGACCACCTCCACCGGCCGGGTTTCCGGCCTCATCGAGGGGGGCATCTCGTCCTACCTCGGAATCCCTTACGCCGCACCACCGATCGGTCCCGCCGCGTTCGCGGCACCGGCGCCGGCCGCGGCGTGGGAGGGAGTGCGACCGGCCTCCGAGTACGGCCCGACGGCCCCGCAGGTCGGATACCCCGCACCGATCGCGGCGCTCCTCGACAACGTCATCGTGCCCGGCGACGACTACCTGAACCTGAACATCTGGACACCGGACCCCGGTGCGGGTGGACTGCCGGTGATGGTGTGGATCCACGGCGGGGCGTTCACCCGCGGCTCCAACCGCATCGAGATGTATGCCGGAGACACCTTCGCGCGTGACGGCGTCGTCTGCGTCGGCATCAACTACCGCCTCGGTACGGCCGGGTTCGCCTCCATCGACGGGGCACCCGAGAACCGTGGGTTACTCGATCAGCTCGCCGCGCTGCGCTGGGTACGCGACAACATCGCGGCCTTCGGTGGCGATCCCGACGCCATCACCGTCTTCGGCGAATCGGCCGGCGCGATGAGCGTCGCGTCGCTGCTGGCGTCGCCCCGAGCGACCGGACTGTTCGCGCGGGCGATCATGCAGAGCGGCAACGGATCCGCGGCCGCCGATCCGCGCGATGCCCGCACGATCACCGCCCGGATGGCGGCGATCCTCGGCGTCGGCGCGACGGCCGAGGCATTCGGTGCGATCGGCGCCGCAGATCTGCTGTCCGCCCAGTCGCAGGTGGCCCTGGAACTGATGGTCAATCCGGATCCCGCGCTGTGGGGCGAATCCGTCATCTCCGTCGGGATGGGCATCATGTCGCAGTTCCCGGTGGTCGACGGCGAGGTACTCACCGCCGTCCCGCACGAGGCGATCGCCGCCGGCGCCGGCGCCGAGGTCCCACTGGTGGCCGGCTGGAATGCCGACGAGTTCCGCTTCTTCATGGTCGCCACCGGCGGCGCGGCAGCCGTCACCGAGGACACCGCCGCGGCGATCCTGGGTCGCGGACCCGGCGGACCGGAGTACCTGCGGGCGCGACTGGCCGACGGGGCGAGCCCGGGGGATGCGGTGAGCGAGGCACTCACCATGCGCGGCTTCTCACTTCCCACGACCGCCATCGCGAGGTCACGCCCGGCCGGGTCGACGCACCTGTACGAGTTCGGTCATCAGAGCCCGCAGGCCGACATCCGCGCCGGGCATGCGGTGGAGATCCCCTTCGTCTTCGATCACCTCGCGGATGCGCATCCGCTGGTCGGACCCGAACCGGACCAGCGGCTCGCGGACGCGATGCACCGGGCGTGGGTCGACTTCGCGACCACCGGCGATCCGGGGTGGACGACGTATCAGAATTCGAGCGATATCAAGCATTTCGACTGACATTCACCGGGGTCGCCGCCTCGGCAATGCGCGACAATTCCAGCATTTCCGATCATTTCCACCCCGAGAATCCCGACATCCGGGGCGCCACGATCGTATGTGCTCTGAGCTGCGCCGGAACCGTCGTACGGTGAGGACATGTCGGTCGATCGCACCACAGCGACCCTCCCGGCGGATCGCCGATCCGTCGGGTGGGGATTGGTGATCGGTGCCGCGGTCGTCGCGGTCGCCGTCGTGATCTGGCAGATCACCGTCATTCCCTACGGAAATCCGTTCTACGGCCTGTTCCGCAACATGACCGACCTCAAGGTGTATCGCGCCGGCGCCGACACCGTGCTGCACGAGAGTTCGCTGTACCAACATGCCGTGTGGGCCCACCTGGAGTTCACCTATCCGCCGTTCGCGGCGGTGGTGTTCGTACTGTTCGCGGTGATGTCCCTGTCGGCGGCCAAGGTGGTGTGGTGGGTGGGGATCTACCTCGTCCTCGTCGCCGTCGTGATGCTGGGATTCCGCTCGCTCGGCTACCGCGCGGACCGTCGTCTCTGGTTGCTCGCGCTGTGCGCGGGTGTCGCGGTGACGGCTCTCGAGCCGGTGCGCACGACCATCTGGCTGGGTCAGATCAACATCTTCCTGATGCTGATCGTGCTCGCCGACCTGGTCTTCTGCGATCTGCGCCGGCCCGGGTCGTGGTTGCGGGGCGCCGGTGTGGGCATCGCGGCCGGGCTCAAACTGACCCCGGCATTCATGGTGGTCTACCTGCTCGCGGTGCGCCGGTTCCGTGCCGCGGCGGTGGCGGTGGTCGCGTTCGTGGCGACCGTCGTCGTCGGATTCATCGTGATCCCGGGCGACTCCCGCGCCTACTGGACCGATTACGTCGGCGGCGCCTCACGGGTCGGGCGGGTGGATTCCCCGGCGAATCAGTCGATCAACGGGTTCATCTCGCAGCTCCTGGCGTACTTCGACATCAGCCGCTTCCGCCATCCCTATCCCGACGGCGGCAGCGTGTACGAGGCGCCGGCGTGGTTTTGGATGCCGATCGCGGTGATCGCCGCGGTGCTCGGGCTGTGGGCGGCGGTCATCGCCTACCGACGGCAGTGGCGTCTGCTGTCGGTGACGATCGCCGCGATGACGGGTGCGGCCGTGTCGCCGTTCTCGTGGGGACATCACTGGGTGTGGTTCGTTCCGCTGCTCGTCGTCGCCGTCGAGGCCGCCTACCGGGGAGTTCGCGCCCACCGTGGTCGCTGGTGGTGGTGGCTCGGTCCCGTCGGCATCGTCGTCGGCTCCTTCGCGTGGTCCTACAACTGGTGGGACAGTGGGCCCTATCGCGCCTCGGACCACGCCATCGCGATCGGTGTGTTCATGATGCCGCGCTGGGCAGATGTGCACTGGTACGACTCCCTCGCGGTGGTGCTGTATTCGGGTGCCTATCCGGCGGTCCTGCTCGGGACGATCCTCGTCACGCTCGTCGTCGCACACCGCGGCACACCCGGCCGCGTCGGCGCCGAACCCGGTGCGGCCCCGCAGCCCGACACCACCGACGATCCCGATCGCTATCCTGGAGTCCCCACCACCACACAGGAGGACAGCCGACAGTGCGGGCCTGGCAACGACTCAGGATCTGGGCGCGCAAACGCCGCTACATCGTCCGGCGCGATCCTCGGCTGAATCTCACCTATCGGATCTCCGTCGGGGTGATCGGTGCCCTGGTCCTGGCCGTCGGCATCTTCGCGATCCCGTACCCCGGTCCCGGATGGGTGATCGTGTTCATCGGTCTCGGCATTCTCGCGTCGGAGTTCGATTGGGCACACCGCCTGCTGACCTTCGCGCGCGCGAAGTACGACGCGTGGATCGAGTGGATGAAGCGTCGGCACTGGTCGGTTCAGGGTCTCGTCGGGCTGGGAACCTGCGCCGTCGTGGTCGGCTCGCTGTGGATGCTCGGCGTGTTCGGGACGCTCGCCGGATGGTTCGACGTCAATGCCGGGTGGGCCGACAGCCCCATCCTGTGAGCCCGGCCCGTGGGCGAGCGGGTCGGGTCGGTGTCGCGTACCGCGGCCGGTGAATTCCGCCCATCCGGTGGCAAACCGGGGTACCTCACGCGGATACGATCAACGTCGAACCCGCAAAGCCCGTCGGTGCGTGAGTGAACGTACCGGCCTGTATCGAGGAGCGTCCGCCGTGCCCGACGATGTCACCGTGAGTCACCCAGCCACCGTGCGTGTGCCTGCCGGGACCACCGCGGGCACCGCGCTGCGTGAGCACGACCTGCCAAACAAGGGGCCCGAGGCCATCGTCGTGGTGCGCGACGCGGCCGGCGACCTGCGGGATCTGTCGTGGACGCCGGAACTCGACACCGACGTCGAACCGGTCGCGGCCAACACCGAGGCCGGGCGCAGCGTCATCCGGCACTCGACCGCGCATGTCCTCGCGCAGGCCGTGCAGGAGCTGTTCCCGGAGGCCAAGCTGGGGATCGGGCCGCCGATCAAGGACGGCTTCTACTACGACTTCGAGGTCGCCGAACCCTTCACCCCCGACGACCTCGCCGCGCTCGAGAAGAAGATGAAACAGATCATCAAGTCGGGTCAGCGGTTCTCCCGCCGTGTCTACACCTCCAAGGACGAGGCGCGGATGGAGTTGGCCAAGGAGCCGTTCAAACTCGAGCTCATCGACGACAAGGGTGCCGCCGCCGACAGTGAGGTCATGGAGGTCGGCGGGGCCGAACTCACCGCCTACGACAACCTCAATCCCCGCACCGGAGAACGCATCTGGTGCGACCTGTGCCGTGGCCCGCACGTTCCCACCACCAAGTACATCGCCGCGTTCCGGCTGACCCGCAGTTCGGCGGCGTACTGGCGGGGTGATCAGGCCAACGCCGACCTGCAGCGCATCTACGGCACCGCGTGGGAATCGCCGGAGGCGCAGGACGAGTACCTGGAACTTCTCGCCGAGGCCGAACGGCGCGATCACCGCAAGCTCGGTGCCGAACTCGACCTGTTCAGCTTCCCCGACGAACTCGGGTCGGGGTTGCCGGTCTTCCATCCCAAGGGCGGGATCATCCGCACCGAGATGGAGGACTACTCGCGTAAGCGGCACATCGAGGCGGACTACGAATTCGTCAACACCCCGCACATCACCAAGGGACATCTGTACGAGGTGTCCGGGCACCTCGACTGGTACTCCGAGGGCATGTTCCCGCCGATGCAGCTCGACGCGGAGTACAACGAGGACGGCTCGGTCCGCAAACCGGCGCAGGACTACTACCTCAAGCCGATGAACTGCCCGATGCACAACCTGATCTTCCGCTCGCGTGGACGGTCCTACCGGGAGCTGCCGCTGCGGCTCTTCGAGTTCGGCACGGTCTACCGCTACGAGAAGTCCGGCGTGATCCACGGATTGACGCGGGCCCGCGGCTTCACCCAGGACGACGCGCACATCTACTGCACCCGCGAGCAGATGCGCGACGAGCTGCGTTCGTTGCTGACCTTCGTCCTCGATCTCCTCAAGGATTACGGGCTCGACGATTTCTATCTGGAGTTGTCGACGAAGAATCCGGACAAATCCGTCGGCGACGACGCCACCTGGGACGAGGCGACCAATACCCTCGCCGAGGTCGCCCGGGAATCGGGACTCGATCTGGTGCCCGACCCCGGTGGCGCGGCGTTCTACGGGCCCAAGATCTCGGTGCAGGTGAAGGACGCGCTCGGGCGCACCTGGCAGATGTCGACCATCCAGCTCGACTTCAATCTCCCCGAGCGGTTCGGTCTGGAGTACACCGGCGCCGACGGCGGCAAGCACCGCCCGGTGATGATCCACCGCGCGCTGTTCGGGTCGATCGAGCGTTTCTTCGGCGTGCTCACCGAGCACTACGCCGGCGCATTCCCGGCCTGGCTCGCTCCGGTGCAGGTGGTGGGTATCCCGGTCGCGGAGGCCTTCGTCGATCACCTGCAGGCGGTGATCGCCGAGTTGAAGAAGCGCGGCATCCGCGCCGAAGTCGATTACTCTGACGACCGCATGCAGAAGAAGATCCGCACCCACACCACCGGAAAGGTGCCGTTCATGCTGCTCGCGGGGGAACGCGACGTCGCCGCCGGCGCGGTGAGCTTCCGATTCCGTGACGGTACCCAGGTCAACGGGGTGCCGACGGCGCAGGCCGTCGACGTCATCGCCGACTGGGTGGCATCGCGGCGCAACGAGTCACCGACGAAGGATCTGATCTCCGCCGGCGAGGTGGGTGAGAGCACCGATGGCTGACGACGCGGGCGAGCCCGGGTCGACGATCCGGGATTGCGGCACCGGCGATCCGGACCGGCTGCAGCGGCTGTGGAGTCCGCATCGGATGACCTACATCACCGCCGATCCACCGTCGACCACCTCGACCGGGCATCCGTTCCTCGACATCCCGACCATGAGCGACGAGGACGGGTTGATCGTCGCCCGCGGTGAGCACGTGTACGCGGTGCTCAATCTGTATCCGTACAACCCGGGACACACCATGATCGTCCCGTATCGGCAGGTCGCCGATCTGGAGGCACTGACCCCGGGGGAGTCGGCGGAGTTGATGGCGTTCACGCAGCGGATGATCCGCACGATCAAGTCGGTGTCGAACCCGAACGCCTTCAACGTCGGACTCAACCTCGGGTACGCGGCCGGCGGGTCGCTGGCCGAGCATCTGCATCAGCACATCGTGCCGCGGTGGGTGGGTGATGCGAACTTCATCACCGTCGTCGGTGGGGCCAAGGTGATGCCGCAGTTGCTGCGTGACACCCGCGCCCTGCTCGCCGACGCCTGGATCGCGCACGGCTACACCGCGGACGCGGGAGAACAGCGATGAGACGCTCGCGTCCCAGGGCGCAGGGAGCGGATCGGTGCTGAGCATCCTGGGCCGCGCTTCGGTGTCGAAGGTGACCCTGCCGATCGGTCGCGCCCTGCTGCGTACCGGGCTCACCCCCGACATGATGACGGTGATCGGCACCGTCGCCACGATCGCCGCGGCGGTGACCCTGTTCCCGATGGGGCATCTGTTCATCGGCACCTTGGTCATCTGGCTGTTCGTGATGTTCGACATGCTCGACGGTGCGATGGCCCGTGCCCGCGGTGGTGGCACCCGATTCGGTTCGGTGCTCGACGCCACCTGCGACCGCATCGCCGACGGCGCGATCTTCGCCGGCCTGGCCTGGTGGTGCGTGTGGACCGAGCCGCATCAGTTGCTGTTCATCGCCACGCTGATCTGCCTGGTCACCTCGCAGGTGATCTCCTATGCGAAGGCCCGCGCCGAGGCGGCGGGACTGTACGGCGACGGTGGTCTCATCGAACGGCCCGATCGCCTCATCATCGTGTTGGTCGGTGCGGGATTCACCGGTCTGGGTCTGTGGTGGGCGATCCACGTGGCGATGTGGCTGCTCGCCGTGGGCAGCGTGATCACGGTGGGTCAGCGGATGTTCTCGATCGCCGCCTCGCCGGGGGCGCGGGAGTTGATTCCGCTGGCCGCGCCGGCCGATCCGGACAGCGATGCCGGGGACTCCGGCGGCACCGGCACCACCGGTACCGCGGGCACCGACTCCACCGGCGCCGATGCTTGAGCGTGTCCGGGCGGAACTGACCGACCTGGGGTATCGGGCCGGCTGGGCGGGCGTGCGCCACGCACCCGACGGTCTCGCGCGTGCGTTGTTCGACCGGGGCGGGGCATTCGCCGGGCGCCGCGACGGCGGCCCGGAACAGTTGCGGCGCAACCTGGCCCGCGTGATCGGGACGCCCCCCGAGCAGGTGCCCGACGACCTCGTCGAGGACGCCATGCGGTCCTATGCGCGGTACTGGTACGAGGCCTTCCGGCTACCGGCCCAGGATTTCGCCGCCACCGCCGCCACGGTCGACGTACCCGCCGACGACCAGGTTCGTCTCGACGCCATTCTCGATCGCGGAAAGGGCGCGATCCTGGCGTTGCCGCACACCGGGAACTGGGACATGGCCGGGGTCTGGCTGGTCCAGAATCGGGGCAGCTTCGCCACCGTCGCCGAACGCCTGGAACCGGAGTCGCTGTTCCGGCGGTTCGTCGAGTACCGCGAGTCGCTGGGTTTCGAGATCTTTCCGCTCTCCGGCGGTGAGCAACCCCCGTTCGGGTTGCTCGCCGAGCGTCTGCGGGCCGGCGGCGTCGTCTGTCTGCTCGGTGAGCGTGACATCGCCCGCCATGGTGTGCCGGTCACCTTCTTCGGTGAGCGCACCCGGATGCCCGCCGGGTCGGCACGGTTGGCGATCGAGACCGGCGCCGGCCTGCTGCCGGTGCATCATTGGTTCACCGAGGCGCCGTATTCACAGATCAGCTGCGGTCAGGAGATCGACGTGTCGGTCGGCGTCGAGGCCGCCACCCAGGCGCTGGCCGACGCCTTCGCCGCCAACATCGCCGCGCACCCGACCGACTGGCACATGCTGCAGCCCCTGTGGGAGGCCGACTGGACCGACCGCCAGCGGGCCCGGGTGCAGGGGGCCACATGAGAATCGGGATGGTGTGCCCGTACTCCTTCGACGTCCCCGGCGGTGTCCAGGCCCACGTCGTCGAACTGGCCCAGGTGTTCATCGAGCGTGGCCACTTCGTGAGTGTGATCGCGCCGACCGATCATGCCGACGAGCTACCCGACTACGTGGTCCCGGGCGGGCGGGCGCTGGCGATCCCGTACAACGGGTCGGTCTCGCGAGTGAACTTCAGCCCCAACGGATATCGGCGCCTGCGCCGCTGGATCGCCGACAACCACTTCGACGTTCTGCATGTGCACGAACCGAATTCACCCAGCCTGTCGATGATGGCGCTGATGGTGGCATCCGGTCCGATCGTCGTGACATTCCACACCTCGACGTCACGATCGTTGTGGCTCAGCACTTTTCAGGGTGCCCTGCGCCCGTACCACGAACGGATCGCGGGCAAGATCGCGGTCAGTGAACTCGCCCGTCGTTGGCAGATGGAATCCCTCGGCTCCGATGCGGTGGAGATCCCCAACGGCGTCGACGTGGCGTCGTTCGCGACTGCCCAACCGCTCGACGGTTACCCGTGGCCGGGGCGCTCAGTCCTGTTCCTGGGACGCTTCGACGAACCCCGCAAGGGCATCGACATCCTGATGCGGGCGCTGCCGACGGTCGTGGCTGCCTTCCCCGACCTGCGGGTGCTGGTGGTCGGCGGCGGCAACCAGAAGGCGTTGCGCCGGCGCGCCGGCGACCTGGCCGATCACCTCGTGTTCCTCGGGCAGGTCGACGACGACACGAAGGCCCGGGCGTTGGCATCGACCGACGTGTACTGCGCCCCGAATCTCGGCGGTGAGAGTTTCGGCATCGTGCTGGTGGAGGCCATGGCCGCGGGCGCGGCGGTCGTCGCGAGCAAGCTCGATGCGTTCCGGCGGGTGCTCGACGACGGGCGGGCAGGCACCCTGGTCGGTGTCGGCGCCGCCGACGAACTGGCCGAGGCCATCGTGGGCCTGCTCTCCGACGACGACGCCCGCGCCGCGCAGGTGGCGGCCGGTCGCGCGCGAGCGGATCGGTACGACTGGTCGCGGGTCGCCGATCAGATCATGCGCGTCTACGAGACGGTCACCGTGGGCGCCGGGTCCGTGGTGGTGTCGGACTGATGTGCGGTGATGATGATGTGCGGTGATGATGTCGCGGCGGCTCATCGCGGCGCGACCCGGATGCAGGGAGGGCGATCATGTCGACGGCTGTGACCGTGCTCCTCGTCGTGGCGGCCATCGTGGTGGTGATCGTCGGTGGCTGGGCGTACGGGCGGGCCAATCGACTCGACCGGCTCAATGTCCGCGTCGACCTGGCCTGGCAGGCATTGGAGGCGGCGCTGGAACGACGGACCGTCGTCGTGCGGGCGATCGCCGCGTGGATGGACGATTCCGATGACGCCGACATCCATGCCGCGGCACGAACGCTGGTCGCGCGGGCCGACGCCGCCGAACACGCCGCGCGGGATCAGCGCGAGGACGCCGAGAACGAACTGTCGGTGGCCCTGGGACACCTCGATCCCGGCGCGCGCCCACCGGCGCTGGTGGCCGAACTCGCCGACGCCGAAACCCGAGTGATGATGGCGCGACGCTTCTACAACGACGCCGTCCGTGACACCCGCAGCCTCGCCGACCGTCGGCTCGTGCGTCTCCTGCGACTCGGGGGCACGGCCAAACGACCCGAGTACTTCGAGATCGTCGAGCGGGTCACCCCGAGCTGAACCCCCCGAGCTGAACCTCTGCGCTGTTTCCCCGATTGCGTCGGCACCGTCGTCCGGCGTCCGGACCGGCGATCATCATCCGATGACCCTCGCCTATCCTGGATCGGAGACGTTCGCGGCGCGCGGACATGCGAGAACGAGAAGCAGGAGAGCATCAGTGAGCCAACCGAACACCCCCATCACGGAATCCGGTCTGGGGACTGCCCGGGTCAAGCGGGGAATGGCCGAGATGCTCAAGGGCGGCGTCATCATGGACGTGGTCACCCCCGACCAGGCCAAGATCGCCGAGGATGCCGGTGCGGTGGCGGTCATGGCCCTCGAGCGTGTGCCCGCCGACATCCGCGCCCAGGGTGGGGTGTCGCGGATGAGTGATCCGGACATGATCGACGGAATCATCAGCGCGGTGTCCATCCCGGTGATGGCCAAGGCGCGCATCGGGCACTTCGTCGAGGCACAGATCCTGCAGAGCCTCGGCGTGGACTACATCGACGAGTCCGAGGTGCTCACCCCGGCCGACTACGCCAATCACATCGACAAGTTCGCCTTCACGGTTCCGTTCGTCTGCGGTGCGACCAATCTCGGTGAGGCACTTCGACGTATCACCGAGGGCGCGGCGATGATCCGCTCGAAGGGCGAGGCCGGCACCGGCGACGTGTCCAACGCGACGACCCACATGCGCAAGATCCGCGACGAGATCCGTCGCCTGACCTCCCTGCCCGCCGACGAGCTCTACGTCGCGGCGAAGGAACTGCAGGCGCCGTATGAGCTGGTCGTCGAGGTCGCGCGAGCCGGCAAGCTGCCCGTGACGTTGTTCACCGCCGGCGGTATCGCCACCCCGGCCGACGCCGCGATGATGATGCAACTCGGTGCCGAGGGCGTGTTCGTCGGTTCGGGCATCTTCAAGTCCGGCAATCCCGCGCAGCGCGCGGCGGCCATCGTGGCTGCGACGACCTTTCACGACGACCCGGATGTGCTCGCCAAGGTCTCCCGGGGCCTGGGGGAGGCGATGGTCGGCATCAACGTCGACGACATCCCGGCTCCGCATCGTCTCGCCGAGCGTGGCTGGTAGCGGCGCCGGTCGGATGAACAGCGTCAACTCGGTGTGGCCTGCTGACTGTTTCGGTGTCGGCGCCGGTAGGATCTGCTGACCATGGATTCGGTGAGCATCGTCCGTGATGCGGCGACGGCGGGCACCCATTTCGTCCAGAATTTGCGGCTGGAGTGGGCGGTGCGCTGCAGTGTCGGTCGGGTGCGGGAAACCAACGAGGACGCTGCGCTGGTGATGCCGGGCAAGTACCTGCTCGCCGACGGTATGGGGGGCCACGACAGCGGTGAATTGGCCAGCGAGGCCGCCCTGCTCACCTTGTCGGCGGCCGACGGTGCCGGGGAACTGATCGAGACGCAGAAATCACTGATCGATCTGCTCGACGAGGCGCAGACGCGTATCTCGGAGATCGAGACCTCGTCGGAACGCCGGGCCGGGACCACCACCACCGGGGCGTTGCTGGTGACCGTCGAGGGTGAACCACACTGGCTGATCCTCAACATCGGGGATTCCCGGACCTACCGGTATCAGCACGGCACCCTGCAACAGCTCACCCGCGATCACTCGCAGGTCCAGGACTTCATCGACGCGGGTTTCCTGACGCCCGAGGCGGCGCGGACCGATCCGCGCCGCAACGTGATCACCCGTGCTCTCGGTGCCGGGATGATCGATCCGGTGGCCGACTACTTCAGCACCGTCGCCCTGCCCGGTGACATCCTGCTGATGTGCTCGGACGGGCTGACCGGGGAACTGCCCGACGACGAGATCGCGCGGATCCTCGGTGACGCCGACACGGCCGAACGTGCCGCCGACGACCTCGTCGAGGCCGCCCTCGAACTCGGCGCCCACGACAACGTGACCGTCATCGTCGTCGAGGTCCACGAGTCGGTGGCCACGCTGCAGATACCGATCGTCGACGGGGAGGAATCGGAGGCCGGTGCGTCGGATGCGTCCGACACGCCGACCACCACAGACGACGCCGGGTCGGGCGACACCGAGCAGGACGACACCGGGCCGGGCGAAACCGATTCGGCCACCCCGGATTCCGAGGCGGCTGCCGACGGGACGGATGATTCCGACGACGACGCACCGGACACCGCGCCGACAACGGAGAAATGATCGGGTCGAGTTGAATGGTTCCTGAGTACGAACCCACCGGGAGCGGCACATCGGTACCGCCGGGGATGACGTACGTCGACTACTGCGGCGAGCGGTTTCCGCTGCCCGGGGACCGTCGATTCACCATCGGTCGTGAGGCCGATCTCTCCGTCGACGACAATCCGTATCTCCATCGTCGATTTCTGTTGCTGCACAACGAAAACGGGCTGTGGTGGCTCACCAATCTCGGGAGTCACCTGTCGGCGAGTGTGTCCGCCGGCGACGTCGGATTCTCCGCGACCCTCGGGCCGGGGGCGCGGATGCCGCTCGTGTTCGGGGAGACCACCGTCGTGTTCACCGCCGGGCCCACCACCTACGAGCTGATCGTCTACGCGACGGCGCCGCAGGTGCGTCCGGTCACCGAGCAGTCCTTCGCCGTCGGACGCACCACCGAGGGCGTGCCGATGCTCACCGAGAGTCAGAAGCTGCTCATCGTGGTGCTGGCCGAGGAGATCCTGCGTCGTGAGGGCACCGGTGCCAGCGCGATCCCCTCGTCGGCGAAAGCCGCTGCCCGACTGGGCTGGCCGCTGACGAAGTTCAACCGCAAACTCGACAACGTCTGCGACAAACTCGATCAACTCGGGGTCAGCGGGATGCGTGCCGGTGGCGGAAAGCTCGCGAGCAATCGTCGGGCACGGCTGATCGAGTACGCCATCTCCTCGCGCATCGTGACCCGCGACGATCTCCCGTTGATCGACGAGGAAGCGGCCCGCAACGCCGCGAGCTGACGGCGCTCTCAGCCACGTTGACAGCGCTTTGTACCACGCTGACAGCGCTCGCCACGTCGTTGACAGCGCTCAGGCTTCCTGAGGTTGGGCGCTGTCAGTGACCGGGTGAGCGCTGTCAGTGACTCGGTGGGCGCTGTCAGTGACCTGGTGAGCGCTGTCAGTGATGCGACGGTCCCGTGTCCCCGAGTCGGGGGAATGACAGGGGAGTGCGGTGGGTAGTCGCGACGGGGACCATGGGTAGAGTCCGGGAATCTCGTCCGTGCACCCCCTCTGAACTGCACGTATTCCATGGGTAGAACTACCCATGGGCAGGGGAGTTCTCCCCATCGACCTTCTTGCGAAACGCCCATAACGTCTTGTGCATCGGGTAACCGAGCCCACCAACCAGAAGACACACGACACGCACAGGAGCACACGATGACCGCAGTTGTTTCGCACATCCCCGCCGGCAACCTCGCCCAGGCCGCCCGTCGTCGCGCCGAGGCCGATCGGCGTCGCACCGAGGCTCTGGCCCGTCTGGCCGCACGGCGGATGCCGCTGCCCGGTCAGCAGGCCGCTCCCGTCGCCGAGCCCCGGATTCACCTGGTTCCCGAGGCCCGCGAGCCGCAGGCCCCCGAGGTCCCGGAGTTGCCGCGCCCGAACCTGACCACCCGTGAGGTCGAGGTGCTGCGCACCTGGCTGATGGTCGACTCCAAGCCCGCGGTCGCGCAGGAACTGTTCATCTCCCTGGGCACCGTGAACACCCACCTGACCCGCATCCGCGCCAAGTACGCCGAACTCGGCCGCACCGCGCCGACCAAGGCGGCGCTGGTGGCCCGCGCGGTGCAGGACGGACTGGTTCGTCTCGACGAGCTGTGACAGGGACGCGGCGTCGCAACCTGGTTGACGCCGCGTCGCAGGGTCCGGGCACGGTGCGCGATACTTGTCCGGTGGCAGACATCGAGGACATCCTGCGCGTCGAGCGCATCGAGACCGACATCTACCGGGGTGGGGCGTTCGAGAGCCACCTCCAGCGGACCTTCGGCGGACAGGTTGCCGGGCAATCGTTGGTCTCGGCCACTCGCACCGTCGGCGACGAGTTCGCGGTGCATTCGCTGCACGGATACTTCCTCCGCCCGGGCAATCCCGACATCCCCGCGGTCTTCCTCGTCGACCGCGTCCGCGACGGACGGTCCTTTGCCACCAGGCGCGTGACCGGAATCCAGAACGGCGAGGCCATCTTCACCATGTCCGCGTCCTTCCACGTGACCAGCGATCACGGCATCGAACACCAGGACCGGATGCCCCCGGCGCCGAATCCCGACGAATTGCCGGATCGCGCAGACGATCTGAGCGTCGAGGAACAGGCGGTCCTGCGGGAGTGGACGAACTTCGACATCCGGGTCGTGCCGGCCGAGCAGATGATCACCAACGAGTATTTCGCCGCGCAGCAGCGGGTGTGGTTCCGCTACCGCCATCCCTTGCCCGACGACCAGACGATCCACGTGTGCACGCTGGCCTACATGAGCGACATGACTCTGCTCGGATCGTCACGGGTGCCCCATCCCGACGTGACGCCGCAGGTCGCCTCCCTCGATCACGCCATGTGGTTTCTGCGCCCCTTCCGCGCCGATGAATGGCTGCTCTACGACCAGACCTCGCCGTCGGCCGGCGGTGGGCGAGCCCTCACGCAGGGACGCATCTTCGACCGTGCCGGCCAGATGGTCGCCGCGGTCACCCAAGAAGGGCTGACCCGACTCGGGCGCACCATGCCCGCCGACCAGCACGCGCGGCAGGAGCGGTGAGCGCGCCTCGCATCGGTGTTCTGGCTCTGCAGGGGGATGTGCGTGAGCACCTGGCCGCGCTGACCGAGGCAGGTGCCGACGCGCTCGCCGTCCGCCGACGCGCCGAACTCGACTCCGTCGACGGCCTGGTCATCCCGGGCGGGGAGTCGACGACGATGAGCAAACTGCTCGGGGTGTTCGACCTCTACGATCCGCTCCGGCGGCGTCTTGCCGACGGCATGCCCGCCTATGGATCGTGCGCCGGCATGATCATGCTGGCGTCGTCGATCCTGGACACCCGGGCCGACGCGCGCCACCTCGACGCTCTCGACATCACGGTGCGGCGCAACGCATTCGGACGTCAGGTGGAGTCCTTCGAGACCGATCTCGAGGTCGCCGGGATCACCGACGCGACCCCCATGCGTGCGGTGTTCATCCGGGCACCCTGGGTCGAATCGACCGGCGACGGCGTCGAGGTCCTCGCCCGTGTTCCGGACGGTCCCGCGGCCGGCCGGGTGGTCGCGGTACGCCAAGGTGACGTCCTCGCCACGTCCTTCCATCCGGAGGTCACCGGCGACCGACGTGTGCATGCCTACTTCGTCGACATGGTCCGCCGGTAGACTGACCTGTCAGGTTGTGCGCCCACGACCGTGATTCGGGTCACGGGTGGGGTGGCGCACTGAGTGATCGAGAGTTGTGCACGTCAGTGCCGGAAGGATCGGGTAGAGCGTATGAGCGGCCATTCCAAATGGGCCACCACCAAGCACAAGAAGGCCGTCATCGATGCCAAGCGCGGCAAGATGTTCGCCAAGTTGATCAAGAACATCGAGGTCGCGGCGCGGACCGGTGGTGGCGATCCGGCGGGTAATCCGACGCTCTATGACGCGATCCAGAAGGCCAAGAAGAGCTCGGTACCCAACGACAACATCGAACGCGCACGCAAGCGCGGCGGCGGCGAGGAGGCCGGCGGCGCCGACTGGCAGACCATCACCTACGAGGGCTACGGGCCCAACGGTGTCGCGATCCTGATCGAGTGCCTCACCGACAACCGCAATCGTGCGGCCGGCGAGGTGCGCACGGCGATGACCCGCAACGGCGGCAACATGGCGGATCCGGGTTCGGTGGCGTACCTGTTCACCCGCAAGGGTGTGGTCACCCTCGAGAAGGCCGGGCAGTCCGAGGACGACGTGCTGATGGCCGTCCTGGATGCCGGGGCCGAAGAGGTCAACGATCTCGGTGAGACCTTCGAGGTGGTCAGCGAGCCCACCGATCTGGTGGCCGTACGCACCGCACTGCAGGACGCCGGCATCGACTACGAATCCGCCGAGGCCGATTTCCGGGCGTCGGTGGAGGTCCCAGTGGACGCCGAGGGTGCCCGCAAGGTGTTCAAGCTGATCGACGCGCTCGAGGACTCCGACGACGTGCAGAACGTCTACAGCAATGTCGACGTGAGCGACGAGGTGCTCGCCGAACTCGACGCCTGACCCGACCGGCGCGCGCTCGACCCGCACCCGGCGATGCCGGACTCCCGGTGTCACCGGATGGCGATGGCCGGTCGTTCGGGATGGTCGTAGCGCACCTCGATGTCGGGCAGCGGCCCGAGTTCCTGCTGCTCCATGAGCGCGGCGATCGTCCAGTGCTCGTCCGGCGGCAACCGTCGACGCAGCGTGGGCGGGCTCATCCGCAGTGCGATGCCCAGATCGAGGTCGAGATCCTCGCGCAGCACCATGGGGCCGGCGACGAGAAGTATCTGGTCGTCGGTCGCGTGCTGCCGTTGATCGCGAAAAGATCTGTCGGAGTGGCCATCCCAGAGTCGCGGCAGCCACCGTCGATGGTGTCGGAGACCGTCGAGCACCTCGCGGCGCAGGGCCGGGTAGTCGTACCACGACGTCCGGAAGCTCTCGACGTCGTGGGCACCCCACTCCAGCCGGAGGGATGCGGGACGGAGGTAATCGATCACCCGGATCACCGCGGCGGCACGGCCGCGCGCCCGCAGAGTCGCCGCGATGGCCTCGGCGATCGATTCCGGCCGGGCCGGCGACGCGCCGTCGACGCCGACGATCGACGCGCCGTCGAGGTCCAGGCAGGTCTGCGCGCACATCTCGACGAGACCATCGGGATCGATCGGGGTGTAATGCGTCATCACCGGACATTCTCCCCGGCGCGAATCGGGGTCGTGTCGATCCGTTGCATTGTCGGTGGCCGCCGGTAGCATCTCGAACAGCTGTTCGTCTTGCGGAGAGAGGTGTGTGACCGTGCGGGTGATGGGCGTCGACCCGGGCTTGACCCGGTGTGGCATCGCGCTGGTCGAGTCGGGGAGTGGTCGGCAGGTGACCGCCCTCGACGTCGACGTGGTGCGCACGCCCACCGACATGGACCTGGCGCAACGACTGCTCGCGGTCTACTCCGCCGCCTGCCATTGGCTCGACGTCCATCAGCCCGACGTGGTCGCGATCGAGCGGGTCTTCGCGCAGAACCAGGTGTCCACCGCGATGGGTACGGCGCAGGCGGGTGGGGTGATCGCGCTCGCCGCCGGACAACGTGATGTGCCCGTCCGATTTCACACGCCGTCGGAGGTGAAGGCCGCGGTGACCGGCAACGGCCGCGCCGACAAATCCCAGGTCACCTCGATGGTGACGCGCATCCTCGGGATGCAGACCAAACCGCGTCCGGCCGATGCCGCCGATGCCCTGGCCCTCGCCATCTGTCACTGCTGGCGTGGCCCGATGATCGAACGCATGGCGCAGGCGCAACAACGCGCCGACGAGATCGCCCGGACGCACCGTCGCCGGGTGGCGGCGGCCGAACAAGGGAGGAAGCGATGATCGCCTCGGTACGCGGGCCGGTGCTGGAGGTGGCACTCGATCACGTCGTCCTCGACTGCGCCGGAGTCGGCTATCGCGTCCTGGCCACCCCCGACACGTTGTCACGGCTGCGACGAGGCGACGAGGCGACGCTGCTGACCTCGATGATCGTCCGTGAGGACTCGATGACCCTGTACGGGTTCACCGAACCCGACGCCCGAGCCCTGTTCGCGCTGCTGCAGACCGTCACCGGGGTCGGGCCCCGACTCGCGATGGCGACCCTCGCGGTCCTCGAACCCGACGCGCTGCGCCGCGCGTTGGCCGACTCCGACACCAAGGCACTCACCTCGGTCCCCGGAATCGGCAAGCGGGTGGCCGAACGTCTCGTCGTGGAACTGCGCGACAAGGTCGACCGGCCGGTCGCCGACACCGCGACGGCGTCGGGTGTGGCCGGCGCGGGTGGGGTCGCCGGGCAGGTCACCGAGGCACTCATCGGGCTCGGATTCACCGCGGCGCCCGCGGAGAAGGCCGTCGCATCGGTGCTGGCCGAGTCACCCGACGCCGACGCATCCGCGGCGCTGCGCCGATCGCTGGCCCTGCTGGGGAAGACGGCATGACCGGCGAGTACCCCGAGGAGGCGGGAACCGACGACGAACGCGAGGTCAGCGCGCTGCCGGTGCGCGCCGACGGCGACTTCGACGCCGGGTTGCGGCCGCGGTCCCTGGCCGATTTCATCGGGCAGCCCCGGGTGTGCGAGCAACTCGAACTGGTGCTGCACGGGGCGAAGAAGCGGGGGAGCACCCCCGACCACATCCTGTTGTCGGGGCCACCCGGGCTCGGCAAGACCTCGCTGGCGATGATCATCGCCGGGGAGATGGGATCGGCGATCCGGGTGACGTCGGGGCCCGCGCTGGAACGCGCCGGTGACCTCGCGGCGATGCTGTCGAACCTCGTCGAGGGTGACGTGCTGTTCATCGACGAGATCCACCGCATCGCCCGGCCGGCCGAAGAGATGTTGTATCTGGCGATGGAGGACTTCCGGGTCGACGTCGTGGTCGGAAAGGGCCCGGGGGCGACCTCGATTCCGCTCGACGTCGCACCGTTCACACTGGTCGGCGCGACGACCCGATCGGGATCGCTGACCGGGCCGCTGCGTGACCGCTTCGGGTTCACCGCGCACATGGAGTTCTACGAGACCGATGAGCTGGTGCGGGTGCTGCGGCGGTCGGCCGGCATTCTCGGTCTCGACCTGCAGGCCGATGCGTCGTCGGAGATCGCGAGCCGGTCACGCGGCACCCCGCGCATCGCCAACCGTCTGCTCCGCCGGGTCCGCGACTACGCCGAGGTACGGGGCGACGGGATCATCACCGTCGACATCTCGCGCGCGGCCCTGGCCGTCTACGACGTCGACGAACTCGGCTTCGACCGCCTCGACCGAGCCGTCCTCAACGCCCTGATCAGGGGATTCGGCGGTGGGCCCGTCGGCGTGTCGACGCTGGCCGTCGCGGTCGGCGAAGAACCGGCAACCGTCGAGGAGGTCTGTGAACCGTTCCTGGTCCGGGCCGGGATGGTGGCCCGCACCCCACGCGGGCGGGTGGCCACCGCGGCCGCCTGGCATCACCTCGGCCTGACACCGCCGGCCGGCGCGCTCAACGCCACCTTCGGCGTTCGACCCCGCGACGGCGGAACCGCGTCACTGTTCGACGAGCTGTGATCGGGCAAATCCGGCACCCCGACGGCGGCCACCTCGACACGGCGGCCCTAGGGAAACCGGCGATGGCCATGGCACACTGGACAGAGTGCATGCCGACACACACTTGTCGGCACCCCCGCGACCCGTGGTTCCCACGCAGCGTCGCGGGTGACATTCTCGATACGACAAGGACGATTGTTTCCTGATGGAATCTCTGTTTCTCCCGTTGCTGCTGGTCTTGATGGTCGGTTTCATGGTCTTCTCGATGCGCAAGCAGAAGAAGCGTGCGGCCGAGATGCAGGACATGCAGAACTCGGTGCAGACCGGAACCCGCATCCAGCTCTCCAGCGGACTGTTCGGCACCGTGATCGACGCAACCTCATCGGACTACGTCGACGTGGAGATCGCCACCGGCCTGGTCACACGGTGGAACCGGCTGGCCGTCATGCGTGTCGTCCCGACCGACGAGGCCGCCGCCACCTACCCCGGCTATGTCCCGCCGTTCGCCCTCGAGGATGACGATGATCACGACCTCGACGACGCGGTTGCCGACGACACCACCTCGGACACCCCGAACCTCAACAAGTCCTCCGACGACAAATCGGCCGATTCCGAGAAGTAGGACATCGGCGTCGCGTGACCCGCGACGCACCTGCCCCGCCCCCGGGATTCCCGGGGGCGGGTGTCTGTGTGCGGGACGCTACAGTGGCCGGGATGATCGCGCGTTCCCGCCGACACCGCGCTGATCAACGTTCGTATCAAAGGAGATCGAGTACGTGAGTTTTTCCCGTGGGGCCGAATCGAAGGGAGCCTCCACCGACGGAACCGGTGCGAGCGGTCCCACACCGAGCGGACCCGATCCCCGGACGACCGGACCGAAGGGCTCGCGTCGGCGGCCACGTCCCGACTCGGATTCGGCGAAGCCCACCACACGCAAACGGGCCCGATCGTCGGCGCGTGAGATCCCGCCGTGGCAGCCGCTCACCGCGTTCGTGGCGTTGCTGGCCCTGGTGTACCTGCTGATCTTCTTCACCGGGGGTGGTTCGCCGGAACCCAAACTCGGTATCGACCTGCAGGGCGGCACCCGCGTCACCCTAACCGCCCGCACCGACAACGGTCAGGCGCCCAACCGGGATCAGCTCAACCAGGCCAAGCAGATCATCGAGCAGCGCGTCAACGGACTCGGCGTCAGCGGCTCGGAGGTCGTGGTCAGTGGCAACAACCTGATCATCACCGTGCCCGGCAAGGACGGCGCGCAGGCCAAGTCGCTGGGCCAGACGGCGCGGCTGTACGTGCGCCCGGTCGAACAGCAGACCGCGGCCACCCCGCAGCCCGCCGATCAGCAGCAGGATTCCGAGAACTCCGAGGATCTGCCGGCCGATCAGGTCGCCGCCCAGATCGCCGAGGCGAAGAAGAACCGGCAGGCCCCCGCGAACTCCAACACCGAGGCCCTCGCGGCCTACATGGCCAAGATGGACTGCTCGCCGAACGCCAGCGATCCGTTGCGCGGCAACGACGATCCCTCCCAGTACCTGGTGGCCTGCTCCACCGACGGCAACACCGTGTACCTCCTCGGACCGGAGATCATCGACGGCCGTGACATCAAGTCGGCGAGTGCCGGTACCGAACCGCAGACCGGTGAGTGGATCGTGAGCCTGGAGTACAAGGGCGACGCGGCGAGTTTCTGGCCCACCTACACCGCACAGAACGTCGGCAAGCAGACCGCCTTCACCCTCGACACCCGGGTCGTCTCGGCGCCGGTCATCAACCAGGCGATCACCGGGGCCACCCAGATCAGCGGCAACCCGTTCAGCGAGTCCGAGGCCACCGACCTGGCCAACGTGCTCAAGTACGGATCGCTGCCGTTGTCGTTCTCGACCTCCGACGCCGAGACCGTGTCGGCGACGCTGGGCTTGTCGTCGCTGCGCGCGGGTCTGCTCGCCGGCGCGATCGGCCTGATCGCGGTGTTGATCTATGCGCTGGCCTACTACCGGATGCTGGGCTTCCTCACCGTGGCGTCGCTGCTGCTGTCGCTGGTGATGGTCTACGGCATCATCGTGCTGCTGGGGCGCTGGATCGGCTTCACCCTCGATCTGGCCGGTATCGCCGGTCTGATCATCGGCATCGGCATGACCGCCGACTCCTTCGTCGTCTACTTCGAACGCATCAAGGACGAGATGCGTGAGGGCCGGAGTTTCCGGTCGGCGGTACCCCGCGGCTGGGCATCGGCGCGGCGCACCATCTGGTCCGGTAACGCGGTCAGCTTCCTGGCCGCCGCGGTCATCTACATCCTGGCCGTCGGCGAGGTCCGCGGATTCGCCTTCACCCTCGGTCTGACGACGATCCTCGACATCGTCGTCGTCTTCCTGGTGACCCATCCGCTGGTCGTGCTGGCCAGCCGCTCGGAATTCCTGTCACGACCCGGCGTCAACGGTCTGGGTGCGGTCAGTGAGGTGGCCCGCCGGCGCCGCACCGAACGCGCCGAGCGGGTGGGCGCGCTGACCGGTGCCGGCGCCCGGGGTGCTGCGACCACCGAGACGACCTCGGGGTCGCCGAGCCTCACCAAACAACCCGGCAGCGCCGGATCCGGGACAGATCACGCCACCGGTGACGCGCCGGCCGGCGACGCATCGGCGAAAGGATCGTCGAAATGACCAGCCCCAACCAGACCGCCACTGACACCGACGGCGCGACGACCACCGTGGCGGCCCCGGCGACCGGTAGTGACGCCGACTTCACCGCCGACACCTCGCGATCGTTCCTGTCGCGGCTCTACACCGGCACCGGCGCCTTCGAGGTCATCGGCAAGCGCCGTCAGTGGTACATCGTCACCGCGGTGATCCTGGCGATCTGCGTGATCTCCATCGGTGTGCGTCAGTTCAGCTTCGGCATCGACTTCGAGGGCGGCACCCAGATCTCCATCCCGGTGTCGCAGGGCATCAGCAGCCAGTCCGTGGAGGATGTCGTCGGCAAGGCACTCGGCACCGCACCGGATTCGGTGCAGACCGCGGGATCAGGTTCCAGTGAGACCGTCCAGGTCCGCACCGACGCGTTGACCCTGGAACAGGCGCGGACGGTCACCGTGGCGCTGACCGACGCCTACGGGCCCGAACTCACCGCGCAGGACGTCAGCATCTCGGAGGTCAGTTCCACCTGGGGCCGCGAGATCACCGAGAAGATGCTCATCGCGCTCGCGGTCTTCCTGGTGATCGTGTTCATCTACATCGCGATCCGCTTCGACCGGGAGATGTCCATCGCCGCGCTGGCGACGCTGTTCTTCGACATCATCGTGACCGCGGGGGTGTACTCGCTGGTCGGATTCGAGGTCACCCCGGCCACCGTCATCGGTCTGCTGACCATCCTCGGTTTCTCGCTGTACGACACGGTGGTGGTGTTCGACAAGGTGTCGGAGAACACCCGTTCGGTCCTGCAGACCACCCGCCGCACCTACGCCGAGCAGGCCAACCTGGCCGTCAACCAGACCCTGATGCGCTCGATCAACACCACCGTCATCTCGGTGCTGCCGATCATCGCGCTCATGGTGATCGCGGTCTGGTTGCTCGGCGTCGGCACGCTCAAGGACCTCGCACTGATCCAGCTGGTCGGTGTGGTGGTCGGTGCGTACTCATCGGTGTTCCTGGCCACGCCGCTGCTGGTCACCCTGAAGGAACGCCGCGAGGACATCTCCCGGCACACCGCCCGGGTGCTCGCGCGCCGCGCCGCGATCGAGAAGGGGGAGGACCCCGACGCCGGTGACTCCGCGGCACGACGACGCCCGGCCCGATCACCCGGGACGCGCCGGTCCGGGGGAGCGCGGCAGGCCGCCGCCGACGACACCCCCGCCGTGCCGAGCGGAAAACGGCGCCGCACGCGATAGTCTCGGCACTCGTGACGAGGGGTTCGCGCACCACGCGCGGGGAGGATGCGCGGTCGGTGCGCCGCCGGTCGATGGTGATACGGCTGCTGGTCGTGATGGTGGGTGCGGCGCTGGCGGCGACGCTGGTGTCGGCGTGCTCCGACCCACCACCGCCGACCATCGACTATGCGGTCGACGCCAAGCTGAGCACCTACAACGCCAACACCCGCGAGGGCAACGCCAACGGCGTGCTGATGGCCACCACCCGTGTGCTGCCCGGTTTCAGTTACCTCGGCGATGCCGGGCAGGTGACCCCGGACCGTGACATCGGAACCGTGACCCGCGAGCCGGGTGGCCGATTGACGCTGCGCTACGACTTCAACCCGAAGGCCACGTACTCCGACGGCGTCCCGCTGACGTGCGATGAGATCGTGCTGGCCTGGGCCGCGATGAGCGGCCGGTTCGACGATTTCACGCCCGCGACCACCGCCGGCTACCGCGACATCGACTCGGTCGACTGCACCCCCGGTGCCACAACGGCCACGGTCACCTTCGCCGCCGGGCGTGACTACCAGGACTGGGCATCGCTGTTCGGTGCCGGCACCCTCCTGCCGGCACACGTCGTCGCCCGCGACGCCGGGGTGGCCAACATCGTCGACCCGATCCGCGCGCGCAACCGTGCGGTCATCGAACGGATCGCGAAGTCCTGGAACACCGGGTTCGACTTCACTCCCGGAGACTTCGATCGCAGTCGGTTCCCGGCGTCGGGGCCCTACCGATTCGAGAGTTACTCCACCTCCGGCGGCCTCCTGCTGGTGGCGAACGACACCTGGTGGGGTGATCCTCCGGCGGCGTCACGGATCACGATGTGGGGCCGCGGCAACGACGTCGCCCAACGCCTGGCCGACGGTGCGTACGACATCGCCGACGTGACGGCCGGTCTCGCCGACGGGGAGAACGTCCCACGACCGACCGACGGGGCCGAATCGCAGGCACTGGCCGTCGAGGGGCTGGTGCTGTCGGGGCGTGGCGTGTTCGGCGACGTCAGGGTGCGTCGGGCGTTCGCATCCTGCGTGCCCCGCGATGGGTTGGCACGGCAGTTCGGCAGCGGTGCGCAGATGTGGAACATGCGGGTCCTGGCACCCGGGGACGAGTTGGCCGCCTCGCTGAACGGCGAATTCGGGCGCGAGTACCAGCGTCCCGACCTCGGGCGCACCCGAACACTGCTGGCGGAGGCGGCCGGTACCGCCGATGACGGCACCCCGCGCCGGGCGTCGCGCACCGTGCGTATCGGCTACCTGGCGCCCACTGGGCGCTGGAACCAGATGGTCGCCGCGATCAACGCGTCCTGTGCGCCGGCGGGTATCACGGTGACCGACACCGCGTCGTCGGTCACCGGCGTCGGCGGGCTGGGATCGCAGGCGGATGCACTGCTGGTGGCGAGCGGCGCCTCGTTCTCCGCCGCGGGGTCCTCCGATCCGATCCGCGACGCCTATCAGCTGCGTGGCGGCGATCCGCTGAATCTGACGACCCTCAACAATCCGCAGGTCAACACCGCCATCGATCAGCTCGCCGTGGCGGATCTGGAGGCCGAGCGACTCGGCCTGGTCCGCACCATCGAGACCGGAGCGTGGGCGCAGGTGGCCTCGATCCCGTTGTTCGCTGCCCCGCGCGTGCGGCACTGGAATGATCAGGTCGACAATGTGGTCGCCGGATTGGGGCGCAACGGGACGGGATGGAACATGGATCGGTGGATGCTGACGTGACGACACTGACAACACCGCACACCTGGGAACCGCAACGCCGGGGATCGCATGGGGGTGGACCCGATGACCGATGACGTCTCCGACGACGCGGCCCGGCCGATGGTCGACGGTGACATCACCGCCGACGCCCTGCGACGCGCCCGGATCGCCATCACCGAACACGGCCGGATGGTCGCCGACTTCCCGGAACCGGGAATCGACTTCAAGGACCTCACACCGGTGCTCGCCGACCCGGACGGGTTGTCCTCGATCGTCACCGCACTCACGCACGGCTGTGCCACCATCGACCTCGTCGCGGGCATCGATGCCCGCGGGTTTCTGCTCGGCGGCGCGGTCGCACGGGAACTCGGGGTCGGGGTGCTGGCGGTCCGCAAGGGCGGCAAGCTGCCACCACCGGTCCACGGGATCGATTACGACCTCGAATACGGGCGGGCCCGACTCGAGATCCCGGCCAGCGGGATCGACATCACCGGCCTGCGGGTCCTGCTCGTCGACGACGTCCTCGCGACCGGCGGAACCGCCGTGGCGGCGGCCGAACTCCTCGAACGCGCCGGCGCCCGGGTCCTCGCCGTCGCGGTGATCATGGAGCTGAGCGCCCTCGGTGGCCGGCGGCGCATCGCCGACGGTCTCGGCGAGATCCCGGTGCACTGCATCGCCACCGACTGATCCGGACACACCTCCTCGAACGGTCGGTGGGGTCGGGCGGTGGGGTCGGGCGGCGGTGCACATCGGGTTGGGTGCGGCCCGCGGATTAGACTTGACGAATAGTCCGTTGAGTCCGAGATGGTGTCCGCACCGGTCGCCGGTCCGGATTCGTGTCGCTGAATGGAGGGTCGCATGGCCGACGAGCCCAACCCCGGCCCGGTGAATGCCACGGCCACCGAGGACGCGGCACGCTCTCGCGATGACACCGCCGCCGCTGCCCGGCCTCACCCGGCCGCCACGCAGGTGGTCGGAGCCCACGCCGACGGCGGCGCGACCGGCGCGAGCACATCGGATGCGCCCGCGCCCGAGAAGGTCGCACCGACGACACCGTCGGACGGCGCCGACGCCACTGCGCCGGAGACGAGTGCGATCCCGCCGCAGCATTCCTCGGCGTCGCGTCGCGTCCGGGCCCGGCTGGCACGGCGGATGACCGCGACGCGGTCACCGGTGCGCCCGGTGCTGGAGCCGCTGGTGACGCTGCATCGGGAGATCTACCCGAAGGCCGACGTCGCGCTGCTGCAACACGCCTACGACATCGCCGACGAACGCCACAGCGGGCAGACCCGGAAGTCGGGGGATCCCTACATCACCCACCCGCTTGCGGTGGCGACGATCCTGGCCGATCTGGGGATGGACACCACCACGCTGGTGGCCGCCCTGCTGCACGACACCGTCGAGGACACCGGGTACTCCCTCGAGGCGCTGGAGAAGGACTTCGGTGCCGAGGTCGCCCACCTCGTCGACGGCGTGACCAAACTCGACAAGGTCGCGCTCGGCTCTGCGGCCGAGGCCGAGACGATCCGGAAGATGATCATCGCGATGGCCCGCGATCCGCGGGTGCTGGTGATCAAGGTCGCCGACCGGCTGCACAACATGCGCACCATGCGGTTCCTGCCGCCCGAGAAGCAGGCGCGCAAGGCGCGCGAAACGCTGGAAGTCATTGCGCCGCTTGCTCATCGGTTGGGAATGGCGACGGTCAAGTGGGAGCTGGAAGACCTCTCCTTCGCGATCCTGCACCCCAAGCGCTACGAGGAGATCGTGCGGCTCGTCGCCGACCGCGCGCCCTCGCGTGACACCTACCTCGCCCGGGTGCGCGCCGACATCAACAACGCCTTGAGTTCGGCCAAGATCACCGCGACCGTCGAGGGCCGGCCGAAGCACTACTGGTCGATCTACCAGAAGATGATTGTCAAGGGCCGCGACTTCGACGACATCCACGACCTCGTCGGCATGCGGATCCTCTGCGACGAGGTGCGCGACTGCTATGCGGCGGTGGGCGTGGTGCATTCGCTGTGGCAGCCGATGGCCGGACGGTTCAAGGACTACATCGCGCAACCACGGTTCGGCGTCTACCAGTCGCTGCACACCACGGTCATCGGTCCGGAGGGCAAGCCCCTCGAGGTGCAGATCCGGACGCACGACATGCACCGCACCGCGGAGTTCGGGATCGCCGCGCACTGGCGCTACAAGGAGGGCGGCTACAAGGACCGCAAGGGCCGCCGCACCGATGTCGCCGAGGTCGACGACATGGCCTGGATGCGTCAGCTTCTCGACTGGCAGCGGGAGGCCGCCGACCCGGGCGAATTCCTCGAGTCGCTGCGCTACGACCTCGCCGTCAAGGAGATCTTCGTGTTCACCCCCAAGGGGGATGTGATCACGTTGCCGGCCGGCTCCACGCCGGTGGATTTCGCCTACGCCGTGCACACCGAGGTCGGCCACCGATGCATCGGCGCGCGGGTCAACGGTCGTCTCGTCGCACTCGAACGCCAACTCGAGAACGGTGAGGTGGTCGAGGTCTTCACCTCCAAGGCGCCGAACGCCGGACCGAGCAAGGACTGGCAGAACTTCGTGGTGTCCCCGCGGGCCAAGGCCAAGATCCGGCAGTGGTTCGCCAAGGAACGGCGCGAAGAGGCCCTCGAGACCGGCAAGGACGCCATCGCGAAGGAAGTGCGACGGGGTGGACTTCCGTTGCAGCGCTTGATGAGTGCCGATTCGATGGCCGCGGTGGCGCGCGAGTTGCGCTATCAGGACGTCAGCGCCCTGTACACGGCGGTGGGGGAGAATCACGTGTCGGCCCGGCACGTGGTCAACCGGTTGGTGGCCGCGCTCGGCGGGATCGACGCGGCCGCCGACGAGATCGCCGAGTTGACCACCCCGTCGACCATGCCGACCCGATCCCGCCAGGGCGGCGACGCCGGTGTGGTGGTCGAGGGCGTCGACAACGTGCTCATCAAACTCGCCAAATGCTGTACGCCCGTACCGGGCGACACCATCATGGGTTTCGTCACCCGGGGCGGCGGGATCAGCGTCCACCGCACCGACTGCACCAACGCCGCGGCGCTGCAGGGGCAGGCCGAACGGATCATCGACGTGTCCTGGGCGCCGTCGCCCGAGTCGGTGTTCCTGGTGGCCATCCAGGTCGAGGCGCTCGACCGGCATCGGCTGCTGTCCGACGTCACCAAGGTCCTCGCCGACGAGCGGGTGAACATCCTGTCGGCGTCGGTCACCACCAGCCGAGACCGGGTCGCGATCAGCAAGTTCACCTTCGAGATGGGTGACCCCAAGCACCTCGGACATGTGCTGAACGTGGTGCGCAACGTCGAAGGCGTCTACGACGTCTACCGCGTCACCTCGGCGGCCTGACACCGACTGACCGACCCGTCACCGGCCGCTCGCTCGGGCGTCGATCGACGCCGATGGCCCGCCACCTGGGGTGACGGGCCATCGGTTGTCTGTTATCGCGATCGCGAGCGGAGTGTCAGGACACCACCGCGGTCTCCACGGTCACCGGGATCTTCGGCGCGCCGTCGTCGGTCTTGCGTTCGAGTGCCCCGGTCATCTGGTTGGTGCCGATGCCGGGTTCGACGCCGCCGGCGTACACCTTGTCGATGACCTTCATTCCCGCGGCGTCGACGGTGCCGACGACGGCGTAGTTCGGGGGCAGTTGGCCATCCTGGATCAGGACGAAGAACTGCGCGGACCCCCCGGAATTGGCCTCACCCTGTTGGGCCTGACCGCTGTTGGCGATGGCGACGGTACCGCGCGGGTAGGTGACCACCTGCTGCTGCATGGCCGAGGCCTCACCGACCGGTTTCAGATTGGTCGGCGGCTCGTCCGGGCTGGTCCAGCCGGGCGACCCGAGGCCGCTGCCGGTGGGATCACCGCACTGCAGGACCTTGAGGTCGGCCGTCGTCATCCGGTGACACGGGCTGCCGTTGTAGTACCCGTTGTCGGCAAGGGAGATCACCGCGGCGGTGTTGCAGGGCGCGCCGGTCCGGTTGAGGTCGATCGGAATCGCACCCTGGTTGGTGTTCAGGGTGAGGGTGGCGGTCCCGTCCTTGGGCTGGGTCGAGTCCGGTTTCGGCGACGTCTTCTCGTTGCCCTTGCCGGCGTTGACCTTGTCGATCTGCTCCTGATACAGCGCGCGTTGCGCCGGATCGGTGACCTGGGCGGGTGGGCTGGTCGGCACGTCGGCCAGGTTGCTGGCCTTGTCGGTGTAGGTACACGTCGTGTGCGCGGCGTTGAACCGATCGGTCTGGATCTTGTCGACGATGAAATACGTCGCGGTCGCCACCACGGCGATCACCACCGCACCGGAGATGGTCCCGATCATGATCTTGCGCTTGCGCTGTGCCTGCCGTTCCCGCTCCAGGCGCTCCTCGAGCTTGCGTTTGGCGGCCTCGCGTCGCTGCTCATTGGTCAGCGCGCGGCGGGTCGCGGCGTCGGTCGCGGTCGACGTGTCGACGACCGCGGTGTCGTCGGCCGGATCTGATGAGTCTTGGGATTCCGGCTTGCCGGGCTCGTTGTCGCTCGCCACGCTCTGCACGCCCTCCTCGTCCTGGTGCTGCGATCGTGCTGGTGCTGGATTGACCTGGTGCTGCGGTTCTGGAATGTCCGGGCGGCCACCGAACACCCCATGCAGTGTGCCAGTATCACCTGTGAAGTCACTGCACCGGGTCTTTGACACTCCCCGCACGTGACGGTCGTGAGGAGATCGCCGGTTCCGACAGGCCACGCAAACCGCCTGGATCCGATGGGCCACAATGGAGAGCATGCTCATCACCGGCTTCCCTGCAGGGATGTTCCAGACCAACTGCTACATCGTGGCCGCCGGTCCGGGATCCGAGGCCATCATCATCGACCCGGGCCAGGATGCGGCCCCCCGGGTGCGGGAAATCCTGGCCGAACACCAGCTGACTCCGGTGGCGGTGCTGTTGACCCATGGGCACCTCGACCACACCTGGAACGCGACCGAGTTGTGCGACGAGTTCTCCATCCCCGCCTACATTCATCCGGATGATCGACCCATGCTCGCCGACCCGGCGCGGGGCCTCGGGCCCGCACTCGGTCCGATGATCGGTTCGCTGACCTTCCGTGAACCGGAGAAGGTCGTCGATTTCGTCGACGGTGAGGACGTCGAGGTGGCCGGCCTGCGCCTGGCCGTCGACCACGCGCCGGGACACACCGCGGGATCGGTGTTGCTGACCATGGACGTGCCGATTCCCGATGAGCAGTCCGGCGACGGGGCCGACGCCGGGGCCACGGTGCCCGTGTGTTTCTCCGGTGACGTACTGTTTGCCGGGTCCATCGGCCGGACCGACCTGCCCGGCGGCAGTCATCAACAGCTGCTCGAGTCGATCGGTGCGCGGCTGCTGACCCGTTCCGACGACACACAGGTGCTGCCCGGCCACGGCCCGCAGACCTCGGTCGGCCAGGAGCGGCGCACCAACCCGTTCCTCGTCGACGTGGCAGCCGACCCGTCCGCGCGGGCCGCGGACGACACCTCGACGAAGGGATCTCGACGACTGTGAGCGCCGACTTCTCCGCGCCCCGCGGAGTTCCCGACTACTACCCGCCGCGTTCGGCCGACTTCCGTCGTGTCCGCGACACCCTCACCGAGGCCGCGCGCCGCGCCGGTTACGGCCACATCGAGTTGCCGGTCTTCGAGGAGACCGCCTTGTTCGCGCGCGGCGTCGGCGAGTCCACCGACGTCGTGAGCAAGGAGATGTACACCTTCGCCGACCGCGGTGAGCGGTCGGTGACACTGCGGCCCGAGGGCACCGCGGGGGTGATGCGTGCGGTGATCCAGCACGGCCTCGACCGCGGACAACTGCCCGTCAAACTCTGCTACGCCGGACCGTTCTTCCGGTACGAGAAGCCGCAGACCGGTCGTTATCGGCAGTTGCAGCAGGTCGGCGTGGAGGCCATCGGCGTCGACGACCCGGCCCTGGACGCCGAGGTGATCGCGATCGCCGACGAGGGGTACCGGCGGCTCGGGCTGTCCGGCTTCCGCCTGGAGATCACCTCACTCGGCGATGACGAGAGTCGTCCGCGGTATCGGGAGGCGTTGCAGCAGTTCCTCTTCGGGCTCGATCTCGACGAGCCGACCCGCGCCCGCGCGCAGATCAATCCGTTGCGGGTGCTCGACGACAAGCGACCCGAGATCAAGGCGGCCACCGCCGATGCGCCGCTGCTGCTCGATTATCTGAGCGACGACGCGCGCGCCCACTTCGACACCGTGCTCGCGCACCTGAAACGGCTCGGGGTGCCCTACGAGATCAACCCGCGTCTCGTCCGCGGTCTCGACTACTACACGAAGACGACCTTCGAGTTCGTCCACGACGGACTCGGGGCGCAGTCGGGCATCGGCGGCGGTGGACGCTACGACGGACTGATGCGCCAGATCGGCGGCAAGCAGGACCTGTCCGGGATCGGATTCGGTCTCGGCGTCGACCGGACGATGCTCGCGCTGGAGGCCGAGGGCGTCGCCGACGCCGACGCCGCGCGGGTCGAGGTGTTCGGGGTGCCCATGGGTGCGGAGGCGAAGGCCGAATTGGTCTCCGTCGCAGGACAACTGCGGGCCGCCGGGATCAGCGTCGACCTCGCCTACGGCGATCGCGGACTCAAGGGCGCGATGAAGGCCGCCGACCGTTCCGGCGCGCGTCTCGCGCTTGTGCTGGGGGATCGCGAACTGGCCGAGGGGAAGCTGGAGATCAAGAACCTCGGCACCGGTGACCAGCATCAGGTGGAGCTGGCGCGCGTCGTCGACGAGGTGAGTGGGTTGCTGGGTCGCTGATTCCGGGGGCGTCTGTCGAACGGAGTAATCCCGGCGCAGTGTGTGATGTGAATCACATATGGCGGGCATGCTGTAGCGATCGGATTGCAGCGACTCCCGGAGGTTGCCATGACAGGTCACGGCACACGAGGTCATCGACGAAGCGCGATAGTCGGCGGCACCGCAATCCTTGCAGTCGGCGCCCTCGCCGGTGCGTTGTCCGGTTGCGGGCTGCCGGTCATCGGAGTCGGTGGCACGCCCCAGGCCGAGGCGTCGTCGGAAACCACGGAGTCGTCCACCTACGCAACGCCGACCTACACCTCGCCCACTTACACGACACCGTCTCCCACGATTCCGTCTCCCACGACCCCGCCTACGAGTTCATCCTCGCTACTGGGTGCGCCTGTCGGCCTTTGCTATCGCTTCACCTCGGGAGTGGGGCTCTTCCCGACGAGTTGCCATCCCGGCGCCTTTCGGATCATCAGCGACCGTGTTGTCGGTGGTGAAATCGCTTGTCCGCCGGAATATACCCACGTCTACACCACGGATGACTCCTCCGATCCGCATTACCCGACCGCCTGCCTGGTCGAGATCACCTGACTCAGGTCACCGTCGCGCGGTCACCCGATCGAGTGCGCCGACCAGGTGCCGCCACCCCGGCCCGGCCGGATCGGCCCACGACTCGTGGCCGATGCCGTCGACCACCTCGAGTGACACGTTCGAGTCCCCAGATGGCTTCGCTTGTGCCACATACCGTTCGGACAGTTCGACCGGGACATCGACATCGTCGGCGCCGTGCAGGATGTGGACGTCCACAGCCGGTGCGAGGCGGACCGGGTCGGCGACGGCATACACCTCGGGGATCTCTTCGGGAGTGCCGCCGAGGAATTCGGCGACCGCGTCGTCGCCGAGACGGAGTTCGGCGGCACGGGCCAGATCGGCGATCGGCGCGAGCGCGACCACTCCGGTGATGGTCGGATGCTCTGTGCGCCAACGGTTTCCCTCGGGCAGCGAAGCGCGACCGGCCACCCAGAGCGCGAGCTGGCCGCCGGCCGAATGGCCGACCAGGGTCGTCACCCGCGGCGCGTCGTTTCCTATGGTGAATTCCCTTCCGCTGAGCCCGATCTCGTCGATCGCGCCGATCACGTCGTCGAAGGCGTCGGCCCAGCTCCCCGGCCCACGGCGGTATTCGACGGCCGCGGTGAGATGTCCGGCGCCGGAGAGTTCGCGTCCCACCGGCCAGGTGCGGGTGCGGTCGGATTCCCGCCAGAATCCGCCGTGCAGCAGGATCACCAGCGAATCGGTCGGTTCGGCGGGCTCGAAGATGTCGGCGAGCTGGGACCGGGCGGGCCCGTAACGCACCGACGCATCCGGATAATCGGCGTCGGTGGCCGGAATGGATTCGGTGGGGGCGGAATCGGCCGTCATGGGCTCACGGTACTCGGGAGTGCCGGGGCGCCACCGGGGTTCGTCTCAATCGTCCCAACTGGAGAATTGCTCCCCGGACGAGTGCGCCGCGCCACCCCGATAGGCCTCGCGGTAGTGCCGCTCCCACAGCGGCCACGCCATGAACCGGTCACCGGCCGTGGCGCGGTAATCGCGGTAGGCACGCCGCGCGGTCATGGTCACGCTGGTGCGGGCCGCCCACGCCGCACGCTGGGCCCGGCGCCGGGCGGTGTCCCGTTCGACCGGAGTGAGCTTCGGGCCCCGGTCGGAGAAGATCGGCGAGCGGCGCAGCAATCCCATGCGCCCGATCATCGCCGACGACTCGGCGTCGCGCTACGCCGCGTCGGTCATCTCGCCGACCAGCACGTCGAGGCTCACCCCACCCAACGCCAACGCCCGGGTGTGGAAATCCTTGAGCGTCCACTCCGGGTGCGCGGCCAGGGCGGCCTGGCGGGTCTGCTGCCAGACCCGTTGTCCGAGAGCGTAGGACGGTGCCTGACCGGGCCAGCCGAGGTAGCGGTCCAGTTCGAATCGCAGCACCGCGCGATCCATCGCCACCGACGAGGTGAGGAAGGTCCACGCCTTGTCGGCATCCCAGACGCCACCGCCGAGGTGCTCTGGTGCCCGCAGGCCACAGTGCACACCGATGTCGACGACGATGCGTGCGGCCCGAAGTCGTTGCGAATCCAGCATTCCCATCCGGTCACCGAGATCGTCGAGCCACCCGAGCTCGGCCATCAGGCGTTCGGCGTAGAGGGCCCAGCCCTCCCCGTGTCCGGACGTGAACGACGCCAGCTTGCGCCAGGCGTTCAGGTCGTCGTCGACGATGGCCGACCCGAGCTGCAGGTGATGGCCGGGCACCCCCTCGTGGTAGACGGTGGTCTTCTCCTGCCAGGTGTGGAACACCGTCTGGGCCGGCGGCACCGCCCACCACATGCGTCCGGGCCGGGTCAGATCCGCGCTGGGCTGGGTGTAGTAGATGATGCCCGTCGACGACGGGGCCAATCGGCACTCCAGTCGCGTCAGTCGGGTCGGAATGTCGAAGTGGGTCCCGGCCAGGCCGGCCACTGCGTCGTCGGAGGTCTGCTGCATCCAGTCGACGAAGGCCGTCTTGTCGTGGATCTGATACCGCGGATCGGCGTCCAGATGCGCCAGTGCCGCCGCCACGTCACCGCCGTGGCCCAGGGCCGCGGCGATCTCGCGTTGTTCGGCGGTGATCTGTGCCAACTGCGTCAGGCCCCACGCGTACGCCTCGTCCGGATCGACGTCGGCGCCGAGGTAATGCGGCAGGTGCAGGAGATAGCGATCCCGGCCGACCGCATCGGCGTCGGAGGCGCCGGGCGCGATCCGGGTTCGCAGGTGATCGGCGTACGCCGCGAAGGCGGCCCCGGCCCGCTGCGTGGCGCGCTGCAGGTCGGTGGCCAGTGCCGGATCGGCGTCGATCGCGCCCGTCGTGGCCGTGATCGCGGCGGGTGCCGTGTCGGCCTGCTCGGCGGCGAGCAGCACCTGGCGACGGGCGAACGGTGGGCCCGTGGCCAGGCGGTGATCCAGGCCGGCGATCGCGCCCGCCAGGCTGTCCGGGATGGCCGCGAGCCGTGCCACGACATCGGCCCGAGCCGCTTCTGTGGCGGTGGGCATCAGGTCGAAGACGTCGCGGATGGCCTGCAGCGGGGAGGTGATCACGTTGCACACGCCGGTCGACTCGCCCGCATCGGCCAGCGCCAGTTCGCGGCGCAGGGATGCGGTCATCGTGGCGATCGTGACGCGGTCGACGTCGTCGGTGGGGGATGTGGCGGACAGCGCAGCCAAGGTCGCGCGTACCTGATCGGCGCGCGCCGTGACGGCGTCCGGCGAGAAATCGGTCAGCGCGTGATCGTGGCCCGGCAGACCGAATTCGGTGGCCAGGATCGGGTCGGCGGCCGCCATGGCCGTCAGGTGGGCCTCGGCGAGCGCATCGACCGGCGTCGCGGGTCGCGCCCCCGGTGATCCCGGCGTCGGTCCCGGCGTCGTGGCCGTCACAGGTCGTTGGTCGCGAACGTGTCGCACCGCTTGGGGTCACCGCTCTGATAGCCGACGGTGAACCACCGGGCGCGTTGCTGCGCCGACCCGTGGGTCCAGCCCTCCGGGTTGGAGTTCGAACCCTGGATCGTGTCGTCGCCGATCGCCTTGGCGGTCTGGATGACCCCGGCGATCTGATCCTGGGTCAGGTCATTGAGTGCGAAGGGCAGGTTGTCGTCGTCGGCGTGATTGGCCCACACCCCGGCCAGGCAGTCGGCCTGCAGTTCGACACGTACCGAACCCGATCGCGGTCCCTGCGACCCGAGTTGCTGGCCCTTCTGCAGGGCACCGGTCAGGTTCTGCACGTGATGCCCGTACTCGTGGGCGACGACGTATTCCTGGGCGAGGGCACCGTCACTGCCGCCCATCTGTTCCAGCGTCCGGAAGAACGACGGATCGAAATACGCGGTCTGATCGGCGGGGCAGTAGAACGGCCCGGTCGCCGACGTGGCGGCGCCGCACGCGGTGTTCACCGAATCGTTGAAGATGACGGTCTTGGGCGGTGTGTAGCTGCTCATCAGGGTCGGCCAGACCGTGTCGAGGCTGTTCGTGGTGGCCACGATGCGACAGATCTCGTCACCCTGATTGGCCATCTCCACGGTGCACGAGTCGATGTGCTGCTGGATCTCCGACGACGCGGCGGAATTCGTCGACGTGCCGGTGCCTCCGCCGCCCAGGATGTCACCCGGATTCACCCCGAAGAGCAGCGCGACGATCGTGATGATCAGGCCGGCACCGCCTCCGAGCGCGATGCGTCCGCCGCCACCTCCGCCGCCCCCGCCGCCGGAGACGTTCCCGGTGTCGAGGGGACCACTGCCCTGAAAGGTCATGGGGGAAGCGTACCGACGAAACACGGACATCCCGGGGTGTTCGGTCCACTCTGGCGTGGCCTGCCGCCACCCGGTCGGGCCGCGGTACCAACCGGGTGGGCCGACGCCGCGGGCGGCTACGTACGATTGACCCGGGCATTCGTCCCACCGACTTTTCCACCCCAGCTTTTCCACCCCAGGAAGGACTCCAGTGCTTCGCACGCATCAGGCCGGATCTCTGCGCCGCGCAGACGCCACGCAGACCGTCACCGTCGCCGGATGGGTGGCCCGCCGGCGCGACCACGGTGGCGTGGTGTTCATCGATCTGCGTGACAGCAGCGGACTGGTGCAGGTCGTGTTCCGCGACGAGCAGGTCGCCGCGGCCGCGCATCGGTTGCGCGCCGAGTACTGCATCGCGGTGACCGGTGTCGTCGAGGTCCGCCCCGAGGGCAGTGAGAACCCGAATCTGCCGTCCGGGGAGATCGAGATCAACGCGGCGCAGCTGCACGTGCTCAACGAGTCGGCGCCGTTGCCGTTCCAGCTCGATGAGTCGCCCGGGGAGGAGGCGCGGCTGCGCTACCGCTACCTCGACCTGCGTCGGGACCGTCCGGGAGCGGCGCTGAGGCTGCGCTCGAAGGTCAACGCCGCCGCCCGCGGTGTGCTGCTGGCCCGCGACTTCGTCGAGATCGAGACGCCGACACTGACCCGGTCCACTCCCGAGGGCGCGCGCGACTTCCTGGTGCCCGCGCGACTGCAGCCGGGTAACTTCTATGCGCTTCCGCAGAGCCCGCAGTTGTTCAAGCAGCTGCTGATGGTCGCCGGCATGGAACGCTACTTCCAGATCGCCCGCTGCTACCGCGACGAGGACTTCCGGGCCGACCGGCAGCCGGAGTTCACCCAGCTCGACGTCGAGATGAGTTTCGTCGACCAGGATGACGTGATCACCCTCGCCGAGGAGGTTCTGGTGGCGTTGTGGCGCCTCGTCGGCGTCGAACTGTCCACCCCGATCCCGCGGATGACCTACGCCGACGCGATGCGCCGGTACGGCACCGACAAGCCCGACCTGCGATTCGGGATCGAGCTCGTGGAGTGCACCGAGTACTTCGCGCAGACCCCGTTCCGGGTCTTCCAGGCGCCGTACGTGGGTGCGGTCGTCATGCCGGGCGGTGCGGCGCAGCCGCGGCGCACGCTCGACGCCTGGCAGGAGTGGGCCAAGCAGCGTGGCGCCAAGGGCCTGGCCTACGTCCTCATCGGCGAGGACGGCACGCTCGGTGGGCCGGTGGCCAAGAACCTCTCCGACGCCGAACGCGCGGGGCTGGCAGCCCATGTCGGCGCGGCGCCGGGGGACTGCGTGTTCTTCGCGGCCGGACCGGCCAAGGCCCAGCGGGCGCTGCTCGGCGCCGCGCGGGTCGAGATCGCGACCCGTCAGGGCCTGATCCCGGCCCCCGGGGAGGTCATCGATCCCGCGACCGCCGACTGGGCGTTCGTGTGGGTCGTCGACGCCCCGCTGTTCGAGCCGACCGGTGAGGCGACCGCGGCCGGTGACGTCGCGGTCGGATCGGGTGCGTGGACCGCGGTGCACCATGCGTTCACCTCACCCACACCGGAGTCGCTCGAGCATCTGGAGTCCGATCCCGGTGCGGCGCTGGCCTATGCCTACGACATCGTCTGCAACGGCAACGAGATCGGTGGTGGGTCGATCCGTATCCACCGCCGCGACGTGCAGGAACGGGTCTTCGAGATCATGGGCATCGGGCCGGAGGAGGCGCAGGAGAAGTTCGGCTTCCTGCTCGACGCCTTCGCCTTCGGTGCCCCGCCGCACGGGGGCATCGCCTTCGGCTGGGACCGCATCACCGCCCTGCTCGCCGGGGAGTCGTCGATCCGTGAGGTCATCGCCTTCCCCAAGTCCGGTGGTGGCGTGGATCCGTTGACCGAGGCCCCGGCGCCGATCACCGCGCAGCAGCGCAAGGAGTCGGGAATCGATGCCAAGCCGGTGGTCCGCCACGCGCCGGCCGCCGATGCCGCGGTGGCCGACGCACCCGCTTCCGCCGACAGCTGATCGACCTCGCCGGTGACGCCCGTCGCACGGCGGGCACAACCGCAACATCTGTGATGAGATTTGACCCCGTAAGGACTCATCGCCCGAGTTCACCCGGTGACCGATAGAGAGGTGGTCGACCCATGACCATCAAGGTCGCGCTGGAGCATCGCACCAGCTACGCCTTCGACCGACCCGTCAAGATCTTTCCGCATGTGGTCCGGCTCCGCCCGGCCCCACATTCGCGGACCCCGATCGAGGCGTATTCACTCAAGGTCGAGCCGGGTGATCACTTCCTCAACTGGCAGCAGGATGCGTTCAGCAATTACCTTGCGCGCCTTGTCTTCCCGGAGCCCGCCAAATCCCTGTCGATCACGGTCAGTCTGGTTGCCGACCTCACGGCGATCAATCCGTTCGACTTCTTCATCGAGGACTGGGCCGAGCACTACGGCTTCGAGTACCCGGCCGAGCTGAAGGAGGACCTCGAGGTCTACCTGCGGCCCGTCGGGGTCAACGAGGGCGAGTTCGCCGGGGCCCCGGTGCATCCGGACGTGGCCGAGTTCGCGGCGCGGCATCTGCCGACGAAGAAGATCCGCGTCATCGATTTCCTCGTCGGACTCAATCAGGCGGTCCAGCAGGCCGTCGGCTACACCGTGCGTCTGGAGCAGGGTGTGCAGAGTCCGGAGTACACGCTGTCCTCGGCGATCGGGTCGTGCCGTGACTCGGCGTGGCTGCTGGTGGCGTTGCTGCGGGAGCTGGGCCTGGCCGCCCGCTTCGTCTCCGGGTACCTGGTGCAGCTGACCTCCGATGTGAAGTCGCTCGACGGTCCGTCCGGACCCGACGCCGACTTCACCGACCTGCACGCCTGGACCGAGGTCTATCTGCCCGGCGCCGGCTGGGTGGGGATGGACCCGACGTCGGGACTGTTCGCCGGTGAGGGACACATCCCGCTCGCCGCGACGCCCAGCCCGGGCGGGGCCGCGCCGATCACCGGGGCCACCGGCCCGTGCCACGCCACCCTCGACTTCTCCAACACCGTCAGCCGCTACCACGAGGACCCGCGGGTCACGTTGCCCTACACGGCCTCCCAGTGGGAACGGGTCGTCGACCTCGGCGCCGTGGTGGACGCCAAGATGAAGGCGGGTGACGTTCGCCTGACGATGGGCGGCGAACCGACCTTCGTCAGCATCGACAATCAGAGCGATCCGGAATGGACCACCGCCGCCGACGGTCCACACAAACGTCAACTGGCCTCCGAGCTGGCCGGCCGCCTGCAGAAGGACTACGCGCCGCAGGGACTCGTGCAACGCAGCCAGGGCAAGTGGTATCCGGGTGAACCGCTCCCGCGCTGGCAGATCGCGCTGATGTGGCGAGAAGACGGCAAGCCGATCTGGACACGTCCGGAACTGCTCGCCGACCCGTGGTCGAGCCGCAGCGCCGCCGACGAGTCCATCGCCACCGAGATCGCCGGACCGGCACCCACCGCCGAGGGTGCGGCGGCCGCCGAGAAGTTGCTGCTGTCGTTCGCCGGTGCGCTGGGCCTGCCCGAGTCGCAGGTCATGCCGGCCTTCGAGGATCCGCTCGTGCGGATGCGTGAACTGGCCGCGCTGCCGCCCGGCGATCCGGGTATGGACCCGACCACGCCGACCGCCCGAGCCTTCGCGCGCGCCGAGGCCGCCGTGGAGATCGACGATCCCGACACCGACATCGAACCGCCCGCCGACTCCACCGAAGCGCGTCGAGACCTGCTGCAACGCCTCGACGCCGCCGTGGTCGACCCGACCGCCTACGTGTTGCCGCTGAGCCGGTCCGAGGACGAGACCGCGTGGAACAGTGCGCGCTGGACCACCCGACGCGGTCGGCTGGTGCTGACCGCGGGCACCTCGCCGGCGGGTCTGCGGCTGCCGTTGAACTCACTGTCGTGGGGACCTGCGCCGACGATGTTCGTCGCCGACCCGTCGGCACCGCACGAGGCGCTGCCCGACGATCCCGCGGAGACGTTGGGCTACCAGGTCATCGACATGCACCCGGCCGCCTTCGTCCCGCGGTCGGCGGTCGTCGCCGAGAAGCGCGGCGACACGATGTTCGTGTTCCTGCCGCCGACGGCCACCCTCGAGGAGTATCTGGCGATCGTCGGGATGATCGAGGAGGCCGCCGCGGCCACCTCGACCGCGGTGGTGATCGAGGGATACGGACCGCCCGCGGATCCGCGTCTGACCACCCTGACCGTCACCCCCGATCCGGGTGTCATCGAGGTCAACATCCAGCCGACGACGAGCTTCGCCGACCAGTCGGAGTTGTTGGCGTCGTTGTACGAGCACGCCCGTCACACCCGGCTGGGGACCGAGACCTTCGACCTCGACGGCAGTCACGGCGGCACCGGTGGTGGTAACCACATCACCCTGGGCGGGCCCACCCCGGCCGACTCGCCGCTGCTGCGCCGCCCCGACCTGCTGGTGTCGATGCTGACCTACTGGCAGCGGCATCCCGCGCTGTCCTACCTGTTCAGCGGCAAGTTCGTGGGAACCACGTCGCAGGCGCCGCGTGCCGACGAGGGGCGCGAATCGGCGCTGTACGAACTCGAGATCGCGTTCGCCGAGATCGACCGGCTGTCGGAGAAGGCACCCGCCGGTGAGAGCGCGGACGCGCCGCCGAACCCATGGGTCACCGACCGAGCCCTGCGGCATCTGCTCACCGACATCACCGGCAACACCCACCGCGCCGAGTTCTGCATCGACAAGCTCTACAGCCCCGACTCGCCACGCGGCCGCCTCGGCCTGCTGGAACTGCGCGGCTTCGAGATGCCGCCGCATCACCGCATGGCGATGGTCCAGTCGTTGCTGGTGCGTTCGCTGGTGTCGTGGTTCTGGGAGCACCCCTACCGGGCACGTCTCATCCGCCACGGCGGTGACCTGCACGGCAAGTACCTGCTGCCGCACTACATCATCTCCGACATCGCACTGGTGGCCGAGGAACTGCGCGAGGCGGGGTATCCGTTCGACACCTCGTGGCTCGACCCGTTCACCGAGTTCCGGTTCCCACGGTTGGGCACCGTGCAGATCCGTGACCAGGAGGTCGAGCTGCGCGGCGCGATCGAGCCGTGGAACACCCTCGGTGAGGAATCCACCGGGACCGGCACGGCCCGCTACGTCGACTCCTCGATCGAACGCGTCCAGGTCCGCGTCACCGGCGGTGACGACGATCGGTATGTGCTGACCTGCAACGGGCATCCGGTACCGCTGCGCGGCACCGGCCGCACCGGCGAACGTGTCGCCGGCATCCGGTTCCGGGCATGGCAGCCGCCGAGCTCCCTGCATCCGACGATCACCATCGACACCCCGCTGACGTTCGACCTCGTCGACACCGTCAACGGGCGTTCGGTCGGCGGCGCGACGTATCACGTCGTCCACCCGGGTGGACGCGCCTACGATCGGCCGCCGGTCAACGCGGTGGAGGCCGAGTCGCGGCGCAACGGCCGCTTCGAGGCCTCCGGGCACACCAGCGGAGATCTCGACGTCGGGTTGTTGCGGGAGCGTCAGGCCCGGCAGGCCGTCGACGCCGGGGTCCCGGCGGTACTCGATCTACGCCGGGCACGTACAGTTCTCCGGTGACTGTTTCTGCGGGTGGTCGGCTACCCGCGGTGTTCGACCGGTATCGCTCCGACGGATTTGCGCTGTTCGATCTCGACCAGCTCGGTGAGGGCGCGGTCGCCGCTGCCGCCGACAGGGATCTTGGTGCCGCCGACACGGATTCCGGCGCCGCCGGAACGGGCCACTACGACGAGATGCTCGACGCCACCGGCGCGGTGCGTCCGGCGTGGGACGAGCTGGTCTCCGGTTACGGCATGCGCGGCGATGCGCGGCTGGCCGCCGCCGCCGCGCGGCTGGCATCGGCGACGAGTGACGAGGGTGTCGTCTACAACGCCTTCGACGGGTCGACGACCCTCGCCCGGCCGTGGCAGGTCGATCCGGTGCCGCTCATCGTCGACGGCGTCGAGTGGGCCTCGCTGGAGAAGGCGATCACGCAGCGCTCGATGCTGCTCGACCTGATCCTGCGTGACCTCTACCGCGACCAGAAGCTCATCACCTCGGGCCTGGTGCCGCCGGCGATGGTGTTCGGCCATCCCGGCTACATCCGTAAGGCCGCGCGACTGCAGGTCCCGGGTCCGCATGCACTGTTCCTGCACGCGGTCGACCTGTGTCGGATGCCGGACGGCAGCTTCGTCACCTATGCCGACCGCACCCAGGCGCCGTCGGGTATCGGGTTCGCGATCGTCGACCGGCGGCTGGTGTCGCGGACCTTCCCGCAACTGTTCCAGTCGTGCGCGCCGCGACCGATGACGACGTTCGCCGGAACCCTGCGCCTGGCCCTGTTCGACTACGCGCCGCGCGGCGTCGACGATCCGACGGTGGCCGTGCTGAGTCCGGGCAGCATGTCCGAAACGGCGTTCGACCAGGCCTATCTCGCCTCGACGCTCGGCGTGCCGCTGGTCGAGGGTGCCGACCTCACCGTCCGCGACGGCGCGGTGTACATGCGGTCGCTGGGCAAGTTCAAACGCGTCGACGTGCTGCTGCGGCGCCTCGACGCCGCCTACGCCGACCCGCTCGACCTGCGCACCGATTCGCGGTTGGGTGTGGCCGGGCTGGTGGAGGCCATCTCGCGTGGCACCGTCACCGTCGTCAACACCCTGGGCAGCGGGGTGTGTGAGAACCCGGCATTGCACACGGTGCTCGACCGCATCGCCCCGGTCCTCCTCGACGAGGAACTCGCCCTGCCGTCGGTGCCGACGTTGTGGGCCGGCGACGACCTGCAGCGCACGAAGGTCCTCGCCGACCTCGACCACCTCGTGCTGACCAACACCCGCACCGGTGACGAGCTGATCGGCCCGCTCCTCGACAGGGCCGAACGCGAGGAGTTGGCCGACCGCATCGGCGTGCGCGGCATCGACTGGGTGGCGCGCACCATCGAGCACTACTCGGTGGCACCGACGATGACCCAGGGTGTGTTCCCCGGACGTGCCGGGGGAGTGCTCCGCGCGGCGCCGGTGTCGGTCCGCGCGTTCAGCGTCGCGCAGGGCCCCACCTATGCGGTGATGCCGGGTGGACTGGGATCGGTGCTCGCCGACGGTGTCGGCGGTGCGGCGTTGCAGACGGTCGCGGCCAAGGACGTGTGGGTGACCAGCACGGAGGTCGGCGGGCACGTGTCGCGCCGCTCCGAAACCCGCGGGGAACCGGCCGAAGAGGTCATCACGATCCGTCCGGAGCGCGTGTCGGTCTCCGACTATCAGGAGGTCGCGGCGGGCGCGAGCCCACGCGTGCTCGCCGACATGTTCTGGTTCGGTCGTTACGGCGAGCGGACCGAACTGGTGACCCGGCTGGCCAAGGTGGCCCGCGAGCGCTACCAGGACTTCCAGTACCGGCCGTGGATGAACGGCACCTCGGCCGTGCCGCTGCTGCTGCATGCGGTGGCCACGGTGACCGGCACCGCCGAGCACCTGCACACCGCGGATCTGCTGGTCGAGGACGTCAACCGGCATCCGTCGCCGGCACAGGTCAACGAGGCCATCGTGCGGATCACCGATCTGACCATCGACCGGTGGGTACCCGGCACCGTCGCGTACGCCGTCGAACGTCTGGTCGCGACCGCACGCGCCGTCCGCGATCAGATGTCGACCAGCACGTGGATGGTGCTGACGCCGATGGAGCGGGCCATGGAGACCCTGACGCGGCAGGTCGGGCGCGCCCACGAGATCGACGCCGCCACCGGTGCGCGCACCGACGGGATCTTCGGTGACGCCGCGCTGGATCTCGGACCCGATCTGGCCCGCACCCACGAGGACATCCTGCACGGCGTGCTCGGGTTGTCGGGGTTGCAGGCGGAGTCGATGGTGCACGACGCCGCGTGGTTGCTGATGGACGTCGGGCGCCGGATCGAACGCATCATCACCCTCGCGGACCTGACCGCCACACTGTTCGCATCCCCGCACGAGACGTCGGTGGAGCAGGCGCTGCTCGAATCTTTCCTGATCGCCAACGAATCGGCGGTCATCTACCGGCGCCGCAGCCGCGGTCTGTACCAGCTGCTGCCGGTCGTACAGTTGCTGCTGTTCGACGAGACCAATCCGCGGGCGATGATCTATCAGCTCGACCGGCTGCGGTCCGATCTGACCGGGCTGCCCGAGGAACTGCGGTCGGCGGTGGCCGAACGCATCGTCGAGGAGATGACGGGCGAACTGCGGCGCATCGATCCCGCCGACCTGGGGGCACTGGGCGACGACGGGCATCGCGGTGACCTCGTCGAACTGTTGACCACCCTGCGAGAAGGATCCTCTGAACTGTCGGATACGTTGACGCGCACCCGATTTGCGCCGCCGCTGCCCGCCCAGCCGATCTGGGGTGTCGGAGGTGGTGACACGTGAGCGCACCCGAGGCGACCTCGACCGTGCCGACCACTCGCCGGTACCGGGTGATCCACCGGACCTGTTACACCTACGACGCCGAGGTGTCCTCCTCATATGGCCGGTGCTATCTGACCCCGCGCGAGCTGCCGCATCAGCGGGTCCTCGACACCGACGTCACGATCGATCCGGACCCCGACGACCGGTCCTCGGGACTCGACGCGTACGGCAACACCGACACCTACTTCCATGTGCACGCCGATCACCTGGCGCTGGTGGTGACCGGGGCGTCGGTGGTCGAGGTCGACCCGATCGACTCGGGTCTGCTGGTCAGTCCGGCCGTACGGGCGCCGTGGGAGGAGGCCCGTCCGGTGGCCGCCGGTGCGGGCCTGGCCGCCGAGTTCACCCTCGATCTCGACCCGCCGGAGATCACCGACGCGGTCCGCGACTACGCCAGTGAGGTGTTCACCCCGGGGCGGCCGCTGATCGATGCGGTCGTCGACCTGACCTCGAGGATCTTCCGCGATTTCACCTACAAGTCCGGCGCCACGGCGATCAGCACGCGGGTCGACACCGTGATGTCGCGTCGCGAAGGGGTCTGCCAGGACTTCGCGCGGGTCGCGATCGCCTGCCTCCGGTCGGTGGGGCTGGCCGCCCGCTACGAATCCGGATACCTGGCCACCGATCCGCCGCCCGGCCGGGAACGCACCTTCGGCGCCGATGCGAGCCATGCCTGGGCCGCGGTGTGGCTGCCCGGTGACCGCTGGCTGGCGTTCGATCCGACCAACGACAAACTCGTCGACGAGCGTCATGTGACGGTGGCGTGGGGCCGTGACTACGACGATGTGCCGCCGTTGCGTGGGGTGATCTACACCGATGCGACGCGCAGCGAGATCGACGTCTCCGTCGACGTCAGTCCCCTCGAGGAGGGCGTCGACCCTGCCGCGGGGTTGGCCGCCGCAAAATCCGCAGCCGAGAAATCCGCAGCCGAGAAATCCGCAGCCGAGAAATCCGGCGCGGAATCGTCGGCCGGTAATTCGTCGGCCGACGATCCCGCCGCGGTGGGTCGCTCCGCACCGCAGGTGTCGCCTCAGCGGTCCCCCGATGAGGGGATCGGCTAAGGTCAGCGGCCATCCCGCCGGCCATCTCGGCGCTGCGCGGGGTCATCTGAACGATCACGAAACGAATGCGGCACTGACGTCTGTCGGTGTCTTTGGGTAGCGTGGAAGGCGCCATGACGGTCATCACAGAAAGCCGCATCACCAGTGTGGTGCGTGCAGCAGAGGCCCTGTTGTCGCATCGAGCCGGTTCGCCGGTGGTGCTCGCCGAACCGGAGGATCTCGGTGGAAGTGGGCGCACCATCGTGGTGCGCGTACGAGTCGCCCAGAATCCGCTGTCGATGGATCGCACCCTCGTCATCAAGGCCCTGCCGCAACACGAGGATCCGCACGCGTTCCACCGCGAGATCGCGTCCTACAAGTACGCCACCGCGCTGCCCACCGAGTCCCGGCCGGGCCCGCAGCTGATCGCATCGGATCCGGATGTACGACTGATGGTGCTGTCCGACCTCGGACGAGGCAATGCCATGACCGATCTGCTCGCCGGGACCGATGTGGTCGAGACCTCCCGGGCGATCAGCGCGTGGGGTCAGGCGCTCGGCCGTATGCACGCGGCCACCGTCGGTGGCGAAGGAGACTTCGCGGCGCTGGTCCGGCGCGGACCGGCCGGCACCCAGGGCGGTGACCTGCTGCGTGAGGAGGCACTGCGCGCGTCACGGGTGGCCCGTGCCCGGGCCGCCGATCTCGGCGTCGAGATGGGGTGCAGCGTCGTCCGCGCGCTCGACACCGCCTGCCGGCTCTTCGACGAGGGCGATCACCGCGCCTTCAGCCCGTCGGATGTGGGCCCGGAGAACATCCTGCTCAACGAGGCGGGCGTGCAGTTCATGGATTACGAGTGGGGTGGCTTCCGGGACGCCAGCCTCGACATCGCCTACGCGTTGGTCACCTTCGCCGCGCAACTGGGCCCGCAGGCCCTCGATCGGCACGGTGACCTGGAGATCGCCATGGTCGATGCGTGGCGTTCGGAGGTCCACGGCATCTGGCCGGCGCTGCGTCGGGACGGCGACCTGCAACGCACCCTGGTGATCGCACGGCTGCTCTGGGTGTGGTTGTCGACGATCTGGATGCTGCCCGACGACGACGCCGACATCGGGGGTGCCGCGCACCTGCTCGTCGGCCACGGGGACGAGGATCTCGCTGCCCACGGTGTCGACCTGCGCGACCTCGACGGCACCGCCGTCGACGGTGTGAGGATCGACGGACTGGGGATCGGCGACCTCGATCTGGACACCGTCGACATCGACGCCGACGAGGCGGTCGGCTCGCACTACGCCCACGACTGGGCCCTGCACACCAACGATCCCCGGGTGATCGTCGCGCGGTGGTCGGATCTGGCAACCGCGGCGGCGCCCGTCGATCCGGAGATCGCCGACTTCGCGACCGCGATGGGTGTGGCGTTGCACCGGGTGTGGCTCTCCTGACCCTCGCGATGGACGGATTGTTCGACCCACCGGAGGTTCCCGGGATGCCCACCAGCGGTGACACCGGGGCCGGTGTCGTCGGATCGCCGACGACGGGGCCGCTGGCCGTGCGGATGCGGCCGCGCACCCTCGACGAGATCGTCGGGCAGGCGCATCTGCTCGGTACCGGGTCGCCGTTGCGGCGCCTGATCAGCGGATCCGGTGCGGCATCGGTGCTGCTCTACGGACCGCCGGGAACCGGCAAGACCACCATGGCGTCGTTGATCTCGACGGCCGCCGGCGGTCGCTTCGAGGCGTTGTCGGCGCTGTCGGCCGGGGTCAAGGAGGTGCGTGCGGTCATCGAGGTCGCCCGTCGCCGACTCGTCGACGGCGAGCAGACCGTCCTGTTCATCGACGAAGTCCACCGTTTCTCCAAGACCCAGCAGGACGCACTGCTGCACGCGGTGGAGAACCGCATCGTGCTGCTGGTGGCGGCCACCACCGAGAATCCCTCCTTCTCGGTCGTGTCGCCGCTCTTGTCCCGATCGCTGGTGCTGCGACTGCGATCGCTCACCGACGACGACATCCGCGAGGTGCTGCGGCGCGCCGTCGCCGACGACCGCGGGCTCGGCGGCCGGGTCGCGGTCACCGACGCCGCCTACGACCATCTCGTCGCCGTCGCCGGCGGGGATGCGCGTCGCGCACTGACGGCGTTGGAGGCGGCCGCCGACACGGTGCTCTCCGACACGGACCCGGACCGGGACGGCGCGGACGGGGATGACGCCGTGCCGCCGGTCGATCTCGCCGACGTCGAGGCGGCCATCGACAAGGCCGCCGTGCGCTATGACCGGGACGGCGACCAGCACTACGACGTCACCTCCGCGTTCATCAAGTCGATCCGCGGGTCCGATGTCGATGCCGCGCTGCACTATCTGGCCCGGATGATCAGCGCGGGCGAGGACCCGCGGTTCATCGCACGCCGGCTGATGATCCACGCCAGCGAGGACATCGGCATGGCCGATCCGACCGCACTGCAGACGGCCGTGGCCGCCGCACAGGTGGTCGCGCTGGTCGGCATGCCCGAGGCCAAACTGGCCCTCACCCAGGCCACCATCCATCTCGCGACCGCCCCGAAGTCGGCGGGGGTGGTGACCGCGATCGGCGCCGCGCTCGCCGACGTCGAGGCCGGAAAGGCCGGCGCGGTACCCGCTCATCTGCGTGACAGTCACTACGCCGGCGCGAAGACGCTGGGCAGCGGGGTCGGCTACCGGTATCCCCATGACGACCCCGATGGTGTTGTGCCGCAACAGTATCCACCCGATGATCTGGTGGGCGTCGACTATTACCAGCCCACCGACCACGGTTTCGAACGTGAGATCGGGCCGCGGGTCACCAAACTGAGATCCATCATCCGGCGGGTGACCTCACGCTCGCGGTCACGCTGACGGCGCTCTCTCACTCGTTGACAGCGCTCTTCGTCCATTGACAGCGCTCGGTTGCTCGTTGACAGCGTCCTCCCACTGTCCGCCGCTCATGAGCCGGGTGTGACGGGCGTGGCGAGGCGTATCCCGGCGCCGGTGAGATCACCGATGAGTACTCGACGGTAGGCTGGTAAGTCGCAGATAGCCCAACCACTTCCCGAGGACGACACCGCAGTGCAGACGCATGACATCCGGAAGCGATTCCTGGATCACTTCATCTCCGCCGGGCACACCGAGGTGCCCAGCGCCTCGCTCATCCTCGACGACCCGAACCTGTTGTTCGTCAACGCGGGCATGGTGCCGTTCAAGCCGTACTTCCTCGGCGAGCAGACACCGCCGTTCGATCGCGCGACCAGCGTGCAGAAGTGCGTCCGCACCCTCGACATCGACGAGGTCGGCATCACCACCCGCCACAACACGTTCTTCCAGATGGCCGGCAACTTCTCCTTCGGCGACTATTTCAAGCGCGAGGCCATCAACTTCGCGTGGACGCTGCTGACCAACAGCGTCGACGACGGCGGATACGGCATCCCGGCCGAAAAGCTGTGGCCCACGGTCTATCTCGACGACGACGAGGCCGAGTCCATCTGGCGCGAAGAGATCGGGGTGCCCGCCGAACGCATCCAGCGGCGCGGCCTGAAGGACAATTACTGGTCGATGGGTGTGCCCGGGCCGTGCGGTCCGTGTTCGGAGATCTTCTACGACCGCGGCCCCGACTACGGCGTCGAGGGCGGCCCGGAGGCCGACGAGGACCGATACATCGAGATCTGGAATCTCGTGTTCATGCAGAACGTCCGCGGCCCCGGCGGCGGCAAGGAGGACTACGAGATCCTCGGGCCGCTGCCCAAGAAGAACATCGACACCGGCATGGGTATCGAACGTGTCGCATGCCTGCTGCAGGGCGTCGACAACGTCTACGAAACCGATCTGCTCAAGCCGATCATCGACCTCGCCGCCGAGGTCACCGGACGCGCCTACGGCGCCGGCCATCACGACGATGACGTGAAATTCCGCGTCATCGCCGACCACACCCGCACCTCGGCGATGCTCATCGGCGACGGCGTGCTGCCCGGCAACGACGGCCGCGGCTACGTGCTGCGCCGACTCCTGCGCCGCGTGGTCCGCTCGGCGCGTCTGCTCGGCGCACAGGGACCGACGATCGGAGCGTTCGTCGGCATGGCGATCGACCTGATGGCGCCGTCGTATCCGGAACTCGCCGCGCAGCGGGACCACATCCTCACCGTCGCCGAGGGGGAGGAGAACAGCTTCGCCAAGACCCTCGCCGCCGGCACCAAGCTGTTCGCCGACGCGGCCGCCGCCACCAAGAAGGCCGACAAAACGGTCCTGTCCGGCAACGACGCCTTCACCCTGCACGACACCTACGGCTTCCCCATCGACCTGACCCTGGAGATGGCCGCGGAGGCCGGGCTGAAGGTCGACGAGACCGGCTTCACCGAACTCATGGCCGAACAGAAGGCCCGCGCCAAGGCCGATGCGACGGCCCGCAAGACCGGGCACGCCGACGCTGGGGTGTACCGCGAATTCCTCGACCGCGGTCCCACCGAGTTCACCGGCTATGACGAGCTGGTGTCGGAGGCCCGCGTTCTCGGACTCGTCGCCGACGGGGTGCGGGTACGCAACGCCACCGCGGGGCAGGAACTCACCGTGATCCTCGACCGCACGCCGCTGTACGCGGAGTCCGGCGGTCAGATGGCCGACACCGGTGCCATCACCACCAGCACCGGCGCCCGCCTGCGGGTGCGCGATGTCCAGCGTGCGGGTAAGACCGTGTGGTTGCACAGTGTGGTCGTCGAGGCCGGCGAGATCGTCGAGGGCGACGAGGTGATCGCGGCGGTCGACCAGGCGTGGCGGCACGGCGCGACCCAGGGACACTCCGGAACGCACATGGTGCATGCCGCGCTGCGGCAGGTCCTCGGTCCGAGCGCCACGCAGGCCGGCTCGCTCAATCGCCCCGGATACCTGCGTTTCGACTTCCATTCCGGCTCGGCACTGACCGAGGCGCAGCGCACCGAGATCGAGGAGATCAGCAACGCCGCCGTCGAGGCCAACTATCCGGTGAACACCTTCGAGACCGGGTTGACCGAGGCCAAGGCGATGGGGGCGCTCGCCCTGTTCGGCGAGAACTACGGCGACGAGGTCCGCGTCGTCGAGATCGGCGGGCCGTTCTCGATGGAACTGTGCGGTGGCACCCACGTCGCATCGTCGGCGCAGATCGGGCCGGTGACGGTGATCGGTGAATCCTCGGTCGGATCGGGTGTCCGACGCGTCGAGGCCTACGTCGGGATGGACTCGTTCCGATACCTGTCCAAGGAACGCGCCCTGCTCGCCGGGCTGGCGTCGTCGTTGAAGGTGCCCTCCGAGGAGGTGCCCGGACGCGTCGAGTCCCTCGTCACGAAGCTGCGCGACGCCGAGAAGCAGGTGGAGAAGTTGCGGGCCGACGCGGCACGCGCGGCGGCCTCCGGACTGCTCGACGAGGCGACGACGGTGGGCTCGACACTGCTGGTCAGCGGTACCCTGCCGGGCCTGGACGCGAACGGTCTGCGGTCGGTGGCCACCGATCTGCGGGGCCGGGTCGCCGATCGGGCGGCGGTCGTCGCGCTCTTCTCGACCACCGGGGACGGCGCCGACACCAAGGTGCCGTTCGTCATCGCCACGACCGACGCGGCGCGCTCCGCGGGCACCAAGGCCGGTGACATCGTCAAGGACATCGCCGGACTCGTCGGCGGCCGCGGCGGCGGCAAACCGGATCTCGCGCAGGGATCGGGCACCAATCCCGACGGCGTCGACGCGGCGGTCCGCCGGATTCGCGAGTTGCTCGGCTGATGCCATTGCAGCGGGGACGTCGCCTCGGCATCGATGTGGGTAGTGTGCGCATCGGTGTGGCGGTCTGCGATCCCGACGGCATCCTCGCCACGCCGGTGGAAACCGTGCGTCGCGACACCTCCGGTGGCACCGACATCGCCCGGATCGCCACGCTGGTGGCCGAGTACGAGGCGATCGGCGTGATCATCGGGTTGCCCAAGACATTGCGTAACACCGATGGCGTCGCGGTGACGGCGGCCCGGGAGTTCGGCGACGCCCTGACCAGCGCAATCGCGCCGGTCGAGGTGGAATATGTGGACGAGCGTCTCACTACGGTCACCGCCGCGCAGGCATTGCGCGCCAGCGGCCGTTCGGCAAAGTCTTCGCGCGGGGTCATTGATCAGGCGGCCGCGGTCGCTATTCTGCAGGGATGGCTGGACGCGCGACGATGAGTCCGCGCGCGTTCGGCCGACGTCCATCGATCGGAGAGTCCGATCGTCACGCAGCGGTGGTGCTGCGTGAAGTGCGCACGTGCCGGGGGGCGGTGCGGCGAGCAGCCACACCGTCGAACCGGAACCAGGGAGGGTATCCGCGGTGACCGACGAACGGCATCGGAGTCGCCATCGAGAGCACTCCGATCACACGGGCGGGAGCATGGATCCCGAACGGTTGCGGTACTTCACGCAATCGGTCGAGGGTCGACCCAGCACCCGGCACCGCCGGCGCCGCGCGGACGGCACCGCCGGTCCGGCTCCGGCGACCACCCCCGCCCCGAACCGCAGCAGCGCGCCCGCCTCACCGGGCGCCGCCCCGACGGGGTCCGCGCCGACCTCGATGCGGGCCCGGGTGGCTCGCACCGACACGATCGACACCACGATCGACACCCGCAAGATGGCGCCGGTCGCGACGCCGACGGTCGACGAGGCCGCCGTCACCGACCTGCGCAAGCGTCCCGAGCCTTCGAGCGAGGTCATCGAGCAGCCGGTCACCGAACAGCCGGTCACCGAGCAGCCGGTCATCGAGCAGTCGGTCACCGACGCGACGCCCACCGCTCCGCCCGGGGAAGACGTCGATGCGGACCAGGTCGGCACCGAGCAGACCGAACAGACAGAGCCGAGCGACCTCGACGGATTCGGCACCGATGAGGTGCCCACCGAGACGGTCGACCCGACATCCGTCGCCCCCACGTCACGGGTGGTGGCGCCCGGAGCGCTTGCGGCACTGGCAGATCCGACCGTGTCGGACGAGGGCGGTTCCGGTTTCGCCGACACCGCGGCCCACGACACCGTCATCGCGCACGACACCGCCGATCACCGGACCGCGGCCGACACCGTCGTCGCAGACACCGGCGGAGCACCGGTCGACGATCATCCGGATCGGCGGCCCGCCGGGATTCGCCGTCGTCGACGTCGTCGGATCGGGATGATCGTCGCCGCCGTCGTGGTGTTGCTGCTGGTGGTCGGCGTCGGTCTGGTGGGAGCGAAGAAGGCCGGACTGCTCGATTCGCGCAAGGACTATACGAACGCCCAGGGCACCGGGGACGTGTTGGTGCACATCCCCGATGACACGACGATCAAGCAGATGGGGCAGATCCTCGTCGACGACGACGTGGTCGGCAGCGTGCACGCCTTCGTCGATGCCGCGGGTGATGCGTCGTTGTCGAGTGGGTACTACAAGATGCGCACCGAGATCCCGGCGTCGACGGCGGTCGAGATGATCTCCGATCCGGATGCGACGCACCGCGTCGGGCGGATCGTGGTTCCCCCGGGCACCCCGGTGGACACCAAACGGGACACCTCCGGGCGGGTCACCCCGGGCATCTTCGAGATGATCGCCAACCAGACCGGGGTGGACATCAACGGCCAACGCATCGGGGTGACTGTCGAGCAACTCGACGACGCCGCCGCGCAGGCGAGTGTCGCCGATCTGGGGATTCCGTCGTGGGCGCGCGACGCGGTGACCGGTCTGGACGGTGACCATCGTCGGATCGAGGGCCTCATCGCCCCCGGGACGTGGGAATCGATCGACCCGGGTCAGTCGGCCACCGAGATCCTGCGCTCACTGATCACCCAGAGCGCCGCGATGTATGAGAAGTGGGGGCTGTTGAGCAACAACAGCTCCGGTCTGAGCCCGTACCAGACGCTGGTCGCGGCATCGCTCCTGCAGGGCGAGGTCAATCCGGCCGACTACCCCAAGGTGGCCCGGGTCATCCTCAACCGGCTGGACAAGGGTCAGAAGTTGGAGTTCGACTCGACGGCCAACTACACCGCGCAGGTGGTCGACCTCAACGTGCACGACGAGGACCTGCGGGCCGGTACGCCGTGGAACACCTATGTGATCCGGGGGCTGCCACCCACCCCGATCGGGGCGGTCGAGGAGCAGGCACTCGAGGCGATGGAGCAACCCGCCGACGGCAACTGGCTGTACTTCGTCACCGTCGACGCGAAGGGGACGACCCTGTTCACCGCCGACTTCGATCAGCATCGGCGCAACATCAGCACCGCGTGCCGCAACAGGTTCATCACGTGCCGGTGAGCCCTCCGCCGTTGGACCGGCCGGGGTTGGCCGGGCCGGTGGGCGGACGACATGCGCGTGCCGCGGCCGTGCTCGGCTCACCCATTTCACATTCGCGGTCACCGGACCTGCATCTGGCGGCATATCGTGCTCTCGGCCTGACCGACTGGACCTACGTGCGTACCGAGTGCACCGCCGAGCACCTGCCGACGATCGTGCGGTCGGCGAGCCCGGCGCAGGTCGGGTTCTCGGTGACGATGCCGGCGAAGCTGGCGGCCCTCGCGGTCGCCGACGAACGCACCCCGCGGGCCGTGCTGGTGGGATCCGCCAACACCCTGGTCCGGACCGAGGCGGGATGGCGTGCCGACAACACCGACATCGACGGGATGACCGGCGCGCTCGCCGCACTCGGGGTGCTCCCCGAGACGGTCGGCACCACGCTGCCGCGCGCGGCCGTCGTCGTCGGAGCCGGTGGGACGGCCCTGCCCACGGTCGCCGCGCTGGTGGCGGCCGGAGTCGACGACGTGACCGTCGTCGCCCGAAGTGCCGACCGGGCCCGCGGTGTCCTCGACCTCGCCGACCGACTCGGGGTCCGCGCATCCCTGCTGCCGTTCGCCTCCGACGACGACCTCACCCGGCGCTGCGCCGAATCCGCGGTGACGGTGTCGACCGCACCTGCCGCGGGGGCCGCCGCCGTGGTCGGCTCGCTGTCGGCGGCCGCCCGGGTGGTCGACGTGATCTACGATCCGTGGCCGACCCCGCTCGCCGCCGCGGTCACCGAGGCCGGCGGACGGGTGGTCGGTGGTCTGGTGATGTTGCTGAACCAGGCCTTCTCCCAGGTGGAGCAGTTCACCGGGTACCCCGCTCCGCGGGAGGCGATGGCCGCGGCGATCGGCGCTGCGGCCGAGTGAGCCGGTGCGCGCCGACCGGGGAGACCCCGCCGCCCGCGCGTCCTCACCCGTCATCCCCAGAGCCTCCGGGGCTCACAGGTGGGCGGCGATGCCCGCGTCGGTGACGTGGCGTGGTGCCCATCGTCGGTGACACTGCACCGATGACCCCTGCAGCGGCGCTTACGGCGTCGGCAACCTCGGTGATCCTCGCGTGGCTGGCGGTGATCGCCGGATTCGATCACCGGCATTCCCGGATACCGAACATCGCCATCGTCCCCGGTGTCGCGGCGATGATCATCGCCGGCGCCATCCATCCCGTCGTGTTGGCAGCGGCGGTCGCCGGGTCCCTGGCCTACCTGTCGGGATTCCTCGCAGGTGCGTGTGGCGCCGGCGACGTCAAGCTCGCCTTCGTCCTCGGTGGTGTGCTCGGCGATCCGGTGTCGGCGCTGGTGATGGTGCTGATCGCGCAGGTGATCACGCTGGCCGAATTCGTGCTCGGTCGCGGTGGGCGAGTGCGCCGACCGCACGGGCCCGCCCTCGCCGGGGCCTTCCTGGCCACGGCCGCGGTCGGGGTCGTCGTCGGCGCATGGAACAATTGATCCTTGTGTTGCGCTGGATAACCGCCGGAGAGTCCCATGGCCCGGCCCTCGTGGCGATCGTCGAGGGGATGGTCGCCGGAGTCGAGGTCACGTCATCGGATATCGCCCTGCAATTGGCCCGTCGTCGACTCGGCTACGGCCGGGGCGCCCGGATGAAGTTCGAGGCCGACAAGGTCACCGTGATCGGCGGCATGCGTCATGGCCGATCCATGGGCGGGCCGATCGCGATCGAGATCGGCAATACCGAGTGGCCCAAGTGGGAAACCGTGATGGCCGCCGATCCCGTCGACGCCGCCGAACTCGAGGGCAGCGCGCGGAACGCGCCGCTGACCCGGCCACGTCCCGGGCATGCCGATTTCTCCGGCATGCTCAAATACGGCTTCGACGATGCGCGGCCGATCCTCGAGCGGGCCAGTGCCCGCGAGACCGCCGCCCGGGTGGCCGCCGGGACCGTGGCCCGCAACTTCCTGCGCCAGGTACTCGGGATCGACATCGTCTCCCACGTCATCTCGATCGGTGCGAGCGATCCCTATGCGGGTCCGGCCCCGACGATCGCCGATCTCGAGGCCATCGACGCCAGCCCGGTGCGGGCCTTCGATACGACGGCCGAGACGCAGATGATCGCCGAGATCGAGGCCGCCAAGAAGGACGGCGACACCCTCGGCGGCGTCGTCGAGGTGGTCGCCACCAATGTGCCGGTCGGACTCGGTTCCCATGTGAGCGGCGAGACCCGACTCGACGCGCGCCTGGCCGGTGCCCTCATGGGCATCCAGGCCATCAAGGGTGTCGAGGTCGGCGACGGCTTCGCCACCGCGCGCCGCCGCGGCAGCCAGGCGCACGACGAGATGGTGCCCGGCCCCGACGGCGTACTGCGGTCCACCAACCGCGCGGGCGGTCTGGAGGGCGGCATGTCCAATGGCGAGGACATCCGGGTACGTGCGGCGATGAAGCCGATCTCGACCGTGCCGCGGGCGTTGTCGACGATCGACATGAGCACCGGTGATCAGGCCAGTGCGATCCATCAACGCTCGGATGTGTGTGCGGTGCCCGCCGCGGGTGTGGTCGCCGAGTCGATGGTCGCGCTCGTGCTGGCACAGGCCGCGCTGGAGAAGTTCGGTGGCGATTCGGTGGCCGAGACCAGTGAGAACCTGCGCGGGTACCTGAAACACATCGCGACCCGGCCGCCCCGCTCATGACGGCCCCCGACAGCGGCGCACAGGTCGGCGGGCCCGACCGCCCGGTTGCGGTCCTCATCGGCTTCATGGGCGCCGGAAAGTCCACCGTCGGAAAGGTTCTCGCCGATCGCCTCGGTGTCGATTTCATCGACACCGACACCGAGATCGAACACCGCGTGGGGCAGACCATCCCGGAGATCTTCACCGGCTCCGGCCCGACCCGGTTCCGGGAGATCGAACGCGACGTCGTCCTCGACATCCTCGAGAATCATCGCGGAATCGTCGCACTCGGTGGCGGTGCGGTGACCACGCCGGCGGTCGCCGACGCACTCGCCGGACACCGGGTGATTCATCTGCGTGTCGGTGCCGAATCCGGCTTCGCGCGGGTGTCGGGTTCGGATCGGCCGCTGCTCGCATCCGCCGATCCCGCTGCGCGATACCGCGAATTGCTCGAGCAGCGCGCCGACACCTACGCCGGAGTGGCCACCATCGAGGTCGATGCCGCGGCCGGTGATCCCGAGCAGGTCGCCGACGAGATCGTCACCGCCATCGCCCACGAACTTCGCGAACTCGTTCCCGAGAGGACGTCATGACCGACCCTGCCACGTCGACCGAACCCGTCCGCATCGCCGTCAACGCGTCGTCGCCCTATGACGTCATCATCGGTCGGGGCCTTCTCGGTGACCTCGCGCAGGCCGCGGCCGGTGCCGACCGCGTGGCCGTCCTGTATCAGCCGACCCTCGCACAGACCGCCGAACAGATCCGGGAGTTCCTGTCCGACAAAGGATTCGATGCGCACCGGGTGGAGATCCCGGACGCCGAGGCGGGTAAGGACCTCAAGGTCGCCGAGTTCTGCTGGGACGTGTGCGGCCGGATCGGCCTGAAACGCAACGACAAGATCGTGTCGCTGGGTGGGGGAGCGGCCACCGACCTCGCCGGATTCGTCGCCGCCACCTGGATGCGTGGCATCGGCGTCATCCACGTCCCGACGACCCTGCTGGCCATGGTCGACGCCGCCGTCGGCGGCAAGACCGGCATCAACACCGACGCCGGGAAGAATCTCGTCGGGGCCTTCCACGAACCCGACGCCGTCCTCATCGACATCGCCACCCTCGAGACCGTGCCGCGCAACGAGGTCATCGCCGGCCTCGCCGAGGTCATCAAGACCGGTTTCATCGCCGATCCGGTGATCCTCGACCTCATCGAGGCGGATCCGGCCGCGGCCACCGATCCCACCGGAACGGTGCTGCCGGAGCTCATCCGGCGGTCGGTGCAGGTGAAGGCCGACGTGGTGTCCGCCGACCTCAAAGAGGCCTCACTCCGCGAGATCCTGAACTACGGGCACACCCTCGGCCATGCCATCGAGCGGCGTGAACGGTACCGCTGGCGCCACGGTGCCGCCGTGGCCGTCGGACTGGTGTTCGCCGCCGAGCTCGCGCGCCTGGCCGGGCGCCTGGACGACGCCACTGCCGACCGTCACAAGTCGATCCTCGATCTCGTCGGATTGCCCACCACCTACGACGCCGACGCGCTCGGTGACCTGCTGACAACCATGGCCGGGGACAAGAAGAACCGCTCGGGTGTGATGCGTTTCGTCGTCCTCGACGGGCTCGCCAAGCCGGGGCGACTCGAGGGACCGGATCCGTCGCTGATCGCTGCCGCCTACTCGGCGGTGGCTGCCGACGCCGCGCCGAACGGCGCCACCCTGTTGTAGTCGTCGGGGCGGCCGCGCGTGTGTGAGCAGTGCCTGGTGTCGCCGGTCTATTTCGGCGAACCACTGCCGGGGTGGCGGCTGGCGCGGGCGCGTCTGGCGTCGCCGGTCGCAACCTGGGGGCAGGGCGAGTGGGGTCTGTTCCAGGTGAACGATCCGGCATTCCGGTGGTCGACCACGCCGACGGCCAGCCCACTCTGGGGCATGTCGGACGCCGAACAGAAACGGTGGTGGGCGGCGCACGACACCGACGACGACCCGGACGTACGCCGGGTGATGTGGTTCGACGACGAGCGATGCGCCGATTTCCTCGACGCCTTCGGGACATGTTCGCCCGACTTAGGTTTCGACCTGGTGTCCGGGGCGCTCCAACGCGGGTATCGCCTCGACGACGGGTCGTTCCGGATGTGGTTCTTCGACTACCTCGGTGAGTACCTGCGCACGGCGGAGCCGCTCGTCGAGCCGTACGACGAACGGCCCGAACTGATCCGGAATCTGCCCTTCGATCCGACGATCGGGCGCGATCCGTTGCCCGGCGAACCGTTGTACTGACAACACCTTCCGCCGGTCGAACACCCTCATCCCGTCGGTCGAGCCTCTATCCCGCTGGTCGAGCCGCTATCCCGCCGGCCGAGCACCCACATTTCGCCGACCGGCCCCACATCCCGCCGGTCGATCACCCATCCCGCTGGTCGGGCCCCTCATCTCGCCGGTCGATCACCCATCCCGCTGGTCGGGCCCCTCATCTCGCCGGTCGAACCGTGTCGAGACCCGGTGACACAAGGCTGGAAATAGCCAGCACCCCAACCACATTCACGTATCCACAACCTGTGGATAGAAAACAATTGCGAGTGCCTTCGAGAGTGGCTATAATAGAACACATACGCCACAACGGCCTTCTCGGGGGAGGTGACATCAGCATGACAGACACCACCGACAGTCCCATGTCACGACCACTGCAGCTGATGCACAGATCAACGCGATGCTCGACGAGCTGGCGAAGACTCCGATGACCGCATGCTCCGACCTCGAGGTCGTCGAGGCGGCGAAACTGTCCGAACAGATCGCCACCCGCACCCACTTCCAGGGCGACCGCGCGATCCTGGAAATCTCGGATCGTGGTGTGCACCGCAAAGTCGGCAAAGTCAGCCTGTCGAACTTCCTGAACTACGATCTGCGGATCGCGCAACCCACCATGCGCATCGCCCATATGAAGGCCACCGCCCGATTCCACGGTTTGACCGGACAACCCGAGGAACCGAAATTCCCGACGCTGGCCAAAGCGTATGAGAAGGGTCTGATCGGTCACACCCACCTGTCGGCAGCGTTGGAAGCCCTGGACAACATCCCGAGCGCCGTACCCCATGACAAGAAGGTCGCCGCCGAAGCCACCTTGGGTGAGAAAGCCACCGAACACATCCCCGCCGACATCACCAAGATGGGTGCCCGAATTCTGGCGCACCTCGACCCCGACGGGCAGTTGGTGGAGGAGAAGGAACGCCAACAGCGTCGCAACCTGTGGATCAACCAGTCCCGTGTCGATGGGATGGCGAAACTCAACGGGCACCTGCCCCCGGTCACCCGTGCCTTGTGGGACTCCATGTTGGATGCGTGGGCGCAACCTGGGATGAATAATTTGAGTGATCTGGAGTCGCCGACCGGTGCGATCGGGGATGCCGACCCCGACGTGCTCGCCGCTGCAGTGAAGCGTGACGATCGTTCTCAGGCGCAACGCAATCATGATGCGATGCACGTGTTGTTGGTGTCGGCGATGAAAGAAGGAGTCCTCGGCAAAACGCATCGGGGTTTGCCGGTCGCGTTGATCATCAAAACCTTCCTGCAAGATCTGTTGGCCGGCGCCGGGTATGCCACCACCGCGTCTGGATCCACCATTCCTATTCCGGATTTGCTGAGTGCGCTGGGTGACATCGAGGATCCCAACGATCTGCAGCAGTTTCTGGCGGTGTTCTCCGACGCCATCGACCTGCCCCTGTATCTCGGGCGGTCCCGCCGCCTGGCATCCACCGAGCAGCGGATCGCGTCGTTCTCCCGCACCGGCGGTGAGGTGTGCTCCTTCCCCGGCTGCGGACAACCCGCCTCCCACTCGGAAATGCATCACGCCAAAGAGGACTGGGCCGACGGCGGGAAAACCGACATCACCGATCTGGCGCCGGCGTGCGGGCCGCACAACCGGATGGTCGGGCCGAACCCTGGGCAGTACACCACCGGCATCTACGAAGACGGGCCGCTGGCCGGTCGGTGCTGGTGGCAACTCAACGCCGCACCCGGCATGCCGGAGAACCCGAAGATCGTCAACGATCACCCCGACATCACCGCACTCTACGAGCAGAAACTCGACCAGATCCGCGACCAGATCCACCGCGACCTCACCACCAGCGACGCTGATAGTGGTGCCGGCGCAACCGAACCCGCAGACACCGAAGTGGTCGATGCCGAAACTGCTGACATCGAAGCCGACGCCACCGTCGACGTCGATGTACCGGCTGATCCCGACTCCGACAGCGACGACGAGGACACCGCGCCGCCGGCTGTGGATGCCGAAACCTTGTCCGATCGTGGTGTTCCGAAGGATCATCCGGCTCCGGCCGCGGACTCCTCGAGCATCGTCGACAGCGTCGATCAGGATGACGACCACGAGTCCGGCGTCGCTGACCAGCCTGAACCAGGCGTCGACGAATGCGATTCCGGCGCAGCCCAATCCGATCCCGTCGAACCCCGACCACCCGACCCGCGAGACGGGCCTGGCGGGCATTCTGACGAACCTGGTGTCACCAACACCGGGGAGATCGACCTGGTCATCTTCGACGGAGACGGTGTCCCGATCACCGACGATCCCGATGACCCTGACACCGTTGCCGCGCTCGATCGTGTCTCCCGTACCCGGATCAACCTCAGCGACACGACCACCGAGGGATAAGCACGTCAGCACCGCATCCGTGATGGCGGCATCCGTACCAGCGATGCCGACCGGGAACGTGAGCTCGAGGAACTGGCCGCCATCGGCATGAACCCTCGCAACAGCCGGATCGAACGTGTCCTGGCCGCCAGGCTCCACTACCGGCTCGACACGTCCTGAACCAGCTTGGCCCCATCGGACTTGTCGGGCCTGTCAGAACAGCCGGACTAGCCTCAGACCCGCTCGATCTGCTCGGTCTTCTCCGCGTCGGGATGCACCGACCAGTCGCTGGTGTCGGGTGCGTTCTTGCGCTGATCACGCCGGATCAGGAAGCGACCGACCGCCGCGCCCACGAAGGCGGGCACGAAGATCAGCAGCGCCGTGAACGAACCGCCGGCGAACAACTCGACGGCGAAATTGGCCTGGCCGATCCCGGCGAACACGAAGGTGCCCAGCACCCACGAGATGATCGCCGACGCGGCGCCCGCCAGAACGCCGGCCTTGAGCCAGCGCACGGTGAGGTCGTCGTAGTCGTCCGGGTCGGGATTGGCGCGTGCGTCGGAGATGCCGTCGATTCCGCCCCACAGCACCGCCACGAGGACGACAGCTGCCACAGCGATGGTCTTCCACACCGTGGAATGCAGTGGGGAGTGGATGATCGCGATGCCGAGGAGTACGCGGACACCGACGTGGACGGCGGTCATCACCACACCGCGCAGCAACCAGGGGAGAGCCATGGTGAGAAGAGTACAAGAGAGGGAACTCGGAGAGTGCCGTTGGCCACAGTTGGGCGTTGCCGGTGAGCGTCGCCGGCCGGGGCGGCGGCCGCGTCGAAAGTGCCGACGACGTCGTAGCGTGGAGGAATGCCCACCACCCCCGACCACGCCGCCCGCCGCGAACGCCTGCGAGGTCTGCTGACCGCGCACGAGACGCCCGTCGACGCGCTGATCGTGTCCGACCTGATCAACCTGCGGTATCTGACCGGATTCACCGGCTCCAACGGCGCGCTGCTCGTCTCGGCGTCGGGTCCCGACGCCGACCGCATCTGCACCGATGGCCGATATCTCACCCAGGTCGCCGCGCAGGCCGGTGACCTCACCGCCGTCATCGCACGCGACTGCCCGCGGGAACTGCTCGGGGTCGCCGCCGCGGCGGGGGCCACGAGGATCGGGTTCGAGGCCGACGCCCTGACCGTCGCCGCGCACCGGCGACTGGCCGACGACTCACCCGACGGTGTCGAACTGGTCGGCCGATCGGGCCTGGTCGAGGGCCTCCGCGAGGTGAAGGACGCCGGTGAGGTCGCGCTGCTGCGCCGGGCCTGTGCCATCGGCGACGACGCGCTGGCCGCGATCATCGCCGACGGCGTGATCCGGGCCGGGGCCACCGAACGCGAGGTCGCGCGGGCCCTCGAGTGGGCGATGTACCGGCTCGGTGCCGATGGCATCGCCTTCGAGACGATCGTCGCCGCCGGCGCACATTCGGCGATCCCGCATCATCGGCCGACGGACGCGGTCCTCGCCGACGGTGACCTGGTCAAGATCGACTTCGGGGCGCTCTACGGCGGCTATCACTCGGATATGACCCGCACCTTCGTGCTACGTCGGGCGGCAGCGTGGCAGAAGGACATCTACGACCTCGTCGCGGCCGCGCAGGCCGCCGGCCGGGCAGCGCTGGCACCGGGTGCCGATCTGCGCGAGATCGACGCCGCCGCCCGCACGATCATCGCCGACGCAGGCCACGGGGAGGACTACGTACACGGCCTCGGCCACGGCGTCGGCCTGCAGATTCACGAAGCACCGGGAATCGGCAAACTCGCGACGGGTACACTGCCATGCGGCGCAGCGGTGACCGTGGAACCCGGGGTGTACCTCCCGGGACGAGGCGGAGTCAGGATCGAGGACACCCTCGTCGTCACCGACGGCGATCCGGAGCTGCTGACCGCCACCGACAAGGCATTCACCGTCATCTGACGGCAATCAGACGAAAACCAGGAAAGAAGACGACCTATGGCGACCACCGCCGATTTCAAGAACGGCCTCGTGCTGCGCATGGACGACCAGCTGTGGCAGATCCTCGAATTCCAGCACGTCAAGCCCGGCAAGGGCCCGGCCTTCGTGCGGACCAAGATCAAGAACGTGCTCTCGGGCAAGACCGTCGACAAGACCTTCAACGCCGGTGTGAAGGTCGAGACCGCGACCGTCGACCGCCGTGACATGACATTCCTCTACAACGACGGCACCGACTACGTCTTCATGGACACCCAGGACTACGAGCAGTACGCACTCCCGCCGGCCGTCGTCGGTGACGGCGCCCGCTTCCTGCTGGAGAACATGACCGTGCAGGTCTCGCTCAACGACGGCAATCCGCTGTTCATCGAGCTTCCGGTCACCGTCGAGATGGAGGTGACCCACACCGATCCCGGTCTGCAGGGTGACCGTTCCACCGGTGGCACCAAGCCCGCCACCATGGAGAGCGGCGCCGAGATCCAGGTTCCGCTGTTCATCAACACCGGCGACAAGCTGAAGGTCGATTCCCGCGACGGCAGCTACCTCGGCCGCGTCAACAGCTGAGCGAGACCTCCCCACGTGAAGCAGCCCGGAACCCGACACAAGGCGCGCAGACGCGCCGTTGACCTGTTGTTCGAAGCGGAGGCCAAGGGGGTTGCCCCCGACAGCCTCATCGCCGAACGCCGCATCCTGGTGAACTCCGACGAGAGCGTCGGACAGATTCATCCCTACACCCAGCGGGTGATCGACGGCCTCGTCGCCGACAGCACCCAGATCGACGCGGTGATCTCCTCGCATCTGAAGGGGTGGACCCTCGAGCGCCTGCCGGCGGTCGATCGCGCCATACTGCGTCAGGCGACGTGGGAATTGTTCAATGCCACCGACGTCGACCCGGTCGTGGTGGTGGATGAGGCCGTCGAACTGGCCAAGGAACTGTCCACCGACGATTCCCCGGCCTTCGTCAACGGAGTGCTCGGGACGATCGCCGAACTCGCTCCGCAGGTGCGGGCGGCCGCCGCCGCGCAGCCGCGGACGGACCCGCCGCAGATCTGACTGCGTCGACGTCAGCGCGCCCGACGGGGGCGTGTAAGGTACCTGACGAGAAAGACATCCTTTAACGATCCGTCCCGTGAGGCGGAGAAGGAGGTCGGCGTGGTCACGCCTACCGACGGTGCCCCACCCAATCGGCGCGTTCTGCTCGACGCCGGCGATGTGTCGAGAACCATCGCCCGGGTGGCCCATCAGGTGATCGAGAAGAATGCTCTCGACGCCCCCGATGCACCGCATGTAATCATCATCGGAATTCCCACCCGCGGAACGACTCTCGCCGACAGGTTGGCGGCCAAGATCGCCGAGTTCGCCGGTCGGGAGATCCCCGTCGGATACCTCGACATCACCCTGTACCGCGACGACCTGCGCGACAAACCGCACCGCCCCCTCGAACGCACCATGGTGCCCACCGGGGGCGTCGACAATGCGATCGTCATCCTCGTCGACGACGTGCTCTACTCCGGCCGGACGGTGCGCGCCGCCCTCGACGCACTGCGTGACCTGGGGCGGCCGGCCGCGGTCCAGCTGGCGGTGCTCATCGACCGCGGCCACCGCGAACTGCCGCTGCGCGCCGACTACGTCGGCAAGAACATCCCGACCTCCCGCGACGAGAGTGTCGCGGTCCACCTCACCGAGCACGACGGCGTCGACGAGGTCGTGCTCAGCTCCGCCGGGGCGGTGCAGGCCTGATGCGGCACCTGCTCTCCACCCAGGACCTCACCCGCGACGACGCCACCGAACTTCTCGACGACGCCGAACGTTTCGAGCAGGCACTCACCGGCCGGGAGGTGCGCAAACTCCCGACGTTGCGGGGCCGCACCGTGATGACGGTGTTCTACGAGAACTCCACCCGCACCCGCGTGTCCTTCGAGACGGCGGGCAAGTGGATGAGCGCCGACGTGATCAACGTCTCGGCGTCGAGTTCCTCGGTCGGCAAGGGAGAGTCCTTGCGCGACACCGCGATGACGCTGCGCGCGATCGGCGCCGACGCCCTGATCGTGCGGCATCCGGCCTCCGGCGCGGCCCATCAGATCGCGCAGTGGACCGGCGGCCCCGGCATCGGGCCGAACGGCCGGGAAACCGGTGGGCCCGCCGTCATCAACGCCGGTGACGGCACCCACGAACATCCCACCCAGGCGCTGCTCGACGCGCTGACACTGCGCCAGCGACTCGGCTCCCTCGACGGCCGCCGCATCGGCATCGTCGGCGACGTGCTGCACTCGCGGGTGGCGCGATCCAACGCCCACCTGCTGGCGACGCTCGGGGCCGAGGTGGTGCTGATCGCCCCACCGACCCTGCTGCCGGTCGGGGTCGACCAGTGGCCGGTCACCGTGACCGGCGACCTCGACGCCGAACTGCCCACCCTCGACGCGGTGATGATGCTGCGCGTGCAGGCCGAACGCATGAACGGCGGCTTCTTCCCGAGTTCCCGCGAGTACTCGGTGCGTTACGGACTCAACGCACGACGACTCGCCCTGCTCGACGACGACGCGGTGGTGCTGCACCCCGGACCGATGCTGCGCGGCATGGAGATCGGCTTCTCCGTCGCCGACGCACCGCAGGCCACCGTCCTCGAACAGGTCCGCAACGGTGTGCACGTGCGGATGGCGGTGCTGTTCCGCCTGCTCGTCGGCACCGACACGACCGACCAGACAGGAGTCACGCTGTGAGCGCCCCGATCCCCGGACCCATTCCGGGACCCGATGCCACCGGAACCGTTGTCCTGCAACAGGTTCGCCCCTACGGCGAGGGTGATCCGGTGGATGTCGCGGTGATCGACGGCACCATCGCCGAGATCGGATCCTCGCTCACTGTCCCCGAGGGTGCCGAGATCATCGACGGCGCGGGAGCGGTGCTGCTGCCCGGTCTCGTCGACCTGCACACCCACCTGCGCGAACCCGGGCGCGAGGACACCGAGACCATTCGCACCGGCTCGCGTGCCGCCGCCCTCGGTGGCTACACCGCGGTTTTCGCCATGGCCAACACCGACCCGGTCGCCGACAACTCCACCATCACCGACAACGTCTGGCGGGTCGGGCGCGACGTCGGACTCGTCGACGTGCACCCGGTCGGGGCGGTCACCGTCGGCTTGGCGGGTGAACAACTCGCCGAGATGGGCATGATGGCCTCCGGCGCCGCCGGTGTCCGACTGTTCAGCGACGACGGCAAATGCGTCTTCGATCCGCTGATCATGCGTCGGGCCCTGGAGTACGCCACCGGCCTCGGGGTGCTGATCGCCCAGCACGCCGAGGAGCCCCGACTCACCAAAGGTGCTGTCGCACACGAGGGTCCGAACGCCGCCCGACTCGGACTGGCCGGTTGGCCGCGCGCCGCCGAGGAATCCATCGTCGTCCGTGACGCGTTGCTGGCCCGCGACGCCGGCGCACGCGTGCACATCTGCCACGCGTCCACCGAGGGCACCGTCGAACTGCTGCGCTGGGCCAAGGACCAGGGCATCGCGATCACCGCCGAGGTGACCCCGCACCACCTGTTCCTCAACGACGAACGGCTGGCCACCTACGACGGGGTGAACCGGGTCAATCCGCCGCTGCGCGAAACCCGGGACAATCTCGCGCTTCGTCAGGCCCTCGCCGACGGCGTCATCGACTGCGTCGGTACCGACCACGCACCGCATGCGGCGCAGGAGAAATGCTGCGAATTCGCCCTCGCCAAACCGGGAATGCTCGGCCTCGAGACCGCACTGCCGATCATCGTGGAGACGATGGTCGTTCCCGGCCTGCTCGACTGGCGTGGCGTGGCGCGTGTGATGAGTGAGCGCCCCGCGGAGATCGTCGGTCTCACCGATCAGGGGCGTCCCATCGCGGTGGGGGAGCCGGCGAATCTCACGATCGTCGATCCGGACCGCTCGTGGGTGGTGCACGGCCCCGACCTGGCGAGCCTGTCGGACAACACTCCGTATGAATCCATGACGATGCCGGCGACCGTGGTCGCGACGCTTCTGCGCGGCGTCGTCACCGCCCGTGACGGACGGGCGAGCGCATGAACGAGCTGTGGACCGACCTGATCATCGTCATCGTGGTGCTGGTGGTGTGGTTGGCGCTGGTGGCCCTGGTGGTGCGCGGGTGGCGCAACCGTGGGCGGCGACAGGCCGAGATCATCGGCGAGATCCCGACGGCCCCGGCCGAACTCGGAGACACGCTGCGTGGTCCCGACACCGGGCTCTATCTCGGCGCCACCCTCGCGCCGAGCTGGCAGAACCGGATTGCGGTGGGGGACTTCGGCGATCGGGCGTCCGCGCGACTGTCCGCACATCCCGACGGGATCCTGATCGAACGGACCGGTGCGAGCGAGATCTGGATTCCCCGGGAATCGATCACCGCGGTGCGCACCGAACGCGGTCACGCCGGCAAGGTGATGAGCGCCGACGGGGTGCTGGTGATCCGCTGGAGGTTGCCGGGCGGCACCGAGATCGACTCCGGATTCCGCGCCGACGACAAGTCCGTCTATCCCGGCTGGATCGACGACACCCACCCTGCCGACTCCGCTGCCACCGACTCCGCGGCCACCGACGCCGAATCCACCGATCCCGCGGCCATCACGCCCGAGGCCACCACCCCCGAGGAGACGGCGACCGCAGCCCCGGCGCGCTCCGAGACCGAACAGAGGAAAGATCAATGACCGCAGCGGTTCTGGTGCTCGAGAACGGTCAGGTGTTCTCCGGCCGGGCCTACGGCGCCGTCGGCGAAACCCTCGGCGAGGCCGTGTTCTGCACGGCGATGACCGGCTATCAGGAAACCCTCACCGACCCCAGCTATCACCGGCAGATCGTGGTGGCCACCGCCCCGCAGATCGGCAACACCGGCTGGAACACCGAGGACGGCGAATCCACCGGCAGCGCCGGCAGCGGCAGCCTCGACGGTGATTCCGGGAAGATCTGGGTGGCCGGCTACGCGATCCGCAATCCCACACGCCGCGTGTCGAATTGGCGTGCGACCACCTCGCTCGAGGACGAGCTGGTGCGCCAGGGCATCGTCGGCATCTCCGGCATCGACACCCGCACCGTGGTGCGCACGCTGCGCGATCACGGATCGATGCGGGCCGGGGTGTTCTCCGGTGCCGCACTCGACGGGGCGGGGGCCGAAGAACTCCTCGAACGAGTGCGCAGCCAGCCGTCGATGAAGGGCGCCGACCTCGCCGGCCAGGTGTCCACCGACACCGGCTACCTCGTGGAGCCGGCCGGTGAGACGCGCTACACCGTCGCCGCCATCGATCTGGGCATCAAGACCAACACGCCGCGGATGTTCGCGCAGCGCGGGGTCGCGGTGCGTGTCCTGCCGTCGAGTGCCTCCTTCGCCGACATCGCCGAGTTGAGGCCCGACGGGGTGTTCCTGTCCAACGGTCCCGGCGACCCGGCCACCGCCGACGCCGCCGTCGCGTTGACCCGGGAGGTCCTCGGGGCGGATCTGCCGCTCTTCGGAATCTGCTTCGGCAACCAGATCCTCGGCCGCGCACTGGGCCGGCGCACCTACAAGATGACCTTCGGTCACCGCGGCATCAACATCCCGGTGATCGACCACGCCACCGGCACGGTCTCCATCACCTCGCAGAACCACGGCTTCGCCCTCGAAGGCGAAGCGGGTGAGGAGTTCGACACCGACTTCGGACGTGCCCGGGTCAGCCACGTCTGCGCCAACGACGGCACCGTCGAGGGCGTCGAATTGCTCTCCGGCAGAGCATTTTCCGTCCAATACCATCCGGAGGCCGCGGCCGGTCCGCACGACGCCGCCTACCTCTTCGACAAATTCGTCACCCTGCTCGAGAGTGACCGCGCCAACGGAACGAGGGCCTGATGCCACGCCGCACCGATCTCAAGCACGTCCTGGTGATCGGCTCCGGACCGATCGTCATCGGCCAGGCCTGCGAATTCGACTACTCCGGAACCCAGGCCTGCCGCGTCCTGAAGTCCGAGGGTCTGCGGGTGAGCCTGGTGAACTCGAATCCGGCCACCATCATGACCGACCCGGAGTTCGCCGACGCCACCTACATCGAGCCGATCACCGCCGAGTACGTCGAGAAGGTCATCGAGGCCGAACGTGACGCCGGCCATCCGATCGACGCCGTGCTGGCCACCCTCGGCGGTCAGACCGCGCTCAACACCGCTGTGGCACTGCATGATCGGGGTTCGCTGGAGCGCTACGGCATCGAGCTGATCGGTGCCGACTTCGACGCCATCCAGCGCGGTGAGGACCGGCAGATGTTCAAGGACATCGTCGCCAAGGTCGGTGGCGAGAGCGCCCGCTCGGCGGTCTGCCACACGATGGAAGAGGTCCGCGAAACCGTCGCCGAACTCGGCTATCCGGTGGTGGTGCGGCCGTCGTTCACCATGGGTGGACTCGGCTCCGGCATGGCCTATGACGAGGCCGACCTCGACCGCATCGCCGGCGGGGGTCTCGCCGCGTCGCCGACCGCGAACGTCCTCATCGAGGAATCCATCCTCGGCTGGAAGGAATACGAGCTCGAGCTGATGCGCGACAACCGCGACAACGTGGTCGTCATCTGCTCCATCGAGAACGTCGACCCGGTCGGCGTGCACACCGGCGACTCGGTCACCGTGGCCCCCGCGATGACCCTGACCGACCGCGAATACCAGAAGATGCGCGACCTCTCGATCGCCATCCTGCGCGAGGTCGGCGTCGACACCGGCGGCTGCAACATCCAGTTCGCCCAGGACCCCGCCGACGGTCGCCTCGTCGTCATCGAGATGAACCCGCGTGTCTCCCGGTCATCCGCATTGGCCTCCAAAGCAACGGGATTCCCGATCGCCAAGATCGCCGCGAAGCTCGCCATCGGCTACAGCCTCGACGAGATCACCAACGACATCACCAGACAGACCCCGGCCTGCTTCGAGCCGACGCTGGACTACGTGGTGGTCAAGGCCCCGCGGTTCGCGTTCGAGAAGTTCCCGGGTGCCGACGACACGCTCACCACCACGATGAAGTCGGTGGGTGAGGCGATGAGCCTGGGCCGCAGCTTCGCCGAGGCCCTCGGCAAGGTGATGCGCTCCCTGGAGACCAAGGCCGCCGGGTTCTGGACCGAACCGGGCCGGGTCGACCCCGCGACCATCGACCTGCCCGCATTGCTCGAGGAACTCTCGGTCCCCAAGGACGGGCGCCTCTACGGCATCATGTTGGCCTTCGAGGCCGGTGCCAGTGTCGAGGATCTCTACGAGTCGACCAAGATCGACCCGTGGTTCCTCGCCGAGATCGGCGGCATCGCGGCGCTCGGCGCAGACATTCGCGACGCCGACGAACTGACCGAAGAGCTTCTGCGGGAAGCGAAGTCGACCGGATTCTCCGACCGGCAGATCGCGGCGCTGCGTGGCGATTTCGCCGATGAGGATGCTGTCCGGGCATTCCGGCAGTCACTCGGCGTGCATCCGGTCTACAAGACCGTCGACACCTGCGCCGCCGAGTTCGAGGCCCGCACGCCATATCACTACTCCACCTACGAACTCGACCCGGCGGCCACCAGCGAGGTGGCACCGCAGACCGAGCGGCCCAAGGTACTCATCCTCGGGTCCGGACCCAATCGGATCGGGCAGGGCATCGAGTTCGATTACTCGTGTGTGCACGCCGCGCTCACCCTGAGCGAGGCCGGGTACGAGACGGTGATGGTCAACTGCAACCCGGAGACCGTCTCCACCGACTACGACACCGCCGACCGTCTCTACTTCGAGCCGCTGACCTTCGAGGATGTGCTCGAGGTCTTCCACGCCGAATCGGAGTCGGGCACCGTGGCCGGGGTCATCGTGCAACTCGGTGGGCAGACCCCGCTCGGACTGGCCCATCGCCTCGAGGCGGCCGGGGTGCCGATCGTCGGCACCTCCCCGGCGGCCATCGACCTGGCCGAGGACCGCGGCGAGTTCGGCAAGGTGCTCACCGCCGCCGGCTTGCCCGCCCCGGCGTTCGGCACCGCGACCTCCTTCGACGAGGCCCGCGACACCGCCGCACGGATCGGCTACCCGGTTCTGGTACGTCCGTCCTACGTGTTGGGTGGCCGTGGCATGGAGATCGTCTACGACGAGAAGTCCTTGGCGGACTACATCTCTCGTGCCACCGAACTCACCCCCGATCATCCGGTGCTGGTCGACCGTTTCCTCGAGGACGCGGTCGAGATCGACGTCGACGCGCTGTGCGACGGTCAGGAGGTCTACATCGGCGGGATCATGGAGCACATCGAGGAGGCCGGCATCCACTCCGGCGACTCGGCGTGCGCGCTGCCGCCGGTGACCCTGGGCCGCGCCGATCTGGCGATGGTGCGCGAATCCACCGAGGCCCTGGCCAAGGGCATCGGGGTGCGGGGGCTGCTCAACGTGCAGTACGCCCTCAAGGACGATGTTCTCTATGTGCTGGAAGCCAATCCGCGGGCGAGCCGCACCGTGCCGTTCGTCTCCAAGGCGACCGCGATCCCGCTGGCGAAGGCCTGCGCGCGGGTGATGCTCGGTACCTCGATCGCCGAACTGCGTGAGCAGGCGATCCTGGCGGCCGACGGCGACGGCGGCGACGCCCCGTCGCATGCGCCGATCGCGGTGAAGGAAGCGGTGTTGCCGTTCAACCGGTTCCGCCGCCACGACGGCACCGGTGTCGACTCCCTGCTCAGTCCCGAGATGAAGTCCACCGGCGAGGTGATGGGCATCGACGCCGACTTCGGCCGCGCGTTCGCCAAGTCGCAGACCGCGGCCTACGGGTCGCTGCCCACCACCGGTGCGGTGTTCGTGTCGGTGGCCAACAAGGACAAGCGTGCCCTGCTGTTCCCGGTCAAGCACCTCGCCGACCTCGGATTCACCATCCTGGCCACCGAGGGCACCGCGGACGTGTTGCGGCGCAACGGAATCGATGCCACCACGGTGCGTAAGCACTTCGAGGCCGGACCGGGTGAGCCGACCATCCTCGACGCGATCCGGGCCGGCGAGGTGGCGATGGTGATCAACACCCCGTACGGACAGTCCGGACCCCGTGTCGACGGCTACGAGATCCGCAGTGCCGCCGTCGCCGCCGGCATCCCGTGCATCACCACCGTGCAGGGGGCGAGTGCGGCGGTGCAGGGGATCGAGGCCGCGCGGAACAAGAGCATGGGCGTCGAGGCGCTGCAACGCAGGCATGCGGCGCTGGTGAACGAGCGGTGACCGCCTTCGGGTCGCGCTACCGCGAGGCCGTCTCCGCGCGGGGGCGGCTGTGTGCCGGTATCGACCCGCACGCCGAGCTGCTGACGCAGTGGGGGTTGAGCGTCGACGCCGACGGTCTGGCCCGCTTCGCCGACATCTGCGTCGAGGCGCTGGGACCCGTTGCGGCCGTGGTGAAACCGCAGGTGGCGTTCTTCGAGGTGTTCGGGGCGGCCGGCTTCGCGGTCCTCGAACGCGTCATCACCGGTTGCCGCGAGGCCGGTGCGCTCGTCCTCGCTGACGCCAAACGCGGCGACATCGGTTCGACGATGGCCGCGTACGCGACGGCATGGCTCGACGACGCCGCACCGCTGTGCTCGGATGCGGTGACCGCCTCCCCGTATCTCGGGTTCGGATCTCTGTCGCCGGCTGTCGATCTCGCGCGTGCGGGTGGTCGGGGAGTGTTCGTGCTGGCCCGGACGTCGAACCCGGAAGGCGCGCCGGTGCAACTAGCCGACGCCGACGGCCGTCCGGTGGGCCAGCGCATCGTCGATGCCGCGGCCGCCGAGAATGCCGACGGCACCGGCACTCTCGGTCTCGTCGTGGGCGCGACCCGCGCGCATGGACTCGACCTCGCCGGCCTGAACGGACCCATCCTGTCGCCCGGGCTGGGCGCTCAGGGGGCGACGCCGAGCGACCTGCCGGAGGTCTTCGCCGGGGCCGACCCGTCCTGGGTGCTACCGGCCTCGAGCCGTGGTGTGCTGCGGTCCGGGCCGGATGTGGCCGCCCTGCGGGCGGAGTTCACGCGCACCCGGGACGAGGTGGAGCGGGCACTGGCCTGACGGTCACGCCGAGGCCTGAGTGTGCGGGGCGTCGGCCTTCTGCCGCCGGCAATCGGTTTTCTTCCGCTGGTCGTCGGTCTCGTCCGCCGGTCGTTGGTTTCGTGCGACTGGCGGTCGGTTTCTTGCGCTGGTCGTCGGTCTCGTCCGCCGGTCGAGGTGCGAGGAGCGCTAGCGACGAGCCTCGAGACCTCTTGCGCCGCCGCTGGTTTCGCGGCGGCACCAGCGTGCGGGGTCTTGACACGGGCTTCGTTTCGACGGTGCTCAACGCAGCGGTCGGCGCAGCGGCCTGCTCGACCTGCGAGTTAGGGCTCGTGGCCGGACCGGAAGGTTCGACCGCCGCGCGCGATGGCGACGGTGGCCCCTCAGACGTCGGCGTCGAGAAGACCGGCCAACCGGTCGATCGAGCCCGCCAGCTTCTCGCCGGACGTGGCCCGCGCCCGCACGAGGCGCTTCTCGTCGTCCAGTCGTGTCCAGTCATAGGTGTGGGTCACCCGCGTCGTCCCGTCGGCCAGTGGATCGAGCTCCCACCGCCACAGATGCCCGGGACTCGGTTGCCCGGGTTCGTTGGGCATCCACGCGATGCGGCGACCCTCGACGAATTCGGTGACCCGGTTCTCCCGGATCGCGCCCGTGGTGAGCTGCATGGTGAAGACGTTCCCGACGGCCCGGACGCGTTGACCGGTCGGTGCCTGCGCGAGGTTGTCGTTGCCATCCCATTCGGGTTGCCGGGCCGGGTCGGCGATGAGCTCGAAGATCGCCGCGGCGTCGGCACCGACGTCGCGGTAGGCGCTCACCACCCGCTGCTCGGATTCGCCCTGCTCGGATTGGCCCTGCTCGGATACCGTCACGGGCCTCACGCTACGCCGGGTTCTGTGCGGTCTCGATGACCCACCACGCCGCATACGGCGTCAACCAGAGCAGCCCGTCGGCGTCGGCGGTGACCGCCCGGTCGGAGATCACATCCCACGGCCGGGCGAATCCGTGGCCGGTGATCACCTCGACCGGGAACGACACCGTGCGGGCGCTCACGTTGTAGACGCAGATCATCGGCCCCAGCGGGGCGCGCCGCAGCGTCACCAGCACCGGTCCGTCGGCCCACGCGATCTCGCTGGGCACTCGTGCGTGCAGGTGCGGCAGCGAGGAACGGATCCGTCCCAGATGGCGGAGGCCGGCGAACACGCGCCCCGGGACCGTCGTCGTATCGTCGCGCAGGGCCAGCCGCGCCGGATCGAGGCGCGGACGATGTGCCCAGCGGTTGTCGTCGGCGTGGCCGGGTTCGGCGGCCCAGTGCGCGTCGTTCGGCGTGCCCAGTTCGTCGCCGCTCCAGATCACCGGGATTCCGCCCCACCCGTAGATGATGGCGTGTATCAAGAACATCCGGCCCAGAGCGGCGTCGACGGAGGCGTCATCGGTGGCGGTCTGCAGGCCGGTCAGCGCGGCCGCGGTCCCGCTGATCCGGCGGTCTCCGGTGCGCGGGTTGGCCTGGAACACCAGCCCAGCCGCGGGGGATTCCGGAAATTCCCCGCTGTACCAGTCGGAGAGGAATCGCCGGTGTGCCGCGCCGTCGAGTCCGACCGCCGCGGCGTCGGCGTCGTCGATCGCCCAGCCGATGTCGTCGTGACAGCGGACGTAGCAGATCCAGGTGCCGGTCGCCGGCGTCGGCGGCAGACTGCCGAGCGCGTGTGCGGCCAGCCCGGTGTCGGCGCAGGCGATCATCGACCAGATCTGCACCATCAGCGAGTTGTGGTAGGCGAGATCGCTGATCCGTCCGTCGTGTCGCCCCACGCCCAGGTAGGCGACGAGCTGCGCGGGCCCGACGATCGCCTCGGCCTTGAACGCGACGGCGGGGGCCACCATGTGGGTCAGTGCGCGCAGTATCTGGGTGATGGCGTGGACCTCGGGCTGATTCTGGCAGTCGGTGCCCATCCGCTTCCAGAGGAAGGCGATCGCGTCCAGGCGCACCACCTCCACGCCGAGGTTGGCGAGGAAGAAGATGATCTCGGCGAACTCGACGAGCACGTCGGGGTTGGCCCAGTTGAGATCCCACTGCCAGGAGTGGAACGTCGTCCACACCCACCGGTTCATCTCGGTGTCGAAGGTGAAGTTCCCGGGGGCGAAATCGGGGAAGACCTCCGGCAACGTCGCGGAGTAGCGGTCGGGTTCGTCGCGGTCGGGAAAGGTGAGGAAGTAGTCACGATGGTGCGCGTCCCCGGCGGCGGCCGCACGTGCCCACTCGTGTTCGCGGGCCACGTGATTGAGCACGAGGTCGACGACGAGGCTGATCCCCGACGCCCGCAGGGTGACGGCGAGAGCGGCGAGATCGTCGGTGGTGCCCAGATCGGGACGTACGCGACGGTAGTCGGCGACCGCGTACCCGCCGTCGTTGTCACCGGGACGCGGCGCGAGCAGCGGCATCAGATGCAGATAGGTGACGCCGAGTTCGCGGAGGTGGCCGACGCGGTCGGCGACATCGCTCAGGGTGCCAGCGAACCGTTCGGTGTACGCGGCGTAGCCGACCATGTCGGGTTGCTGGAGCCAGTCGGGCCGCAGCAGGCGGCGTTCGTCGAGTTCGCGGAGGTCGGCGGATCGGGCCGCGAAGGCGCGTTCGGCCGCACCGAGAAGTCGGGGGATCAGGGTGGGCCGGGACGATGCGCCGTACACCTGGGTGACGGCGTCGACGAGGTCGTCACGGTAGCGCTCGACCCGCAGGGCCCAGGTGCTCACCCCGGAAGCCCGATTCCGGGCCCGGTGCGGGCGCGCGATCGACTGATTTCTGGCCCGGTGCACCATCGCATGTGCCGACAGTAACCGACGGTGCCGACACGCGATGCGAGGTCGCATCGCCGCACGACACGCTGGGCGGGCCGAAGAAAGTTCGACCCGTCCGTCGATGTCCCACACGTCACACGGGGCTCAGCCGCAATGGTCGCCGCGACAGACCCGGAGAAGCGACGGGCAGCCGCGCGCGTCGAACGACAGGCCCGTCACCTGCGGTGATGTGCCCGATGCACGTCGGCGATGGGGTAGCGTGGTCGACGATCGTGCCGCGGCCACGCGGCCGATTCGTGAGCCGCCTACAGCATCGCCCCCGCGACGCAAACCCGGGGTGGCCCTCGCAAATGCCTGCTCAGATGGGTACGGTCGCTTTCGCCGCGCCCTTTCGGCGAGTGCTTGGTCATCGAGACCGATGAGCACCCGCGCCGAGCGGCCACACGCCACCGGGCACCACACGGTGCCGGTGCAGTCCAGATCGAGAACGAAAGACGGAGGAAACCGTGGCGCTTCCCCAGTTGACAGACGAGCAGCGCGCCGCTGCGTTGGAGAAGGCTGCTGCCGCACGCCGAGTACGCGCCGAGCTCAAAGAGCGCCTCAAGCGTGGCGGCACCGACCTCAAGCAGGTGCTCAAGGACGCCGAAGAAGACGAGATCCTGGGCAAGATGAAGGTCTCTGCCCTGCTCGAGGCCCTGCCCAAGGTGGGCAAGGTCAAGGCACAGGAGATCATGACCGAGCTGGAGATCGCCCCGACGCGCCGCCTGCGTGGCCTCGGTGATCGTCAGCGCAAGGCGCTGCTCGAGAAGTTCAGCTCCTGAGTCACGACGCCGAGAACGGCAGCGTGACGGGCTCACAACCCACACGTACGAGGGGTCGACTGGTGGTTCTGGTCGGCCCCTCTGCCGTGGGGAAGTCAACGGTGGTCGCGCGGGTCCGCGACGCGGTCCCGAACCTCTGGTTCAGTGTGTCGGCCACCACCCGCGACCCGCGACCGGGCGAGGTCGACGGACGTGACTACCGCTTCGTCGGCCGCGCCGAGTTCGACCGCATGATCGCCGATGACGAACTGCTCGAGTGGGCCGACATCCACGGCGGGTTGCAGCGTTCGGGGACGCCGCTGCGTCCCGTGGAACAGGCCCTGGCCTCCGGTGTGCCGGTGCTGCTGGAGGTGGATCTCGTCGGCGCCCGCAACGTCCGGCAGCGGCTGCCCGAGGCGACGCTGGTGTTTCTGGCACCGCCGAGCTGGGACGAGCTGGAGGCACGTTTGCGCGGACGCGGGACCGAGAGTCCCGAGCAGATCGACCGCCGGCTGGCGACCGCACGGACCGAGATGGCCGCGCAGGGCGAGTTCGACGAGGTGATCGTCAACTCCCGAGTCGACTCCGCGGCCGATGAATTGGTATCCTTGCTGGTCGGGCCTGATCAGCATCGACCGGAGACGCATCCCGGGTCGCACCGGAGTGCCGAACCGAGTCACTGATCGCCGACAAACCCCCGGGCGGCACGTCCGTCCGGGACCCAGAGACCCAGCGCGGTGGGGCCGACCCGAAGCGGGACCGCCCGGCACCAGGCCGCCTGATCGACATCCGCACACCACGGCAGGAGTTCGCGTGAGCGCACAGACCAATTTCGACATGACCGAGATCGCCGACGCACCGGCCTACGACACTCCGCTGGGTATCACCAATCCGCCCATCGACGATCTGCTCGAGCGGGCTTCGTCGAAGTACGCGCTGGTGATCTACGCGGCCAAGCGGGCGCGGCAGATCAACGATTACTACAACCAGCTCGGTGACGGCATCCTCGAGTACGTCGGCCCGCTGGTCGAGCCGGGTCTGCAGGAGAAGCCGCTGTCGATCGCGATGCGTGAGATCCACTCCGACCTGCTCGAGCACACCGAGGGCGAGTAGAGCCCGCCGCCGGTGATGACCGGAGCGACGGCCGACGCGGCCCCGACCAGTTCCACTGCGCGGGGCCGCAAACGCATCCTGATCGGTGTCGGGGGTGGGATCGCCGCCTACAAGGTGTGCTCGCTGATCCGCCACTTCACCGAGGCAGGGCATGACGTCCGGGTGATCCCGACGCGCGCCGCGCTGGAATTCGTCGGTGCCGCCACCTTCGAGGCGCTGTCCGGGAACCCGGTCAGCACCGAAGTGTTCGAGCGGGTCGACGAGGTCGAGCACGTCCGCCTCGGGCAGCACGCCGACCTGGTGATCGTCGCCCCGGCCACCGCCGACCTGATGGCGCGTGCCGTGGCCGGACGCGCCGACGACCTGCTCACCGCATCCCTGCTGGTCACCACGTGCCCGGTGCTCTACGTACCGGCGATGCACACCGAGATGTGGCGTCACGCCGCCACCCAGGCCAATGTCGCGACCCTGCGGGAACGGGGCAACGTCGTGATGACCCCGGCGTCGGGCCGCCTCACCGGGACCGACTCCGGTCCCGGCCGGTTACCCGAACCGCAGGAGATCGCCCTCATCGGTGAACTGCTCCTCGATCGCGCCGAGGCGTTGCCCTACGACCTGACCGGTCTGCGGGTGCTCATCAGCGCCGGCGGCACCCGCGAGGCCCTCGACCCGGTGCGGTTCCTGGGCAATCACAGCTCCGGAAAGCAGGGTTTCGCGTTGGCGCGTGCGGCAGCCCAGCGCGGCGCATCGGTCACCGTCGTCGCCGGTTCCACCAAGGGGGCGGGCGAGCCGCCCGCGGTGCGGATCGTGCCGATCTCCACCGCCCGCGAGCTCGCCGACGAGATGACGACCCGCGCCGCCGACGCCGATGTGGTGATCATGGCCGCGGCCGTCGCCGACTTCCGCCCGGTCACGATGAACGAGTCGAAGATCAAGAAGGGTGACGAGGGCCCCGCACCCATCGAGCTGACCACCAATCCCGACATCCTGCGCGGCCTGGTGCAGGCGCGGGATGCCGGTGACATCGCCGGCGACACGGTCATCGTCGGATTCGCCGCGGAGACCGGCGACGAGACCGGTGGCGTCCTCGACCACGGACGTGCGAAACTCAAGCGCAAGGGCTGCGACCTGCTCGTGGTGAACGCGGTCGGCGATGGCAAGGCCTTCGGCACCGAGGACAACACCGGGTGGCTGCTCGCCGCGACGGGGGAGGAAACGGCGTTGCCGCCGGGATCGAAAACACTCATGGCGAGCCGGATTCTTGACGCGGTCCGTTCGCTGGTGCCTGATGGATCGGGCGCCTGACACCCGAACCACCCGTGTCACACCGCTCTAGTAGTTTTGACACCACCACCGCCATAGGGCCCCCGACAGTCGGGGTGAACCGCCGACATGACCCGAGAGGATCCGATGACCAGCAGCGCGTCACGCCTTTTCACCAGCGAGTCCGTCACCGAGGGGCACCCGGACAAGATCTGTGACGCGATCAGCGACTCGATCCTCGACGCCATCCTCACCGACGACCCCAAGGCCCGTGTCGCCGTGGAGACGCTCGTCACCACCGGGCAGGTGCACGTCGCCGGTGAGGTCACCACCGACGCATACGTCGACATCCCCGGCATCGTCCGCGCAAAGATCCTCGAGATCGGGTACGACTCGTCGACCAAGGGCTTCGACGGCGCGTCGTGCGGGGTGAACGTCGCGATCGGCGCGCAGTCACCCGACATCGCCGGCGGCGTGTTCAATTCCCACGAGAACCGCAGCGGAATCTCCGAGGACGAGATCGACGCCCAGGGCGCCGGCGATCAGGGTCTGATGTTCGGGTACGCGACCAACGAGACCCCCGAGCTCATGCCGGTTCCGATCGCCCTCGCACATCGGCTGTCGCGTCGCCTGACCGAGGTCCGCAAGTCCGGTGTGTTGCCCTACCTGCGACCCGACGGCAAGACCCAGGTCACCATCGAATACAACGGCGACAAGCCGGTCCGCCTGGACACCGTGGTCATCTCCACCCAGCACGCCGCCGACATCGATCTCGAGAAGATGCTCACCCCCGATCTGCGGGAGCAGGTCCTCCAGAGCGTCCTCGCCGACCTCGAACTGCCCGACCTCGACACCTCCGATGTGCGACTGCTGGTCAACCCGACCGGCAAGTTCGTCCTCGGTGGGCCGATGGGTGATGCGGGGCTGACCGGCCGCAAGATCATCGTCGACACCTACGGAGGGATGGCCCGCCACGGCGGTGGCGCCTTCTCCGGCAAGGATCCGTCGAAGGTGGACCGCAGCGCCGCCTACGCGATGCGCTGGGTCGCCAAGAACGCCGTCGCCGCCGGACTGGCCGATCGCATCGAGGTCCAGGTGGCCTACGCCATCGGCAAGGCCGCGCCGGTCGGGTTGTTCGTGGAGACCTTCGGCACCGAGAAGGCCGACCCGGCCACGATCCAGCGGGCGATCTCCGAGGTCTTCGATCTGCGTCCCCTGGCCATCATCCGCGACCTGGACCTGCTGCGTCCGATCTACGGTCCCACCGCCGCATATGGACACTTCGGTCGTACCGATGTCGATCTGCCGTGGGAGCGCACCGACCGCGCCGAGAAGCTGCGCGCCGCCGCCGGTCTCTGACGCACATCCGTGGCCGGTACCACGCGTGCCGGGGCTCGTGAACGTGCCGCGACGGCACCGATCGCCAAGGTGCTGCCGATGCTCGGCCTGGCGCACCTCGATCGCCCGTTCGACTATCTGATCGACACCGACCAGGACGCCGACGCCGTACCCGGTGTGCGGCTCCGGATACGTTTCGCCGGACGCCTCGTCGACGGATTCCTGCTCGAGCGGGTCGAGGTGTCCGAGCACGAGGGAAAGCTCGGATTCCTCGATCGGGTGGTGTCCCCGGAGCCGGTGCTCACCGAGCCGATCGGCCATCTCGCGCGCGCGGTGGCCGATCGGTACGCCGGAACGATGTCGGACGTGCTGCGGCTGGCCGTGCCGCCACGCCATGCGCGCACCGAGGCGCAGCCGAGCCCACCGCCGACCACCGCCATCGTCGTCCCCGACCGGAGTCACTGGACGACCTACCGCACCGGGGCATCGTTTCTCGAATCGTTGGCCTCGGGTGCGCCGCGTGCGGTGTGGCAGGCGGCCCCGGCGGAACTGTGGCCACAACGACTCGCCGACCTGGCCGCCATCACCGCCGACGCCGGCCGCGGAGTGGTGATGGTGGTGCCCGATCAACGTGACCTCGATCGGGTCGCGGCGGCGTGCGAACCCCTGCTCGGCGACCGCTGCGTCACGTTGTCGGCCGGCCTGGGGCCGACCGCGCGATATCGCCGGTGGCTCGCGGCGCGGCGTGGCGTCGCCGACGTCGTGCTGGGCACCCGATCGGCGATCTTCGCCCCCGTCCACGATCTGGGTCTGATCGTGGTCTGGGACGACGGTGACGACAGCCTGAACGAACCCCGCGCCCCGTACCCGCATCCCCGTGAGGTCGCGGTGCTCCGTGCCCATCAGGAGCAGGCCGGGCTGGTCATCGGTGGTTTCGCGCGGACCGCGCAGGCGCAGGCGCTGGTCTCGTCCGGGTGGGCGCACGACCTCGTCGCCGACCGCGCCGTGGTGCGCGACCGCAGTCCGGCCGTGGAGGCCATCACCGACGAGGACGTCCGCATCGCCCGCGACCCGCTGGCGCGTACCGCACGGATCCCGGCGGTCGCCTTCGAGGCCGCGCGCAGGGCCCTCGCCGACGGTGCCCCGGTACTGTTCAGCGTGCCCCGACGCGGATACATCCCGTCGGTGGCCTGCGCCAAGTGCCGCACCCACGCCCGGTGCCGGGCGTGTCACGGTCCGCTTCAGATGGACGCGCACGGCGCCCTGAGCTGCCGATGGTGTGGCCGCGCCGAGATGTCGTTTCGCTGTCCGGAATGCGGTGGCACCGCGGTGCGGGCCCTGACCCTCGGGGCGCGTCGCACCGCCGAGGAGCTGGGCCGCGCGTTCGCCGGGGTGCCCGTCGTGACCAGTGGCGGGAGCACCGTCATCGACGAGGTGCCCGAGGGCAAGCGGGTCGTCGTGGCCACGCCGGGTGCCGAGCCGATGGCGCCGGGTGGATACGGTGCCGCTGTGATCCTCGACACCTGGGCACAACTCGACCGCGCCGATCTGCGTGCCGGGGAGGACGCCGTGCGCAGGTGGCTGGCCATCGGTGCGCAGGTGCGGTCCCGACGGGACGGCGGGGCGCTGGTCATCGTGGCCGACTCGTCGCTGCCGGCGGTTCAGGCCGTCATCCGTTGGGACCCGGTCGGATTCGCGGTCACCGAACTCGATCACCGCACCGAGCTGGGATTCCCGCCGGCCGTCACGATGGCCTCGGTGGACGGCCCCGCCGAGTCGGTGAACACCTTCATGGACCTCCTGGACCTTCCGTCCGGGGCCGACGTGCTCGGGCCGGTGCCGCTGCCCGACGGCGTGCGTCCACCCGCGGGTAGCGACGAGGAGGATCTCGGGGAGATCGAGCGGTTGCTCGTCCGTACCGATCGGCGTCACGGCCGTGACCTCGCACGCGCACTGACGGCCGCCCAGGTCCATCGCAACGCGGCGCGGCAGACCGGACCGATCCGCGTTCAGGTCGACCCGCCTACCATCGGATGAGTTGTGATGTGAGCAGATGTGCCGGCGATGAGGAGGAATGACACGTGAGAGTCGTGTTCGCGGGAACGCCGCAGGTGGCGGTGCCGTCACTGCAGCGGCTGATCGATGATCCCGCTCACGAGATCGTCGGCGTCATCGCCCGTCCCGACGCGGTGTCCGGTCGCGGACGCAAGGTGCGTCGCGCTCCGGTCGCCGAACTCGCCGACACGCACGGGATTCCCGTCCTCACCCCACGCCGCCTGTCCGAGCCGGAGGTCGCCGACACCCTCGCGCAGTGGGCCCCCGACGTGGGCGCTGTCGTCGCCTACGGGGGTCTGGTCCCGCCGGCGTTGCTGGAACTGCCCACCCACGGGTGGATCAATCTGCACTTCTCGGTGCTGCCGGCGTGGCGTGGCGCGGCCCCGGTCCAGGCGGCCATCGCCGCCGGCGACGAGACCACCGGCGCCAGCACGTTCCGGCTGGAGAAGGGTCTCGACACCGGACCGGTGTTCGGCGTGCTCACCGAGACCATCCGCGCCACCGACACCAGCGGCGACCTCCTGGACCGGCTGGCGGAGGCGGGCGCCGGCCTGCTCGCCGACACACTCAGCGGCATCGAGGCGGGCCGGTTGGTGCCGCAACCGCAGCCCGCCGACGGGATCAGCCACGCCCCCAAGGTCGAGGTCGACGATGCGGCGGTGCGATGGGATCTGCCCGCGCACATCGTGGACCGTCGGATCCGTGCGCACACACCGGCGCCGGGACCCTGGACGACGCTGGGCGATGTGCGGCTGAAACTCGGCCCGGTGGCCCTGACCGCGGGCGATCCGCAGGCGCCCGAGGCGCTGGCCCCCGGAACCCTGCACCTGACCAAGAAGGCCGTCTACGTGGGCACCGCCACCGCACCTGTGCGGCTCGGGCTGGTCCAGGCACCCGGCAAGAAGCCGATGCCGGCCACCGATTGGGCGCGCGGCGCGCGACTGGATGAGGGGAGTGTGCTCGGGTGAGCAGACCACGCGGAGACCGGTACGGCGATCAGGGCCGCGGACGCGGCGGCCAGCCTCGGGCCCAGCAGCGACGCACCGGGCCGGGACGCGATGGCCGCGGTGATCCCAAGATCCGTGACAAGGCCGTCGACCAGGTCCGCGTCACCGCCCGCGACGTATTACGCGCGGTGCGTGAACGTGATGCCTACGCCAACCTGCTGTTACCGAAGTTGTTGCGGGAGCGCCATATCAGTGGGCGGGATGCCGCCCTGGCCACCGAACTGACCTACGGGACCGCCCGCGCCCAGGGGCTTCTCGACGCGGTGATCGCCGCGGCTGCCGGACGTCCGGTCGCCGACATCGACGGCAAGCTCCTCGACGTGCTGCGGCTGGGAACCTATCAGCTGTTGCGCACCCGCATCGGTGCACACGCGGCGGTGTCGACATCGGTCGACCTGGTGCGTGCGGAGGACGGGCAGGGTCCGGCCGGATTCGTCAATGCGGTGTTGCGCAAGGTGTCCCAACGCGACGAAGATCTGTGGACCGACGAACTCGCCCCGCCGATGAGCGAGGATCTGCTCGGCAATCTCGCGTTCCGCTACGCACATCCGCGGTGGATCGCGGAGGTGTTCTTCGACGCGCTCGGCGGGTCGTACGGGCAGTTGCAGGCGGCGTTGGCCGCCGACGACGAGCGCCCGCCGGTGCATCTGGTCGCCCGTCCGGGCTTCATCACCGCCGAGGAGTTGGCGTTGACCAGCGGGGGAGAGGTCGGTCGCTATTCGCCGTATTGCGTCTACCTCCCCGGTGGCGACCCGGGCGATGTCGAGGCCATCCGGCAGGGATACGCCGGAGTGCAGGACGAGGGCAGCCAGCTCGTCGCCCGCGCGGTCACCGTCGCCGACATCGGCGAGGACGGCGGACGCTGGCTGGACATGTGCGCCGGACCGGGTGGCAAGGCGGCGTTGATCGGCGCGATCGCCGACATCGACAACGCCCACCTCGACGCCATCGAGGTCAGCGCCCACCGCGCCGACCTGATCCGTGGCGTGGTGCGCGACCTGCCCGTCGACGTGCATGTGGCCGACGCCCGCGACATCGTCGAACACACCGGACTCGCCGCCGGCTTCGACCGCATCCTGCTCGACGCCCCGTGCACCGGCCTGGGCTCGTTGCGTCGACGCCCCGAGGCCCGCTGGCGTCGGCAGCCGAGTGATGTGCCGGAACTCGTTGCGCTGCAGAAGGACTTGCTGGGCGAGGCGCTGCGGCTGGTCCGGCCCGGCGGCATCGTCGTCTACTCGACCTGCTCACCGCATCCCGCCGAGACCACCGGCGTGGTCGACGAGGTCGTCGCGTCCGTCGACGGTGCCCGGCAGCTCGACGCGCGTCCGCTGGTGGGTGCCGACGACGTCGGCGACGGTCCGCATGTGCAGCTGTGGCCGCACATCCACGGCACCGACGCCATGTTCCTCGCGGCGATCACCAAGGACTGACAGCGCTCGCCCACGTGAATCCGCGCCACTGACAGCGCTCGCGGGAACGTTGACAGCGCTCGCCCACACACTGACAGCGCTCGAGTGGACCTGTCAGGTAATGGGCAGAGCGCTGTGAACGTCGGGCAGAGCGCTGTCAGCGGAGTGGCTGCGACCTGACTACATTGCGACGGATGTTGCCGGACCGTTTCGCCACACCTCGACCGCGACCTGAATCGGCAGGTCGATGGCGTCGCAGATGGCCACGACGGTCCCGAAGCTCGGACTCGGTATCCTCCCCACCTCGATCTTGCGGAGGGTTTCCGGCGAGATTCCGGCTTGTCGCGCAACGGCTTCCGGGTCGCGGCCGGCGCGCTCGGAGCGCAAGAGGGCGCCGAGCCGACAGCCTGCCTCGATCTGTTCCGGTGTCAGGGGGATGCGGACCATGTCCCCAGCCTACGGTATTTGTTTACCGCTCCTGGTACGTTGGTATTGAAATACCGACGACCGAAGGATTGCCCGGCATGATCGAACTCAAGTCACCCCGAGAGATCGACGCGATGGCGGTGACGGGCCGATTCGTGGCGGAAGTGCTCCACACACTCGCGGCACGCGCCGAACCCGGCGTGAACCTGCTGGATCTCGAACGCCACGCGCGCACGATGCTCGACACTCGGGGAGCGGTGTCGTGCTACTGGGACTACTCGCCGTCCTTCGGGCGCGGGCCGTTCCGCAATGTCATCTGCCTGTCCGTCAATGACGCTGTGCTGCACGGTCTTCCGCACGATCACGTTCTCGCCGACGGTGATCTGCTCAGCCTCGACCTCGCCGTGTCGATCGACGGCTGGGTCGCCGATTCGGCGATCACCGTTCCCGTCGGAACCGCGACCACCGAGATCGACACGCTCATCGCGTCCACCCGCACCGCCCTCGATGCCGGTATCGCCGCCGCACTGCCGGGCAATCGGCTCGGCGACGTGTCCGCCGCGATCGGAGCGGTCGCGCGGCGAGGCGGTTACCGGGTCAACACCGACTTCGGTGGCCACGGTCTCGGAAAGACGATGCACGAGGACCCGCACGTCCCCAACCGCGGCAAGCCGCATCGGGGGCTGAAACTGGCGACCGGAATGACCCTGGCGCTCGAACCGTGGTGGGGGTTGGGCACCGACGAGCTGGTCACCGACCCGGACGGCTGGACGCTGCGGTTGGCCGACGGCTCGTACGGCGCGCACTCCGAACACACCATCGCCATCACCGACGACGGACCGCGCATCCTGACGCTGCCCGAGTGACCGGTGCCCACCGCACGACCACCGGCCGCGTAAATTGTCTGCCATGAGTTCCCCGATTGCCCCGATGATCGCGCCGTCGATCCTGTCGGCCGACTTCGCCAATCTGGCCGCCGAGGCCGCCGCCGTGTCCGGTCCCGGTTCCTCGCGCGCCGACTGGCTGCACGTCGACGTGATGGACGCCCACTTCGTCCCCAACCTGACCTTGGGGCTGCCCATCGTCGAGAGCCTGCTCAAGGCCACCGACATCCCGCTCGACTGTCACCTGATGATCGAGGACCCGGGCCGCTGGGCCCCGCCGTATGCCGAGGCCGGCGCCTACAACGTCACCTTCCACGCGGAGGCCACCGACGACCCGGTCTTGGTCGCCAAGGACATCCGCGCTGCCGGTGGCAAGGCCGGGCTGGCCATCAAGCCCGGCACGCCCCTTGATCCCTACCTGGAGATCCTGCGCGGGTTCGACACCCTGCTCGTGATGAGTGTGGAACCCGGGTTCGGTGGTCAGAAGTTCATGCCCGAGGTGCTCGGCAAGGTCCGCGAGATCCGCAAGGTCATCGACTCCGGCGATCTGCGCCTGCTCGTCGAGATCGACGGTGGCATCGCCGACGCCACGATCGCCGAGGCGGCCGAGGCCGGCGTCGACTGCTTCGTCGCCGGGTCGGCGGTCTACGGAGCCGAGGATGCCGGAGCCGCGGTGGCGGCGCTCCGCGAGAAGGCCGCCGCAGCGCGCGTCCACTAGCCGCGAGGAACGCCATGGCGCCCCCGATGACAGTCCTCGACGCGGCGATGGCCGACGCGATCGCGTATTCGTCTCTGGCGCTGAGTCTCTCCCGGCCCAATCCGGCGGTCGGGGCGCTCATCATCGCCGACGACGGCACCGAGATCTCGCGCGGCCACACCCAACGCGCCGGCGAGGCGCACGCCGAGGTGATGGCATTGCGGGCGGCGGGTGAGGCCGCCCGCGGCGCGACCGCGGTGGTCACACTCGAACCGTGCAACCACACCGGCCGCACCGGGCCGTGCGCCGTGGCGCTCATCGAGGCAGGCGTGCGTCGGGTCGTCTACGCGGTCGCCGATCCGAACCCCACCGCATCCGGTGGCGCCGACCGGCTACGCGCCGCAGGCGTCGAGGTGATCGACGCCGTCGGCGAAGCGGCCGCGCGTTCGGGCCCGTTGCGCGGATGGCTGTTCCGGCAGCAGTACGGTCGGCCCCTGGTGACCGCGAAGATCGCGGCCACCCTCGACGGCCGCATCGCCGCCCCGGACGGAACGAGTCAGTGGATCACCGGTGGCGTCGCCCGGGCCCGAGCGCACCGGCAGCGCGCCGAGATCGACGCCATCATCGTCGGCACCGGCACCGTGCTCGCCGACGATCCCGCGTTGACGGCACGCCTGCCCGACGGCTCCCTCTCCGACCGACAGCCGATCCGGGTTGCCATGGGGCACAGAGAGATTCCGGACGGTGCGGCGATCAGCCGTCCGTTCGGCGAGTTCCGCCACGTCCACACCCACGACCCGGAGCAGGTCCTCGCCGCACTCGATGACACCACCTGGGTGCTCGTGGAGGGCGGTCCCCGAATCATCGGGGCATTCCTCGACGCCGGCCTCGTCGACGAGGTGGAGGCCTACCTCGCCCCGACCGTCCTCGGTGCCGGGGCGTCAGCGGTGCACAGCGACGCGGTCACCACCCTGTCGGATGCGACCCGACTGCGACTCGACGGAATCGAACGACTGGGCGACGACATCCTGCTGACCTGCCGTTCCCCGCGGTTGCCGAACTGAGTCATCGCACCGATCCGGTCCGGGCCGCCTCACGACGAAGCCCGCCGGTGTCAGTCCGACTTCTTCCGCGCTCCGTTGCGGCCCAGAATCCACCCGGCGAGCACCCCGCCGACGGCAACGATCGTGAGGATCAACCACAGCCAGGAACTGATCTGCAGAAACAGGAAGTCGACGCTGACATGCTGGGTGTTCTGGGCGATGAAGATCACCGCGGCAACAATCAGGATCAGCGGGAGCCAAAAGCGTTTCAGCAGTCCGGCAATCACGTTTCCGGGGGAGCGTCGCGACGCACCGGGAGACGTCGTCGTACTGGAATCGGCCATGTTCGCGTTGCCCTTCTCGAGTGCCGGGCCGACGTTGGCGGCCCGGCAGAATCCACGGCGTGATGTTACCCGCCCCACCCCGGCGAGAACCGTAAGTGGACCGGCGTACTGGTTCGGCGTTTTCCCACGTGCTAGCGTCGATGTCGTACGTTCTCGGGGCGGGGTGAAAGTCCCCACCGGCGGTGATGGCGTCGCAGTTGCGGCACCGAGCCCGCGAGCGCCCGTCTCACCGACGGGGTCAGCAGATTCCGGTGTGATTCCGGAGCCGACGGTCACAGTCCGGATGCGAGAGAACATGACGGCGACCGGCGCCGTCCTGTCCGCTCCCGAGCGAGAGTCGACAGGAGGAGCAGGTGTTCACCGGCATCGTCGAAGAATTGGGTTCACTCGTCGGTCGTGACGACCTCACCGACGCCGCCCGACTCACCATCCGTGGCCCGCTGGTCACCTCCGACGCGGGATTCGGCGACTCCATCGCCGTCAACGGTGTCTGTCTGACGGTGGTCGAATACGACGACGAGAAGTTCACCGTCGACGTGATGGCCGAAACCCTGCGCCGCAGTTCGCTGGACCGACTCGAACCCGGCAGTCCCGTCAACCTGGAACGCGCCATGCCCGCGGGCGGCCGATTCGGTGGGCACATCGTCCAGGGACATGTGGACGGCACCGGCACCATCCGGGCCATCAGCCCGTCGGAGAACTGGACGGTCGTACGGATCGGCATGGATCCGCATCTGAGTCGCTACCTCGTCGAGAAGGGGTCGATCACCGTCGACGGGGTGTCGCTGACCGTGTCCGCCGTCGGCGTCGACGACACCGGTGACTGGTTCGAAATTTCGCTGATCCCGACGACGTTGCAGGAAACGAATCTGGGTACCGCATCGGTGGGCGCTGTGGTCAACCTCGAAGTCGATGTCATCGCGAAATACGTTGAGCGACTGCAGAGCGCCCAGAGCACGAAGACCGAACACCAGAGCAAGACAGAGGCGAACTGATGAGTGACACCACAACCGAGAGAGTCCAACTCGACACCGTCGAGCGTGCGATCGCCGATATCGCCGCGGGCAAGGCGGTCGTCGTGGTCGACGACGAGGACCGCGAGAACGAGGGCGACCTGATCTTCGCCGCGGAGAAGGCCACTCCCGAGTTGGTGGCGTTCATGGTGCGCTACACCTCCGGGTATCTGTGTGTCCCGCTCGACGGTGAGGACTGCGATCGGCTCGGTCTGCCGCCGATGTACTCGATCAATCAGGACAAGCACGGCACCGCCTACACCGTCACCGTCGACGCGAAGGAGGGCATCGGTACCGGTATCAGCGCCGCCGACCGTTCGGTCACGATGCGCCTGCTCGCCGACCCGACGACAGGGCCCGCGGACTTCACCCGGCCGGGTCACGTCGTGCCCTTGCGTGCGAAGGAGGGCGGCGTGCTGCGCCGTCCCGGCCACACCGAAGCCGCGGTCGACCTGGCCCGACTGGCCGGGCTCACCCCCGCCGGTGTCATCTGCGAGATCGTGTCGCAGAAGGACGAAGGCGCGATGGCCCAGACCGACGAGCTCCGGATCTTCGCCGACGAACATGACCTCGCACTGATCTCGATCGCCGACCTCATCGCCTGGCGTCGCCGTCACGAGAAGCACGTCGTCCGTGTCGCCGATGCGCGAATCCCCACCCGCCACGGGGACTTCCGGGCCGTGGGCTACACCAGCATCCACGACGACGTCGAGCACGTCGCGCTCGTCAAGGGCGACATCGCCGGCGAGGACGGCACCGGCAGCGATGTGCTGGTGCGGGTGCACTCGGAGTGTCTCACCGGTGACGTGTTCGGCTCACTGCGCTGCGATTGCGGTCCGCAACTCGACGCCGCAATGGAGATGGTCGCCGACGAGGGACGCGGCATCGTCCTCTACATGCGCGGCCATGAGGGTCGTGGCATCGGTCTGCTGCACAAGCTGCAGGCCTATCAGCTGCAGGACGCCGGCTCCGACACCGTCGACGCCAATCTGCAACTCGGCCTGCCCGCCGACTCCCGCGACTACGGTCTCGGCGCTCAGATCCTTGTCGATCTCGGTGTGTCGTCGATGCGTCTGCTCACCAATAATCCGGCCAAGCGTGTCGGCCTGGACGGCTACGGACTGCAGATCGTCGAGCGGGTCCCGATGCCGGTACGCGCCAACAAGGAGAACCTGCGTTACCTGCAGACCAAACGTGACCGGATGGGTCACGATCTGACCGGACTGGACACCTGGGACGCGCCGGCGGCGGCCGGGGACGGGGATCTGGCGTGAGCGGCCACGGCGAACCCACGCTCGACCTCGGCGATGCGGGCGCACTACGACTGGCGATCGTCTCCTCGCAGTGGCATGACACGATCTGCCGCGCCCTGCTCGACGGAGCTGTTCGTGCAGCCGAGCAGCATGGCGTGACCGACCCCACGATCGTGCACGTCGCCGGGGCGATCGAACTGCCCGTGATCGTGCAGGCACTGGCCCGAACCCACGACGCCGTGGTCGCCCTCGGTGTCGTGATCAAGGGTGAGACACCGCATTTCGACTACGTCTGCGACGCCGTCACCGCCGGTCTGACCCGTGTCTCGTTGGACGAGTCGACACCGGTCGGCAACGGTGTGCTCACCACCAACACCGAACAACAGGCCCTCGACAGGGCCGGACTCCCGGATTCCAAGGAGGACAAGGGAGCTCAGGCCACCACTGCGGCGTTGGCGTCGGCACTGACCCTGCGCTCGTTGCGTACCGGCGTCTCGTCGTGAGTGATGTGGCCCGAAACCCTGGACGTACCAAGATGACCGGCGACTCCGATGCTGAGGCGGAGTGGGACATGGACTATCGTTCGCGTCGACTCGCGGTGATCGCGGTCGCGGCCGCCGTCGTGGTCCTGATCATCCACATCACCTTCGGGCTGTTGCTGACCATCTCCAACACCGGCCCCGATAACATCGGCTGGTCGGATCAGGCCGCCGTGATCACCATCGGCATCGTGATCGCCGGTGCGTGCATGTTGCTCACCAGACCTCGGCTGCGAGTGGGCAGGAGCGGGGTGTCGGTCCGCAATCTGGCCACCGAGCGACTCTTCACCTGGGATCAGGTTCGTGGATTGACCTATCCCGACAAGGGTTTTGGTGGCCAACTCGAGCTTCCTGCGGATGAGCACGTGCCCGTCCTCGCGATCCAGGCGGGGGATGGCGAGCGCGCCGTCGCCGCGATGGAACGGTATCGCCAGATCGAGCAGCGCTACCGCCGAGGATGACCGATCTCGACGCCGTCGGACAGACCGCACTCGGCGTAGCCTACGTCCGAGCGGTCGAGTCGCGGCGGAGGGACGCACTCTTCACAGATCCCTTGGCCACGAGCATGTTCGACGAGGTGCAGACGGAGGCGGCGCGCTGGGACGACGGTGCCGATGACACGGCGGGCGAGCGCGTCGCGATGTACCAGTCCATCGTCGGACGCACTCTGTTTCTCGACGATGTCTGCCGTCGGGCGGCCGCCGCCGGGATCACTCAGTTCGTGATCCTGGGTGCAGGACTCGACGCGCGTGCGTTCCGGTTGGATCTGGGTTCGGAATGCGTCATCTTCGAACTCGATCGACCACAGGTGATCGACGTCAAGAATGAACTGGTACACCAGTACCGACCACCACGTAAGACGGTACGGCAGGTGGTCGCGGCGGATCTCACCGAGTCATGGACCGAAGAACTGTGTAGTGCCGGATTGCGCACGGATCGCCGGATCTGTTGGCTCGCCGAGGGTCTCTTCGTTTACCTGACCGACGACGTGGTGTTCTCCGTCATCGACTCGATCAGTGCCGTCTCGGTGCCGGGTTCGCGCGTGGGTGCGACACTGCGCCGCCCCTCAGCACATGCGCCCGGCGGTCCGTTCGCCGACGTGAGTGCCATGTGGCACCCGGACCCTGGAATCGTCGAGAATTTTGAGCGCACCGGATGGGTCTGCGAGATCGACGGAGCGCGCCGAATCCTGCGCGAGCATGGCCGGGCTGCCGACGGGCCCGAGGACAATCGTTCGCAACTGCTTGTGGCGGTTCGGTCGGCTGCGGGTACACCACACCGCTGATCGAGCGCACGCTTCGGCCGCCCGTGGAGCACCGGTCCGCCTGGGCGGGCTGGTTCAGGAGGTGTCGAGCCGGTAGTGAAGCCGGGCTGCCAGGACACGTTCGATGCGGCTGTTGCGAGGGTTCATGCCGATGGCGGCCAGTTCCTCGAGCTCACGTTCGCGGTCGGCGTCGCTGGTACGGATGCCGCCATCACGGATGCGGCGCTCGCGTGCCTGACTTTCGGTGGTCGTGTCGCGGACACGAATCCGGGTGCGCGAGGCACGATCGAGCCCGGCAGCGGTGGCTGGGTCGTCGGGATCGTCGGTGATCGGGACACCGTCTCCGTCGAAGATGACCAGGTCGATCTCCCCGGTGTCGGTGACACCAGGTTTGTCGGGGTGCTTGTCGCCTGCGGCGTCGGGCCCGTCCCGCTGATCGGGCGGCCTGGGTTCGACCGGATCGGAATGGGCTGCGCCTGAATCGTATTCGTCGACGGCTGGTTCGGGTTGGTCAGCGACGCCGGACTCGTGGTCCTGGTCGATGCTGTCTTCGATGTCGATGCTGTCGACGGTGGTCGAGTCGGCGGTCGGAGCCGGATGATCCTTCGAAAGACCGCGATCTGACAAGGTTTCGGCCCCGACAGTCGGTGCCGCGTCCTCGTGGTCGGACTCGCTGTCAGCGTCCGAACTTGCCGAGTCGTCGAGGTCTCCGGCGGTGGCGTCGGAATCGACCGACTCGGCCTCACCATTCACGTCAGCGTCAGCGGCGTCAGCTTCGATGTCAGCAGTTTCGGCATCGACCGCTTCGGCATCGACCGCTTCGGCATCGACCGCTTCGAGGTCGGGTTCGGTTGCGCCGGTATCACTATCAGTGCCGCTGGTGGTGTGGTCGCGGTGGAGCTGGTCGCGGATCTGGTCGAGTTTCTGCTCGTAGAGGGCGGTGATGTCGGGATGGTCGTTGACGATCTTCGGGTTGTCGGGCATGCCGGGTGCGGCGTTGAGTTGCCACCAGCACCGACCGGCGAGGGGGCCGTCTTCGTAGATGCCGGTGGTGTACTGCCCAGGGTTGGGGCCGACCATCCGGTTGTGCGGCCCGCACGCCGGCGCCAGATCGGTGATGTCGGTTTTCCCGCCGTTGGCCCAGTCCTCTTTGGCGTGATGCATTTCCGAGTGGGAGGCGGGTTGTCCGCAGCCGGGGAAGGAGCACACCTCACCGCCGGTGCGGGAGAACGACGCGATCCGCTGCTCGGTGGATGCCAGGCGGCGGGACCGCCCGAGATACAGGGGGAGGTCGATGGCGTCGGAGAACACCGCCAGGAACTGCTGCAGATCGTTGGGGTCTTTGATGTCACCCAGCGCACTCAGCAAGTCCGGGATGGGAATGGTGGAGCCTGAGGCGGTGGTGGCATACCCGGCGCCGGCGAGCAGATCTTGCAGGAAGGTTTTGATGATCAACGCGACCGGCAAACCCCGATGCGTTTTGCCGAGGACTCCTTCTTTCATCGCCGACACCAACAACACTTGCATGGCATCGTGGTTGCGTTGGGCTTGGGAACGATCGTCACGTTTGACCGCCGCCGCGAGGATGTCGGGGTCGGCGTCACCGATCGCGCCGGTCGGCGATTCCGGATCGTGCAAGTTGTTCATCCCGGGCTTGGCCCAGGCGTCCAGCATGGTGTCCCACAGCGCTCGGGTGATCGGGGGGAGGTGCCCGTTGAGTTTCGCCATCCCATCGACACGGGACTGGTTGATCCACAGGTTGCGACGCTGTTGGCGTTCCTTCTCCTCCACCAACTGCCCGTCGGGGTCGAGGTGCGCCAGAATTCGGGCACCCATCTTGGTGATGTCGGCGGGGATGTGTTCGGTGGCTTTCTCACCCGAGGGTGGCTTCGGCGGCGACCTTCTTGTCATGGGGTACGGCGCTCGGGATGTTGTCCAGGGCTTCCAACGCTGCCGACAGGTGAGTGTGACCGATCAGACCCTTCTCATACGCGGCCGACAGCGTCGGGAATTTCGGTTCCTCGGGTTGTCCGGTCAAACCGTGGAATCGGGCGGTGGCCTTCATATGGGCGATGCGCATGGTGGGTTGCGCGATCCGCAGATCGTAGTTCAGGAAGTTCGACAGGCTGACTTTGCCGACTTTGCGGTGCACACCACGATCCGAGATTTCCAGGATCGCCCGGTCGCCCTGGAAGTGGGTGCGGGTGGCGATCTGTTCGGACAGTTTCGCCGCCTCGACGACCTCGAGGTCGGAGCAGGCGGTCATCGGAGTGGCGGCCAACTCGTCCAAGATCTCGGAGAGTTGATGCATCAGCTGCAGTGGTCGTGACATGGGACTGTCGGTGGTGTCTGTCATGCTGATGTCACCTCCCCCGAGAAGGCCGTTGTGGCGTATGTGTTCTATTATAGTCACCCGCATCAAGACTCGTAAGTATTTTCTATCCACAGGGTGTGGATGCGTGAATGTGGTTGGGGTGCTGGCTATTTCCAGCCTTGTGTCACCGGGTCTCGACACGGTTCGTCGCTAGCGCTCCTCACCGGCTCGACCGGCGGGATAGAGGTGTTCGACCTGCGGGATGAGGGGCTCGACCTGCGGGATGAAGGTGTTCGACCGGCGGGATGCGGGCTCGACCGACGGGATAGCGGCTCGACCAACGAATTATGGGCTCGACCAACAATCTGGGGGCTCGAGCAACGAATGACGGGTCTCGGCCGGCGAACTATGGATGGGTCTCGGCCGGCGGGATGAGGGGTCTCAGTCAAGGAATCAAGGGTGCGCGATCGATGGGCATGAAGACGCTCGGCCGGCGGACGGGCTGCTCGACCGGGGGATGGGCAGGCCGCGACCCGGCTGTCGGGGCCCGTGCGACGAGTGAGCGCCTCGCCTGTCGGGACGGACGACTAGCCTGGAGGAGTGGCCGACCCGAGTACCTACCGTCCCGCGCCCGGGACGATTCCCACCGATCCCGGCGTCTACAAGTTCCGCGATACCCACGGGCGGGTCATCTACGTCGGTAAGGCCAAGAATCTGCGGTCACGGCTGACCTCCTACTTTGCCGACATCGTGTCGCTGCATCCACGCACCCGGCAGATGGTGACGACGGCTGCGTCGGTGGAGTGGACCGTCGTCGGCACCGAGGTCGAGGCGCTCCAGCTCGAGTACAACTGGATCAAGGAGTTCGATCCGCGCTTCAACGTCCGTTACCGCGACGACAAGAGTTATCCGATGCTCGCGGTCACCCTCAACGAGGAGTATCCGCGGCTGTTCGTCTACCGCGGTCCCCGGCGACGCGGCGTGCGCTATTTCGGGCCGTACTCACATGCCTGGGCCATCCGGGAGACCGTCGACCTTCTCACGCGGGTCTTCCCCGCGCGGACATGCTCGAACGGGGTGTTCAAACGTCACCGACAGATCGATCGCCCGTGCCTGCTCGGCTATATCGACAAGTGTGCTGCGCCTTGTATCGGGCGGGTCTCCGCTGCCGAACACCGCGAGATCGTCGACGATTTCTGTGACTTCCTCGCCGGCCGTACCGACCAGATGATGAAGCGTCTGGAGCGCGAGATGACCGCGGCGGCAACAGAACTCGACTTCGAACGCGCGGCCCGCCTGCGGGATGACCTCGGTGCCATGCGGCGGGCGATGGAGAAGCAGGCGGTGGTCCTCGGTGACGGCACCGATGCCGACATCATCGCCATGGTCGGCGACGACCTCGAGGTGTCGGTGCAGATCTTCCACGTGCGAGACGGACGTGTCCGCGGTGAACGGGGATGGGTGGTGGAGAAATCCGACGACGATTCGCTCGGCGAGCAGGTCGGGCAGTTCCTCACCCAGTTCTATGGTGCGCAGGTCGATCTCGACGCGACGGTATCCGTCGGTTCCGACCGTGCCCGCGGGGAGTCGGTGCCGCGTGAAGTGCTGGTCCCCGCCGTGCCCGCCGAGGTCGACGAACTCACCGAGTTCCTCTCCGACCTGCGTGGCAGCAGGGTCAGCCTGCGGGTGCCGCAGCGCGGTGACAAGAAAGCCCTGTTCGAGACGGTCGAACGCAACGCGTCAGAGGCCCTGGCGCAGCACAAATTACGTCGCGCGGGTGATCTCACCACACGTTCGGCGGCGTTGACCGAACTCCAGGAGGGCCTCGGCCTCGATCAGGCGCCGCTGCGCATCGAATGCGTGGACATCAGCCACGTGCAGGGGACCGACGTGGTCGCGTCGCTGGTGGTGTTCGAGGACGGACTGCCCCGCAAGTCGGACTACCGCCACTACTCCATCCGCGAGGCGGCCGGGGAAGGCCACTCCGACGACGTGGCCTCCATCGCCGAGGTCACCCGGCGTCGTTTCCTGCGGCATCGAGCCGATCAGGAGCAGGGTGTCGCGTCGCAGGTGATCGACCCGGATACCCACAAGCCCAGGCGTTTCGCCTATCCGCCCAACCTTTTCGTCGTCGACGGTGGCGCGCCGCAGGTGCATGCCGCCGCAGCGGTCCTCGACGAACTCGGCGTCACCGACGTCGCGGTCATCGGTCTGGCCAAGAGACTCGAGGAGATCTGGGTTCCCGGCGACGACGAACCGGTGATCCTGCCACGGTCGAGCGAAGCGCTCTTCCTGCTACAACGGGTCCGTGACGAGGCGCACCGGTTCGCGATCACCTTCCATCGCAGCAAGCGCAGCAGACGGATGACCGAGTCGGTCCTCGACGGCGTGCCCGGTCTCGGCCGTACCCGGCGCAACGCGTTGGTCACCCACTTCGGCTCGGTGGCGCGCCTGCGCGAGGCAACGGTCGACGACATCGCGCAGGTCCCCGGGATCGGGGTGACCACCGCGACCGTGGTGCACGACGCGCTGGCCGCCGACACCACCGCGTCGGAGCCCGCGTCCACCGACGTGACGGCCGATCCGGCCTCGGTCGGTGTCGCCTCCGGAGCTCCCGAACAGCCCGGTCCGAACCACAGCGTCGAACACGGCACCCCGGAAGCGAGCAGCACCCGATGACGACCGGCAATGATCAGGCGGGCCCAGCGCCCGCAGACCACCAGCGAGTGAGCGGAGTATCCATGAGCAACGACGACGTCGACTCTCTGGTGGTGTTGTTCGTGGCCGGCATGTCGGGCGCGGGGCGCTCGACGGTGGCCAATGTGCTCGAGGACGACGGCTGGTACGTCGCCGACAACGTGCCGCCCGCGCTGATCTCGACGATGGTCGACGTCGTGCGTGACAGCGACCCGCCCATCCTGCGTCTGGCGATGGTGCTGCGCGCCACCGATTCATCGCTCGGCGACGAGGTTCGTTCGCTGCGTTCCGAACTCGAGGAATCGGGCACGCAGACGCGGGTGCTGTTCCTCGACGCCTCCGATCAGGTGTTGGTCCGCCGGTTCGAACAGGTTCGTCGCCGCCATCCGCTGCAGGGCAGTGAAACCCTGATCGAGGGTATCGCGCGGGAGCGGGTGATCCTGGCGCCGCTCAAGGACACCGCCGACCTCGTCGTCGAGACCTCCTCGCTGACCGTGGCGAAACTGCGTGAGGTGGTGGAGGACTCGTATCCGCACGACGCCAATTCGAGGTTGAGCGTGGCGGTGCAGTCCTTCGGTTTCAAGTACGGGCTGCCGATCGACTCCGACCTGGTCGCCGACGTCAGGTTCCTGCCCAACCCGTACTGGGTCGCCGAACTCCGTGAACTCAACGGCCGCGACGAGCCGGTCCGCGACTACGTCCTCGGTCAGGAGGAAGCCGGACGATTCGTCGACCTCTACACCGAGTTGATCGGTGTGGTGGGCAAGGGCTATCTGCGAGAAGGTAAGCGGTACATGACAATCGGTATCGGGTGCACGGGTGGCAAGCACCGCAGCGTGGCCATTGCCGAGGAGTTGGCCCGCCATCTCCGGGCGTTGGCCGACGACGGCGGCGCGGCCCGCTACGACGTCCGGGTGATGCATCGGGATCTGGGACGCGAATGACGTCGATGAAGATCGCCGCGCTCGGCGGCGGGCACGGCCTGTACGCGACGTTGACGGCGATGCGCTACCTCAGTCCCGATATCACCGCGGTGGTCACCGTCGCCGATGACGGCGGCTCATCGGGGCGGCTGCGTGGCGAGTTGGGAGTGATCCCGCCGGGGGATCTGCGGATGGCGATCGCGGCACTGATGTGCGCCCCCGCGGCACTCGAGGAGATGTCGTCGGACGGTGATCGTGGTGAGGGTCGGCGCCGGCACGAATTGTGGGCGGAGGCGCTGCAGCATCGGTTCGGTGGTTACGGCGCGCTGGCGGGTCACCCGGTGGGCAACCTGTTGCTGGCCGGGCTGACCGAGGTTCTCGGCGACCCGGTGACCGCGCTCGATGAGATGATGCGGGTGTTCGACGTGGGCGGCCGGGTCCTGCCGATGTCGGCGGTGCCGCTCGAGATCGAGGCGGATGTCTCGGGATTGGAATCGGATCCGCGGATCTCGCGAGTGATCCGTGGGCAGGTCGCGGTGGCCACCACACCGGGCAAGGTGCGTCGGGTGCGGCTGATACCCAACGATCCGCCGGCGTGTGAACCGGCGCTGGCCGCGATCGACGAGGCCGATCTGGTGGTACTCGGCCCGGGGTCCTGGTTTTCCAGCGTGATCCCGCACGTGCTGGTTCCCGATCAATTGGATGCGTTGCGGCGCAGCAACTCCCGCAAGATCCTGTTCGTCAATCTGGCGCCCGAGCCGGGGGAGACGCCCGGGTTCTCGGTGGAGCGCCACCTGCACGTGTTGCATGCACATGCCGATACGCTGCGGATCGATCACGTCGTCGTCGACGAGGCCTCGGTGCCGGCCGGCCGGGAGCGGGAACACCTCGAACGTGCGGCGGCACAGTTCGGCGCGACCGTGGACGTCGGTGATCTCGCCGTGCCGGGACGTCACGTCCATGACCCGGTCAAAGTCGCTGCCCTGGTGAAGCAACTGTGCTTACGTGAACTCAGCCGATAGGCTGTGCGGACGAGAATGCGGGGGCGGGCGACAATACGGGGGGCGGTCGTGAGTACGGCCGGTGTGGGTGTGAGTCGATGACAGGAGGCCAGGGACCGGTGGCGATGACTGCTGCGGTGAAGGACGAGTTGAGTCGGCTCACCGTGACGCAGGTGAACCCGCGCAAGGCCGAGGTGTCGGCATTACTGCGATTCGCGGGAGGACTGCACATCGTCGGTGGTCGCGTGGTCGTCGAGGCCGAGGTCGACATGGGCAATGTCGCCCGGCGACTCCGTCGCGAGATCCACGATCTGTACGGACACACCTCCGAGGTGCACGTCCTGCGGGGTGGCGGTCTGCGCAAGACCGCCCGCTACATCGTGCGGGTCACCAACGACGGCGAAGGTCTGGCCCGGCAGACGGGACTGCTCGACCTGCGCGGCCGGCCGGTTCGCGGGCTACCCGCCCAGGTGGTCGGCGGCAGCGTCGCCGATGCCGAGGCCGCCTGGCGCGGAGCGTTTTTGGCGCACGGCTCACTGACCGAGCCGGGACGTTCCTCGGCGCTGGAGGTGAGTTGCCCCGGACCGGAGTCGGCGCTGGCGCTCGTCGGTGCAGCCCGACGTCTCGGGGTGTCGGCCAAGGCCCGGGAGGTCCGTGGGGCCGACCGCGTGGTGATCCGCGACGGCGAGGCCATCGGGGCGCTGCTCACCCGGATGGGTGCCCACGACACCCGGCTGATCTGGGAAGAGCGACGGATGCGCCGTGAGGTACGCGCGACGGCCAACCGGCTCGCCAACTTCGACGACGCGAACCTGCGTCGTTCGGCGCGGGCCGCGGTGGCCGCGGCCGCCCGGGTGGAACGGGCCCTGGAGATCCTCGGCGACGAGGTGCCCGACCATCTCGCCGCGGCCGGGCATCTGCGGATCACACACCGACAGGCGTCGCTGGAGGAACTGGGCCAGCTCGCCGACCCGCCGATGACCAAGGACGCGGTCGCCGGCCGGATTCGGCGGTTGTTGTCGACGGCGGACAAGAAGGCACACGCCGAAGGCCTCCCGGACACCGAGTCCGCGGTCACCTCGGAACTCCTCGACGACGAGTGAGGCGACGGGAGGACCCGGGCGATCACCCCACCGGGGGCCGGGCCGCGTTAATCGACCCGTCGGGCTGCCATCGATTGGGCGTCCCACTAGGCTGATGGTGACGTCGGTCTGCCAGGAGCGGACCGGCCCACCGGAGCGGCGCGGGCGCCTCGTCCTCGCCGAGACCAACGCTAAGGAGCGATCAAGTGACTGTTCGGGTAGGCGTCAACGGATTCGGCCGCATCGGCCGCAACTTCTTCCGTGCCGTAGAGGCGCAAAAGGCTTTGGGCACCACCGATATCGAGATCGTCGCGGTCAACGACCTCACTGACAATGCGACTCTCGCTCACCTGCTGAAGTTCGATTCCATCCTGGGACGCCTGCCGCAGGACGTCTCGCTCGACGGCGACTTCATCGTTGTCGGCGACCAGCGCATCAAGGCGCTCGAGGTCAAGGAAGGCCCGGCCGCCCTCCCGTGGGGAGACCTCGGTGTCGACGTCGTCGTCGAGTCGACCGGTATCTTCACCGCGGCGGAGAAGGCCAAGGGCCACATCGATGCCGGTGCCAAGAAGGTCATCATCTCCGCCCCCGCCAGCGGCGAGGACATCACCATCGTCATGGGCGTCAACGACGACAAGTACGACGGCAGCCAGAACATCATCTCCAACGCGTCGTGCACCACGAACTGCCTCGGGCCGTTCGCCAAGGTCCTCAACGACGAGTTCGGCATCGTCTCGGGTCTGATGACCACCGTGCACGCCTACACCCAGGATCAGAACCTGCAGGACGGTCCGCACAAGGATCTGCGTCGTGCGCGCGCCGCCGCGATCAACGTCGTGCCCACCTCGACCGGTGCGGCCAAGGCCATCGGCCTGGTGCTGCCGGAACTGAAGGGCAAGCTCGACGGTTACGCACTGCGCGTGCCGATCCCGACCGGCTCGGTGACCGACCTGACCGCGATCCTGGAGAAGTCCGCGACCGCCGACGAGATCAATGCCGCCATGAAGGCCGCTGCCGACGGGCCGCTCAAGGGCATTCTCAAGTACTACGACGCACCGATCGTCTCCAGCGACATCGTCACCGATCCGCACTCGTCGCTGTTTGACGCGGGCCTGACCAAGGTCATCGGCAATCAGGTCAAGGCCGTCTCCTGGTACGACAACGAATGGGGCTACTCCAACCGCCTCGTGGACCTGTCCGGCCTGGTCGGCAAGTCGCTCTGATCGACACGTCCACAACCTCAACGGAGTAACGCTGCAATGGGTGTACCCACTCTGAAAGACCTTCTGGCCGAAGGCGTTTCGGGTCGCGGGGTGCTGGTTCGGTCGGACTTCAACGTCCCGCTGGACGGATCGACGATCACCGATCCGGGCCGCATCCTCGCCTCTCTGCCGACGCTGACGGCGCTCATCGACGCCGGGGCGAAGGTGATCATCACCGCTCACCTCGGCCGGCCGAAGGGCGAACCGGATCCGAAGTACTCGTTGGCGCCGGTGGCCGCGCGCCTCGGTGAGGAACTGGGCCGCAACGTCCAACTCGCCGCGGACGTGGTCGGGTCCGACGCGCTCGCCCGCGCCGAGGGACTGACCGACGGTGACGTGCTGCTGCTGGAGAACATCCGGTTCGATCCGCGGGAGACCTCCAAGGACGAGGCCGAACGGGAATCCCTCGCCAAGGCGCTCGTCGAACTCGTCGGTGACGACGGGGCCTTCGTGTCCGACGGTTTCGGAGTGGTGCACCGCAAGCAGGCCTCGGTCTACGACGTCGCCAAGCTGCTCCCGCATTACGCGGGTGAGCTGGTGGCGGCCGAGGTGAAGGTGCTCTCGACGCTCACCGAGGATCCGGAACGGCCGTACGCCGTCGTTCTCGGCGGCTCCAAGGTGTCGGACAAACTCGGCGTCATCGAGGCCCTGGCACCCAAGGTCGACACCCTGGTGATCGGCGGCGGCATGGCTTTCACCTTCCTTGCGGCGCAAGGGCATTCGGTCGGATCGTCGCTGCTGCAGGAGGATCAGATCGACGTCTGCAAGGATCTGCTGGAGCGGTTCGGCGACGTCATCCACCTGCCGGTCGACGTGGTGGTGGCCGACAAGTTCGCCGCCGACGCCGAATCCGACACGGTGGCCGTCGACGCCATCCCCGACGGCTGGATGGGCCTGGACATCGGTCCCGAGTCGGTCAAGCGCTTCGCCGCGCTGCTCTCCGGCGCCAAGACCATCTTCTGGAACGGCCCGTCGGGCGTGTTCGAGTTCGAGAAGTTCTCCGCGGGCACCAAGGGCGTGGCCGAGGCGATCGCCGCGGCCACGGCCGGCGGCGCGTTCTCGGTGGTCGGCGGCGGTGACTCGGCCGCGGCGGTCCGCACGCTCGGGTTGCCGGACGAGGACTTCTCGCACATCTCGACCGGCGGCGGAGCGTCGCTGGAATATCTGGAGGGCAAGGAACTCCCCGGTCTGAAGGTGCTGGAATCATGAGCCGCAAACCCCTGATCGCCGGCAACTGGAAGATGAACCTCAACCACCTCGAGGGCATCGCGCTGGTGCAGAAGATCGCATTTGCGTTGCCGGCCAAGTACTTCGAGAAGGTCGACGTGACGGTGATCCCGCCGTTCACCGACATCCGATCGGTACAGACCGTCGTCGACGGCGACAAGTTGCTACTCACCTACGGTGCGCAGGATCTGTCCGAACACGATTCGGGTGCCTACACCGGTGAGATCAGTGGGGCGTTCCTGGCCAAGCTGGGATGCACCTTCGTGGTGGTCGGGCACTCCGAGCGCCGCACCATGCATGCCGAGACCGACGAGGTCGTGCTGGCCAAGACCAAGGCGGCGCTCAAGCACGGTCTGACCCCGATCGTGTGCATCGGTGAGGGACTCGACATCCGCGAGTCCGGCGAGCATGTGGCCTATAACGTCACCCAGCTCAAGGGATCGCTGGCGGGGCTGTCGGCCGAGGACATCGGCAGGGTCGTCATCGCCTACGAGCCGGTCTGGGCGATCGGCACGGGGCGGGTGGCCAGTGCCGCCGACGCACAGGAGGTGTGTGCCGCGGTGCGCGCAGCGCTGGCGGAGATCGCCGACGAGTCGACCGCCGCGTCGGTCCGCGTGCTCTACGGCGGCTCGGTGAACTCCAAGAACGTCGGCGAGATCGTCGGTCAGACCGACGTCGACGGGGCGCTGGTCGGTGGGGCGTCGCTCAAGGCCGATGAGTTCGCGACGCTCTCGGCGATCGCCGCGGGCGGCCCGCTGCCCTGACGGGCAGTTCCGACGCGTACACTGGGCGGGCCGGGTCATCGTCGACGGTGATCTGGCCTGCCCAGATGCGCATCCGCAGGTGATGTGCGCACCGACGATCGAAGAGGAATTCCTACGCCGTGCTCGAAACTGTGCTGGATATCGGCCTCATCATCACCAGCGTGCTGCTGGTGATCCTGGTTCTTCTGCACCGGGGCAAGGGCGGCGGCCTGTCGTCGCTGTTCGGCGGCGGCGTGCAGTCCAGTCTGTCCGGATCCAGCGTCGTCGAGCGCAACCTCGACCGGCTGACCATCTTCGTCGGCCTCATCTGGTTCATCTTCATCATCGGCATCGGCGTCGACATCAAGCTGTCCGCCTGATCTGCGCCTGAACTACTCCGTCTGATCTGCACGACCGGCCGTGATCGGCCTGGTCATCGTGGCTCGGTCTCCCGCCTCGGGGGAACCGGGCCACTTTGCGTTTGTGTGACGAGGCTTGTCCCGAGATGCCACGGTGATGCCGACGCGGAATACTTGCACCCATGACTCAATCGAACCCGTCCGCAGGCGCTCCGGGTTGGCGTCCCTCGATTCCCATTGTCGACCACATCACCGTGGACGAGGAGGGCCGTGCGCTCACCGAGCCCCTTCGGGAGGACATCAGGCTCCTCGGCGGGATCCTGGGCGACATGGTGCGGGAGCACTCGGGAACCGATGTGTTCGATCTGGTCGAGAACGCCCGGGTGGCCGCGTTCAAGATCCGCCGCGCCGAGATCGATCGGGCCGAACTGGCCGACCTGTTCACCGACCTCGACCTCGACAAGGCGATGCCGGTCATCCGCGCCTTCAGCAACTTCGCCCTGCTGGCCAACCTGGCCGAGGACATCCACCGGGAGCGTCGCCGCGCGATCCACGTGCGCGCCGGCGACCCGCCGCAGGACAGCAGCCTGGCAGCGACCTACGCGAAACTCGCCGCCGCCGATCTGTCCGACGCCGAGGTGGGGGCGGCCCTCGCGGACGCGACGGTCGTCCCGGTGATCACCGCGCACCCCACCGAGACACGTCGTCGTTCGGTGTTCGAGGCGCAGAACCGGATCACCGAACTGATGCGTTACCGCGACCGCACCGAGTTGACACCGTCGGAGGCCGACGAGGTCACCCAGGGGCTGCGCCGGCAGATCCTCACGCTGTGGCAGACCGCGCTGATCCGGCTCGAGAGACTCACCATCCAGGACGAGATCCGTTCCGGGCTGCGGTATTACGACGCCGCGTTCTTCGACGTGATCCCCACGATCAACACCGGGGTGCGGGAGTCGCTGCGCGCGGCGTACCCGGACGCCGATCTCGCCGACGAGCCGATGCTGCGGATGGGATCCTGGATCGGCGGCGACCGCGATGGCAACCCGTTCGTCACCGCCGAGATCGTGGAGATGGCCACCACGTTGGCCGCACGTACCGCAGTCGGTCACCATCTCAATGAATTGCACAGTCTCGCACAGGAATTGAGCATGTCGACCCGGCTGATCTCGGCCGATGACCCGATCTACGAACTCGCCGGCGTCGGGCGCGAGGATCCGGCCGCCGACGAGCCGTTCCGTCGCGCCCTGCGCCACATCCGCTCTCGCCTCGTCGCCACGGCCACCGACCTCTTCGGCGAGGAGGTGATGCGGCAGTCGGATCTGTTCCTGCTCGACGGCGCCGAACCCTACGTCACCGCCGGTGAATTGCTCGCCGATCTCGACGTGATCGATGAGGGCCTGCGGTCCACCGGCGACGACATCATCGCCGACGACCGCCTCTTGACCTTGCGGGAGGCGGTGCGCACCTTCGGTTTCCATCTCTCCGGGCTCGACATGCGACAGAACTCGGACATGCACGAGGATGTCATCGCCGAACTCCTTGCGTGGGCGGGCGTACATCCGGACTACAAGTCGCTCGCCGAGGCCGAGCGCGTGGAGATCCTCACCGCCGAACTGACCGCACGTCGGCCGCTGACCAGCCCCGACGCCGATCTGAGCGAGCTGGCCATCAAGGAACTCGGGATCGTGCGTGCCGCCGCGCGGGCGGTGGCGAAGTTCGGTCCGCAGGCGGTCCCGAACTACATCATCAGCATGTGTACCTCGGTCAGCGACATGCTCGAACCGATGATCTTGCTCAAGGAAGCCGGGTTGATCGAGATCGACGAGACCGGTTCGCTGGTGTCCACGGTGCGGATCGTGCCGCTGTTCGAGACCATCGAGGACCTGCAGCAGGGTGCCGAAACCCTGCTGGCGGTACTGGATCTGCCGTTCTACCGGGATCTGGTCGCCTCACAGGCCGACATGCAGGAAGTGATGCTCGGCTATTCGGACTCGAACAAGGACGGCGGCTACATGGCCGCCAACTGGGCGCTGTACCGCGGCGAACTCGACCTGGTCGAGGCGGCGAAGAAGGCGGGGATCCGGTTGCGCCTGTTCCACGGCCGCGGCGGCACCGTCGGCCGTGGCGGTGGTCCGAGCTACGACGCGATCCTGGCCCAGCCCCCGGGTGCGGTGCAGGGATCGTTGCGACTGACCGAACAGGGCGAGATCATCGCCGCCAAGTTCGCCGAGCCGGTGACGGCGGAGCGGAATCTGGAGACCCTGCTCGCGGCGACGATCGAGTCGTCCCTGCTCGACGTGGAGGGCCTCGGTGACGATTCCGAGGAGGCCTACACCGCGATGGACGAGATCGCCGCGCTGGCGCGCTCGGCTTACAGCAAACTCGTGCACGAGACACCCGGCTTCGTCGAGTACTTCACCACCTCGACCCCGCTGTCGGAGATCGGTGCGCTCAACATCGGTTCGCGTCCCGCCTCGCGGAAGCAGACCGAGAAGATCTCCGATCTGCGGGCGATCCCGTGGGTGCTGTCGTGGACGCAGTCGCGGGTGATGCTGCCCGGCTGGTACGGGACGGGTTCGGCCTTCGAACAGTGGATCGGCGACGACGAGACGCGGCTGGCGACCCTGCGCCGTTACTACGAGCAGTGGCCGTTCTTCCGCACCGTCATGTCGAACATGGCGCAGGTCCTGGCGAAATCGGACATGGGTCTGGCGCATCGTTACGCGCAGCTGGTTCCCGACGAGGAGTTGCGCAACAAGGTGTTCGGGATGATCGTCGACGAACACGAACGCACCATCGCGATGTACGCGAAGATCACCGAGACCAACGATCTGCTGGCCGACAACGCCGCACTGAAACGATCGGTGTACAACCGCTTCCCGTATCTGGAGCCGCTGAATCTGCTGCAGGTGGAGTTGCTGCGCCGGTTCCGTGCCGGCGACGACGAGCCGCGCATCCGTCGCGGCATCCAGCTGACGATGAACGGATTGGCCACCGCGCTGCGCAACAGCGGCTAGGGCCAGGACACGCACCACACAGGTGTGACGAAGAGCGGAGACGCCCGGCAACGGGTGTCTCCGCTCTTCGTGCACGCTCGGCGCACTTCGGCCGGCCGTTACGCACCGACGATGCCGATTCGTCGGCGATTTTGGTGAAGTGGGTCACAGCCCGACTCGTTGCGCTCTACTGTCACAGGGCCGGTTGCAGACGACTGGGGGACCGCCAGCGTCCGGGTATGAACAGGTTGACGCCTTTCTCGGACTGCGAGGTGCAGACATGTCCCCAACATCGGCTTCGGAGATCGTCGCGGCGGTCGGCGGTCCGGAGAACATCACCAGCCTCACCCACTGTGCGACGCGATTACGTTTTCAGCTCCACGACAACTCCGGTGTCGACAAGGACCGGGTCGAGGCCATCGACGGCGTGCTGGGTGCGGTGCCGCAGGCGACCACCGGCTATCAGGTGATCATCGGCGGTGGCGTGCAGACGATCTACAACGAGATCATGGACCTGCCGGCGATGGCGACCGTCGGTGCCCCCTCGGACGCCGACATCAAGGCGGCGGCGCGCGCCCAGGGACCACGCGGCAAGACCGCCTGGCTGGACACCCTGTTCGAGTACCTGTCCGACTCGTTCCGGCCGATTCTCGGTGCACTGCTCGGTGCGTCGTTGTTCATCACCTTCATGTCGCTGATGGCGACGTTGGACGTCATCCCGTCCTGGAATGCGCCGGGCGTCACGCTGAGTCCGTCGTGGACGTTCATCAACCTCTGCTGGCAGTGCGTGTTCGTGTTCCTGCCGTTGATGATCGCCTACAACGCGTCGAAGAAGGTCAACGCCGATCCCTGGGTGGGCTTCGCGATCATGGCCGTGCTGATGCTGCCCGCGTACACCGGGTTCGCCGACATCGCCACCACGCACACGATCTTCGGCTTCACGGTCAAGACGATCGATGTCTTCGGACTGCCGTTGACCGTCAACGACTACAGTTCCCAGGTCTTCCCGCCGTTGCTGATGGCCGCGGTGCTCGGTGCGCTGTACAAACTGCTCAACAAGCTCATCCCGTCCAACGTGCAACTGATCTTCGTGCCGTTCTTCGCGATGCTGATCATGATCCCGTTGACCGCGTTCATCATCGGCCCGATCGGGGTGTACGTCGGAGCCGGCCTGGGTGATCTGCTCAAGTCCATCAACGACTTCTCCCCGTTGATCTTCGCGATCGTCATCCCGCTGGCCTATCCGTTCATGGTGCCGCTGGGACTGCATTGGCCGATCAACGCCATCATGCTCATCAACATCCAGACGCTGGGGTACGACTTCATCCAGGGGCCGATGGGCGCGTGGAACTTCGCCTGCTTCGGCGCCACCGCCGGCGTCCTGTATCTGTCGTGGCGGGAGCGTGATTCGCAGATGCGCCAGACCGCCACCGGTGCCCTCGCCGCAGGCCTGCTCGGCGGCATCTCCGAACCGTCGCTTTACGGAATCCACCTGCGGTTCAAACGAATATATCCACGAATGCTCGTGGGCTGTCTGGTCGGCGGTGTGATCATCGGCGTGGGCGGCGGTGTGAAGACGAACGCCTTCGTGTTCACCTCATTGCTGACGATTCCCGCCTTCGATCCGATCGGACTGTACGGAATCGCGGTGGCCGCCGCCTTCATCACGGCCATGGTGCTGGTGATCCTCGCCGGATATCGCACCCCCGAACAGCAGGCGGAGTTCGAGGCCGCCCGCGCGAAAGGCCTCGAGACGCCCGGTGCCATTCCCCTCGACGACTCCGCCCTGGGTGTGCAGGCGGCCGGGGAGGCGGCGGCCGCCGAGCCGGCCACGACCGGTGCCGCGGGCGGCGCCACGTCCGTTCCCGCCCCCGCCGCAATGAGTCTCACCAAGGAGCCGACCGGTGGTGGCGACGTCACCGAGATCGGCTCGCCGCTGGACGGCACGGTGGTCTCCCTGACCGAGGTCCCCGATCCCGCCTTCGCCGGCGGCACGATGGGCGGCGGCGCCGCGATCATCCCGTCCGGCGACACCGTCTACGCGCCGGCCGACTGCATGGTGGTGGCGGCCCAACCGACCGGCCATGCCTTCGGGCTGGTCCTCGGCGGCGGCATCGAACTGCTCATCCACGTCGGCATCGACACGGTGCAACTGAAGGGTGAGGGCTTCGACGTCAAGGTCAAGGCGGGCCAGAAGGTCACCGCCGGAACACCGTTGGTCACCTTCGACCGTGCGGTGATCGAGGCGGCGGGTTATCCGCTGATCACTCCCGTCGTGGTGATGAACACCAAGAAGTTCGCCTCGGTCACCAAGATCGCCCAGGGTGCGGTCTCGGTCACACACGGCGATCCGCTTGTCGCGGTGGAGGCCAAGGCGAAGGCGGTGGCGACCTGAGCTGCCATAGACTGGCGGGGTGCCGGCCGCAGCCGAAGTAGCGATCAACGTTCGTCACCTGCGCAAGGTGTATCCGGGAGATGTTGGTGCGCTGGATATCTCGTTCAGGGTGTCCGAGGGTGAGATCTTCGGCCTGCTCGGGCCCAACGGATCGGGAAAGACGACCGCCGTGGAGTGCATCGGCGGGTTACGAGTCCGCGACGGTGGCGACGTCGACGTGCTGGGATATGACCCGGCAGATGATCAGACGGCAATGCGTGAGGTCGTCGGTATCCAACCGCAGGAAAGTCTCCTGCCCGACAAGATCAGGGTTGTCGAGGCGTTGGATCTGTTCGCGCAGTTCTACCGCGACCCCGCCCTCAGCCGAGGCTGGCCATTCTCGACGAGCTCACCACCGGCCTGGATCCGCGGGCGCGACGCGCGGTCTGGGAGGTGCTGCGCGAACTGCGCGATCGGGGCACCACGATCCTGCTGGTGTCGCACTTCATGGACGAGGCCCGGCATCTCTGTGATCGGGTGGCGGTGATCGATCACGGCCGGGTGGTCGCACTCGACACTCCCGACGGATTGGCCTCCCGGGTGTCGGCGACGCAGAAACTGCGATTCACACCCAGTGCGCCAATCGATGTATCGGTCCTGCGTGCCCTTCCGTCGGTGCGCAGCGTCACCGTCGACAACGGCGACCACGTCGAAGTGGTCGGTGGCGCCGAGGTCGTCACCGATGTGGTGCTGGCGTTGAACGACCAGGGTGCGCGGGCCATGCGGCTACGGGTCGATCAGGCGGGACTCGAGGATGCTTTCGTGGCGGTGGTCGATCGAGAAGACGACCGACAGGTCGGGGCCGATCGAGGGGAGGGCTGAGGCATGGCCGCCACCCACCTTCTGGGACATGCGGGCTCCCGTGCCGGTTTGCGTGGCCTGCGTCCACTGCTGATCAGCGAAGCGCGCTTGATGCGCCGCAACCCGATGCTGGTGGTCTGGGTGGGTGTGTTGCCGGTGGTCGCGGCGGTGGTGCTCGGTGCGATCCCGGCGACCCGAGAGCCCCAGGCGTACCTGGACGGCAACAGCTGGTTCGCCGTCTACCAGCCGATCCTGGTGATGTTCTCGTCCGTGATGCTCAGCGTGCAGATCCTGCCCGACACATTGACGCGCTATCGGGAGCGCGGCATCCTCAAGCGTCTGCGCACCACTCCGGCAACCCCCGCGGCGCTGCTGATCGCGCAGGTCATCCTGACGTTCGCGGTGGAGATCGCGGTCGTGGTCCTCATCGTCGTCATGCCCGGCATCGTCGGCGCGCCGGTACCGCGAAACCTCCTCGGATTCGCAATCGCGGTGGTGTTCTCGGCCGCTGCCATGATCTCGTTGGGCATGATGATCGCGGCCGTGTTCGCCAACAACAAGGTCGCCGCGGCCGCCGGCACCGTGCTCTTCTTCGTACTGCAGTTCTTCGCCGGCCTGTGGTGGCCGCGGCAGAGCATGCCGGAGTGGCTTCGTGCCATCTCCGACGCGACACCCAGCGGCGCCTCGGTGGCGGCGCTCACCGATTCGGCGCAGGGCGGATGGCCTTCGTGGACCTATCTTCTGACACTGCTCGCCTGGTCGGTGGTCCTCGGCGCCCTGTCCGTCCGGTTCTTCCGGTGGGAGTGAACGGAGCCGTCAGCCGCCTCAGTCGGGCAGATCCGCGGCCGCCGCGTGATCGAGGAACCACACGGTCTCCTCGGTCCCGTGGGCTCCGGCGCACGGCCAGTCGGCGGGATCGGCACCGGCATGCGCCGCGGCGACGGCCTGCGCCTTGTCGGCGCCGGCGACCAGGAACCACACCGCCCGGCTCCGGTTGACCACCGGTAGCGTCAGGGTGATGCGACGAGGCGGTGGCTTCGGTGAATTCTCCACGGCCACAACCGTTCTCTCGGTTTCCGCGGTGGCCGGTGTGTGCGGGAACAACGAGTTGATGTGTCCCTCGCCGCCCATCCCGAGCAGGTGCACGTCGAAGGCCGGGGACATGCCGTCCCCGCCGGCGGTCGCCAGGAGCGTGGCCGCATAGTCGGCCGCGGCCGCCTCGATGTCGTCGCCGAGAGGCCCGTCCGACGGTGCCATCGGGTGGACGCGGGACGGATCGACCGGGACGGAGCCGAGCAGCGCCTCGACGGCCTGCCCGTAATTGCGTTCCGGATCGTCGGCGGGGACGAAACGATCGTCCCCCCAATAGATGTCGACCTTCGACCAGTCGATCGAACCGCTGTCGGCGGCGAGCGCGGCGAGGATGGCGATCCCGTTGCTGCCCCCGGTGAGGGCCACCGACGCGACGCCTCGTTGCGCCTGCGCGGTGGTGACGAGATCGACGAACCGTCGGGCGGCGGTATCCACCAGAGTGGTCTTGTCCTCGAAAACCAGTGTCTCCGTGGTCATCACGCAGCCCCCTGGCGGGCGACCTCGACGGCACCGCGCAGTGACAGCTCGTAGACCTCGTCGGTGTCGAGGCGACGCAGTTCTTCGGCCAGGTAGACCGGGAGATCACGCGAGAGCATCGCCACCCGGCCGTCGGGCTTGCCGGGAACGGAGATGACGGCGTTGCCGTTCTGATCGATCGAGAGCACCGTGGCGCCCTCGTCGCGGAACAACCGCACCTCGAAGCTGCCGATCGAGCGGGTGGTCGGCACGCCCAACGCCCAATGCAGCCACCCCGCGAGCAGGTCGATCCCGGGGGAGTGACCCGGTCCGGTGACCTCCACCGACTGCACCGGGGTGTGCGGCGGACGGTCGATGGCCGAGGCGAGAAGAGCCCGCCAATGGGTGATCTGCGTCCACGCCAGGTCGGTGTCGCCGGGGGAGTAGGTCGCCAGGCGACGCTCGAGCACCGTGTCCGGATGCGCGGACTTGCTGGCATCGAGGATCCGTCGCTTGCCGATGCGGCCCATCGGGTCCCGGGCCGGATTCTCCGGTGCCGCACCCGGCCACCACACCACCACCGGGCAGTCCGGCAGCAGGAAGGGCGTGACCACACTGTGCGGCTGATCGGCGAGCGGGCCCTGCATCGAGAGCACCACCACCTCCGAGGCGCCGGCGTCACCGCCCACCCGGATCTGCGCGTCGAGTCGCGACTCGCCCTTACGGCTGCCGCACGCCAGCACGATCACCCGGCTCGGATGCTCACTGCTCGCGCCGACGGCGGCCTCGATCGCCGCCTCGGTCGGTTCGCCGTGTTCGGCGACCACCACCAGCGTCAACACGCGGCCCAGGCTGATCGCACCGCCGGACTCACGGACAGCCACCATCTTCTTGGCGACGTCGTTGGTCGAGGTCTGCTGCATGTCGATGATCATCGGTGTCCTCCCGCTTGCGTCGAATCCGTGGTGATCACGGGCGCCGCCACGCCCGCCCGGCGCGGGCCATCATCTCCTCGGCCGACGCCGGTCCCCACGTCCCCGACTCGTAGGTGTCCGGCTTCCCGGACTCGGCCCAGTTCGCCAGGATGGGATCGAGGATCTTCCAGGACAGTTCGACCTCGTCGTTGACCGGGAAGAGCGATGGTTCGCCGAGGAGCACATCGAGGATGAGCCGCTCGTAGGCCTCCGGCGACGCCTCGGTGAAGGCGGTGCCGTAACTGAAGTCCATGTTCACGTCACGGACCTCCATGCTCGACGCGGGCACCTTGGAACCGAACCGGAGCGTGATCCCCTCATCCGGCTGCACCCGGATGACCAGGGCGTTCTGGCTGAGCTCCTCGGTCATCGTCTTGTCGAACGGAAGGTGCGGTGCGCGTTTGAACACCAGCGCGATCTCGGTGACCCGACGTCCGAGCCTCTTGCCGGTGCGCAGATAGAACGGCACCCCGGCCCACCGCCGTGAGTCCACCTCCAGGGCGATGGCGGCGTACGTCTCGGTGGTCGAGTCGGCGGCGAACCCCTCCTCGTCCTGCAGACCCGGGACCTGTTCGCTGCCCTGCCATCCGGGCCCGTACTGGCCGCGCGCCGAGTTCTCCTCGAGCGGCAGGATGTGTCGGGTCGCGGAGAGGACCTTGATCTTCTCGGTCTGTAACTGCTTGGGCTCGAAGGAGATCGGCTCCTCCATCGCGACGAGCGCCATCAGCTGCAGCAGATGGTTCTGGATGACGTCGCGGGCGGCGCCGATGCCGTCGTAGTACCCTGCCCGGCCACCGAGGCCGATGTCCTCGGCCATGGTGATCTGCACGTGGTCGACGTAGTGCGAACTCCACAGCGGATCGAAGAGCTGGTTGGCGAACCGCAACGCGAGGATGTTCTGCACCGTCTCCTTGCCGAGGTAGTGGTCGATGCGGAACACCGACGACTCGGGGAAGACCGCGTTGACGATCGCGTTGAGTTCCTTCGCCGACTCCAGGTCGTGACCGAACGGCTTCTCGATCACCACCCGGCGCCAGTGATCGTCCCGCTCGGTGGCCAGTCCGCTGCGCTGCAACTGCTCACACACCGTCGGGAAGGCCTTCGGCGGGATCGACAGGTAGAAGGCGTGATTGCCGTCCGTGCCGCGCTCCTCGTCGAGTTTGGCGAGGGTCTGCTTCAACCGGAGGAAGGCGTCGTCGTCGTCGAAGGAACCGTGCACGAAGCGGAACCCCTCGGCGAGGCGTTCCCACACCTCTTCCCGGAAACCGGTCCGCGCGTGCTGTCGCACCGCGTCATGGACAACCGTGGAGAAATGCTCGTCGTCCCAGTCGCGTCGGGCGAACCCGACCAACGCGAACGACGGCGGCAGCAAACCCCGGTTGGCCAGGTCGTAGACGGCCGGCATCAGCTTCTTGCGGGCCAGGTCGCCGGTCACACCGAAGATCACCAGACTCGACGGTCCGGCGATGCGCGGCAGCCGTTTGTCACGGGGATCGCGTAACGGGTTCTTCCACGTCGGGCTCTGCGAGGACGACGCCACGCGTTCAGGCCTTCTTCGCCGCGGAGAGCTGCTCGGAGGTGGCGTCGAGCAGTTCGTTCCACGCGTCCTCGAACTTGCTCACGCCCTCGTCCTCGAGGACGGCGAAGACGTCGACGAGATCGATGCCCAGCGCCGCGATGGCGTCGAACGTCTCCTGGGAGGCGGCGGCGGTCCCGATGATGGAGTCGGTGTTGACCCAGCCGTGATCGGCGAAGGCGTCCATCGTCTTGCCCGGCATCGTGTTCACGGTGTTCGGCGCGACGAGCTCACTCACGTACAGGGTGTCGGGGTAGTCGGCGTTCTTCGTGCCCGTCGACGCCCAGAGCGCACGCTGCGGGTTGGCGCCCTTGGCGAGCAGTTCGGGGAAGCGGGACTCGACCTCGAACACCTGCTGATACGCCGAGTAGGCCAGCCGGGCGTTGGCCAGGGCGGCCTTGCCCTTGAGCTCGACGGCCTCCGGGGTGCCGATCGCGTCGAGACGCTTGTCGATCTCGGTGTCCACCCGGGACACGAAGAACGACGCCACCGAGTGGATCGCGGACAGATCGTGGCCCGCCTCGGCCGCGGCCTCGATGCCGGCGAGGTAGGCCTCCATCACACCCTGGTAGCGCTCGACGGAGAAGATCAGCGTCACGTTGACGCTGATGCCCTCGGCGAGGACGCGGGTGATCGCGGGCAGGCCCGCCTTGGTGGCCGGGATCTTGATCAGCAGGTTCGGCCGATCCACGATCTTCCACAGCTCGACGGCCTGGGCGACGGTGGTGTCGGTCTCGTGTGCCAGACGCGGATCGACCTCGATCGACACCCGGCCGTCGATGCCGCCCGACGCGGTGTACACCGGCGCGAGCACGTCGCATGCCGCACGCACGTCATCGGTGGTGATGGTGCGGATGGTGGCGTCCACATCGGCGTCACGTGCCGCGAGTTCGGCGATCTGGGCGTCGTAGGTGCGGGTGGAGGAGATGGAGGCCTGGAAGATCGACGGGTTGGTGGTCACGCCGACCACCGACTTGGTGTCGATGACCTCCTGCAGGCCGCCGGAGGAGATCAGGTCACGGGACAGGTCGTCCAGCCACACGGATACCCCGGCGGCGGACAGTTCGGCGAGCTTGGCGTTCTGGGTCACGATTCTCTCCTGGGTTCTCGTGGGTGTGGACTTCTCGCCCGGCCAGGTCAGCCGGCGACAACGCCGGTTGCCGCGGTGGCGACAGCGTCGGCGGTGATTCCGAACTTCTCGAAGAGCACCTTGTAGTCGGCCGAGGCGCCGAAGTGCTCCAGCGACACGATCGCCCCGGAATCCCCGACGATCTGGTACCAGGGCATGGCGATTCCCGCTTCGACCGAGACGCGGGGCACCGACGGCGGCAGGACCGAATCGCGGTAGGCCTGGTCCTGCTCGAAGAACCACTCGAAGCAGGGCATGGACACGACGCGAGCCGCAATTCCCTTGTCCGCCAGGATCTTCTGGGCCTCGACGGCTAGCTGGACCTCGGAACCGGTGCCGATCAACACGACCTGCGGGTCGCCCTCGGGATCGCTGAGGACGTAGGCACCCGCGGCCACCCCGTCGAAGGAGGTGCCCTCGAGGACCGGGACACCCTGGCGGGTCAGGCACAGCCCGACCGGATGATCCCGGCGGGTCAGCAGATGCCGCCAGGCGTGCGCGGTCTCGTTGGCGTCGGCGGGCCGCACCACGTCGAGATGGGGGATGGTGCGCAGCGCGGCGAGATGCTCGACGGGCTGATGGGTCGGGCCGTCCTCGCCGAGGCCGATCGAGTCGTGGGTCCACACGTAGATCGGGTCGATCTCCATCAGCGCGGCCAGACGCACGGCCGGGCGCATGTAGTCGGCGAACTGCAGGAAGGTCCCGCCGTAGGCGCGGGTCGGACCGTGCAGTGCGATACCCGACAGGATCGAGCCCATCGCGTGCTCGCGGATGCCGAAGTGCAGGGTACGGCCGTACGGGTTGGCCGACCAGGTCTTGGTGCTGATCGAGGTCGGGCCGAAGGAGTCGGCGCCGTCCATCGTGGTGTTGTTGGAACCGGCGAGATCGGCCGAACCACCCCACAGTTCGGGCAGCACCGGCGCCAGCGCCGAGAGGACCTTGCCCGACGCGGCGCGGGTGGCCAGCGCCTTGCTGCCGGGCTCCCAGGTCGGCAGCGCGTCGGTCCAGCCGTCCGGCAACTCGTGCGCGTACAGGCGATCGAACAGCGCCTTGCGGTCCGGGTTGGCGGTGGCCCAGGCGTCGAAGGTCTTCTGCCAGTCCGCGTGGGCGGCGGCCCCACGCTCGCCGAGCGTGCGGGTGTGCGCGATCACCTCGTCGGCGACCTCGAAATCCTTCTCCGGGTCGAAGCCCAGAACCTTCTTGGTGGCGGCCACCTCGTCGGCGCCCAGCGCCGAGCCGTGGATGCCGCCGGTGTTCATCTTGTCCGGGGCGGGGAAGCCGATGATGGTGCGCACCACGATCAGCGACGGACGGTCGGTGACCTGCTGGGCCGAGGTGATGGCCGCCTCGATGGCGGTCACGTTCTCGCCGCCCTCGACGTGCTGCACATGCCAGCCGTAGGCCTCGTAACGCTTCGCGGTGTCCTCGGTCAGCGCGATCTGCGTGTCGTCCTCGATGGAGATGTGGTTGCTGTCGTAGAAGACGACCAGGTTGCCCAGCTCCTGGGTGCCCGCCAGCGAGGAGGCCTCGGAGGTGACGCCCTCCTCGATGTCACCGTCGGAGGCGATGACGTAGATGAAGTGGTCGAACGGGCTGGTGCCGGGTGCGGCATCGGGATCGAACAGGCCGCGCTCGTACCGGGCGGCATACGCCATACCGACCGCCGACGCCAGGCCCTGACCGAGCGGGCCGGTGGTGATCTCCACGCCGCGGGTGTGGCGGTACTCCGGATGACCGGGGGTCAGCGACTCCCAGGTGCGCAACGCCTCGAGGTCGGGCAACTCCAGCCCGAAACCACCGAGATAGAGCTGGATGTACTGGGTCAGGCTCGAATGCCCACAGGACAGGACGAACCGGTCGCGGCCGACCCACTCGACATCGGTGGGGTCGTGGCGCATCACGCGCTGATACAGCGTGTAGGCCAGCGGCGCCAGGCTCATCGCGGTGCCCGGGTGGCCGCTCCCGCACTTCTGCACGGCGTCCGCGGCGAGGACACGCGCGGTGTCCACGGCGCGAGAATCGACATCGGTCCAGTCCTGCGGGTGAACCGCGGTGGTGAGTTCGCGGATCTCGTCTGTGTCAGCCACGGTGGTGCCGTCTCCTGTTGCTATCGGGGTGCATGCGAGGGGGTGCGGTGATGCTGTGACCGGGGGCCGACGCGCCGACACACCGGGATCGGAACCGGCGTGCGTGGACATCGGCAGGGCCTCACCCGACCCAGAGTAATCGGCCCGACCGGACCGGTGCCCGGCACCCGAGGGACTCGACGGTGACGACACTCAATTCTTCGATCGAGAACCACACGGTCTACCATGCTGTGTAGTAGCCGTGGCGCAGTATTTCGGAGTCGGACAACTGCCCTGGATGTGCCACGAGGCGTGAGACGTCAGGTCGGTTCTCCACCGGACCACCGTGTACCTGCGGGCAGGGAGCGTGACGAGATCACCCGGACAACAGACGGCCAGGGCAGGCGAGGAGTGGACGTGAGGATTGGGGAACGTGCGAGCGGAGAAGGCGCCGCCGCCTCCCGGTACACCCCCTCCCACGGCAGCGCATCCCACGGCCCCGCGCCTCACCGGTCTGCTTCCCGGGACGGCGCGCCCGACGAGGTTCGGGTGACCGCCGAGGGCACTGCGGGCTCCGCTGACACTGCCTCCGCCGACACCGCGCCGGTCGGCGCGGACAACGCCTCGTTGATCGGCCGGGCCCGCGCGACCGTGATGGCCTACATCGCCCTCACCAAACCGCGGGTCATCGAGTTGCTGTTGGTGGCCACCATCCCGGTGATGCTGCAGGCCTCCCGCGGCCACGTCGACATCGCGGTCATCGCCTTCACCCTGATCGGTGGGTGGCTCGGCGCGGGGAGCGCGAACACCTTGAACATGGTGGCCGACGCCGACATCGACAAGAAGATGCGCCGCACCGCCCGCCGTCCGTTGGCGCGCCGGGCGGTCGCGACCCGAAGTGCGCTGGTGTTCGGTCTGCTGCTGTGGGTGGCGTCGTTCCTCGTCCTGTACTTCGCCGCGAACCTGCTCAGCGCGTTGCTGGTGACCGCCACCATCGGTTTCTACGTCGGCGTCTACACCCTGATCCTCAAGCGCCGCACCTGGCAGAACGTGGTGTGGGGAGGCGCCGCCGGGTGCATGCCGACGCTGGTCGGCTGGGCCGCGGTCACCGGGTCGCTCAGCTGGCAGCCGATCGTGCTCTTCCTGGTGATCTTCTTCTGGACGCCCCCGCACACCTGGGCGTTGGCCATGCGTTACCGCGAGGACTACAAGGCCGCCGGCGTGCCGATGCTGCCGGTCATCGCCTCCGACGAGCATGTGACCCGGCAGATGGTGTTCTACACCTGGGCCACGGTCATCGCCTCGCTGGTGCTGATCCCGGCCGCGAGCTGGATCTATGCCGCGGTGGCGGTCCTCGCCGGTGGCTGGTTCCTCAGCCGGGTGCACAAGCTCTACCGCGACACCCGCAACGGTGCCGAGGTCACGCCGCTGAAGATCTTCCTGCAGTCCAACGAGTACCTCGCGGTGCTCTTCTGCGGCCTCGCGATCGACGCCGTCGTCAACCTGCCGATCATCGCCGACCTGTTCTGAGGCCGGGCCCGCACAACCGCTCAGCGGGGCGGCGGCTCAGCGCGGCAGCAGCACCGAGGTTCCGGTGGTCACCCGCCCCTCCAGGTCGGTATGTGCCTGCGCCGCGTCGGCCAGCCGATAATGCTGGCCCACCCGCACCTCCAGACCGTCGGCGATGGCCCCGAGGTACTCCGATGCCCGCCACCGCAGTTCTTCGGTGTCGGCGATGAAATGGGCCAGCGTGGGTCGGGTCACCGACAGTGATCCGGCCGCGTTGAGACGCTGCAGATCGAACGGCGGCACGGGTCCGCTGGCCGCGCCGAACAGGACGACGATGCCGCGGATGCCGGTGGTCGCGACCGACTGATCGAAGGTGTCGGCGCCCACCCCGTCGTAGGTGACGCGAACACCCGCACCGTCGGTGAGTCCGCGTACCCGTTCGACGAGGTCGTCGCCGTAGCGCAGCACGTGGTCGGCGCCCGCGGCGGCGGAGAGCTCGGCCTTCTCGTCGCTGGACACCGTGGTGATGACATGCAGACCCTTGCGCTTGGCGAGTTGGGTGAGGATCAGACCCACCCCGCCGGCGCCGGCGTGGACGAGGATCGCGTCACCGGCCGACGGATGGGCACTCCCGTCGAGCAGGTAGTGCGCGGTCAGTCCGCGCAGCAGGGAGCTGCCCGCCACCTGGTCGGAGACGCCGTCGGGGATGCGCACGGCCCGGGCGGCGCGCACGGCGACGAGTTCGGCGTAGCTCGCCGGTGTGTCGCACCAGCAGACGCGGTCGCCGACGGCGAGGTCGGTGACGTCGGCGCCGACGGCGACGATCTCACCGGCGCCCTCGCTTCCCGGTACGTAGGGCGGCGCAGACGGGTAGAGGCCGCGCCGGAGGTAGGTGTCGATGAAGTTCACACCCGCTGCGTCGACGCGGACGAGCACCTCGTCGGGAGTGGGGATCGGATCGTCGACGGTGCCGTAGCTCAGAACGTCCGGACCGCCATGACGGGTGACCTCGATTGCGCGCATGTCTCGTTTCTACACGCGGACGGATCCACCGCTTCGGTCCGGGTTGATGCCGTCAGGAGTCGGCGAGACCCGTTCCGGTAACCGGCGGCTGAACCGACCACGGGAAGTTGATCCACTTGTCGGTGATCCGCCAGAAGTAGTCGGGCGTGGTGATCGTGTGCGGCTTCTGATAGATCACCGCGTTGCGGACCTCGGCGACGCGCCCCTGATGTTCGCAGTAGTCGTCGACCAGGGCCAGCGTCTTGCCCGAATCAGCGACGTCGTCGACGACGAGGACCTTCTGATCGTGCAGGCCGCTGCTCTCCAGCAACGACGGCAGCATCACGGGTTCGGCGAGTGTCTCGCCGACACCGGTGTAGAAGGCGACGTTGAGCGAGATCATCAGTTTGCAGTCGAGGGCGTAGGCCATCGCCCCGGCCGGGATGAGCCCGCCCCGGGCGATGCCCAGGATGATGTCGGGGACGAATCCGTCGTCGGCGACCTGTTGGGCCAGTTCCCGGCAGGCCACCCCGTTCAGCTCCCAGGTGAGGATCTCGCGGTCGGTGTTCTCGATGCTCGACATTGCTCAACTGTGCCAATGAACGCGGCGGAGTACACGGTGAGAGCGGGATTCGGGTGGGCAGCGATGCCGCTCACACTCGCGGTGAGGGGATGGTCGGCGGTGGCCCGCTCGCCGGTATGCTCGTCAACCATGAGCGACCAGCCCGAATCCGCCCCTGCCGCCCCGGCCCCGAAGTCGCCGGCCCCGAAGGCGTCACTGCCCGGCGAGGTCGTCTCGTCGATCCGGAAGTTCGTGGCCCGCGAGGGCGGGTCGGCGACGGCCGTCCTGCAGCCGATCGGCGCGGCCGGTGTCCGCATCACCCTGGTCGGTCGGGACGGCGGCATTCTCGGTGACCGCGTCGTCGACGACATCGACACCGCCGCCGCCGTCGTCGAGGCCGTCGACGGACTCGAGATCGGTGAATGGGATCGGGACCTGACCTCGTCGACGAACGTCAAGCCCGGTCACTACCGGCAGATGGCCGGTTGGGTTGCCCACCAGAAGCGTTTCCCGAAGCCGCGTAACCAGGCGATTCTCTGATCTACTCAGAACAACACACGTGCGGCCCCGAGGATCTTCCTCGGGGCCGCACGTGTGTCAGGGAACCGGGACGGGTGTGACGTTCTCGGCGGTCGACCGCTCGGACTGGCCGAACCACAGCACCAGCCAGGTGGCTCCGATCAGGAGCAGCGCGCTTCCGAGCATGTGCAGCAGCACCAGCACGATCGGCAGGTCGGTGGCGTACTGCACCACTCCGATGACGCCCTGCAGTGCCAGCAGCCCGACGTAGATCAGTGCGGCGCGGGACTGGGGGAGTCGCATCACCCGGGTGACCACCACCGCGGCCACGGCCAGCCCGATGAGTACGAACACCGAGTCGGCGTGCAGTTGGGTGGTCTGCGAGGGCGTCAGGCCGTTGCGGGGGGCCTCGGCGTCGCCGGCGTGCGGGCCCGATCCGGTGACCACCGTGCCCAGGTAGATGGCCACCCACGTCACCACGTACACCGCCCACGACAGCAGCAACCCGGTCCGGGAGGCGAGGCCTGCCGGTGACTGTTCCCGCGGATACGGGGTGGTGCGGAACACCAGGACGGTGGCCCCGGACACCAGCAGCATCGACAGCAGGAAGTGCAGGGACACCACCCACGGGTTGAGATCGGTGAGCACCGTGATGCCGCCGACGACCCCCTGGAACGGAATGCCCAGCGCGAGCAGGGTGACCAACACCCGATTGCGGCGTTGCGATGACGCCTGCCGCCACACCGCCACCCAGGTGGCGATGGCGATGGCGATCAACACCCACGTGAGCATGCGATTGCCGAACTCGATCACCCCGTGGTAGCCGAGCGCCTGATGCGGCACGAACGATCCGTCGGTGCATTGCGGCCAGGTGGGGCAGCCGAGGCCGGAGCCGGTCAACCGCACGGCCCCGCCGGTGACGACGATCCCGACGTTGGCCACGAGCAGCGCGACGGCCCACCGGTGGACGAAACGTGCGGTGGGACGGCCGAATCCGGGGATCCGAGCGAATCCCGACGGCGCCGTCGGCGCGGCGTCGGAGGTGCCGGCCGGTGTGGCGCCGGATTTGTCGGAAGTGGATTTGTCGAAGGTGGTCATCGCGGTCCGGTCGTCGTGGGGGCTGTGAGAATTATCAGGATCAGGGGTTGATGAGGATCACTCGAATCGGAACCAGCGCACGGCGGCGGCGCCGCCGACGACCGCCCAGAGGATCAGCACCACGACGCCGAAGACGTCGAATTGGCTGTGCGTGGCGCGTTCCAGCGCCTCGGTCAGGGCGCCGGAGGGAATGCATCTCGCTATCCACCACAGGCCGGTGGGGATCCGCGACTCCATGATGACGACGCTGCCGATCCCGACCATGGCAAACCACAGCAGGTTGGCGACGGCGAGAACGACCTCGGCCTTGCCGGTGCCGCCGAGCAGCAGACCCAGTGCGGAGAAGGCGGTGGTGCCGATCGCGATGACGACCGCACCGATCGCCAATCCCGCGACGCCGGGTCGCCAGCCGAAGGAGGCGCCGATCGCGCCGATGATGATCGATTGCATCACCACGACGGCGACGACGGCCAACGACTTCCCGGCGATGATCCCCCACCGCGGGATCGGGGTCGCACCGAGCCGTTTGAGCGCTCCGTAGCGACGATCGAAGCCGACTGCGATCGCCTGGCCGGTGAAGGCCGTGGACATCACCGCGACGGTCATGATCGCGGGGACGAACGTCGCCGCGCGTTCGGCGGTGCTCGATCCCAGATCGGTGTCGAGGGGCAGCAGACACAGCCCGATGAGCAGCGTGATCGGGATGAACATCGTGAGGAGCAGTTGCTCGCCGTTGCGCAGCAGCAGGCGCAGTTCCAGGCGCGTCTGGGCGGCCAGGATCGCGGGCAGGGACGCCGCGCCGGCGCCGGGGGTGAAGGTGCCCGCCGGGAATCGATTCGTGGTCTGGCCGGTCATCGCAGTGCCCGTCCGGTGAGATCCAGGAACACATCCTCGAGGCTGCGGGTCTCGACCCGCAGATCGGTCGCCAGGACGTTGATCTTCGCGCACCACCCGGTGACGGTCGCCAGCACCTGGGGCGTGACCGTGCCCAGCACCAGGTAATTGCCCGGTCCGGTCTCCGAACAGTGGTAGCCCTCGGGCAGGGCCAACTCGAGCAGCGTCAGGTCGAGGCCCCGGGGCGCGGTGAAGCGTAATTCGTTCTCGGCCCCGCGGCTGGTGAGGTCGGCCGGTGAGCCGTCGGCGACGACCCGGCCCCGGTCGATGATGACCACGTGGTCGGCGAGGTGTTCGGCCTCGTCCATCAGGTGTGTGGTCAGCAGGACGGCCACACCGTCGCCGCGCAGCCGGTCGATGATGTCCCAGACCACCAGCCGGGCATGGGCGTCGAGGCCGGCGGTGGGTTCGTCGAGGAAGACCAACTCCGGCCGGCCGACGATGGCGCAGGCCAGGGAGAGTCGTTGCTGCTGGCCGCCGGACAGGCGCCGGAACGGGGTGCGGGCCGCGTCGCGCAGTCCCAGCGCGTCGAGCAGCCAATCCGGGTCGATCGGATCGGCGCTGTAGGCGGCGCACAGTCGCAGCATCTCCTCGGCGCGCGCACCGGGGTAGGCCCCGCCGCCCTGCAACATCACTCCGATGTGCCGGCGGAGTTCGTCGTTGTCGCGGGTCGGATCAAGTCCCAGCACCCGCACCGTTCCCTCGTCGGCGGTCTGGAATCCCTCACAGATCTCCACCGTCGTGGTCTTGCCGGCTCCGTTGGGCCCGAGCAGTGCCAGGACCGTTCCCGGGGCGAGATCGAGGTCGAGACCGTCGACGGCGGTGTGTCCGCCGAAGCGTTTGACCAATCCGCGGATCCGCAGGGCGGGTTCGGCGGCGCGGTTGTCGGTGGCACTCGGTGCCGACGCCCTGTCTGGACCAGCACCGTCCTGACGAAGACCGTCCCGACGAGTGCCCTGCGGGCGACCACCGTGCGGACGACCCGTCATCGGATCGTCGCTCGACGGTGGGTGGGTCGCGCTGCGCACACCGGCCAGACTATGCCCTCGTGGGCGCAGGGAAAAAACCACGGCAGCGCTCGGCGCCCGCTCGTTGACGCGGTGCCGATCACGTCGAGGTCGGCGTCGTCTCGGTGGCGCGGTCGCCGGACCTGCGCCGTCGCCTGCGCAGCCACGGCCAGTCCTCGAAGAACAGGGCGGTCATGACCGCGACCATGATCACACCGGCGAGCAGGCCCTGGGCGAGGACGACGCCGCTGGTGTTGGAACTGGTCGGCATGACGACGATCGCGATGATCGCCGACACCGAGATGGTCGCGATCCGGAACCAGGGACGGGTGGCCCAGGCGGCGAGCGGGATGACCGCCCACAACAGGTACCAGGCCTGGACGAACGGAAAGAACACCACCACGGTGGCCATCGACACCCCGAGTGCGCCCAGCGGATGCAACCGGCCGGCCAGCGTCGCCAGCATCCACCGCACCACGAAGATCGCGGCGATGAGCTGCCCGAGGGGCCGTACGACGTCGAGGATGGCCTGCGTCTGGTCGCCGAGGCCGAGGAACACCCCGACCCGACCGGCCGACACCGACAGCAGCGTCGGCATGGACATCCAGGAACGCACCACGGCGCCGGTCGAGAGGGTCTTGGTCCAGCCGAAGCCCAGGCCGGTGCCGAGGCAGACCAGCACCATCACGACCGCGAGGATGGCGGCGAGCAGCCCGGCGGAGGCGGCGAGTGCCCGAACGGTCTGGCGTGAACGCGGCCACCACTGGCCCAGCGGTGCGCGTCGCAGCGCCGGAAGTGTCGCGCCCCAGCGCAGCGCCAGGGCGATGCCGACGAAGCCGAGCGCGAGGATCGAGGTGAATTTCACCAGCGCACTCATCGAGATGATGGCCGCGCCGGCGACGAGCAACCAGCCCGCCCGGCCGGGCAGGCGACCACCGGGGGGCCACAGCGGATCGGTGCCGTAGATCGCCCGGAACGAGAGTTCGATACCGACGAGCATCATGCCCAGCATCAGGGCCTCGTTGTGGATGCCGCCGACCAGATGCAGGATGACCAGCGGATTCATCGCGCCGAGCCACAGCGCGGCGACGGGGGAGACACCGCAGCGCCGCGCCAGTCGGGGCAGTGCCCAGACGATCAGGGCGATGCCGATCAGGGCGACGATCCGGTGGGCGAAGATCGCCAGGGTGATGTTGTCCCCGGTGAGCGCGGTGATGCCCTTGCCGATCCAGATGAAGAACGGCCCGTACGGCGCCGGGGTGTCGCGCCACAGGTTGGGCACCGAGCGGGTCAGGGTGTTCTCCACACCGAGTCCGCGCAGCGGGCTGACCGTGTACGGATCCATCCCGCGGTAGGCGATCGCACTCTGCGCCAGGTAGGAGTAGATGTCCTTGCTCAGCAGCGGCGGGGCGATGACGATCGGGGCGATCCACAGCAGCAGGGTCCGGTCGGCCTGTGCGCGGGTCATGCGGCGTTCCGGGCTGCGTCCGTGCAGGACCTCGACGCTGAACCGGCCGACCGCGAACCGGCCGATCAACAGCCAGGCCACCACCAGCATGATGGTGCCGCCGATCGACAGGGTCAGTGCGGTGCTCCACATCCGCGACGGCAACGACAGCACGCGCACACCGGCCACGGGATTCTGCAGCACCGGGATCTGCCCGGTGGCCAGGGAACCGACGAGCATGAGGATCGTGCCCGTCGCACCGAAGAGTTTGATGCGGGTCAGTCGTCGGTTCTCGGCCGCATCGAGTGGCCCGACCTCACGTTCGCGGTCGTGCATCTTGGCGACGCTCACGCCGTATCCACCGCGTGTGTCGGGATCGCGTGGCGTCGATCGAGCGGGTTTGCTCAATCCGACGTAATCCAGTGCCCGACGCAGCACCGTGGTTTCTGGCACACGACGACTCTAGGTCATCGCCACTCCAGGTCATCGCCACACCAGGTCATCGACGCCGTGCGACGGTGTGCCCCGTCGGCCGCATCGTGGTCGCGGTCGCACTGTGATGAGCGCCGCTAAGGGCACCCTTGCTGGAACCCGGGAATCATTTACGTCACACTCGTGTTGTGAAAACCATGCCAGGTGGATCAGTGCGCGGTGAGGTCGTGTCGTCGACCGACTCGGCGCATGCCGGTGTGCACCCGACGAGCGTGCACACCGACGGTCAGACCCGTGCGGCAGTGGTGAATCTCCTCGTCGAGGACGGTCCGCTGACCGCGGGCGAGATCGGTGAGCGCCTCGGCATCAGCGCCGCGGGCGTCCGTCGACACCTCGACGCGCTGGTCGCGGCGGGCGATGTCGAGGAGGCCTCGGCGGCCTTCGGCCATCGCGGTGGTCGCGGTCGTCCGGCGAAGTTCTTCCAGCTCACCGCCGCCGGACGCGGAAAACTGCGGCACGCCTACGACGATCTCGCCGGTGCCGCCATGCGCAAGCTCCGCGATCTCGGCGGGTCCGCGGCCGTGTCGGAGTTCGCGCGGGAACGCGTCGAGCGCATCGTCGCCGAGGTGACCCCGGCCACCGACGCCGACGCGGTCGCCGGTACCGTCACCGACATCGCCGACGCCCTGACCAGCGCCGGCTATTCCGCCAACACCCGCCAGGTCGGTTCGGGGATGCAGATCTGTCAGCATCATTGCCCGGTCGCCCACGTCGCCACCGAGTTCCCCGAACTGTGCGAGGCCGAGACCGCGGTGTTCACCGAACTCCTCGGCACTCATGTGCAGCGGCTGGCCACCATCGCCAACGGTGATTGCGCCTGCACCACCCACGTACCACTGCCTCATCCGGATCCACCTCCCGACGGGTCATCGGCAACGCCGCCGCCGCCGGTCCCCTCGAGCCCATCGGGCTCCGCAGATGCACGAACGAGCGATGCACAGCCCGCACCCGCTCGCCCCACCACGAGTCGAAAGGCTTCGCGATGACAGTCACCGATCCCTCGGTCGCCGCCCCGGACAAGGCGGCGCCGCTCACGCAAGAAGAGACAATCGCCTCGCTGGGCAACTACGGATACGGCTGGGCCGATTCCGACGTCGCGGGTGCGAGTGCCCAGCGCGGCCTGTCCGACGCGGTCGTCGCCGACATCTCGGGCAAGAAGAGTGAGCCGGAGTGGATGCTCGAACAGCGCCTCAAGGCATTGCGCATCTTCGATCGCAAGCCGATGCCGCACTGGGGTGCCGAACTCGACGGCATCGACTTCGACAACATCAAGTACTTCGTGCGGTCCACCGAGAAGCAGGCCACCACGTGGGATGAGCTTCCCGAGGACATCAAGAACACCTACGACAAGCTCGGCATCCCCGAGGCCGAGAAGCAGCGCCTCGTCGCCGGCGTCGCCGCGCAGTACGAGTCGGAGGTCGTCTATCACCAGATCCGCGAGGATCTCGAGGCGCAGGGCGTGATCTTCCTCGACACCGACACCGGTCTCAAGGAGCACCCGGAACTGTTCCGTCAGTACTTCGGATCGGTGATCCCGGCCGGCGACAACAAGTTCTCCGCGCTCAACACCGCGGTGTGGTCGGGCGGATCGTTCATCTACGTCCCGCCGGGTGTGCACGTCGACATCCCGCTGCAGGCCTACTTCCGCATCAACACCGAGAACATGGGTCAGTTCGAGCGGACCCTGATCATCGTCGACGAGGGTGCCTACGTGCACTACGTCGAGGGATGTACCGCGCCGATCTACAAGACCGATTCGTTGCACTCGGCCGTCGTGGAGATCATCGTCAAGAAGGGTGGGCGGTGCCGCTACACGACCATCCAGAACTGGTCGAACAACGTCTACAACCTGGTCACCAAGCGCGCCAAGGCCGAGGCCGGCGCCACCATGGAGTGGATCGACGGCAACATCGGCTCCAAGGTCACCATGAAGTACCCGGCCGTGTGGCTCACCGGCGAACACGCCAAGGGTGAGGTGCTCTCGGTGGCATTCGCCGGCGAGGGACAGCACCAGGACACCGGATCGAAGATGGTGCACCTGGCGCCCAACACCTCGAGCAACATCGTGTCCAAGTCGGTCGCACGTGGCGGTGGCCGCGCCTCCTACCGCGGTCTGATCAAGATCAACAACGGTGCGCACGGCAGCCGGTCGACGGTGAAATGCGATGCGCTGCTGGTCGACACGATCTCCCGCAGCGACACCTACCCCTACGTCGACATCCGCGAGGACGACGTCACGATGGGTCATGAGGCGACCGTCTCCAAGGTGTCCGACGATCAGCTCTTCTACCTGATGAGCCGTGGCCTGACCGAGGACGAGGCGATGGCGATGGTGGTGCGCGGCTTCGTCGAGCCGATCGCGAAGGAACTGCCGATGGAGTACGCCCTCGAACTCAACCGGCTCATCGAACTGCAGATGGAAGGAGCCGTCGGCTGATGGCGGACCCCACACTCCCGGTGACCGCACCCGATGCGGCCGCCCCGGTCAATAAAGGCGAACAGTTCACCTCCTTCGACGTGGACGCGTTCGAGGTTCCCAGCCCGCGCGAGGAGGCCTGGCGGTTCACCCCGTTCCGTCGCCTGCGTGGACTGCATGACGGAACGGCGACCGCCACCGCGATCGCGAAGGTGACCGTCGACGGTGTCACCGACGGCGTCACCGCCGAGACCGTCGAACGTGACGACCCGCGCCTCGGCGAGGGTGGCGTTCCGTTCGATCGTGTTGCGGCGCAAGCCTATTCGACATTCGACGAGGCCACCGTGGTGACCGTCGGCAAGGAAGTGGAACTGAGTGACCCGGTGACCATCCGGGTGACCGGACCCGGTGAAGGCGATGTCGCCTACGGGCACATCCAGATTCGGCTCGAACCGTTCTCCCGGGCGGTGATCGTCCTCGACCAGAAGGGTGGCGGCACCTTTGCCGAGAACGTCGAGTTCGTGGTCGGTGACCAGGCGTCGCTGACCGTGGTCAACGTGCACGACTGGGATGACGACGCCGTCCATGTGGCCGCGCATCACATCAAGGTCGGGCGCGACGCGGTGGTGCGCCACTTCGCGGTGAGTCTCGGCGGCAACCTCGTCCGCCTGTCACCGGTGGTCCATTACGACGCACCCGGCGGCGATGTCGAACTGTGGGGTCTGTACTTCGCCGACGCCGGACAGCATCTCGAACAGCGTCTGCTCGTCGACCACAGCCAGCCCAACTGCCGCTCCAATGTGGTGTACAAGGGTGCGCTGCAAGGTGATCCGAGTGACCGGAGCAGGGAGGCGCACACCGTCTGGATCGGCGACGTGCTGATCCGGCCCGAGGCCGAGGGCACCGACACCTTCGAACTCAACCGGAACCTCGTCCTGACCGACGGGGCCCGCGCCGACTCGGTGCCCAACCTCGAGATCGAGACCGGCGAGATCGTCGGCGCCGGACACGCCAGTGCCACCGGACGTTTCGACGACGAGCAGCTGTTCTACCTGCAGGCCCGCGGAATCCCCGAGGATCAGGCCCGACGCCTGGTGATCCGCGGATTCTTCGGCGAGATCATCGCCAAGATCTCGGTCCCCGATCTGCGTGAACGCCTCGAGGCCGCGGTGGAAGCCGAACTCGAGAACGCCGGCGCCTGAGCACCCCCGCTCACGCCACCACCCGCTGAGCGAAGGGTCGAGCGCAGGCCACGGAATCCACCTGCCGATCGAGGGCCGAGCGAAGCGAAGTCCCCATCCACCCGCTGATCGAGTAGGGCCGAGCGAAGCGAGGCCCGTATCGAGATCACCCAGCCCAGCCCACACAACGAAAGACCACCATCAATGAGCACACTCGAAATCCGCGACCTGCACGTCGACGTCGCCCAGAGCGACTCCGAGGCAGAGCCGATCCACATCCTCAAGGGCGTCGACCTGACGGTGCGTTCCGGTGAGACCCACGCGATCATGGGCCCCAACGGTTCCGGCAAGTCGACGCTGTCCTATGCGATCGCCGGTCATCCCAAGTACCAGGTGACCTCGGGATCGATCACCCTCGACGGTGAGGACGTCCTCGAGATGAGCGTCGACGAACGAGCCCGCGCCGGGCTGTTCCTCGCGATGCAGTATCCCGTCGAGGTGCCCGGGGTGTCGATGTCGAACTTCCTGCGCACCGCCGCCACCGCCGTCCGCGGTGAAGCGCCGAAGCTGCGTCACTGGGTCAAGGAGACCAAGGAGGCGATGAACGCGCTCGAGATCGATCCGTCGTTCGCCGAACGCAGTGTCAACGAGGGTTTCTCGGGTGGCGAGAAGAAGCGCCACGAGATCCTGCAACTCGATCTGCTCAAGCCGAAGATCGCGATCCTCGACGAGACCGACTCCGGTCTCGACGTCGACGCGCTGCGCGTGGTCAGCGAGGGTGTGAACCGCTACAAGGAAGCCGAGAACGGCGGCATTCTGCTGATCACCCACTACACCCGCATCCTGCGCTACATCAAGCCCGAGTTCGTGCACGTCTTCGTCGGCGGTCGCATCGTGGAGTCCGCCGGTCCGGAGCTGGCCGACGAACTCGAGGAGAACGGCTACGTGCGATTCACCTCGGCGGCCGCGGCCCGCTGAGTCGGGCTCACCGGGATCGCCGATCACCGAACCGAGATCATCTTGAAGGAGGCGTCGTGACTCTCTCCGCCGCACCGGTGGCAGGCTTCGACGTGGCGTCGCTGCGGGCCGATTTCCCGATTCTGGGACGGACCGTCCGCGACGACAAACCTTTGGTGTACCTGGATTCCGGGGCCACCTCGCAGCGCCCGGTACAGGTTCTCGAAGCCGAACGCGAGTTCCTGACCACGCGCAATGCGGCCGTGCACCGTGGCGCGCATCAGCTGGCCGAGGAGGCGACCGACGCCTACGAGCAGGCGCGCGAGAAGATCGCCGCGTTCGTCGGTGCGGGCGTCGACGAGATCGTGTTCACCAAGAACGCGACCGAGTCGCTGAACCTGGTCACCTACACACTCGGTGACGACCGCAGCGCCGCCGTCCTCGGCGGACGCGCGCTCGGTGCGGGTGACACCGTGGTGATCACCGAACTCGAGCATCATGCGAATCTCGTTCCGTGGCAGGAGTTGTGCCGGCGCACCGGTGCGACCTTGCGCTGGTACGGCGTGACCGATGACGGCCGGATCGATCTCGACTCCCTGGTCCTCGACGAGACGGTGAAGGTGGTGTCGTTCACGCACCAGTCGAACGTGACCGGCGCCGTTGCCGACGTCGACGAACTGGTGAGCCGTGCTCGCAAGGTCGGCGCTCTGGTGGTGCTCGACGCCTGCCAGTCGGTGCCGCACATGCCGGTCGACTTCGCCTCGCTCGACGTCGATTTCGCCGCATTCTCCGGGCACAAGATGTTCGGGCCATCCGGGGTGGGTGTCCTCTACGGCAAGAGCGCACTGCTGAATGCGTTGCCGCCCTTCATCACCGGCGGATCGATGATCGAGACCGTCACCATGGAGGTCTCGACGTATGCGGCACCGCCGCAGCGATTCGAGGCCGGTGTGCCGATGACCTCGCAGGTCGTCGGGCTCGGTGCCGCCGTCGACTATCTGTCGCTGATGGGGATGAATGCCGTTGCCGCCCACGAGCACTCACTGGTCGAGCGGGCGTTGACACGTCTGGGTGAGATCGACGGACTGCGCATCATCGGGCCTACCACCACCGAGAACCGGGGCGGAGCCGTGTCCTTCGTCGTCGACGGCATCCACGCCCACGATCTCGGGCAGATCCTCGACGACGAGGGTGTGGCCATCCGGGTCGGCCATCACTGCGCCTGGCCCCTGCATCGTCGCTTCGGAATCGCGGCGACGGCACGCGCATCGTTTGCCGCCTACAACACCCTCGACGAGGTGGACGTCCTCGCCGACGCCATCCGCACGGCGCAGAAGTTCTTCGGGGTGGCCGGCTGATGCGGATGGAGCAGATGTACCAGGACGTCATCCTGGATCACTACAAGCATCCGCACGGTCGCGGACTGCGGGAACCGTTCCGCGCCGAGGTCCATCACGTGAACCCGACGTGCGGGGACGAGGTGACCCTGCGCGTGGCGCTGAGTGACGATGGCGAGACGATCGCCGACGTCTCCTACGACGGACAGGGATGTTCGATCTCTCAGGCGTCGACATCGGTGCTCTACGACCAGATCGTCGGGCTGAACCTGGATGATGCGCTCGCGGCGGTCGCCTCGTTCAACGCCATGATGACCTCACGCGGTAAGGACGAGGGCGACGAGGACGTGATCGGTGACGGCATCGCCTTCGCCGGTGTGAGCAAGTATCCGGCGCGCGTCAAATGCGCGCTGCTCGGCTGGCTGGCGTTCAAGGACGCACTGGCCCAGTCGGTGGAATCCATTGAGACACAACGAGCGGAACTCGCATGAGCAACGAGACTGATCAGACGGCAATCGATGCCACAGACACCGGCACCCCGACCACCGAAGCCCCGACAACCGAAGCTCCGACCACCGCTGTACCAGCGCCGGTGAGCACGTCGCTGCCGCTGCTGGAGGACGTCGAAGAAGCGATGCGCGACGTCGTCGATCCCGAGTTGGGGATCAACGTCGTGGATCTGGGCCTGGTCTATGACATCGAGATCACCGACGACGCGGTCGCCAAGATCGACATGACGTTGACGTCGGCGGCGTGCCCATTGACCGACGTGATCGAGGATCAGTCGCGGTCGGCTCTGGTCAGCAGCGGGTTGTGCACCGACATGGAGATCAACTGGGTCTGGTTGCCGGCGTGGGGCCCAGACAAGATCACCGACGACGGCCGCGAGCAACTGCGTGCCCTCGGTTTCACCGTCTGAGGCGTGACCGAAGGAACGGATCCACCGGAGGGACACTTCCGTCGTGTCCGGCGGTGGAAACCGCAGCGGCATGAGGATCGCGTGGAGAAGATGATCCGCGAGGCCACCGAACGCGGTGACTTCGACAATCTCCCCGGCATGGGCAAGCCGCTGAACCTGTCCGGACTCGACGATCCCGACTGGTGGGCCAAGCAGAAGATCCGCGACGAGGAACTCGACTCCACCGCCCTGTTACCGCCGACGCTGCAACTGCGCAAAGAGGCCGACACCTTCCCGGAGTCGTTGCGCGGCATCTCCGACGAGCAGGCGGTGCGTGCGATCCTCGACGACTACAACAAGCGGGTGAAACAGGATCGGTTGCGGCCCACCATGGGTCCCGCGTCGCACATCGTCGCGCGGACCATCGACGTTGACGACATGGTGGCCCGGTGGCGCGAACTGCGCTGAGCGCAGGTCCTGCCCGGTGTGACAACTGCCGGGCGAGAACCGTTGCTACATCATGTGTTCGGGATGCACATCGGTCGGCAGGAACCGCAACGTGGACATGCGCCACGCCATCTCGCGTCGGTTGTCGACGATCTCGGAGTACAGGTCGTCCAGTGCCGCCTTGCCGCGGTTGTGCGGTCCGACGATGCGATAGCAGGCCTGGTTGAACGAGCCGAACCACAATTGGATGAACAGTTTCGGGTTGCGCAGCATCATGCTCATCGGTACCAGGCAGCCGATCTCGCGTGCGAGCGCGTCGAGGTAGAGGACCTGCGACGGGATGGCCTCGGTGTGGCGGGGACTCAACTCGGTCCAGTGCTCCTCCCATTCCTTCTCGCGGCCGATGCGCTCGTCGAGATCGGCTGGGGGAGTGAGCTTTCCGCTCAGCACGCGGGCGAAGTACCGGGCCTGCATCTCCGCGCAGATCGGGATGCCGCCGGAGAACGGACGGACGAAACCGATGAATGCGGCGGTGCCCTGATGTTCGGGATGCAGGAAGTGCTTGTACAGGTTGCGCACGTTGGCGTCCTTGACCTGCAGGTCGCCGATGGACAACTCCTCCTTGGCGAAGCCGGTGCACAGCACGATGGTGTCGAACTCGGCCGAGGTGGAGTCACCGAAGGTGACGGTGTTGCCGTCGGAGGAGGAGATACCGGCGTCGTTCAGCGTGATGCGGCCACTGACCAGATGCGGGATGAAACTGACGTTCTTGCAGAAGATCCCACGTTGCGCCCAACTGCCGTCCGGGTGCGAGCGGCGATTCCAGGTGCGGATCATCTCGAAGTTGGCGTCGTTGTGCTCGGTCCCGATGTCGAGTTTGGGCGGATCGACGGCCTTGCGCATCGGATTGAGTTCCGGCTGCGGGGCGCGCATCGACGGGATCAGCTTGTCGCGGTAGACCCGGGCCGCGCCGAGTGCGGTGGTGAGGACACCGAGGACCACCGACACCACCCCGAACACCGCCTTGGCGATCGGGCTGCGTCCCCAGATCGTGTCCAGGGCGAACGGGTAATGCGAAGAGCGGTCCAGCATTTCGTGATGATGCGACCGGACCGTACCGTTGTCGGTGGTTCGGGTGCCGTTGAAGATGCGTGGCAGCAGATAGGTGTAGGACCGGATCGCGAGGGTGCACTCGTCGGCGACGTCACCGACCTCCCGCACGATGTCGGCACCGGATTCGGCCATCCCGACCACCAGGACCTTCTTGCCGCGGAACCGTTCGTTGTCGCGGTATTCGGCGGAGTGGACGATCTCGCCGGTGAAGTTCTCCAGACCGGGGATGTCGCGATGCGGGGTCTTGAACGGGCCCGAGCACACCGCCACGGCATCGAAGTCCTCGATCGTCTCGACGCCGTCGTGCTGCACGGTCACCGTCCAGGAGGCCGGCTTGCGCACGATGTCGGTGACCTCGTGACCGAACCGGATGTGATCATGCAGACCGAAGGTCGTCGCGTATTCCTGCAGGTACTCGAAATACTCACGGCGCGAATAGAAGACGCGACCACCCTGGAAGGGGAAATCGGAGTAGGCCATCAGCTTCATGGAGATGGTCAGCATCAGGCTGTCATAGGCCTTCATCGTGGAGCCGTCGTCACCCTCGCGCAGCCAGATGCCGCCCGAGGAGGGGTTCTTGTCGAAGCAGACCACCTCGTGGCCCTCGTCGAGGAGTTGCTTGATGGTGGTCAGTCCGCAGGGACCGGCGCCGACGACGCAGACCTTCATGTGATGCCTTCCGGGAGTGCAACGTGACTCGACCTCGCACCTATCGAGGCCGCACGTTAGGGAAGGCTAACATTATCTCGAGGTCCGCCCAACTCGGCGGTGGCTTGCGTGACCAGCGCAAACCGCGCAAAAACGACATTCGGTCCGCGGTTCGGAACCGAAGTCGCTTGCCCGCATCGCTACCGTTGCGGTGTGTTGATGACCATCGAGGCACGCTCGGATGACCCGACGACGCCCGCCACCGATCTGGGTTTCCTGCTGCACAAGCATCCCGACCGGGTGCAGCGGTTCGAGACCACCCAGGGCGAGGCGACGGTGTTCTATCCGGTGGCCGATCCGGCCGTGTGCCGGGCGGCGCTGTACCTCGACGGCACCGACGTGATGCCCCCGCGGACGGCCGAGGTGAACCGGTACGTGAACGCGCTCCCGTACGAGGCGTCGTCACGGCTGGTGGTGGCACTGGGCAAGGTGTTCGGCGATGCGCTCGCCGGACGGTGTGCCACCCGTCCGGAGTTGGTGGCGCGCCGGTGGGAGCTGACGGTGACCGTCGCCGCCGTGCCACTCGCGTCGGCACTGACACCCGCTGACCTGTTCGGCCCGCTGGGGTGGGAGGTGGACGTTTATCGCGGGCAACTGACCCCGGGTGACTTGGGTCCGTCCGGCCACGCCCGTCTGCAGTTGAGGGGACGTCAGCGCGTCGGCGATGCGCTTCGGCATCTCGCGGTGCTGCTGCCCGTACTCGCCGACGACAAGCACTACTTCGTCGACGACTCCGAGATCGACAAACTCCGCCGTCGGGCAGGTGACTGGCTCGCCACGCATCCACACCGCCTCGCGATCGCCCGCGCCTCGGTCAAACACCTACCGGGACTTGCCGATCAGGCGGCCGAACTGGTCGGTGCCGAGGTGTCCGTCGAGTGCGGCCGGACGTCGCTGGCACGGACCCGACGTTCCCACGTGATCGAGGTCATCCGCCGGCGAGGCGCCCGCACCGTGCTCGATGTCGGCTGCGGTGAGGGCGCCCTGCTCGCCGATCTGGCCGACCTGCCGGGGATCGCCGAACTCGGCGGGGTGGATGTGTCCGCCGCAGCGCTTCGTACCGCCGGGCGGCGTCTGGAGCGGTGGCGTCACGTCGCGCTGTGGCAATCCTCGTTGATGTACTCCGATCCACGATGCACCGGTTATGACGTCGCGGTGCTGATGGAGGTCATCGAACACATCGACCTGTCGCGGTTGCCCACCGCGACGTGGACGATGTTCGGCGACATCGCCCCACGCACGGTCATCGTCACCACACCCAACCGGGAGTACAACGTGGAATACGGCATCCCGGACGGGCAGATGCGTCACCCGGATCACCGATTCGAGTTCACGCGTGCCCAATTCGCCACCTGGTGTGCAGATGTCGCCGCCGAGTACTCCTATGCCGTCGAGATCGACGGGATCGGCGACGGTTCACCCGAATACGGGAGCCCGACCCAGTGCGCCGTCTTCGAGCGCGTCGACGACCGATCAACCGAGGTGAGATCATGACCACGATCGAGATTCCGGATCTCTGCCTGGTGGTCCTCGTCGGGGTGACCGGTTCGGGCAAGTCCACCTTCGCCCGCCGGCACTTCCGGGAGACCGAGGTGCTGTCGTCGGATGCGCTGCGCGCCATGGTGTCCGACGATCCGCAGGATCAGGCGGCCACCGGTGATGCGTTCGCGGTTCTCGCTGATGTGGCCGGTCGGCGGCTGCGCCGGGGCCAGCTCACCGTCGTCGACGCGACGTCGCTGCGTCCGGAGGATCGCCGGGTACTCCTGGATCTGGCCAAGGAGAACGACGTCTTCGCCGTCGCCGTCGTCCTCGATGTCGAGACCGGCGAACTGAACCGGCGTGCGCAGCGAGATGGCCGCGACTCCGGTGTGGTCACCCGTCAGCGGGCGCTGCTGCGCTCGTCTCGGAAGTCGTTGCGTAAGGAGGGCTTTCGCTATGTCCACCTCCTGGACGGCGTCGCCGAGATCGACACGGCCACCATCGTGCGGACCCGGCTCTATCATGACAAGACCAATCTGCACGGGCCGTTCGACATCATCGGCGACGTGCACGGCTGTGCCGACGAACTCGTCGATCTGCTGACCGAACTCGGCTGGCGGATCGAGATCGATCCCACCGGTCTCGTGGCACGGGTGGACGATCACCCGGACGGGCGGAAGGCGATCTTCGTCGGCGATCTCGTCGATCGCGGCCCCGACACACCCCGGGTACTCGCGATCGTCGGTGCGATGGTCGAGGCGGACTTGGCGCTCTGTGTCCGCGGAAACCACGAGGAGAAGCTGGTGCGGGCGCTGCGCCGCGAGAGCGAGGGCACTCGGGCGTCGCGGCCGACGCCGCTCACCAACGGTCTCGCCGAATCGATGGCGCAACTCGCGCGCACGACGCCGGAATTCCGTTCCTGGGCGCTGGATTTCCTCAATTCGTTGATTGCCCACTACGTTCTCGACGACGGTCGGCTGGTGATCGCACACGCCGGGCTCGCGCAGCGCTATCACGGCCGTACCTCGGGCCGGGTACGCAATGCCGCACTCTACGGTGAGACCACCGGAGAGACCGACCGGTGGGGTTTCCCGGTACGCATCGACTGGGCGCGCGACTATCGGGGGAGTGCGGCCGTGGTCTATGGCCACACCCCCGTTCCGGTGGCGGCCTGGGTCAACAACACGCTGTGCATCGACACCGGCTGTGTCTTCGGTGGGGCGCTGACCGCGTTGCGATATCCCGAGCGCGAGATCATGTCGGTACCGGCCCGCGCCGTTCATCACGATCCGGGTCGACCCATGGGATACGGAACCAGTAACGCCGACGATCAGCTGCGGGCCCGGTTGACGCTCGCCGACGTCGCCGGAAAACGCTCGATCCGAACACGTTTCGGCCCACCGGTGACGGTGCGTGAGGACAACGCGGCCGCGGCACTGGAGACCATGTCGCGCTTCGCCGTCGATCCCCGGTGGCTGCGATACCTGCCTCCGACGATGAGTCCGGTCGGCTCCGACCGTGACGACCTGCTGGAGAGTCCCGGCGCGGCGGTGCGGCACTACGCCGAACTCGGCGTGGGCGATCTCGTGTGCGAGGAGAAGCACATGGGTTCGCGCGCGTGCCTCGTCATCGTCGACGGTCCGGACACCGCACGGAGATGCTTCGGTGTCGCCGGTGGTCGCGGTGCCATTTACACGCGGACCGGCCGGGCATTCTTCGACGACGCGGACACCGCCGAGGTGCTGGCGCGGGTGTCGGCGGCCGCCGTGCCCGTGATGGCCGATCTCGAGTGTTCCTGGATGATCCTCGACGCCGAGATCCTGCCGTGGAACATCAAGGGGGAGGGCCTGATCCGAGCCGAGTTCGCCGAGGTGTCGGCCGCCGCGACCGACGAGAACGACCTCTTGACCGACGAGTTGGCGATGGCGGGACAGCGCGGTCTCGACGTGGCCGAGCTGACGGGTCGCGCCGGTTCGCGTCGTCGCGACCTCTATGCGTTCACGGCCGCCTACGGCCGGTATGTCGTCGCCGGGGCCACACTCGCGGACGTGCGGATCGCGCCCTTCGAGGTACTGGCCTGCGGTGGTGGCGCGAGCGGTGACCGGACACTCGAGAACCGGCCACGCGCATGGCATCTGGCGTGTGCGGACGCACTCGTCGCGGCCGACCCCGAGGTGTTCACGACCACCCGGCGGATAACGGTCGACGCCCGCGACCCCGACTCCGTCGCGCGGGCCGAGAGCTGGTGGCACGAACGCACGTCCGGCGGCGCCGAGGGGATGGTGGTCAAGGCGGCGGCGAACATGGTGCGCGACACCACCGGTCGCGTTCTTCCCGTCGGCCTCAAGGTCCGCGGACCGGACTACCTGCGCATCATCTACGGCCCCGGCTACCTCGACGACCTCGGTCGCCTGCGATCCCGCGACCTGCGGCACAAGAGGTCGATGGCCGCCCGCGAGTACCGGTTGGGCCGGGAGGCGCTGTCGCGTCACGTCGAGGGTGCCCCGCTGTGGCAGGTTCACGAATGCGTCTTCGGTGTGCTGGCACTGGAATCCGAGCCGGTGGACACCCGCCTCTGACAGCGCTTACCCACACATCGACGGCGCTCTCACGGGAGTGATCAACCGAGACCGGGACGTGTGACCTCACGCATCAACCGGAGTCGGGTGCGGTGGTCGAGTGCGGCGAAGACCGATCGCATCGCCGCGAGTGTGCCGGCCAGATCGGTGCGCTCACTGAGGTAGCTGCGTTGTGCGCTCACCGGCAGTGCGAGAAACGCGGCGAAGAAGGTGACGGTTTGTGCGGGATCGAGGCCGAGCAGCACCCCGAGACCGCGCAATCGCAGCCGCCACACCTGACGCGCCGAGAAGGGCCACAGCAGTTCGGTCGGATCATCCCCGTCGCGGATTCCGCGCGCCAGCAGATCGGCACAGCGCAGGGCGGTGGCCACCCCGTACCCGCTGATCGGGTTGAGCAGCCCGCCGGCCGCACCGAAGGTCAACGGAGTTGTCTCCCAGGGCGTTCGGGTGTCGGGCAGCATGGGGAACGCCACCGTCTCCGAGCCGCGGAGGCGGGCGTCGGCGAGGCCGTAGGCGGCAAGACGACGGGCAAGACGGTCGCGCAGCTCACGAATCCGGAGGGCGGGCCGGCCCACCAGACAGGTCTCCTCGAGCAGGACCGTGTCCTCACCGAGTGGCACGGCGTAGAGAAACGAGGGCGACGGTCCGCCGTGCTGCCACGGCGCGGTGTGTTCCGGTGCGCGCCAATCCATCAGGATGGCCGGCGATCCGTCGAGCACCCGGCGCGCGTCGTCGTCTCCGACGATCACACCGTAGGCGGTCTGGCGTGGCAGGTGACGGGCCGAGGTGCCGCGACAGTCGATCACGTGGTCGGCGGTGATCGACTCGCCGTCGCCGGTGATCACCGAATGAGTCTGTACCTCTACGGCTTTCGCGTCGATCACGTGTGCATCGTCGATCGGGAGTCCGGTTTGCAGTCGCTGCGTGTCGAAGACGGTGTAGCCGCGGGCGATGTCTCGCCGCCGATACGCATAGACCGAGACCGAGTCGACGCGGGCCGCGACCAGGTCACCGCCCACCCAGGTGGGCACCTCGTCGGTCCAGGCGGCATAGGTGGGCGTCCAGCGCCGGTGCGGCGCCGGATCGATCAGCGTCACCGCGACCCCGTGGTGCAGGAGTCGGTGGCTGAGGGCACGGCCGGACGGGCCCGCGCCCACGACGATCACGGATGTGCTGCTCATCGCGACGGTGCGCCCGTCGCGCTCACATCGAACCGGTGGACATCAGGCCGCCGTCCACCCGGAGCGTCTCCCCGGTGATCCACGATGATTCGTCGCCGACGAGGAAGGCCGCCGCGCGGGCGATGTCCTCGGGTTCGCCGAGGCGACCGGTGGGGTAACCGGCGATCGCCTTGGCCCCGTTGTCGCCACTGATCAGCACGTCGGCGAACTTGGTGCGCACGATCGCCGGGGCGATCGCGTTGACCCGGATCCCGGCCGGGCCCAGTTCCCACGCGAGTTCCTCGGTGAGGCGGATCAGTGCGGCCTTCGACGCGCCATATGCGGCGATCACGCCGGTGGAGCGAAGCCCGGCGACGGACACGACATTGACGACCGTGCCGCCGGTCTCGGCCATCCCGGCCCGATATGCCTCCTGGATGAAGCCGAGTGCGGCGACGACGTTGGTGTCGAAGGTCTTGCGCACCGCGTCGAGGTCGGCATCCATCAGCGGACCCGCGGTCGGGGCGATCCCGGTGTTGTTGATCAGGATGTGGATACCGCCCTGGGCGACGGCGGCCGCGACCGCGGCGGTGCGGTGGTCGGCGTCGCCGGTGTTGCCGGGTACATCGGTGACGGTGGCATCGGGCACCTCGGCCCGGATGGCGGCCGCGGCCTCGGCGAGGGGGTCGGGTTTGCGGCCGGTGATGACGACGGCGGCGCCGCGGCGGGCGAGTTCGGTGGCGATGGCCAGGCCGATGCCACGGCTGGCACCGGTGACGAGGGCCGAACGACCGGTGAGGTCGGGAGCGGGGAATGCGGTGTTCGCACGGGGGGTGGTGTCGGTCGTCGCAGTGGTGTCGGTCACAGTGTCACCCTACGTGCGGCCGCGGTGGCGTGTACACGAGGTGCTTCCCGCGATCCCGCCCCCGGCATGTGAATGTGCTTAGGCTATCCTTAATCGCCTGGACCGGGAAGGAGGGATGTGCCGCGTGAAGCCGAGCGTCGGTGTCATCATTCCGGTCTACCGGAGTGCTCCCTATGTCCGTGGTTGCATCGAATCGGTTCTGGCACAGACCTATCCCGTCGACCAGATCGTCATCGTCGACGACTGCGGCGACGACGATTCCGTTCCCGTCGCCCGGCAGACACTCGATGACGCCGGACGTGAGTTCCGCCTGATCCGGCAACCACGTAACGGGGGACTGGGCCGGGCCCGCAACACCGGACTGGCGGCGGTCCAGACCGATCTCGTCTGGTTTCTCGACAGCGACGACGAGGCCGACGCCGATTTCGTCGCCCGGATCGTGGCCGCGATGACCGCACACGACGCGCAGATCGGCGTGACGCGGACGCGTCGTGTCGACGAGAACGGTGTGGTACTCCAGATCGACGAGGCGTCGCCGCCCGCGGCGGTCCTCACCGGCGAGCAGTATGCCCGGGAGATCCTGTGCGGACGGGCGAAGGCGTACGCCTGTACCAAACTCTTCCGCCGCGAGATTCTCGGTGAGCGACCCTGGGCACAGGATCAGGCGTATGAGGACTTCGCCACCAGCGTCCGATTGTCCCTGTCGGTGGAACGTGTGGCCCTCGTGGCGGAGCCGTTGTACCGCTACCTCTATCGCGAGGGTTCCCTGTCGACCGCCCTGAGTCCTTCGACGCTCGATCTCTTTGTCGTCGAAGACGATGTCCGCCAACTGATCTGTGCCACCACCCGCGATGCGGGGTGGTGGCGCGACTTCGTCGGCTTCCGTTATCGCGAGGTGCTCACATCGGTGGCCCATGTCGCGATGCGTTCCGCGCATGCGTCGGGCCATCGCTCCGATCTGTATCGGACCGCGCTGACCCGGGTCCGCGACGACATCTCACTGGGTGACCTGCCGACCCTGTGGGCCGGAAAATACCTCCGCGAGATGATCTTTGCGGTCCTGGTGAAGCTCGTCCCCGGACTGTACTCGGCGGTGCTGAGGTGGCGATGACCCGATGGTGAACGCCGATGGTGGCCGGGCGCCGTCGGTGACCGTGCTGATGCCGGCCTACAACGCGGCCAGATACATCGTCGAGGCGGCGGAATCGATCCTGTCGCAGGGCGTGGACGATCTGGAACTGCTGGTGATCGACGACGGCTCCACCGATGCCGGGATGGCGGAGCTGGCCACCCTCGCCGATCCGCGGATCCGGGTGATCTCACAGCCCAATGCGGGCCTGGTGGCCGCGCTCAACCGCGGGCTGTCCGAGGCCACCGGACACTACATCGCACGGATGGACGCCGACGACATCTGCCCGCCGGGCCGGTTGTCCGCCCAGCTGCAGTGGTTTGCCGGCCATCCCGACGGGATCGCGTGCGGCACCGACTACGAACTGTTCGGCGCGATGTCGGTCCGGGTGCGGATGCCGCGGACCGATCGTGCGTGCCGCGACCGGCTGCTGCTGGCCGGGTGTCTGTGCGGCGCATCGGTGATGATGCGCCGCGACGTCGTCGTACGCGAAGGGATGCGCTTTGATGCCGACTTCACCCACGCCGAGGACTACGAGTTCTACGCACGACTGTCGTGCCACGGCGCGATCGGGAATGTGCCGATGATCGGATACCTGTACCGGATCCATCCCGCCCAGGTGAGCACTCGTCACAGCGCCCAGCAGCGCGCCGCGCATCTGCGGATCGCCCTCGCCCACGCCGAACGCACCGGCGCGCGACCGGTGCCGGAGCACGTCATCCGGGATCTGCTCTGGCCCGGATCCACCGGGGTTCTCCGAACGTTCGGAGTGAGCACGCGTGCCGCGGTGCGGTGTGTGGCGCGGCGCCCGAGTCGCGAGACCGTGACATTCTGCGGCCGACGCGTCGTGGAGGCCACCCTGGCGGCGCGGCGCGCCGGGACGGCGTCGTAGAGCGTCAGGAACCGGCGTCAGGAACCGGTGGGTGCGACGTCGGCGACGGCGACATCCGGCCGCTCGTGCAGCATCTGGCGGACCCCGACGTACATCGGCCGGGCGACGATCAGCAACGTGACGGTGGCGGCGGCCAGGGAGGCGACGGCGACACCGACCAGACCCATCGGACCGATCAGCAGGTATGCGCCACCCACGGTGATGGTCACCAGGATGATCTGGCTGAACACCATCAGACCCATTCGGCGCTGGAGCTGAGCGATCAGGAAATACGTCACCACAACGGTTTCGACGACCGATTCGACCGCCATCACCACCATCAGCGGGCCCGCGGCGCGCAGGTAGTCCGGCCCGGCGATCCAGAGGATCACCGGTCCGCCGACCGCCAGCCCGACGGCCACCACACCGGTGATCAGGCCGAGCATCTTGCCCAGCTGCCGCAGCAGCCTGCCCCGGTCCGCACCGGGTTGTGAGGCCTCGACGACGAACGCCGATCCGACCGAGGCGCGCAGCATCCCGGCCGCCGAGCACATCGTCCACGCCAGATTGAAGTAGGCGTTCTCGGTGGTGCCGGCCTGGGAGACCACCACCAGGGGTAGTGCCAGTGGGGTCACCGACGACACCAGCATCAGTGCGAAGAACGCCCCCTGAAACGACATCAACTCACGGCCGGTCGGGAGTCCGGCGCCGCTGTCGGTGCGGCGCAATGCCACACGGACACAATGGAAGACGAACACGGCGGTGACGACCGCGGCCAGCACCGCCCAGGACCCGGCGATCGCGAACGCCGACGGGATACCCGCCAACGCGACGACCGGGGCGATCTTGAGCACCGAGAGGGTGATGTTCTTGATCGCCACCTCGGGAGCCCGGCGCAGCCCGGTCAGGATCGGGTCGGTCAGTGCGTACAGCGCGAAGGCCACCACCATGCCGACGAAGCCGATGCGCTCCCCGGCGGTGTGAAGGATCTTGTCGCCGAGACCGATGAGCAGGAATCCGATTCCCAGGACGACCGACATCGCGGTGGTGAGGAGATACCCGCCGACGATGTAGCGCAGTGACCTGTTGCCGGCGACGGGCAGGAATCGCTGATACGCACCGCCGAGGGACAGACATGCCAGCGACGAGAGGACGGTGGCCGAACTGATCACCGCCGAGGCGCGTCCGACCTCCGCGGTGGGAAAGAAGTGTTCGGCGACAATCCAATACACCAGCCCGAGGACGCCGGTGCCGAGCGAACTGACCATCAGCGCCGAGGCGTTGACGGTCAGTCGGTCCCGACTCGCCGATCGCCAGATCATTGCCGGACCTGCGACGGCCGGGTGGTGGTCGGGGCGATCTCGTCCACCGGCGCGGTGGTCGGTGTGGGGAGCGCGCCGCCACGCCAGGTCCACTCGGGTCCGACCTTGCGCGCGAAGAGCGCCGGGCCGGCCAGAGCCCGCCGGAGCGCATCGGCATCGAGTTCCGGCGGTGAGATCCCGTCGGGATCACTCCAGTCGATGAAGTGCTGACCGTGGATCGTCTGATCGGAGTGCACGCACTCGTCGGACAGGACGCGATAGTCGGGGTGGACGCACCCGGCGTAGTTCTGGTTCATGGCGTCGGCGAACGGCGAGGCCATCAGGATCGAATGGAAGAGGATCTCATCCGAGCACAGCGAGAACCGCAGGTCTCGGCGCCATCCCGGGTCGCGCGCCAACGTCGTGCGGATGGCGGTGACCGCGGCGTCGGTCAGCGACCACCAATTGGATCCGCGGAACAGCCGCGGATCGACCGGACGCCGCCGGATGCGTCCCGACACGCGGTGCAGGACAGGATGATCGGCGAAGTGGTACCGGGTGATGGTGGAACTGTGACGCCCCGGTGCGGAGCCGCCGGAGCCGCCGTCCACTTCACAGTCCACCCGGATGTACTCCGTGTCGTCGGCCCACGCGTCCAACAGGTCGGGGAGTGGGCGCAGCAGGAGATCGGTTCCCGAGAGCAGGGAGTGGCGGTGGTATCGCCGTCCCGTGGCGGCGGAGGTGTCGAGCAGGGTGAGCGTCGCGGTGACGACACTCGGGGCACCCCACCGGACCCGAACGCGGCGGGCCCGGTCGACGAAGTGCACGTTGGCGTCGGGGTCGAGTGCCCTCCGGAACCCTCCCTCATCCACCTTCCGGTCGATGTGGGCATAGATGTCGATGTCGGGATGCCGCAGGGAGGCAACGAGATCGGCGAAGAGATGCGGGTGATGATGGGCCATCACATGGACCGCGTACCGCGCCGTCATACCCTGGCTCCGGTGACGGCGTCGGCGACGATACCGGCCACCCGGTCGACATGCGGTGCCCGGATGATGCCGTTGTGGTCGCCGGTGACCCGATGGATGCCGACGTGTCCGGGGGCAAGCGCATCCCACCAGTGGATGGGGTCGGGATTGTCCTCGGCGAGCACCACGGTGACGGGCCCGTGCCAGGGCCGCAGGCGGTGCAGCAGCGCCGAACGCCGGCCGAGTTCGTGGAACAGCGACCACTGCTCCTCGGTGGGTCGGGGCCACCACCCGGCCGTCATCAGGGTCAGCCGGGTGCGCCACACGGCCGTGCCGGTCGGGGTGTCGGGAGTAGCGGGCAGGCCCTGCCGATCAGCTTCGCCGTGATCTCGGACGTCGCGATCACGGCAGTCCCGATGCCCCTCATCCATACCGTCGACTGTCGAGTCGAGTTCCAGCTCGGTGCGTCGCTGCAGGGGACCGGTGACGATGGTGTCGAGGCAGACGATGTGCTCGACCCGTTCGCCGTCGGCGACAAGGATGTTCGCCGCCTCCATCGCGATGACCCCGCCGAGGGAATGTCCGACGAACCGGTACGGGCCGTGGGGAGCGGCCGCCCGGATGTGGCGCACGCAGCGCCGGGCGGCGCGGCGGATGGTCCAGTCGGGTAGCCCGCGGGATTCGAGACCGTGGGCGTGCAGTCCGATCATCCGGACACCGGGTAAGCGACGCGCCAGCGGCGCGAAGGCCAGCGCCGACTCACCTGCCCCGGCGAAGGCGAAGACCGTTGTCGTCGAGCCGGTGTCGTGCGTTGAGGGTGAACCCGGCAGCATGATCACCTCGGCGGCCGCGGTGGTCGGTGAGGCGGAGTCGATCTCGCGGGCCAACCCGCGAAGGGTCGAGGCGACGACCGGCACCGAGACGGGCAGGCGCACGCCGAAGGCGTCGTCGACCCGATCGAGGAGGGTGAGCACGGTCAGTGAGTCACCGCCGAGCGCGACGAAGTCGTCGTCGCGGCCGATGTCGGTGACGGCGAGCAGGTCGGACCAGATCGGTGCGAGCAGGCGTTCGGTGGTCGTTGCCGGCGGGGCATGATCGGCGCGCACGGCCGGGTCGGGCAGCGCCATCCGGTCGATCTTGCCGCGTTCGGTGCGCGGTAGTTCCGCGAGCAGGACGGTGTGCGCGGGCACCATCCAGCTCGGCAGGGATTGCGACAACCCTTGTCGCACTGCGGCGATCGCCGGTGGTCGGGTCCCGGGCGGGGGAGATACGTAGGCCACCAGGGCGGGCCGGCCGGCGATCTCACGCACCACGACCGCCGCGTCGCCGACGTCGGGCAGGGCGCGTGCCGCTGCGGCGACCTCACCGACGTCGACGCGGTATCCGCGGATCTTGACGGTGTCGTCGACGCGGCCGGTCAGGTGCAGCTGATCGCCGAGGAGGTGCCCGGCGTCGCCGACGAGATGCCGTCGGGCGCCGTGGCCGTCCACCGTGGCGGTCACCGGGAAATCGATGATCTCGCCGCCGACGAGGTAGCCCTGCGCCAGGTAGGGCGAGGTCACCTCGATGATGCCGGTGGTTCCCGGCGGGACCGTGGCCCCGTCGTCTCCGAGTATGCGAATCTGCTTGCCGGAAGCGACCTTTCCGGCGGGAAGCGTGCCGGCTGGAAGCGGTCGATGCGGTGGGAAGACGTTGAACGCGAGGTTGCCGGTCTCCGAGGAACCGGACCGGTTGACGAAGGTTGCCGTCGGGGCCAGCGACCGCAGCCGGGCGACGTCGGCGGCGTCGATGGCCTCGCCGCAGGTGGCCACCACCTGCACCGACGCCAACGCGGCTGCGCAGCCGGGGGTCGCCATGAGGGCCCGCAGCAACGCCGGGGTCAACTGCAACGACTCCGGTGCGCAGGCGCTCAGCGTGGCCACCAGCTCGGCGGTGCCGTCCAGTCGCGGGTCGGCCAGCACCAGATGCGCGCCGTTGAGCAGGCTGGTGACGATGATGTCCAGGCCGCCGCCGAACCCCGGTGGAAGGGCTTGCGCCACCACCGTTCCGGAGGTGATGCCGAGTTGGCCGGACAGATCACGTGCCTGATGCAGCCACAGGTCGTGACCCTGGCGAACCGCCTTGGGCGTTCCCGTCGAGCCCGATGTGAACGCGAGGATCGCGCAGCCGTCCAGTGGTGCGCGGCGTGGTGATGGGTGCAGCGTCGTTGCGGTCCGGTCACCGGCTACGGCGTGATCGGGGACGGCCTGATCGGTGACCGCAGAGTCGGGATGCAGCAGGGCGCCGACCTCCGCCACGATGCCGGCGATCCGCGATACGGGTGAGGCGGCGTCGATCGGAATGAGCGGACGTGGCGACATCAGGACCGCCAGCATCGCCGGCACGGTGGTGGGCGAGCCGTCGACCACCACCGCCACCGGACGTGCGGTGTCGGGCTCGGTGCGGTCGAGTTCGGCGTTGCGTGCGCTCAGTTCGTCCGCGAGCTCGCGGTAGCTCCAGCGTCGCTCGCCGATCTGCAGTGCGACCGAATCCGGTTGCGCCGAGCAGACTTCGGCGAACCGTTGCCCGACTGTGTCAGCGCTCGTCACAGAATTCGGTGATCGGCAGACCGACGTGGCGGGCCTCGGTCGGCACATAACCCAGAAGCACGTCGCCGGCCCGGAGTTCTGTGACGTTGTTGACACTGCCGCCGGGGCCGAGCAACCGGACGTGCCAGTCGTCCTGTGCGATGACGTTGATGACCTTGCCGTCGGGGCTCGTCGCGGTGATCGAGATCAGCGGCCGGCGTTCGATCTTCACCCGGCCGATGCGCACCTCGCGCGCCGTGCCGTCCGATCGAACCGCGAGGATCGGCTGGCCCGCACGCAGTTCGCTGACGTAGCGGGTGCGGTTGTCGGGGGTGAGCACGTAGGAGTGGACGGCCCCGGCGTTCCACCGGAACGGACGCGTCGGCATGTACGGCAGCGGATGGGTTTCACTGCAGGACAGAAACATTCCGCTGGCGAAGGAGCCGATCAGGCACCCCTCGTCGAGCTCGAGAAGCGAGCAGGTGTCGATGCAGGCACGCTCACCCATGCCGATGTGCTCGACGCCGGTCACCGTCAGATGGGACAACTGCACGCGGTCGGCCGACGGGGTCAGGATGGCGGCCAGTGCGACGACGTCGTCGGCGTGCCGAGGGGCGAGCAGCAGTCCGTCCGAGCCGTGCTCGAGCACCAGCTTCACGATCTCGGCATCGGTGATGTCGTTGACGACGGTCACCGTCTTACCACCGGAGTTCTCCGCCGCCGCGATCACGATCTCGAGCGGGATCTTGGTCGGGTCGGCGAAGGTGAGCACGGTCCAGGGGGTGTAGCGGACCAGGTCGCAGGCCCGCGACAGGGTGGGGGCATCGGAGACGACCACGTGGACCGCGGTCGGGGCGTGCTCGGGCGAGTTCGCGTCATTGACCAGCACCAGATCGGCGTCGGACGAGTCGGTCTCATCGGAGTCCACGGCGCCGGTGGTGTCGGAGAACAGGATTCGACGAACGGTGGGGGGCAGGTCGCGGAGCACGGCCGGGTCGTCGGAGATGATGCCGTCCAGCCCATAGTTCAGGGCGGCGGCGATGACCGCGTCCCGGACTGAGTCCGTGAGACCGCGGACGTCCACCCACCCGAAGTGCGAGGTGGAGCGCTCGTGGGTGACACCGGATTCCGGGATGATCTGATCGGTGACGACGATCTCGTTCGAGGTGGTCGAAGACATGGGTGTTCCTGTTCTGCCGATGATGTGGGCTGTCGAAGCGAAGGGCCGGGTGGAATTGCCCTGGTGATCAGGCGGATTCGAGCGTCGAGACCCCGACGCTGCGCCGATGAACCAGATCGGCGAGGGTGTTGGCCACGCGGTAGGGGTTCTCCGCCCCGAAGATGTTGCGGCCGAAGCTCAGGCCGGCGACCCCGCTCTCGAGGACCTGGGCGCCGAATGCGATGGCGTCGTCGTCATCCCGCGTCGCGCCGCCCGCGACGTAGATCGGCACCGGGGTGGAGTCGACGACCGCGCGCATGGCCTCGGCCGACTCGGCGTAGTCCAGCTTGATCATGTCCGCACCGAGGTCGGTGGCGATGGCGGCGAGATGCGCCAACGTCGCCGTCGTGGGCCGGGCGGGAATCGCCGGGCCGCGCGCATACATCATCGCGAGCAGGGGAACGCCGAGCGTCTCGCATTCCCGCGAAATGGCCGCGAAGTCCTCGAGTTGACCACTCTCGGTCCCGGAACCGATGTTGACGTGCACGCTGACCGCGTCGGCGCCGCTGCGTAGAGCCGAATCGACGCCGCCGACAAGAACTTTGGCGTCCTGATCCGGTCCCAGGGAGGTACTGGCGGACAGGTGCACGATCAGACCCATGGAGGCGAATGCGGCCGGGGGTACCTGTCCCACCCGGCCTCGGTGCAACACCACGGCGTCGCAACCGGAATCCGACAGCAGGCGCACCATGCGTTCGGTGTGCTGGACGGGTCCGAGCGGGCCGAGGGTGATCGAATGGTCCATCGGCACGATCTGGGACCGCAACGTGGTCGGGTCGGCGATTCTCGACAGCCGAATCGCCTTGCCGCCGGTGGGCGCTGGGCGGCGATGGCCGTCCACGAATGTTGTCATCAACGTGCTCCTGAATGCCTGGTTCCCAACCTGTGCTTAGGGTAGGCTACCCTCTTGGTCATCGGCAATTCCGCCGAGGTGAGAAGAGCAACTCCAGGCTGGTCTTTGGTTAGCCTAACCTTTACGCTAATCTAAGCCAAGCTTCAGGAAGTACCGACCCCAACGAGTAGGGACCGCATGCACGAGACCCCGCGAGCCGACACTTCGACCGGATCGCCCGAGGTGTCGCCGATCTCCGACGCCAGCACGGGCCGTCCGAGTGTGTCGGTCATCATCCCGGCCATGAACGAGGCCAAGAACCTCCCGTACGTGGCATTCCGCATGCCCGACGACATCGATCAGATCGTCTTCGTCGACGGGAACTCGGCCGACGACACCGTCGCCGTCGCCCAAAAACTCTGGCCCGAAGCCACTTTCGTCACTCAGTCCCGGTCGGGTAAGGGCAACGCCCTGGCCTGCGGCATCGAGGCATGCACCGGTGACATCATCGTGATGATCGACGCCGACGGCTCGACCGACCCGGCCGAGATCCCGCTGTTCGTCACCGCGTTGATCGACGGGGCCGATCTCGCCAAGGGCAGCCGCTTCGTCGGACGTGGCGGCAGCACCGACATCACCACGCTGCGACGATGGGGCAACAAGGTCCTCAACACCATCGTCAACGTGTACTTCCATACCAAGTTCACCGATCTCTGCTACGGCTACAACGCCTTCTGGGCTCGTCACGCCGAGCAGATCGAGTTGCCGCCGACGCAGTACAGCCGCGCCCAGTGGGGTGACGGCTTCGAGATCGAGACGGTGATCAATGTCCGGCTCGCCACCGCCGGACTCGCGATCACCGAGGTCGGCAGCTTCGAGGGCCCGCGTCTGCACGGACGCAGCAACCTCAACGCCTACAGCGACGGAATGCGGGTGCTGCGCACCATCAATCAGGAGTTCAAGCACTGGCGGAGCCACCGCGCGGCGGCACGGCACGGCGTGCGTGCCGGGGCGGCCGTCGAGGTCGTCTCCGACGAACTCGCGGGGTGATCGCCGCCCGCGTCGCAGGCGAGCCGGGTCCGGGGGACCGCGGATCGGGACAGCGCGCGCCGGGTGAATCCGCAGGGCTCGCCAAGAGCTCGGGCGCCGTTGCCGTATCCGGGATGCTCACCGCAGCACTGGGGTTGGTCTACTGGGTGGTGGCCGGCCGCCTGTACCCGGCCCGCGAGGTCGGGGCCGCGGCGGCGGTGATCACCACGGCCACGATGCTCTCGGCGTTCGGGAACCTTGGTCTGGGGGCATATCTCGAGCGATTCCTGCCCGTGGCGGGTCGACGGGGCTACGCCCTGCCCACCCTCGGACTCGGCATCGGCGCCATCTGCGGCGCGGTGCTCGCGACGGGTTTCCTGCTCGTCGGGCCCACCGATGAGATGTTCACCAGCAGAATCGAACTCGTGCTGTTCCCGGTCGTGGTGATGGTCCTGTCCTCGTTTGCGTTGCTCGATCACCTGAGCATCGCCATGGGCCGGGCCACCTGGTCGGCACAGAAGAACGTCATCCACGCCGTCGTCAAACTCCTCGGCGCGATCGCCCTCGCCGGACTCGCCAGTCGAGCGGGCCTCGTCGGCACCTGGATCGTCACAGCCGCGGTGGCCGGCGGCGTCCTGTGGTGGTTCGCCGGACGGGAACTTCGACGTCGGGTTGCGCGGGCCGATGCGACCCTGATGCCGCCGCTGCGCGATCAGGGCCGGTTCCTGGCCGGCAATTACGGCGTGTACATCGCGAGTGCGATCACGCCGCTGATCCTGCCCCCGGTGGTGATCGCGCGGGTCGGCGCGGATCACAACGCCTACTTCTCGATCGTCTGGTCACTGGTGAGCGCGGTGCTCGTGCTGCTGACCATGATGCTGGGACCGTATGTCGCGTCGATGAGCGCCGCCGGCGTCGATCGCCGACCCGGCGGAGACGCCGACGGTGGTGTCGATGGTCTCGGTGCGGGGCCCGATTCGACTGCGGCACTGCGGCTCACACGACTGTTCGTGGCGATCATGATCGGCGGGGCGGCGGTGGCGGCCGTCGGCTTCGAGGTGATCGGTCCGCTGTTCCTGCGCCTGGCCGGCCCCGACTACGCCGAATACGGTGCGCCGCTCCTGCGTCTGGGAGCGGTGGCTCTGCCGTTGGCGGCGGTCGGACTGTGTTACGTCGCGATCTCCCGGGTACGGTGCCGGTTGTGGCCGGCGCTCGTCGTGCAGATCATCAGCGCCACGATCATGTTGTCGGCCACCGCATTCTGGATCGGTGAGCACGGCCTGGTCGCCGCCGGCTGGGCGATGATCCTGGCCGAGGGCACCGCGGCGGCACTGGTGATCATTCCGGTGGCGCGTGCGGTATCGGGACGCGCCCCGCTGCGTCCCGTCGTCCGGTCGTCGACCCCGGAGCGCATCGCGTCCTGAGCGGGTTCGATCCGCCGGCCACCGCGCAAGGGGGTCTCGAGATCACCTGTCGCGGAGCTGGATCGCGCCCCGGGTCGGCCGGAGGTATCCGGCGCGGGTGAACGCGGCCACGTCATCGACCGGTGCGTAGACCGTCACCCAGTCGATGTCGACCTCGGCGGTGACCGGACGCGGTTCACCGGCCGCGCACGGTGTCATTCCCCAGTCCGCGCGCCGTTCACATGCGCCGGCCTCCACCTGCATGCCCAACCACATGGGAATCGTCGGTACCATCTCGGCCGAGCGGACCTCGGCCCACACCTTGCCGTCGAGGAGGTACCGGATCAGTCCGGGAAGCCACTCGACACCGACGACATGCCAGTCGGCGAAGTCACCGGTGGCATCCGCCTGGGACTTGCGGTTCTCCCCGTCGTCCTTCCAATGCACGAACGCCGAGATCGCGTCTCTCCGTGAGGCGATGCTCTCGGCGAAGTCGATCTCCGGCGGCCACTCGTCGGATTTGGGCCACAACAGCATGTGGTAGGACAGATCCGCGCTCGGCGTCGCGCGCATGCGGATCTCCCACCGTCCGTAGGTCTGGGTGACCGGGTAATTCGAGACGCCCCCGGTGACCCATCCGGAGGGGGTCTTCTTGCCGGACAGACGCATCACGCCGGCGTCGACCGACACCATCGACTCATCCCAGTGGCCCACCGGATTGCCCCCGGGACTGCCGGAATAGGTACCCCACTGGTCGCCGAGATCGCACCGGTCGAACGTGTCGAGGAATGTTCGTTTCCACAGGGCACGGTCGACGGTCTCGGGGGTGGCACCGGATCCGTCCGGGCCGCGGTCGCTCAGACACGTCGTCCGGGCGGCATTGTGGAGACCGTGGCCGTCGCCGATGGTGCAACCATTGCTGATCATCGCCGACGCGGCGACGCCGATGACCATGGCCAGGCAACGTCTTCGGCGGTGTCCATGGCGCCTCACAGTGCCATTGCCGCCAACCGTTGCAAGGTCAGACACGCTGCCACGATGACGCATCCGGCGGTGACCAGGGTGAGTCGGTGGGCCAGCGTGCCCCGGCGGGATGCGCCGTCGGATCCCACCTCGAACTCGCGTAGCGCCGCACCCAGCACCAGCAGTACCGCGCTGATCACGAGCAGAACGACGGTGATGCTCACTGGTCCTCCAAAGGTGTTCCGGCGCGTAGGATCTCGACATTCTCGGTACGGACGACGAGGCGATATTCGCCGGTCCGTATCAGCCCGTCGACGGCGTCCCGAAGCGCGTCGGGTGACTGACCGTATTGCAGTTCGAGCATCTTCAATCCCTGATTGGTCACGTAGATATAGTCCGGCCATCGCTCGCGGGCGCACCGCGCGACGTCGTCGAGACACGGGAAGGAGTCGATGAAGGAGAACCGCGGCCCGTGTGGGTCGAGGATGCGCCGCACGCCGGTGCTCTGCGGTGCGTAGCTGAAACTCATCACCGTGGCGTCCGGCGGGACTGAGGCGATGAACTCGTCGGTCGTGGTGACCTCGTCGCGGGTGGTCGCCTCGAAGGCCGTGTTCAGACCGCGGTTGGTGGTCTCGAGCAGCGCCAGGATCATCACCACTGCCCACAGCAACCCGTATCCGAGGTATCGGAGGTGGGTGGCGCGTAGTCGTCGTCGCAGTGCGGCGCCGCCTGCGGCCAGTGCCAGCGCGGCGAACGGTCCCAGCACGGGAGACGCGAGCAGGAAGCAGCGGATGATCATCTCGCCGCCATAGCTCTGCAGGGCGACGAGGACGAAGGGTGCGGCGCAGAGCAACCCGCCGACCAGCCAGGCCTTCTTGGACCGCCAGATCAGCCAACCGATCAGTCCGACGACGGCGAAGCCACCGGAGGCGAGCATCCGCAGATACTGCATGCGGGTGTAGGTCGGATCGCCGCTGAGGCGATCGCCGAGGCCGGCCTCGACGGACTGACCCACCTTGCCCACCTCATCGACCAGGCTTTGCAGATGCCCGAGCCAGAAGTCGGTGGCGCCGTAGGAGAACCAGGCGGCGAAGATCAGTCCGGCCGCAAGCCACAGGGTGCGGTAGCGGGTGGTCCCGGTGGCGGCGAAGGCCGCCAGCGCCAGCACGGTGAGCATGGGCGTCATCTGGTGGGACACGGTGTTGGCCGCGATGATCACGATGAGGACCATCTCGATGCCCACCGTCCGGCCCGGACCGAAGCCCGGCACCCGCCCCGGAGTTCGGCGGAATCCGTTGACGATACCCGCGATCCGGCCACCGTCGAGTCGCGGCAACGGCGCGGCGCGCAACTGCCATAGCAGAGTGCCGAGGATGGCCGTGTATCCGATGATCGCCATGGACTGCGGCGAGAAGTAATCCTGCTGGTACCAATTGAACCCGTGGTAGAGCAGTACCGACACCCATGCGAGTCGGGCACGGCCGGTGATGGCGATCGCGATCGCGTAGATGCCGAATGACACGACGACCCCGGCGACGAACGGCGCCCAGAGCAGCACCGGCGTCAGGTCACCGATTCCGCCGACGACCTTCACGTGGGCCGACATCGTGAAGAATCCGGCCCAGCTGAAGCGGGCGTCGATCTGGTCGGGGAGATGGTGACTGGCGGCCAGGACGTCGATGAAGCCGCGGTGGACGAACGAGGTGGGGATGGATGTTTCGCCGGTGGCGCCGCCGACCAGCATCGAGTTGTAGGCCACCGTGACGACGGTGACGGCGCCGAGGACGAGGGTGTCGAGTCGTCGTGACAGCAGTGCCGCCACGATGACCGCGGCCAGCAGGCCGAGTCCGAGGAAATAGACGGGGTCGAGGGCGGGGATGACCCCGAATCGGCCGGTGTCGGCGACGTCGAGATCGGCGACGGCCAGCCCGAAGCATCCCAACGACGCGGCGAGCGCGGAGAGTTCCACCGCGCGGCGCCGGGTCCAATGGGCTCGGTCGAATCCGAATGAGCCCGTGCGGGTATGCGCGGGCAGGGTGCGACGGGCCCAGATGCAGGCGGCGAGCGAACCTGCGGTCAGAATCGCCTGGGAGCGCAGCGGACTCCACCAGTCGGCGACGATCGTGGTCTGGGTGAGCAGGACGGTCACCGACAACGAGATGGCGGGGATAAGGATCCCCGCCAGCGCTCGACCGGGGATCCGCAGCGCCACGACGATCGGGATGCCCGGCAGGGTGAGGATTCCGGCGAACACCAGAAGTGCGCGGACGGCGGCGGGAAGTGGGTCGGCACCGAGTCCGTCCAGCACATCGAGCACGAGAAGCGTTGCGGCCAGTACCCCACCGACGACGAGCGCTCCACCGGGCGGAAATCCGTAGGAGATGGGTGCATCCGGTGTGGTCTGCCGAGCCGAGGATCGTGAGACTGTGAGTGTCACGACGCGTGATCCGTCCGTGGCCCGGTGACCTGCTGCCGACGGCCACGGCAGCGGAGGTGGCCGCGGCCGAACAGCAGCGGACCCGCGAGATAGCCGCGCAATTCCAGGCTGCGCAGTTCGGCGGGCCACTGGGCACGCGAGAACGCCGAGGTGTTCTCCGACCCGGGAACGAGCAGCGCCCAGAGTCCGGCCGGGATCCGCTTGGCCACGGCAACGGCATGGCGGGAGAACAGCAGTTTGGTCACCGACGCCGACATTCCGGTGCCGTATCCGTAGGCCTGGGTCCGCAGATCGTCCATGTTGTCGCGGTGATAGTGGGTCACCACCGCATCCGGCCGGTACGCGATGGCCCATCCGGACAAGATGATCTCGCGCATGAGGTCAAGGTCCTCGCCGCCGTTGGACGCGGTGCCGGTCCCCAGTCGTTCGTCAAAATTGCCTGTGTCGGAGAGGATCTCGACATCCAGCGCGAAGTTGTTGCCGCTGCCGAGTTGTCCGGCGGTGTAGGGGAAGAAGAAGTTGTGCGGCCCGGCGACACCGGCGGCCACATGCTCCGGTTCGGGTGTCAACGCCCAGATCGTCGCGTCGGAGCCCTTGTCGAAAACCTTGGCATCCTCGAACAGTTCCTGGAGTTCGGTGGGAGTATCGATCCCCACCACGCGTCCGGTGACCGCCCCCACCGATCCGGTCGTATCGTCGGTGAACGCCCTGACGATGGTCGACACCCAGTCCGCCGCGGGTCTGGCGTCGTCGTCGGTGAATGCGACGACGCGACCGCGGGCCGCATGGATTCCGGCGTTGCGGGCCGCGGAGATGCCGGGAAACGTTTCATTGACGATGCGCAGACGCCGATCGTGCCGATCCGCGAGGATGACCGGGACCCGCCCATAGCCCGGGCGATTGTCCACCACGACGACCTCGATGTTCGGATGGTCTTGTGCCAGAGCGGCATCCACGGCGTCGATCAACAGGTCGCGGCCGATGGTGGGGATCACCACGGTCACCAGATCGTCGGGCGCGATCGAGGAGGCCCGCCGACGCCGCGACTGCGCCGGCACGAGCCGGGAGTCGGCGGCGGCGCGCCGGCGTGCACCGGCACCGGTGCCCCACGCGGTGCCGGCGGCGGTGACCGCGACCCCGATGATCATCATCGCCAGGCGGGCGGCGGCGGCCGGGTCGCCGCGCAGAACGTGGCAGAGGTAGCGCAGCACGCCGGAGCTGATGGTCCGCAGCACGTAGGACGTCTCGGCGGACAGCGCGTCGCCGGAACCGGCCATCCTCGACAGGACGGCCTTGGACTTGCCCTCGTTGAGGCACCGTCGCAGGAAGTAGCGGGTGGATTCGCGGTCGGCCGAGACACTGTGTGCTACGCCGAATCCGGCGTCGCGGATCACGCGCCCCCGCGGGAACGTGCGATGCAATTCGATTCCCATGAGTGTTTCCTCGCAACCCACCGGAAGGTCACCGACGCGGCCGAGTTCGGTGGCGAAACCGCCGATCTCCGCCAGGGCCGACCGGCGCACCGCCATGGCAGCGCCGATGGGATTGCGGATGTCGGCGCCGTCGTCGGCGATGCCGCGGTAGTCGCAGCCGACGACCCAGCCGAACTCGTCGGGGAACCAGCGGGGTGCGGTGCCGCCGGCCCACTCCGGTGTGACCGCCCCGCCGACGGCGACGACGGACGGATCGGCGAAAGCGCGGCGCACCGCCGCCAGACCGTCGCCGGCGAGGACCGCATCGTCGTCCAGGAAGACGAGAACGTCCTCGTCCGAACAGTCGAGGCCGGTGTTACGGGCGCCGGACAGGCCGCGGAGGTGGGCGTTGGGCACCACATCGACCCGACGCGCCCCGTCGTGGACCCGGCTCTTCACCCAGCCGAGCAGCTCATCGTTGTGGTCGGCGACCACGATCAGGCGGTCGTCTGTGCCGAGCTGAGCCGCCGCGGCGTCGATCGCGGCGCCCAGCAGATCCCGGCGTGCGGTGGTGTAGCAACAGATGATCACCCCGAGACTGATCGCACCGGCATCGGTGATTGCCGGCTGGTGGGGTGTGGTCACCGCGTATCTCCATCGGTCGGGCGCATCGGGTCGGGTCCAGGCACAAACGCTCCCCAATAAGGTGAGCCTAAGCTACTGTAGTGGACCCTTAGCGGCTCTACCCAATCGAGTGAGGTGACCGTCGCACGCGCTCGCCGATTCGGTCACCGTCGGTGGAGTCGATAGACTCGAACGTCGTGATCACCGCGACCGACCTCGAAGTCCGTGCGGGCGCCCGGACCCTGCTGTCGGCGCCCGGTTCCGCGCTGCGCATCCAACCGGGCGATCGCATCGGCCTGGTCGGGCGTAACGGAGCGGGCAAGACCACGTCGCTGCGCATCCTGGCCGGGGAGACCGAACCCTACGCCGGCACCGTGGTCCGCAGCGGCGAGATCGGCTACCTTCCGCAGGACCCGAAGGAGGGCGACCTGGAGGTGCTCGCCAAGGACCGGGTGCTGTCGGCGCGCGGCCTCGACGCCATCCTGCGGCAGATGGAGAAGCAGCAGGCACTCATGGCCGAGACCGCCGACGAGCGGGTCCGCGATCGTGCGGTGACCAAGTACGGGCAACTCGAGGAGCGGTTCTCGGCGCTCGGCGGCTACGTCGCCGAATCCGAGGCGGCGCGCATCTGTCACAGCCTCGGCCTGCCCGATCGCGTCCTCGGTCAGCCGCTGAGGACACTGTCGGGTGGACAGCGTCGTCGAATCGAGTTGGCCCGCATCCTGTTCGCCGCTTCCGACGGTGCCAGCAAATCGCAGACCACGTTGCTGCTCGACGAGCCGACCAACCACCTCGACGCGGACTCGATCACCTGGCTGCGTGGATTCCTGCAGAACCATGAGGGTGGACTCATCGTGATCAGCCACGACGTCGACCTGCTCGCCGACGTGGTGAACCGCGTGTGGTTCCTCGACGCGGTGCGCGGCGAGGCCGACATCTACAACATGGGCTGGAAGCGATACCTCGACGCCCGCGCCACCGATGAGCAACGTCGTAAACGCGAACGCGCCAACGCGGAGAAGAAGGCTTCGGCGCTGCGCACGCAGGCGGCCAAACTGGGCGCCAAGGCCACCAAGGCCACCGCGGCGCAGAACATGCTCAAGCGGGCCGACCGGATGCTCGATGCGCTCGACGAGGAGCGGGTAGCCGACCGGACCGCACACATCCGGTTCCCCGAGCCGGCCGCGTGCGGAAAGACCCCGCTGATGGCCTCCGGCCTGACGAAGAACTACGGCTCGCTGGAGATCTTCACCGGCGTTGATCTGGCCATCGACAAGGGCAGCCGGGTGGTCGTCCTGGGTCTCAACGGTGCGGGAAAGACGACGCTGCTCAAGCTGCTGGCCGGCGCCGAGGCCCCCGACACCGGCTCCATCGAACCCGGCTACGGACTCAAGATCGGCTACTTCGCCCAGGAACACGACACCCTCGACGACGCCGCGTCGGTGTGGGAGAACATCCGGCACGCCGCGCCGGACGCGGGGGAGCAGGATCTCCGAGGGCTGCTGGGCGCGTTCATGTTCTCCGGCGCCCAACTCGACCAGCCCGCGGGCACGCTGTCCGGCGGCGAGAAGACGCGCCTGACCCTGGCCGGGCTGGTGTCCTCGGCCGCCAACGTGCTGCTCCTCGACGAGCCGACCAACAATCTCGATCCGATCTCGCGTGAGCAAGTCCTCGAGGCTCTGCGCAGCTACACCGGAGCGGTGGTCCTGGTCACCCACGATCCCGGTGCGGCGGCGGCCCTGGAGCCGCAGCGGGTGATCCTGCTGCCCGACGGCACCGAGGACCACTGGAGTGACGAGTATCAGGAACTCATCGAGTTGGCCTGAGCACCACTCTCTTTCGCTGCGTCGACAGCGCCCTGAACCACGCTGACAGCGCTCTGAAATCCGTTGACAGCGCTCACTTTCGCGTTGACAGCGCTCTGAATTGCGTTGACAGCGCTTGCTTTCGCGTTGACAGCGCTCGCTTTCGCGTTGACGGCGCTCTGTGTCTTCCCAGCGCAACCTGCGGAGGTCTCGACACCTCCTCGGCTGGCGCCTCGTCGGGCTCGACCAACGGGTAGGCGAGCACAGTCAGTGGGTGGGTGGGCGCTGTCAACGCGATTGCGCATGCGGTCGGCGGTCTAGGAGCGGACCGCCCAGGCGATGATGTTGTCCCGATATCCGAGTGGTGGACCGACGAACGGTCCGCCGCAGGTCACCAGTGCCAGGGTCTCCGGTCCGTCGAGCCGGTTGAGTTGTGCTGCGGGGAAACCGTTCTCCTTGTCGGCGGTCTGGACATCCCGGACCCGGTACCGGACCGTCTCGCCGCCGGCAGTGTGCAGGGTGACCTCGGATCCCGGTGTCAGTGAACCGAATCGGGCGGCGAACCCCCGTCCCTGGTCGACGTCGTCGACGTGCCCGGTGATCACCACCGTGCCCGTTCCCGAACCGGGTAGCGCCGAGTCCACCCACCAGCCGAGGTGGCCGACATCCTGGGGCGGCAGCAATGCGCCGGAGGTGTCGGTGGCCACGGATTCGGTGGGGGCGGTCCCGCCACCCGCGGTCACCGAGGTAGGGGCGCCCGGATCGCCCGTTCGCGCACTGACCGGCGGACGCAGATCCGACTGTGCCACCGTGGAACTGCCGGGTTCGGATGACGGTGTGCCGGTGGTCGCGCAGCCGGTCAGGATCGCCGCGGCGAGGCAGACCAGGAGGAGAGCCATCCGGTGCAGCGGGCCGCGCGTAGGGTTCGCCGTGCTCACGATGGTCGTCACGGCTGGTTCACCGGTCCTGACGGGATCGACGAGAGTGGCACTCGGCCTGCGGGATTGCGTGAGCTGACATGCCCCGCGCGGGTGTTGTAGATCGACTGATCGGCGGTCTGGCCGCCGAGCACGTCGAAGGTGTAGGTCAATCCGTCGTTGAGATACCCTACCGGAGCTGCGATTTCGCGTGCGGTGTAGCAACCGCCGCGAACCCGTTTCGACGCGATGCCCTCGGCGTCGGTGGTGATCACGCCGAGGCCCTGCCCGTCGCAGGTCGCCACGGCGAACTGCGCGCCGGGCAACGTGTGGCCGTCGATCCGATCGCGTTTGGTGACCTGAAGCCAACCGAAGTTCAGTCCGCTGTCGGTGCGGGTGAAGGTGAACTCATGGCTCACCGTCTGCCCGGCGACGATGTCGACGGAGAATCCGCCGGAACCGACGAGCCGATAGCCGGCCGGAACGTCGGTGACGGTGATGCCGTACGACCCCGGGTAATTGTTGATCGACGCCGGAAGCGGAATCGGTTGGCTGCCCGACGGTCCGGCGAAGTCGATCACCACCCCGGGGACCGGGTTGCCGGCGGTGTCGCGGGTGGTGAGGTTCAGCGTTCCCTGGCCCTCCGGCGGCGTCGAAGTAGGACTGCTGGTCGATGGTGCCGACGGCGGAACCGAAACGCTGGTCGACGCGGGTGTCGACGGGGGAGCGGGATCGCTGCCGGTGGTGGATGGTGGTGTGGTTGCCGGTGACGGCGGTGTGGTCTGTGTGGTGGTGGACGCGATCGGCGGTGGGGTGGTGGTCGTGGTGTCGTCGGCCGCGGCGATGCCCGCTGTCATGGTGGCCACGACGAGCGCCACCGATGGGAGTGCAGCGGTGCGGATGACGCGGAAGTGCTTTCGGCTCATGATGATTCCCGAGGTCTCCCCGACCCTGGTTCGAATGCGGAGTGCCGGTGCCGGCATGGGGTGTGTCGCGCGACCCGGTCCGGTCGTTAGCCGTGCATAGGAAATGGGCGGACAATGTCATTCACGCGGCCGACGTCACGACCGCGTGATCGGACCCGACGGGATGGAGGTCAGCGGCACGCGGCCCGCGGGATCACGGCCGGGTACGGTTCCGCCAGGGGATCCCGGCGATGTCGATGCAGTGGTGAGATGCACCGTGTAGGTGACGGTTTCGCCGGGCGTGAGGCCGATGGTGAAGTCCGATGGACCGACGAGGGTGAGTCCGGCGGGAACGGTGAGTACCCGAACGGGGATCGAGTCGGTCGGCGAGTCGATGGTGGCAGGAAGCTCGTAGACGTACGGCGACGGTGCCGCGATGCGGACGGTCACCCCGGCGACGGTGTCATGGGCGCCGTCGAGGACGGCGGTGATCAGAGCACGGCGCAGCGGACTCGGGCTCGATTCGGACGACGACGTGACCGGTGGGCCGGGCGATGTGGTGGGGTTGGGGTGCGTGGACGGGCTGGGCTGCGTCGACGGATCGGCCGGTGTGGATGAGTCCGGGGCCGGCGTGGTGGTGGTATTGACCGGCTCGGCGGCAGCCGGGCCGACGCCGGCGATCAGCGATCAGCCGATCGTGGCGGTCAGGGCCATCGCGATTCGGATGGGAGGGCCTGTGTGGCAGCGGTTTCGATGGTGAGTTGGACGTCCGCCACGCGGCTGCGTGCGACGGTATTCGGTGAGTGTGCGCATGGCGCGGACTCGCGATCTCCCCGACCCGGAGTGGATCGTGTGGTCCCGACTGTGTGGTCCCGACTGTGTGGTCCCGACTGTGTGATCCCGACAAGGGGAATATCCGTCGGGCCGGGGAGATCGTTAGCGTCGCGCAGGAATGTTATGGGCTCGTGATCGTGGGCTACACCGGCGGCCTACACCGTCGAGGGCCAGTAGGACTTGCGCAGAATGCCCTTGACCAGCTTTCCGGTGGGTGTGCGGGGGAGTTCGTCGACGAAGTCGACCGACCGCGGAACCTTGTAGGTGGCGATGCGTGACCCGGTGAACTCGAGCAGTTCGGCGGCGAGTTCGTCGGACGGCGTGTACCCCGGGGCCAACTGCACGCAGGCCTTGGCGACCTCACCGAGATCGGCGTCGGGGACACCGATGACACCCACATCGAACACCGCGGGATGATTCACCAAGACGTTCTCGGCCTCCTGCGGGTAGATGTTGACGCCGCCGGAGATGATCATGAACGCCTTGCGATCGGTCAGATAGAGGTAGCCCTCGTCGTCGACGTATCCCACATCGCCGGTGGTGGACCACAATTCGTGTGCCGGGTGGCGGGCCTCGGCGGTCTTGGCCGGGTCGTTGTGATACTCGAAGGCCACCTCCTCGCGCTCGAAGTACACCAGCCCGACTTCGCCGACGGGGAGTTCGTTGCCGTCCTCGTCGCAGATGTGGACGACCCCGAGGAGCGGTTTACCCACCGAACCGGGGTGATCGAGGGCCTCCTGCGGGCCGATGAACGTCGCACCGGCGGCCTCGGTCGAGGCGTAGTACTCGTGGATGACCGGGCCCCACCACGCGATCATCGCCTGCTTGACCTCGACCGGACACGGGGCGGCGGCGTGGACGGCGAGCTTCATGCTGGAGACGTCGTAACGATCGCGAACCTCGCTCGGCAACTTGAGCATTCGGATGAACATCGTCGGCACCCACTGGCTGTGGGTGGCGCCGTACTTCTCGATCGCCGCGAGGGCGTCCTCGGGGTCGAACCGGTCCAGGAAGACCACGGTGCCGCCGACCGAGTTGGTCACACCGCAGTACCGCAGTGGCGCAGCGTGATACAGCGGAGCGGGGGAGAGGTACACCGAGTTCTCGTCGAATCCGTACATCGGGGCGAAGATCGCGGTGTAGGCGTCCGGGATCTCGTTGACCTGGCCCTGGGGCAGCGGAGTCTGAATTCCCTTGGGGCGTCCGGTCGTACCCGAGGAGTAGAGCATGTCGGTGCCGCGCGGTTGATCGGTGCGCGGTTGCGCGGAGGCGCTCGCGAGGACGGCGTCGTAGGACTCGAAGCCCGCGATGTCGCCGCCCCACGCAATGCGGTGGCCCGGCACGGCGAGAGCGGAGATGTCGCCGCTCTTCTCGACGGCGGCGGCCACCGAGGCGCCGGCGAACAGCACCTGGGCGTTGGAGTCGGTGAGGATGTAGTTCGTCTCCTCCGCGGTCAGATGATGGTTGATGGCGGTGATGTAGAGCCCGCTGCGGAGCGCGGCCCAATAGGCCACGAACATGTGCAGATCGTTCTCGGAGATCATGGCGATGCAGTCGCCGGGCTTCAGCCCGAGGGTCTCGAGGTGATTGGCCAGTCGGGTGGAGTACTCGTCGAGCTCGGCGTAGGTGAGTTGCTCGCCGGTGGACGCGCGGATCACGGCGGGCTTGTCGGGGGTACGGGCAGCAAAAACTCCAGGGAACACGCTCACTCCTCGGTGACGAACGACACAAGTAGAACTCAGGTTATAGCGAGCGTTCGCTCGGCGGGGCCGATTTGTCCGATGTGCGACCGGTGAGTTCCACGGTCGGCGACGGTCATCACGTATGACCGCACGTATGACCGCGGCGCACGTACCCGACCACTCGGCACCACCGGCCACACACCACCACCACGAGAGGCCCGAGATGACCACGATCGACCTGTACCACGAGATCCACGGACCCGACGACGGTTCCACACCGCTGGTCCTGGTACACGGCGGCGCCGGTGTGATCGACGTCGACTGGGGTCACGGGATCCGCGTGCTGTCCCCACACCGCACACTGATCGCCGTGGAGTTGCAGGGACACGGCCACACCCCACACCATCGCCGGCCGTACACCTTCGACAACTCCGCCGCCGACATCGCGGCGCTGGTGGAGTCACTCGGTGTGGGACAGGTCGACATCATGGGCTTCTCCAACGGCGGGCCGACGGTCCTGCGGTTCGCGTTGAGTCGGCCCGAGCTCACCAGGCGTGTGGTGGTGGCCTCGGGTTTCACGCGCCGCGACGGCATGATCGACGGTTTCTGGGACTCCTTCGACGATCCGGATCCGGACGGGGTGCCGCCGCTGCTCGCCGAGGCCTATCGCCGAATCAACCCCGCCCCGGACGACTTTCGCCGGATGTTCGAACTCGACGTCACCCTGATGCGTGGATTCGTCGACTGGACCGACGCCGCCCTGGCGAACCTGCGTGCGCCGACGATGTTCGTCGGCGGTGACCACGACATCGTCCGCGGCGAACACACCCTCGCGATGAGCCGGCTCGTCCCGGATGGTCGAGCGCTGGTGGTGCCCGCGGCACACGGTGACTACCTGGGTGCGGTGGTCGCCGACGAACTCGATGAGGCCCTCGTCGACTCCGCCTGGCGGCTGATCACCCGATTCCTCGACGGCGACTCGTGAGTGCGGGGCAGACCGGCTTTCCGCGTGCGAACGACGGTACCGATGATCCGCTCGGTGACCGCACGGTCGAGGACCGTCAGGAGGAAACCGTCCGAGCCACAGAACCTGCCGTGGATCCCGTTCGCGGCCAGCGCCCGTCCCACGGCGAGGCCGTCGGCACCCGGTAGGTAGACGAAGTTGGCGTGGCCGTCGAGGACCTGCACACCCACGGAGGCGAGGGACCGTGCGAGGTGTGTGCGTTCGGCGCGAACGGCCGACATCCGCGCGTCGAGTTCCCGGTGGGCCAGCAGTGCCACCGGCGCCGCGGCGGCCGCGGCCGCGCTGATCGCGAAGGGTATCTCCTGGCTGCGTGCGCCGGCCACCGCCGACGGCGCGCCGAATGCGTACCCGATCCGGACCCCGGCGAGGGCATGGGCCTTCGAGAAGGTGCGTAGCACACAGACATTCGGGAACTCCGCGGCAATGGCCAGTGCATCGACCGGGCGCTCGCAGTACTCGATGTAGGCCTGGTCGAGGATCACCGAAAGCGCCGTGTCGAGATCCGCGAGGAACGCGCGCAGGCGCGACTCGCCGAGCACGGCGCCGGTCGGATTGTGCGGTGAACACAGGATCACCGCGGCCGACGAGGAGTCGACCGCAGCGGCCAGGGCATCGAGGTCGGGACATCCATGCTCGTCGAGAGGTGTGGTGACGAGTCGCACGCCGAGGATCCGCGCGAGAATGCCGAACCCGTCGAAGGTCGGGGCGGGTGTGAGGATGGTGGGCCCGGCGATCCCGCGTCCACGGGCGCACAACACGGCGTCCGCCAGAATCGCCTGCGCCACCGCGGTTCCACCCGGACCGACCGTCACCTGGTCTGCGCCGATCCCCAGATGGGCGCCGATGGCCAGGCGCGGCCGGTCGGCGCTGAACTCCGGATATCGATGGGCGTCGCGGACGGCGGTCGCCATGGCCTCGACGACGGCGGGCAGCGGTGCGAACGCCGACTCGTTGAGGTCACACCGCACCGGCGTATCTGCGACGGTGGACCCGCGCGGGGTCACGACCGTCCGGACCAACGCACCGCGCAGGCCGCGGCGAAGTCACCGGCGTGGGCGAAGGCCGACATCATGATGACGTCACCGTCGGCGACCTTGCCGCTGTCGACGAGGGCGTCCAGCGTCATCGGGATACCGACCGCGAACAGATTGCCGCAGTCGTCGAAGGTGTCCGGATGCCGTGACTCCGGCAACTCGAGGGCCTCGCGCCAGTTCCGGAGGAAGATGCGGTTCGGCTGATTGGTGATGAACCAGTCCAGATCCCGCGGCGCCACCGGGATTCGGCCGGCGACCTCGTAGGACACCTCCGGCACGAGACGGTTTCCGCGGGAAAGCACCTTGGCGATCTTGGCGTCGGTGAAGCCGACGTGGATCTGGCCGGGGCCGGCCTCCCAATACTTGCGTGGCGGATCGCTGACCGCGGTCATATCCGCCGAGTACTCCCCGAATGACCGGCACACCGTGGCCAGCACCGGATTGCACCCGTCGAGGGTGAGCACGGCCACCGCGGCACCATCCCCGGGAATCGCCGCCTGCGCCTTGGGCCGCACCTGTTCCTGCGTGAAGATCTGACCGGCGGTGTTGGTGGCCACCCCGATCAGTGCCTTGCCTCCGCCGCGGACGCGCAGGAGTGCGCCGGCGATCTCGATCATGTGCACGAAGGCGGCGCATCCGCCGTTGTGGACGTCGAGGACGGTCGTCGGCCGCAACCCCAGGCGATGGGCCACCTCGCCCACGCATCCGCGCACCGGGACCTCGGGAAGCTGGCTGTGGGTGAGCACCACGTCCACGTCGTCGAGGTAGTCCGAACCGTGCCGATCGGCCAATACCGCTGCCGCAGCGACGATCATGTCGGCCGAGGTCTCCCCGTCCGCCGCATGATGGCGGTGTGCGGGGGCTCGGAACATCACATTGTCGGCGAGTGCGTCGTCGGCCGCATACTCGGCGAACCACGTGGCCGGTACCCGGTTGGTGGGGCGGTAGGTCGCCACGTCGGCCAGGCTGATCGCGGGGCTGATCGAGGCGGTCATGAACGCATCCATTCCGGGGTGAGGGGAAGACCGGCGCGGTGCCGGGACTCGGCAATCGCGGTGAGATTGTCGAGTTCGACCTGATGCCCGGCGGCGAACATGTCCCAGAGATCGCCGACCCACTCCTCCCGGCCCGCGGGGGCGGTATCCGGGTAGGGGTTCGAGTCATAGAACGGGTGCCGGCAGTTGGTCCACGTGACCACCGAACCGGGGCGATTCAGGACCACCTGCGCATCGACGACCCGCATGAGATAGACCATCCACAGGTGATCGGGTTGGTCCCACGCGCAGTGATAGTCCACCGTCATCGCGTCATCGTGGGTGACGGCCCGCACGTAGATGTCGGTGTCGTCATTGAGGCGATCCTGGCCGAGGAACAGTCCGGGCGTCCGCGTGACGCGCAGACCCCGTGTGCTGTACGTCCATTCCTCGAGTGACCGGGGGTCGGCGAGCCATGCGTACAGCGGGCGCGGCGGCGCGTCGACGTAGCCCTGCACGGTGCAGTAGTCGCCGTAGATCTGCTGATGCGGATAGACCGACCGGATTCGGTCGACGAGCATCGGTGTCGACTCGGCCCGGGAATGGGTCTCGACCCTGATCACTCCCGGCAGGTGTTCTCCCTCGGGAAGATCCGACAATGCGGTGGTGGTCGTCGTCATGGGTGTCCTCTCAGAAACGGTGCAAACGGCGGTAGGTCGTCGGCGTCGACCTCGACGACGACGCAGTTCGGCCCGGGATGTGTCAGTGCGGCGCCGAGGGCCGCGTCGAGCTCGCCGGATTCGGTCACATGCCAGACGGTCAGCGTCGGGAACATCGCGTCGAGTCCGGCGGCGAAGTCGGTGTGCCGGAAGCTGTTCAGCGATGAGGTGGCCGGGAAGTACAGATCCTCGCGGGTGCGGCACATGCCGTGCGCGTCGTTGTTCGCCACCACGATCGTGATCGGCGCATCGTGCTCGATCGCGGTGTGGATCTCCATACCGTGCATCAGGAAGGAGCCGTCGCCGGCGATCACCACCGTGCGTCGTGGTGTATCCCCGTCGCCACCGGCGATGGCGACACCGACACCGGCCGCGATCGCGTATCCCATGCCGCCCATGCCCAGGGCCACGGCGAGCCGTCCGACACCGAAGGGCAGATGGTGGATCGCGGCGGCTCCGGTGTTGCCGGCGTCGGCGAACACCGCGGCGTCGTCGGGCAGTGCCGCGCCGACGGCCTCGATCACCGAACGCATGTCGGGGTGCGGGCCGTCGAATTTCGGGGTCACGAGGGCGACGACCTCCCGGGCGGCGGCTCCGGGCACGCACCTCGACTGTCGACGAACTCGTGAGACCACCTGTGCGAGAGCGTATTCGAGGTGATCGCAGCCGATGTGGCGAACGCCGCCGGTGCGCGGTGGATGCGCGCCGAGATGAACGACGGTCCGCTCGGCGAGGATGTCGTCGAGCCCGGCGCGATCGGTCAACGACATCCGGCAGCCGAGCACCAGGATCGTCGACGCTTCAGCCAGGGCGGCATGTGCCGACGGATGACCCATCACCCCCGTCACTCCCGCGCACCCGGGCCCGGCGACGTCCCGACCGCCCGGGGACACCACCGTGGTGGCGCCGAGCAGGTCGGCGAGCTCCGTCACCGCGCCACCAAGACGATGCCGTGCCGCCTCCTCACCCGACCAGATGCACACCTGACCGGGACCTGCTGTACGGCAGAGGGTTTCGGCGATGTGGTCCAACACGTCCGGGTCCGGATGAGCCGTTACATCGGCCGGGGCGTCGATATGCGCACGCCTGTTGCCTGCTTCTTCGGAAAAATGTTGTGCCGCAATATTCTTCGGTATCACGACGGCCGCCGGCAGCGATCGGCGCAGTGTCGCGGCGCCAGTGTCGAGTGCGGCGTCGACGTCGTCGACGGTGCGCACCACCGCAACGGCGCCGACAACCCCGGACAGCACCACCTCGAGATCGATGGTGTCCGGTGGCGACAGCATGTCCTGGAATCCGCCGCGGCCGACGGTGTTCGAGGGTGGTGCACCGATGACGGCGAGTACCGGCACCCGACTGTCATACGACTCGCCGAGTGCGGCGATGACGTTGAGGGCTCCGCCGCCCGAGGTGGTCAGCACCGCCGACGGCGCGCCTCGCATGCGGGCCACGCCGTCGGCCATCGCGCCGGCCGCGAACTCGTGTTTCGCGATCACCGGCGTGATGCCGGGGTGAGCCGATGCCGCGTCGAAGATGTCCTCGATGTTGGCGCCGTGCACCCCGAACACCGTCGAGATGCCCAGTTCGTACAGTCGTGCGCAGACATGATCGGCGACCCTGGCCGATCGCGCACCCGGCGTCATCTGCGAGGCGGATCAGTGTGCGGCCAGAAAGCGGTCCATCGTCCGCTCCGCGAGTGCCGTGATGGTGAGGGACGGATTGACCAGGCCGACGGCCCCCGGGGCGAACGCACCGTCGACGACGTAGAGGTTGTCGTAGCCCTTGACCGCGCCGTTCGCATCGGCGGCCTGTCCGACCACCACTCCGCCGAGTCCGTGGAAGGTAGCGCCCGAACCAAAGCCGGAGAGACGGTCGTACACCGGAATCCCGTTGAGCGCGTGCCCGAATCGACCCTCGGTCCGGTCATGGAAGTGCCGGGCGAAGGCGATGGCCTGCCGGTCCAGGTCGCTGGTGCCCGCGGGGTGCGGATAGTTCAGCGTGGTGCGGCCGGTGGTGTGGTCGTAGTCGATGGTGCCGCGCTCGTCGGTGTGGACCTGGATGAGGTGTGTGGTCGCCAGTGAGCCGGCCGGGGCCGGGAAGGGACTGGCCTGATAGATCATCGTCGCCGGCCCGCCGGGCATGCGATCCTCCCGGATCCGGGCATACCCGGGACCACCTTGGACCGGCCCGTGCTGATCGCGCAGCGCGGTACGGATGATCAGGAAGTCGCCGTTGCCGCCGAAGCCGTTGCCGATCTTGGGGGACAGGCGCGGCAGCGTTCCGCGCGCCCGGGCCTGTACCAGCAGCGAGGTGGTGTGGAACGAGCCCGCGGCCATGAACAGGTAGTCGGCCTCGGTGGTGACGATCCGCACGGTGCGCCCGGCGTCGTCGATGAGTCGTGACCGCACGACGTAGCCCGGTCGCCGGGTGCGCTCGGTGATCTCGAAGACCTCGTGCATCGGTTTGATCGTCACGAATCCGGTGCGTTCGGCCGCCGGCAGGTAGTTGTGGTCGACGGAGTTCTTGGCGCCGCTGTTGACGCCGTAGGACAGGTCGCCGATGGATACGCCCTTCGGTGCGCGACCCGCCAACTCGGCCCGCACGCGGTCCCAGTCGATCGCGTAGTCGACGAATTGCGGCGCGATTCCATAGCGCTTGAGGATCGTCAGCCACGACCGGGCGCCGACGTAGTTGGGATGCGCCAGGATGTCATCGGGGAGCGGGCCGGTACCCAACACCTTCCGGGCGCGCGGGAAGTAGGTGCGCGACAGTTCGTCGTATCCGCTACCACCGGGGAAGACATGCTCGAAGTCGGCCTTGTCCGGCTGCAGGGTGAAGGCCCCGAACACCAGTGAGCCGCCACCGACGCCGGCCCCGTGGACCGATTCGATCCCGTTGCCGCGGATCGTGTCGAGCACACCGGGGTAGGGGGTGGTGGGCGTCCGGCCGACGCTGGAGATCCCGGCGGTGGTGTCGAACCAGGCGGCCCGCCGGTCAGGGCGGTCGAAGGTGGCGAAGGTGTTGCCGTCGCCCCGGATCGGCCATCGGCGGCCGCGTTCGAGGACCGTCGTGCGGATTCCGGCCTGCCCCAACCGCAGGGCCGCAACGGCCCCGCCGAAGCCGCTGCCGATGACGATGGCGGTGGCACCGTCGGCGGCCCTCGCGGGTGCGGCGGCGAACGTGGAACCGAGTCCGGCGGCGGCGAGGCCGGCACCCACCGACCCGACACCGATGCCGCGCAGCAGAGAGCGTCGGGTCAGGGGGGCGGTCGGGAGTCCCGTGGACGAGAAGTCTGAATGCACCCTGTGAAGCTAGCCAGAAAATTAGGCTAGGCATACCTCTTTAGGGGCACCTGGGTGTGATTCACGTCTCACTTCCCGCATTTCGCGAGACACGCACCGATTCCTCTACGAGATCGAGAACTTTGTGCAGGTCATCGGTGGGTTGGCCGGTCGCGAGCCGCGTGATCAACCCGTCGAGGACGAGGTCGAGGTACCCCACGAGGACCTCGGTGGGCACGTCGTCACGGAGTCGGCCCGAGGCGCGGCCTCGTTCGAGTCGCGCCGCCGTGGCCTTCTCCAGATCCGCCGAGTGGGCGCTCCACGCATCCCGGAACTTGGTGTCGGTGCGCAACTTCCGGGCGATCTCGAGCCGGGTGCCGAGCCAGTCGAAGTCCTGCGGGCTGGTCAACATGTCCCGCATGACCTGGACGAGGCCCTGCTCGGCCGCCACGTCGGCCATCCGCTCGGCGTCCTCCTGCGCGAGGGCGAGGAACAACGCCTCCTTGTCCCGGAAGTGGTGAAAGATCGCACCGCGCGACAGACCCGTCGACTCCTCGATGCGTTTGACGGTGGCTCCGTCGTATCCGTACTCCGCGAAGCAATGCCGCGCGCCGTCGAGAATCTCCCGACGACGCGCGGCAAGGCGGTCATCGCTGACCTTGGGCACTGTGCAGATACCCCCGATCAGCCCTTGATCATGTTGCGCAGCACGTACTGCAGAATGCCTCCGTTGCGGTAGTAATCGGCCTCACCGGGGGTGTCGATGCGCACCTTGGCGTCGAACTCGACCGTCGAGCCGTCCTCCTTGGTGGCGGTGACGTGAACCGTGCTCGGGGTGGTACCCGAGTTCAGCTCCTCGATACCGGTGATGTCGAAGGTCTCCGTGCCGTCGAGGCCCAGCGACTTGTGCGACTCGCCCTCCGGGAACTGCAGCGGGATGACACCCATACCGATCAGGTTCGAGCGGTGAATACGCTCGAAGCTCTCGGTGATGACGGCCTTGACGCCCAGCAGGCTGGTGCCCTTGGCGGCCCAGTCACGCGAACTTCCGGTGCCGTACTCCTTGCCACCGAGCACGACCAGCGGAGTACCCGCGGCGGCGTAGTTCTGCGCGGCGTCGTAGATGAAGGCCTGCGGCGCACCCTCCTGAGTGAAGTCGCGGGTGTAACCACCGGTGACATCGACGAGCTGGTTGGCCAGGCGGATATTGCCGAAGGTCGAGCGGATCATCACCTCGTGGTTACCGCGGCGGGCACCCAGCGAGTTGTAGTCCTTTCGGGCCACCCCGTGCTCGTCCAGGTACTGCGCGGCGGGGGTGCCGGGCTTGATGGTCGACGCGGGGGAGATGTGGTCTGTGGTGACCGAGTCGCCCAGCTTCGCCAGCACACGCGCGCCCTTGATGTCGCTGACCGGGTCGGCCTCGAGCTTCATGCCCTCGAAGTACGGGGGCTTACGCACATAGGTCGACTCGTCGTCCCACTCGAAGGTCTTGCCGTCCGGCGTCGGCAGGTTCTGCCACCGCTCGTCGCCCTTGAAGACGTCGGCATAGTCCTCGGCGTACTGCTCGGCCGAGATGGAGCTCTTGATGGTCTCGGCGATCTCCTCGTTGGACGGCCAGATGTCCTTGAGGAACACATCGTTTCCGTCGGTGTCCTGACCCAGCGGATCGGTCTCGAAGTCGAAGTCCATCGTGCCGGCCAGGGCGTAGGCGATGACCAGCGGCGGCGACGCGAGGTAGTTCATCTTCACGTCGGGGTTGATGCGACCCTCGAAGTTGCGGTTACCCGAGAGCACCGCGGTGGCGGTCAGATCGTTGTCGTTGATCGCCTTGGAGATCTCCTCCGGCAGCGGTCCCGAGTTGCCGATGCAGGTGGTGCAGCCGTAGCCGACCAGGTAGAAGCCGACCTTCTCCAGGTACGGCCAGAGGCCGGCCTTGTCGTAGTAGCCGGTGACGACCTGCGAACCCGGGGCCATCGAGGTCTTGACCCACGGCTTGGAGGTCAGGCCCTTCTCGACCGCCTTCTTGGCGAGCAGGCCTGCGCCCAGCATCACCGACGGGTTGGAGGTGTTGGTGCAGCTGGTGATCGACGCGATCGTCACGATGCCGTGGTCCAGCACCATCGTGCCGCGTTCGGCCGACTCCACCACGACGGGCTTGGACGGACGGCCCGCCGAACCCTTCGACGCGTCGTGCGCCGGAACCTCGTCGTCGGAGAACGACAGCTTGGCCGCACCGGGCGAGGTGGCCGGCGCGTCGGAGGCCGGGAAGCTCTCCTCGCTGGCTTCGTCCACGCCGTTGATCTGCGGGGTGTTGCCCTCTTCGACGTAGTTGTGGATGTCCTTGCGGAAGGCGTTCTTGGCGTCCCACAGTTCGATGCGGTCCTGCGGGCGCTTCGGGCCGGCGATCGACGGGACGACCGTCGACAGGTCGAGCTCCATGTACTCCGAGTACTCGGCCTCGGCGGCATCCTTCTCCAGCCACATGCCCTGTTCCTTGGCGTACGCCTCGACGAGGTCGAGGGTCTCCTGGCTGCGGCCGGTGAGCTTGAGGTAATTGATGGTCTCGCCGTCGATCGGGAACATCGCACAGGTCGAGCCGAACTCGGGGCTCATGTTGCCGATGGTGGCGCGGTTGGCCAGGGGCACCTCGGCCACGCCGTTGCCGTAGAACTCCACGAACTTGCCGACCACGCCGTGCTTGCGGAGCATGTCGGTGATGGTGAGCACCACGTCGGTGGCGGTCACACCCGGCTTGGCGGCACCGGTGAGCTTGAAACCGACGACGCGCGGGATGAGCATCGACACGGGCTGTCCGAGCATCGCTGCCTCGGCCTCGATACCGCCGACGCCCCAACCGAGCACGCCCAGGCCGTTCTCCATGGTGGTGTGCGAGTCGGTGCCGATGCAGGTGTCGGGGTAGGCGACACCGTCACGCACCATGATGGAACGGGCCAGGTGCTCGATGTTGACCTGGTGGACGATGCCGGTGCCCGGGGGGACAACCCGGAAGTCGTCGAACGCGCCCTGGCCCCAGCGGAGGAACTTGTAGCGCTCCTCGTTGCGCTGGTACTCGATCTCGACGTTGCGCTCGAGGGCCTGCGAATTGCCGAAGGCCTCGATGATGACGGAGTGATCGATGACCATCTCGGCCGGTGCGAGGGGATTGACCTTCTCCGGGTCGCCACCGAGTTCCTTGACAGCGTCGCGCATGGTCGTCAGGTCCACCACGCACGGGACGCCGGTGAAGTCCTGCATGATGACGCGCGCCGGGGTGAACTGGATCTCGATGCTCGGTTCGGCCGAGGGATCCCAGTTGGCGATCGCCTCGATGTGCTCCTTGGTGATGTTCGCGCCGTCTTCGGTGCGCAGGAGGTTCTCGGCGAGGACCTTCAGGGCGTAGGGGAGTTTCTCGGTGCCCTTGACCGCGCTGAGGCGGAAGATCTCGTAGGAGTTGTCGCCCACCTCAAGGGTGCCCTGGGCGCCAAACGAATTGATGCTCACGTTGTTCCACTCTCCTCTGGCCGACGGGCTGCGTCGGCATTGTGCGTCCCGGGCGAGAAGTCCGGGCCTACTCCGGGCTCATCGGCGAGCGTCACCATCTCGTCGACTCTGACCATCCCCCGACGGGCTGCGCCGGGGTCGTGCTGTTGTGTCATCCAGCTGTGTCATCCAGCGACCGCGGGGTTTCCGCGGCGACGCAAACCAGTCTAACAGTACGTCCGTACTGTTAACAACCACCGACACGCGCGCGAGCCACGGCGGACCCGGTGGCCCATGACCATCCCATTCTGTCGTACCGTGCTGGTCGAGGTTCGGTGAGCAGACGCCGCACCACGCACATTTAATGATCGTGAAACGTGGCCGTCCGGTTCCGGGCGGGTCACCTGGTGGTGTGAGGAAGCGACAGCATGACTCCTGGCCCCGTCGCCGACGGCTCGCTGATTCTCGCCGCTCCGGTGGCCGCCCCGGCGTCGGAGTACGACTCGCCGGGCGTCACCGACACCACGGCGCCCGGTGGCATCGTCCTCGCGACCATCGCCGACGGCCTGCGCGACGATCACGTCTACACCCAGAACCCCGATCAGGTCGACGCGTTGCGTGCCGTGGTGAATCACGCCCAGGGACAGGGCCACGACATCAACATCGTCGTCCTCGACCAGAAGATGCCGGTGTTCACCATGTACCGCGACATCGCCACCGAGTTGCAGCAACAGGTCGGTGGAACGGTCCTGGTGTTCGGACCGAACGCGGTCGGGAGTGCCTCTCCGGAGTTCAGTCGCGTGGTCCTCGAGGAGTCGACCGACAATCTCACCCTGTCCAACCCGCCGCAGGCGGCCGCGGAGATGGTCGATTCGATCACGGCTCCGAGCCTGGATTGGACGCTGATCACGCTGGTGTTGATGGTCGTCGTCGCGATCGGCGCCGTCCTCGGCCGCCTTCGGTCGTTGCGTCGACGTGCCGATGATCCAGATCATGAGGCGGAGGTCGACCCGACGCCCGCTTCCGCGGTGGCGAACGACTGATCGCCAACCGGGCAGCGTCTCGCCGTCGCCGCTCGGCTTCTCATGATCGGCCGCATCTACACGGGCCGCATCTACACCGGGGCGCCGAGCTCTCCAAGTGTCGCGACCGCCGACGCCCGGCTCTGTTACCAATTCGAAACGTGACCAGAGGTCGCGGACTTTCGGCTGTTCACGCCCATCTCTGCAGGTAATCACGTCTTTGTAATTCGTTGCGCTTGTTTTCGCGAGTGGTAGATGTGACGTACGGTTCCAATGTCACGTGTGGTGCATCTGCTCATCAGTGCGCTCCATGTGATGCGAGTTGTACATGCGACAGAGGTGCGCCTGTGCGGGGGTTTCTGACGGCCATCGGAGCCGGAGGGGCAGATCGACTGCCACGCACCCGCACTCGGCAAACGGTGAGGGAGCAGCCAGTGAGGCGAAGGACCACGGCGACACGCCGCGATGTGCCGCGGCGTCGGCTGCAGGTCACGGCCGCGGTGGCGTCCGTCATCGCCGGTGCCGCCGCCATGATGGGGCCGGCCCACGCCGCACCGACTCCGACGACCTCCCCGGTCTCGTCCCTGATCAATCAGATCGCGCAGGTCAACCAGAACCTAAGCGACCTCGACAAGGCCGTCGCATTGCGCCAGGAGGCGGCCAATCATGCGGTCGTCGACTACCAGAACGCCCTGGCCGCTCAGCGCCTGGCCAGTGTGGCGGCCACCAATGCCCGGTCGTCGCTCACCCGCGCGACGCAGGCAACCGCGGCCGCCCAGCGCGAGTTCGACGAGTTCGTCCGGTCGGTCTATCGGACCGGGGGAAATCAGGCCACCATGTCGAACTACCTGTCGTCGCCGGATCCGCAGCGTGTCCTCGACCGGGCGGCGGTGATCGACCAGATCGGTCGCGATCAACAGCAGACCATCCGCCGGCTGCAGGTGGCGCGCAATCAGCAGGCCAACCAGGTCGCGGCGCTCGAGGCGACCAAACGGCAGACCGCCTATGCCACCGAGGGAGCGGCGACCCGTCGTGACTCGGCGGTCGCGGCGGTGACCGAGGCCCGTACCGCGATCGTCGACCAACAACGTCAACGCGCCACCCTGATTCGGCAGCGTGACTCGGTGCAGGCGCGGCTCGACGCGCTCCGCGGCACCGTGCGCCCGACCCCGGTCGCCGACCCGGAGCCCACCGACCTGCTCACCGGCCTGTTCCGCAACCTCCCCGGACAACAACAACCGGGTCCCGCGGCGATCAGTCCCACCCAGGCCGAGGGCGACAACCAGACGATGCAGGTGGCCGCCGAGGCCGCGGCACGACTGGCGCTCGATGTCTCGCAGAAGGTGCTCGCCGCCCTCGTCGGGCAGCAGCAGGTGCCGCATTCGGAACTGCTCGACGAACTGGGAGTCGGCGGCGCGGGACTCGGCAGCGACGGCGGTGGCGACACCCTGAGCGCCCGCCTCGGCTCGGGCAGCCTCGGCAGCCTGTTCGGCAGTTCCGGCGGTGGCGGCGGCGTGGTCCGACCCGGTCTGCGCGGACCCCAGGCGGTCGAGATCGTCGTCAACCGGGCCCTGTCGCAACTCAACGTGCCGTACGCGTGGGGCGGCGGAAACGCCGAGGGCCCGACCCAGGGCATCCGCGACGGCGGTGTCGCCGACAGCTACGGCGACTACGCCAAGGTCGGCTACGACTGCTCGGGCCTGATGGTCTACGCCTTCGCCGGTGTCGGCATCGAACTGCCGCACTACACGGGTTACCAGTACACCTCCGGACCGCAGTTCCCCCTCGCCCAGATGCAACGCGGCGACATGATCTTCTACGGTCCCAACGCCAGCGAGCACGTCGCGTTGTACCTCGGCGACGGCAAGATGGTCGAGGCCCCGCAATCCGGCGACGTGGTCAAGGTGTCGCCGGTGCGCACCGACGGCGCCATGCCCAACGTCGTGCGCCTGCTCTGAGCCCACACTCACTCGACCGGCCGACACCCGCCCCGACCTTCGTGGCAAGTTCTCAGTCGACGCCGCTAGGCTGGCAACGGCGCGCGGCGCGAGGGTCCGCACCGCCACCACATCACCTCGCCGAGGACAGGAGTAGGGGTTGACCTCACATCCCACCGCCGATTCGTCGGCACCGACCGGCGGCGCCGGTGGCGTCGAATTGAGTGACAGCGACGTCAAGCTGGTGGAACGAGCGATCTACGAGGTCAAACGTGTCATCGTCGGACAGGATCAGCTCGTCGAGCGCATCCTCGTCGGTCTGCTGGCCCGCGGGCACATCCTCCTCGAGGGCGTGCCCGGCGTCGCCAAGACCCTGGCCGTGGAGACCTTCGCCACCGTGATCGGCGGCAGCTTCTCGCGTGTCCAGTTCACCCCCGACCTCGTGCCCACCGACCTCATCGGCACCCGTATCTACCGCCAGGGCCGCGAAGAGTTCGACACCGAACTCGGACCGGTGGTCGCCAATTTCCTCCTCGCCGACGAGATCAACCGCGCGCCGGCCAAGGTTCAGTCCGCGCTGCTGGAGGTCATGGCCGAGCGGCATGTGTCGATCGGCGGGACCACCTACCCGATGCCGGATCCGTTCCTGGTGATGGCGACGCAGAACCCGATCGAGAACGAGGGCGTGTACCCGTTGCCCGAGGCGCAGCGGGACCGCTTCCTGTTCAAGGTCCTCGTCGACTACCCCTCGGTCGAGGAGGAACGCGAGATCGTCTACCGGATGGGCAATGTGCCGCCGACGGCCTCGCAGATCCTCGACCCCGAGACGACGATCCGCCTGCAGCGCACCGCCGCCAACGTATTCGTCCACCACGCGCTGGTCGACTACGTCGTGCGCGTCATCAACGCCACCCGCCGGCCCGCCGAGGTCGGTCTCACCGATGTCGCGAGCTGGTTGTCCTACGGCGCCTCACCTCGCGCGACGCTCGGTATCGTCGCCGCGGCGCGGGCACTGGCCCTGGTGCGCGGCCGCGATTACGTGATCCCCGCCGATGTCGTCGAGATCATCCCGGACGTGTTGCGGCACCGGCTGGTTCTCAGTTACGACGCCCTCGCCGACGAGGTCACCGCCGATGCCGTCATCGCGCGCATCCTGCAGACCATCGGACTTCCCCAGGTGGGCGCGCAACCCGTCGCCCCGACCCCCGGGTATCCCGCTCAGGCGCCCGCGGTACCGCCGGCACCCACCGAGTATCCGGCACCCGGACAGGGCGGCCCCGGCGTGGGGAATCCCGTACAGCCGCCGGTGCCGAATGCGGCCGCGGCACCCGTTCCGAACCAGGCACCCGCGCAGTATGGCGGCCAATAGCGATCTGCCGTCGCTCGGGGCGGGGGTGGCCGAGGAGCCGCAGCTGACGGCCGCCCTCAAGATGCTCGAGCTGACGGTCCGCCGCAAGCTCGACGGCGTACTCCAGGGCGAGCACCTCGGACTCATCCCCGGGCCGGGATCCGAGCCGGGGGAGGCCCGTCCCTACCAGCCCGGTGACGACATCCGTCAGATGGAGTGGTCGGTCACCGCCCGCACCACCCAGCCCCACGTCCGTCAGATGATCGCCGACCGCGAGTTGGAGACCTGGCTGGTCGTCGACGCCTCGGCAAGCCTCGATTTCGGCACGGTGAACTGCACGAAACGCGACCTCGCCGTCGCCGCCGCGGCCGCGATCGTGCATCTGACCTCCGGCGGGGGCAACCGGCACGGCGCCATCATCGTGACCGGCGATCAGGTGGTGCGGATCCCGGCGCGAACCGGCCGGATGCACGCCCAGCACCTGCTCAAGGCCATCGCCACCACCCGACGTGCCTCCGCGGGCGTACGTGGTGACCTCAACGCCGGCATCGAAGCCCTGCGTCGACCGGAACGTCGACGCGGACTGGCCGTGGTGATCAGCGATTTTCTCGGTCCGATCGACTGGGAGCGATCGCTGCGGGCGATCGGCGGCCACCACGAGTTGCTGGCCGTTGCGGTCCTCGATCCCCGAGATCAGGAACTCCCGCCGGTCGGACAGGTCCGGCTGGCCGACGCCGAGTCCGGTGACATCCGCGAGGTGACCATCACCGACGGCCTGCGCCGGGACTTCGCCGCGGCTGCGCAGGCGCACGAGAATCAGGTGCTGCGCACCATCCGCAGCTGCGGTGGACCGGTGCTGTCGTTGCGCACCGATCGGGACTGGCTGACCGACGTCGTGAAGTTCGTCGGCCGACGACGCCGCGGGCTCGCGGCCGGGGTGGGGTGAGGTCGCGGTGTTCTCCAACCCCTGGTGGCTGTTCCTTGCCCTGCTCGTCGTCGTCCTCGGCGGCTGTTACGCCTACATCCTGCGTGCGCGTCGCCGGCGTACCCTGCAGTTCGCGAATCTCGAGGTGCTCGACCAGATCACCCCACCCGAGAAGAAATGGATGCGGTGGCTCCGGCACGCCCCGATCGCACTGTTGATGGTCGCGTTGTTGCTGCTGGTGGTGGCCGCCGCCGGTCCGCAGGCCGACCGCAAGGTGCCCCGCAACAAGGCCACGGTCATCCTCGTCATGGACGTCTCCCGATCCATGGAGGCCACCGACGTCGCGCCGTCGCGGATCAAGGCCGCCCAGGCCGCCGCGAAGAAGTTCGCCGACGAACTCACCGACGGCATCAACCTCGGTCTGATCTCCTTTGCCGGCACCGCGTCGAACCTGGTGACGCCCACCCCCGATCACAACGCGACGAAGGCCGCGGTCGACAAGCTGGTGCTCGCCGACAAGACCGCCACCGGTGAGGGCATCTTCGCCGCGATCCAGCAGATCCAGACCCTCAACGCGGTGCTCGGTGGCGCGGCCGGAGCCCCGCCCGCACGGATCGTGCTGCTCTCGGACGGAAAGCAGACCGTCCCGGACGACCCGGACGACCCGCGCGGGGCGTTCACCGCGGCGCGCAAGGCCAAGGAGGAGAACATCCCGGTGTCGACGATCTCGTTCGGCACGATGACGGGCACGGTCGATCTCGACGGTGATCGGGTACCGGTTCCCGTCGATGACGACTCGTTGCGCGAGATCGCCAACCTGTCCGGCGGCACATTCTTCACCGCGTCGAGTCTCGACGAACTCAACAAGGTCTACGAGACACTGCAGGAGGAGATCGGCTACGAGATGCGCAAGGGCGACAACTCCCGTCCGTGGATCATCGCCGGAACCATCCTGGCGATCGTCGCGGTGATCGGGTCGCTGGTGATCAACCAGCGACTCCCCTGAGACGCGGGCCGATACGAACCGGACCTGACGGGAACCGGACAGGGCCGAACCGATAGGTTGGGGCGCATGGTGCAGAGCAACGAAGCCGGAAATGGTGAGAAGGTGTCGCGGTCGGTGCTGGTCACCGGTGGTAACCGGGGGATCGGACTGGCGGTGGCCCGCCGCCTCGCCGCCGACGGCCACAAGGTCGCGGTGACCCACCGCGGTTCGGGAGCGCCCGAGGGGCTGTTCGGCGTCGTCTGCGACGTGACCGACACCGAATCCGTCGACCGGGCGTTCGCCGAGGTCGCCGAGCACCAGGGCCCCGTCGAGGTGGTCGTCTCCAACGCCGGCATCACCGAGGACACGCTGATCATGCGGATGAGCGTGGACAGTTTCGAGAACGTCGTGAACGCCAACCTCACCGGCGCCTTCCGGGTGACCAAGGCGGCCACCCGCGGCATGCTGCGTGCCCGCTGGGGCCGGTTCATCTATCTCGGTTCGGTGGTCGCACTCATGGGTACCCCCGGTCAGGCCAACTACGCCGCGTCCAAGGCCGGCGTGATCGGACTCGCCCGGTCGGTGACGCGTGAGCTCGGTAGCCGCAACATCACCGCCAACGTCGTCGCACCGGGCCTCATCGACACCGACATGACCCGCGGACTGCCAGAGGAATACACCAAGACCGCGGTCGATCAGGCGATTCCGGCCAAGCGCATGGGACAGCCCGAGGAGGTCGCCGCCGTGGTGAGCTTCCTCGCCTCCGACGACTCCGCCTACGTCACCGGCAACGTGATCAACGTCGACGGTGGTCTGGGCATGGGGCACTGACCGTCACGTCCCGCGACTCCCACAGCAGCATCGGCTCACGCCGACCACGGCCCCGCCAACCAGATTCGACCACGTACGACAGGAGCCCCACCATGAGCGGAATCCTGGACGGGAAGACCGTCCTCATCACCGGCATCATCACCGACGCATCGATTGCGTTCCACACCGCCAAGGTCGCCCAGGAACAGGGCGCCAAGGTGATCATCACCGGCATCCCGGAGCGGCTGCGGCTCATCGACCGCATCGCCAAGCGCCTCCCACAGGAGGTGCCGCCGGCCATTGCCCTCGATGTGACCAACGAGGAGTCGCTGTCGGCCCTGGCCGACGCCGTGCGTGAACTCGCACCCGAAGGCGTTGACGGCGTGGTCCATTCGATCGCCTTCGCCCCCAAGACGCTGATGGGACCGGACGCGGTGCCGTTCCTCGACGGTCCCGGGCCCGACGTGGCCAAGGCGTTCGAGATCTCGGCATGGAGTTACGCGTCGCTGGCACGCGCCGTGCTCCCGGTGATGAACGAGGGCGGCTCGATCGTCGGGATGGACTTCGATCCGCGCACGGCGATGCCCGATTACAACTGGATGGGCGTGGCCAAGGCGGCGTTGGAGTCGGTGAACCGTTACGTGGCCCGCGAGGTCGGCTACGCCAAGCGAGTCCGGTCGAATCTGGTTGCCGCCGGACCGATCAAGACCCTTGCGGCCAAGGCGATCTCGGGCACCGCCACCGACGATGCCAAGAAGCTGAACATGCTCAACGACTACTGGAACGGGGCCTCGCCGATCGGCTGGGACGTCAACGACCCGGGGGTGGTCGGTACCAGCGTCTGCACCCTGCTGTCGGATTACCTGCCGGGCACCACCGGATCGATCGTCTACGTCGACGGCGGCGCCAGCCACAACACCTGGTTCCCGGAGGACTTCATCAAGTGAGGGTGCGTCGGTGAGCGACGGGGGTCTCGGCCGCGCCGACGTCGTCGGTGCCGATTTCGATGCGGTGCTGTTCCTGTCCTTCGGCGGGCCCAACGGCCCCGACGAGGTGATGCCGTTCCTGGAGAACGTGACCCGTGGTCGCGGCGTGCCCCGGGAACGACTCGAGGCGGTCGCCGAACACTACCTCCACTTCGGTGGGGTGTCGCCGATCAATCGCCTCAACCTCGACATGATCGAGACGCTGCGCGCCGAACTCGATTCCCGCGGACGTGGCGCTCTGCCGGTGTACTTCGGGAACCGTAACTGGCATCCGCTCATCGAGGACGTCCTCGTCGACGCCTATGACGACGGGCATCGTCGGTTCCTGCTGTTCCCGACGTCGGCGTGGGGTGGCTACTCCGGATGCCGGCAATATCACGAGGACATCGAGCGGGCGATCGCGGCGTTGACCGTGCGACGCCCCGCATCGGCCTCGGATCCGGTACTGGTGCGCAAACTTCCGCAGTACTGGGATCATCCGGCCATGGTGGCCGCCGGTCGCGACGCCATCGACCGGGCGGTGGCCGCACTGCCTGACGATGTTCGGGCGGGCAGCGATCGGGTGGGCAGCGATCGGGCGGGGGTGCGGTTGGTGTGCACCGCGCATTCGGTGCCGACGTCCGCCGACGCGGCATCCGGACCCGCCGCCGACGGTGGTGGTCTCTACTCGCGGCAGGTGGCACGCGCCGCCGAGCTCGTCGCGCACGCTGCGGGATTCACCGAGTTCGACCAGGTGTGGCAGTCACGATCCGGCCCGCCGCAGGTGCCATGGCTGGAGCCGGACATCTGTGATCATCTGGAAAATCTTGCCGCCGAGGGCGTTTCGCGGGTGGTTGTCTATCCGGTCGGATTCGTCTCCGATCACCTCGAGGTCATCTGGGACCTCGACAACGAGGCCGCCGATCTCGCCGCCCGGCTGGGAATGGCCTACGAACGCGCCGACACGGTCGGCACCGATCGGCGTTTCGTGGCGATGATCGCCGACCTCATCGAGGAGTATGTCACCGGCACAGGCGATCTGGGAGCGATGGGATGCGGCGACAATGGGCGGGTATGCCGCGACCGCTGTTGCGTTCCGGTGCGACGCCCGGCGCGTCGGTCCTGACCGGGCGTCGAGGTCGAGCCGATCACCGTCGGCGCCCACAACCGATCACGATGCAGGGGGCAGGAATTCGGTGATGAGCCGATTCACCGCTGCGGCCCGCGCCGTGTGGGCCAGGGTCACCAGTCGCCGCAATTCGCCGTCACCGGCGGACCATTGGCCCGCCGTGTCACCGATGCCCACCCCGTCGGCGGCGAGAGCGACGATGGCCTCGACCTGTGCCGCGGTGGCAATGATGCGGGTGATGCGGGCGTCGTCGTGTGGCGGCAGTTCCACGATGTGCCGATGGGTCAGCGTGCGTAGGGTTCCGCGCAGGTCGGCCGGCGCCGTACTGGACCGGGCACCGGCACGCGTGATCAGTTCGGTGGCCGACGACACCGCCTGCCGTAGTTCGTATTCGACGTCCCCGGGCGACCGCGACGGGGCCAGCGGAACCTCGGCGTCGTAGCGCAGCACCGTCCAGCGGCAACTGCCGTCGTGTTCGGCGGGTATCAGGGCCAGCGGAGTGGCCCGACCGTCGTCGACGAGCAGGACCTCGCCGGAGGCCAGCGCCGCCGACGTCGCCGTGCCCGGGGGAAGGCCCTGTGGGTCGCCGGCCACGGGGAGCCGCGCCGAGAGCCCGCGCGCGCCGCGGAGTCGTCCGAGAAGCGCGAGGACGCCGGTGTGTGACGTGTCGGCGCCGTCGGTGCGGTCGTCGACGATGTGCAGGTCCGCCGCGGTCGCCAGGGTGTCGACGACGTCGTCGGGGGAGCAGCGACCGGCGATCCAGGCCGCGGCCCACGCCCCGAGGGCGCAGGCCGGCCAGGCCGCTGCGATGCCGTGGTCGGTACTGGTCATAGGCACTCCACAGTACCGTCGGGCATGCTGACCGGCTCGTCGGCGTGGCACCCGCGTCCTGGGGCACGTGTTAACTAGCGTGGCCGGAGTGATGAATGATCGATACGGACGAGATGTCTTGTCATCGCCGCGCCGGGCCGCACCACGAGTGCCCGAGGTCGCCGCCGAACGCGATCTGGTCGTCGAGGACGCGGCGAGCGGATTCTGCGGCGCTGTCGTCGGCCACGAGAAGAGCTACGCCGGCGACCTGGTCCGGCTTGAGGACCGCCACGGCCGCACGCGGGTGTTCCTCATGCATCCGGCCGCGTTTCTCATCGACGGGAAGCCCGTCACACTGGTGCGGCCTCGCGGCCGCGGTCCCGTCGCCGCCACACGCACCGCATCCGGGTCGCGGGTGGCACCCACGACCCGGGCCCGCCGGGCGCGCGCGAGTCGGATTTTCGTCGAGGGCGTCCACGACGCCACCCTGGTCGAACGCGTGTGGGGTGCCGACCTGCGCGCGGAGGGTGTGGTGGTGGTCGGTCTCGACGGACTCGACAATCTCGACGCCGTGCTCGAGGAGTTCGGGCCCGCCGCACATCGCCGTGCCGGCGTCCTCGTCGATCACCTCGTCGCCGGGTCCAAGGAGGAACGCCTGACCACCGATGTCGGCGAACACGTGCTGGTGTGCGGGCATCCGTTCATCGACGTCTGGGAGGCGGTCAAGCCGGCATCGGTCGGCATCGCCACGTGGCCGAGGGTGCCGCGCGGGGAGGACTGGAAGACCGGGATCTGCACCCGATTGGGTTGGGGGACACCGCAAGACGGCTGGCGTCGGGTGCTCGGCGCAGTGTCGGGGTACAAGGATCTGGAGGTCGATCTGCTCCGGCCGGTCGAGGAACTCATCGATTTCGTGACCGCCGCAGACGGCGACGCCTGACCTCGAGTCGGGCTGCCGCCGGCCCGGTGTCTGGCAGACTGGTGGTATGAGCGCATTGCTCTGGCTCGCAGCCGTCATCGTGTTGCTGATCGGCGAGATGGTCAGCGGCGATCTCGTGCTGCTCATGCTCGGGGGTGGAGCACTCGCGGCGTCGGCCACCGACTTCCTGTTCTCCCCGCCGATCTGGGTGGACGGCATCGTCTTCGCCGTCGTGTCGGTCCTGCTACTCGCATTCGTGCGCCCGGTTGCCAAGCGGCACATGCTTTCTCGTCCCGCGTTGTTGACCAACACCGAGGCGCTGGAGGGCAAGCACGCCACCGTCACCGCGCGTGTCGATGAGCACGAGGGCCTGGTCAAGATCGGTGGGGACATCTGGTCGGCCAGGTCGATGACCCCCGGTGATGTCTTCGAGGCGGGCGACGAAGTGACCGTGATGCAGATCGACGGCGCGACCGCCGTCGTATGGAAAGGGTGAGTGGCGTGGAGTATCTCGGACTGGCGATCGCGGTCCTGCTGATCGTGCTGGTGGTGGTCGTGCTGGCGAAGTCGGTGGCACTGATCCCGCAGGCGGAGGCCGCCGTGATCGAGCGACTGGGCAGGTACACCCGGACCGTGTCGGGCCAACTGACGTTGCTCGTGCCGTTCATCGACCGCATCCGGGCGCGCGTCGACATCCGTGAACGCGTGGTGTCCTTCCCGCCGCAACCGGTGATCACCGAGGACAACCTGACCCTCTCGATCGATACGGTCGTCTACTTCCAGGTCACCAATCCACGGTCGGCCGTGTACGAGATCGACGACTACATCGCCGGCGTGGAGCAGTTGACCATCACCACGCTGCGCAACGTGGTCGGCGGCATGACCCTCGAGGAGACCCTCACCTCACGTGACTCGATCAACGGGCAGCTCCGCGGCGTTCTCGACGAGGCCACCGGCCGGTGGGGACTGCGGGTGGCGCGAGTCGAACTGAAGTCGATCATGCCGCCACCGTCGATCCAGGAGTCGATGGAAAAGCAGATGAAGGCCGACCGTGAGAAGCGCGCCACCATCCTGGCGGCCGAGGGCCAACGCGAATCGGCGATCAAGACCGCCGAAGGTGCCAAACAAAGCCAGATCCTCGCCGCCGAGGGCGCCAAACAGGCCGCGATCCTCGGTGCCGAAGCCGACCGGCAGTCCCGGATCCTGCGCGCCCAGGGTGACCGTGCCGCGACCTACCTGAAGGCGCAGGGCGAGGCGAAGGCGATCCAGAAGACCTTCGCCGCGGTCAAGTCCGCCAAACCCACGCCGGAGATCCTGGCCTATCAGTACCTGCAGCAGATCCCGGAGATGGCCAAGGGTGAGGCCAGCAAGGTGTGGGTGCTGCCCACCGACTTCGGTTCGGCCCTGCAGGGCTTCGCGAAGTCCTTCGGCGTCCAGGGCGACGACGGTGTGTTCCGGTACCAACCGGCCGACGACGCGGTGCCCGACGTCGACGACTCCGAGACCGAGACGTGGTTCGACATGTCGACCGATCCCAAGGTCGCCGAGGCGGTCGCCGCCGCGGAGGCCGTGGCACGACAGCCCGTCGAACCCGAGGTTCCGATGCGGCGACCGGAGATCGCGAAGCCGGATCTCGCCGGCCCGCAGATCCCCGGCGCCGACACCGGCATCGGGATTCCCGCGGTGCCGGGTGTGCCGGAGACACCCGCCGTTGACGGGCCGGCGGAGGGGTATCAGCCCGGCTGATACCGCGGTCCGGGATCGATCAGGACCGCTGTCGGACCGGCATCCGTGCGTCGAGGATCAGGCCGACCACACCGATGGCGAAGAAGCAGCCGCTGAGGGCGATCAGCCACGGGTTGCGGGTACCGGTCAGCGCGTCACCGAGCAACACGACCGCCGTCGTGCCCGGTGCCATGGCGACGACCGTCGCGATCATGTACGGCACGACGCGCACCGACGAGAGTCCGGCCGAGTAGTTCAGAAGCCAGAACGGACAGATCGGGATCAGGCGCAAGGACCCGACGGCAAGCCAACCGCGGGTGTTGAGGCGGTACTCGACGGCGCGCATCACCGGGCGACGCAGATGCTTCTGTACGCGTTCCTGTCCGACTCGCCGGGAGATCTCGAAAGCCAGGAAGGCAGCGGTGGTGGCCGCGATCATCGCCCCGACCAAGCCCACGACCGGACCGAAGAAGACCCCCGACATGACCGTGAAGATCGTTCGGGGGATCGGGAGCAGGGTGCACAGCACGTACGCGGCGAAGAACACCCAGACGAATGCCGGCCCGAGCTGTTCACCCCAGCTTCGGACACTGGAGATCGACGGAATCGGGATGAGATACGAGATGGCCAGCACCGCGCAGAGGGCGAGAAACCCGATCACCGCGTTGCGGATATTCCGTCGTCCCTGCGCCTGGACGGATGGGTCCGCCGACTGTGCCGACGCCGACCGGTCCGCCGTCGAGGCGTCGTCGGTGATGGGAGGATCGGAGGGCACCGACTCACTTTACCGGTCGTCCCGGCGTGGTATATCTCACGCTGTCGACCACATGTGTCGAACCGAGCGAGCGATCGGCTAAGGTCATTTACGCTCTCGAACCGAGTGCACGACGGAGGTGTGTCCCACACGATGCCCGAGCAACCAGCGCAAGCTCAGCCGACACTTGATGAGGCCTATCAGACGTGGTCGGCGGCCGCGGCAGCGGTGTTGGCCAAGTCCCGACGGGTCGAGGTCGCGGATCTGCCCGACAGTCCCGAGGCCCTGCTGTCGACGCAGACGCGGGACGGTCTCACCATTCGCCCGCTCTACACACGCCGCGACGAGGCGACCGAGCCCGGAGTTCCCGGGCAGTTCCCCTATGTGCGGGGCGCCGACCCCGAGCGCGATGTGCTGACCGGATGGCGGGTGACCGAACGTTTCGGCGACCCGACCGCCGGAGACCCCGGCACCACGGCGATCTCCGAGATCAACACCACCATCCTCGAGGCGATGACCAACGGGGCGAGTGGGCTGTGGCTCAAGGTCGGCGAGGCCATCGGCGTCGACGACCTCGCCGGAGTTCTCTCCGGTGTGTACCTCGACCTCGTACCGGTCACCCTGGACGCCGGCGCCCTGGGCATCGACGCCGCTCGTGCGCTGCTCGATCTCAAGAAGGCATCCGCTTCGGTATCCGGTGCCGCGGCACCGACCGCTGCCACCACGGTGTCGCTGGGTTTGTCTCCGTTGACCGCCGCCTTCTCCGGTCGTGACACCGTCGATCCGGCGGCGGCCACCGCGCTGGCCGTCGAGGTTGCCACCGACGGCCCGGCCGGGGTGCGAACGCTACGCGTGGACGGCACCGACTTCGCGACAGCCGGCGCCGACAACGGACTCGAGCTCGCGCTCGTCGTCGCAGCTGCCGTGGCGCATCTGCGCGAGCTGACCGCCGCGGGACTCGGCGTGGATCAGGCACTCGGCCAGATCTCGTTCGCGGTCTCCGTCGACGATGACCAGTTCGCCGGAATCGCTAAACTGCGAGTCCTGCGTCGCGTGTGGGCACGGGTGGCCGACGTGCTCGGCGCACGCGCGGCCGGAGCGGCCCTGACCCACGCGGTCACCGATCTGTCGATGTACTCGCAGCGCGACCCGTGGGTGAACATGCTGCGCAGCACGATCGCTGCTTTCGGCGGCGGCGTCGGCGGTGCCGACCAGGTGACCGTCCTCGGCTTCGACGCGGCCATTCCGGCCGACCACCGCACGTCGAGCGCGACGTTCTCACGACGCATCGCACGCAACACGCAGCTGCTGCTGCTCGAGGAATCCAACGTCGGGCGCGTCCTCGATCCCGCCGGTGGTTCGTGGTTCGTCGAAGCGCTGACCGACGACCTCGCCGCCAATGCGTGGGCGGTCTTCGGCGACATCGAGGCCCGGGGTGGCTACCGTGCGGCCCTCGACGACGGCTGGATCGCCGAGCGGGTTGCCGAATCCCTGGCCACCCGCGACGTCGAGGTCGCCCACCGTCGCGAGTCGGTGACCGGTGTCAACGAATTCCCGAACCTCGACGAGAAGCCGCTGGGAGCCGATGTCTCCACCGCGACGGACCTCGTCGGTGCGACGCCACGACTCGCCCGCGTCGGCCGGGCGTTCGAGGCCCTGCGTGACCGGTCCGACGGGGTGCTCGCCGCCACCGGATCGCGGCCCCGGATCCTGCTGCTGCCGTTGGGAAGTGTCGCCGAACACAACGGCCGCACCACCTTCGTCGCCAACCTCCTCGCCGCCGGTGGCATCTCGGCGATCAACCCCGGACCACTGACCGCCGAGGCCATCGCAGGAGCCGTCGCCGACGCGGACACCGCGATCGCCGTCCTCTGCGGAACCAAGGCGCGGTACGCCTCCGACGGTGCCGCCGCACTTGCCGCCGCCCGTGCCGCGGGTCTCGAGAAGGTGCTGCTCGCCGGCCCCGATCGTGAATGGCCGGCCGGAGACGACACCCCGGATGGCTCGCTACGTGTCGGGATCGACGCGGTGACCACCCTGACCGAACTGTTCGACCGGCTCGCACCCGCCGAGCCCGCGACCTCGGGAGCATCCGCATGACCAACACCGAACAGCGAACCGCCATACCGAGTTTCGCCGACGTCCCGCTCGACGTCGACCTCCCCGAGGTGAGCGCCGACGCCGGCAACGACGTCATCGAGACGTTGTCGGGTGCCCACGGCTACACCACCGAGCAGGTCACCTGGAGCACGCCGGAGCAGATCGACGTTCAGCCGGTGTACACCCGCGCCGACCGTGACGCGGTCACCGCTGACGACGACCATCCGTATCCGCTGGATTCGATTCCCGGTGCGGCGCCGTTCATCCGGGGTCCGTATCCGACGATGTACGTGAATCAGCCGTGGACGATCCGTCAGTACGCGGGCTTCTCGACCGCCGCCGAGTCGAACGCCTTCTACCGTCGCAACCTCGCGGCCGGGCAGAAGGGCCTGTCGGTGGCCTTCGACCTCGCGACCCACCGTGGCTACGACTCCGACCATCCCCGTGTGGCCGGCGACGTCGGTATGGCCGGCGTGGCGATCGACTCGATCCTCGACATGCGTCAGCTGTTCGACGGTATCGATCTCGGCAGCGTGTCGGTGTCGATGACGATGAACGGCGCGGTGCTGCCGATTCTGGCGCTGTATGTGGTTGCGGCAGAAGAGCAGGGCGTGCCACCGGAGAAGCTCGCCGGGACCATCCAGAACGACATCCTCAAAGAGTTCATGGTCCGCAACACCTACATCTATCCGCCGAAACCTTCGATGCGGATCATCTCGAACATCTTCGAGTACACCAGCCAGAAGATGCCGAAGTTCAACTCGATCTCGATCTCCGGCTACCACATTCAGGAAGCCGGGGCGACCGCCGATCTGGAGTTGGCGTACACCCTTGCCGATGGTGTCGAGTACATCCGGGCGGGTCTCGACGCGGGTCTGGACATCGACAAGTTCGCACCGCGACTGTCGTTCTTCTGGGGCATCGGCATGAACTTCTTCATGGAGGTCGCCAAGCTGCGTGCGGGCCGTCTGCTGTGGAGTGAGCTGGTCGCCCAGTTCGATCCGAAGAGCGCGAAATCGCTGTCCCTGCGCACACATTCGCAGACCTCGGGTTGGTCGCTGACCGCACAGGACGTGTTCAACAACGTCGCCCGCACCTGCGTGGAGGCGATGGCGGCCACCCAGGGGCACACCCAGTCGCTGCACACCAACGCCCTCGACGAGGCCATCGCGCTGCCGACGGACTTCTCCGCGCGTATCGCGCGCAACACGCAGCTGCTGCTGCAGCAGGAATCGGGGACGACGCGACCCATCGATCCGTGGGCCGGTTCGAACTACGTCGAGTGGCTGACCCACCAGTTGGCGCAGAAGGCCCGCGCTCACATCGCCGAGGTCGAGGAGACCGGCGGCATGACCCAGGCCATCAACGAGGGCCTGCCGAAGCTGCGCATCGAAGAGGCGGCCGCACGTACCCAGGCGCGAATCGACTCGGGTCAGCAGCCGTTGATCGGCGTGAACAAGTACCGGGTGGCCGACGACGAGGAGATCGAGGTCCTCAAGGTCGAGAACTCCAAGGTGCGCGCCGAACAGCTCGACAAGCTCGAACGTCTTCGCGCGGGCCGGGATTCGGTGGCGGTGGAGGCGGCGCTGGCCAATCTCACCCGGGCCGCCGCGGCCACCGAGGGCGGTATGGAGAACAACCTGATGGCGCTGGCCATCGAGGCGGCACGGCAACAGGCGACCGTCGGTGAGATCTCCGCCGCGCTGGAAAAGGTCTATGGTCGGCACCAGGCAGAGATCAAGACCATCAGCGGGGTGTATCGACATGAGGTGGGCGAAGTGACCGGCGTCGACGCCGCCACCAAGATCGTGGCGGAGTTCGCCGAGGCGGAGGGCCGCCGTCCCCGCGTACTGGTGGCCAAGATGGGTCAGGACGGCCATGACCGAGGTCAGAAGGTGATCGCGACCGCGTTCGCCGATCTCGGTTTCGACGTCGACGTGGGCCCGCTGTTCGCCACGCCCGAAGAGGTGGCCGCGCAGGCCGCCGACAACGATGTGCACGTCGTCGGCGTGTCGTCGTTGGCCGCCGGGCACCTCACCCTGGTGCCGGCACTTCGGGAGGCCCTCGAGAAGGTGGGTCGGCCCGACATCATGATCGTGGTCGGTGGCGTGATCCCCCCCGGCGACTTCGACGAGTTGTACGAGGCCGGCGCCGCCGCGATCTTCCCGCCCGGCACGGTCATCGCCGACTCGGCGGTGGAACTGGTCAACAAGCTGGCCGACAACCTCGGCCTCGAACTCGCGGGCGCCGCGTCGGAGTGACCGGTACAGCGAGGGTGACGCGACGCCCGATCGACGTCGACGAGCTCGAGAAGGCGATCCTGGAGGACGGGCGCGCCGAACTGGCGCGTGCGATCACGCTGGTGGAGTCGACACGTCCCGAGCATCGGGCCGCCGCCCAGGAGCTGTTACTCAGGTTGACTCCGCACGCGGGCAAGTCATTTCGCGTGGGAATCACCGGCGTGCCCGGGGTGGGGAAGTCGACGACAATCGAGGCGCTCGGGCTCTATCTGATCGAGATGGGTCACAAGGTCGCGGTTCTCGCGGTGGATCCGTCGTCGACGCGCACCGGCGGGTCCATCCTCGGTGACAAGACGCGGATGGCGCGGCTGTCGATGGACCGCCGTGCCTACATCCGTCCGTCGCCGACGTCGGGCACTCTCGGTGGTGTCACCAAGGCGACCAGGGAGACGATCGTGCTCGTCGAGGCCGCGGGCTTCGACGTGGTGCTCGTGGAGACCGTCGGTGTCGGACAGTCCGAGGTGGCCGTGGCCAACATGGTCGACACCTTCTCGTTCCTGACGCTGGCCCGCACCGGTGACTCTCTGCAGGGCATCAAGAAGGGCGTACTCGAACTCGCCGACGTGATCGTCGTCAACAAGGCCGACGGCAAACACCTGACCGAGGCCAAATCGGCTGCACGTGAACTGAAGAACGCGCTGAAACTGATCTATCCGCACGACGCGCTGTGGTTCCCGCCGGTGCAGACGATGAGTGCGATCGAGAACACCGGAGTCGACGACTACTGGGCGGCGATCGAGAAGCACCGCGAAACACTGGTGGCCGCAGGCGAATTCGACGCGCGCCGCAGTCGTCAGCAGATCGACTGGATGTGGGAGATGGCGCGTGAGACCGTGGTGTCCCGTCTCGCCAACAGCCCAGCCGTCAAGGCCGAGCGGTCTGACATCGAAAACCGCGTGCGCGGAGCAGAATTGACGCCGGCTCTCGGTGCGGCACAGATCGTCGAGATCTTCGACGGCGAATCGCGCACCTGATTCCGCCCGCCTCGAGCACCCCTCATCCCGGTCGGTCGAGACCCTCATCCCGCCGGTCGAACACTTTCATCCCGCAGGTCGAGCCGCTATCCCGCCGGTCGAGCCGGGCGGAGCGCTAGCGAAGCCCGTGTCGAGACCACGCAAGCCGACGCCGAAAACCCCACCACCCCAACCACACTGGTTCATCCATAAGATGTGGATAGAAAACACTTGCGAGCGTCATGCAGGACAGCTACAATAGAACACATACGCCACAACGGCCTTCTCGGGGGAGGTGACATCAGCATGACAGACACCACCGACACCCCCATGTCGCAACCACTGGCACTGATGCACCAGATCAACGCATTGCTCGACGAACTGGCCGCCACCCCGATGACCGCATGCTCCGACACCGAAGTCATCGAGGCAGCGAAACTGTCCGAACAGATCGCGACCCGTACCCACTTTCAAGGTGATCGGGCGATCCTGGAAATCTCGGATCGTGGTGTGCACCGCAAGGTCGGCAAAGTCAGCCTGTCGAACTTTCTGAACTACGATCTGCGGATCGCGCAACCCACCATGCGCATCGCTCACATGAAGGCCACCGCCCGATTCCACGGTTTGACCGGGCAACCGGAGGAGCCGAAGTTCCCGACCTTGTCGGCCGCGTATGAGAAGGGCTTGATCGGCCACACCCACCTCTCGGCAGCACTCGAAGCGTTGGACAACATCCCGAACGCCGTTCCGCACGACAAGAAGGTCGCGGCCGAAGCCACCTTGGGTGAGAAGGCCACCGAACACATTCCGGCGGATATCACCAAGATGGGTGCCCGGATTCTGGCGCACCTCGATCCCGATGGGCAGTTGGTGGAGGAGAAGGAACGCCAACAGCGTCGCAACCTGTGGATCAACCAATCCCGTGTCGATGGGATGGCGAAACTGAACGGGCATCTCCCGCCGATCACCCGTGCCTTGTGGGACTCCATGTTGGATGCGTGGGCGCAGCCCGGGATGAATAATTTGAGTGATCTGGAATCGCCGACCGGCGCCATCGGGGACGCCGACCCCGACGTGCTGGCGGCGGCGGTCAAGCGTGACGATCGTTCCCAAGCACAACGCAATCACGATGCGATGCACGTCCTGTTGGTGTCGGCGATGAAAGAAGGCGTCCTCGGCAAAACGCATCGCGGCCTGCCGGTCGCGTTGATCATCAAAACGTTCCTGCAGGACTTGCTGGCCGGCGCCGGGTACGCCACCACCGCCTCTGGTTCGACGATTCCCATTCCGGACTTACTCTCGGCGTTGGGTGACATCAAGGATCCCAACGATCTGCAGCAGTTCCTGGCGGTGTTCTCCGACGCGATCGACCTCCCGTTGTATCTGGGGCGGGCCCGCCGGTTGGCGTCGACCGAGCAGCGGATCGCGTCGTTCTCCCGCACCGGCGGTGAAGTGTGCTCGTTCCCCGGATGTGGGCAACCCGCGTCGCATTCGGAGATGCATCACGCAAAGAAAGACTGGGCTGATGGCGGGAAAACCGACATCACCGACCTCGCGCCGGCGTGCGGTCCGCACAACCGGATGGTCGGCCCGAACCCGGGGCAGTACACCACCGGCATCTACGAAGACGGGCCGCTCGCCGGTCGGTGCTGGTGGCAGCTCAACGCCGCACCCGGCATGCCGGAGAACCCGAAGATCGTCAACGATCACCCCGACATCACCGCACTGTACGAGCAGAAACTCGACCAGATCCGGGATCAGATCCACAGCGACCACACCACCAGCGAGGACACCGGCATCGGTAGTGGTTCCGGCGCAACCGAACCCGCAGACACCGACTCGGTTGATGCCGACGTGGTTGATGCCGAAGTGGTGGATGCCGAAACTGCTGACATCGAAGCCGACGCCGAAGCAGAGGTTGAGGCCGAGTCGGTCGATCCCGACGCCACCGCCGACGTCGACGAACCGGCCGATCCCGACGACGACAGCGACCACGAGGCCGAAGCCCCGGCGACCGTCGAGGCAGAAACCCCGTCCGACCGTAGTGTTCCGAGTGACGATCACGCTCCGGCTGCCGACTCCTCGACCATCGACGGCAGCATCGACATCGCAGACAGCGTCGACAAGCACGACGATCACGATGCCGACGTCATCGATCAGCCCGACCCAGGCGTCGACCAATACGATTCAGGCGCAGCCCAATCCGATGCTGTCGAACCACGACCGCCTGACCAACGGAACAGGCCCGACGCCGTAGGCGACGCGCACTCCGACAAACTCGATGCCGCCAACACCGGGGAGATCGACCTGGTCATCTTCGGCGGAGACGGTGTTCCGATCACCGACGATCCCGACGACCCTGCCACCACTGCCGGGCTCGAACGTGCCTCACGTACGCGGATCCGTGTCAGCGACAGGACGACCGAAAGTCAGGCACGCGAGCGCCTCATCCGTGAAGGCCGCACCGACGTCGAACGTGAGCTTGAGGAACTGGCCGCCATCGGCATGAACCCTCGTAACAGCCGGATCGAACGTGTGCTGGCCGCCAGGCTCCACTATCGGCTCGACACTTCTTGAATCAGCCCCGCCCGCCGGACTGGTCAGGCCTCACGACCACTGAAACTTTTGTGGCCGTGGGGAGTTCCAGCCTCGCCTTACGAGGCCTCGACACGGCTCGTCGCTATCGCTCCTCACCGGCTCGACCAACGGGTCGGGTGGCGAGTTCCAGCCTTTCCTTGCGAGGTCTCGACACGGTCCTCCGTTTCGACGGAGCTCAACGCGGCGGCTATCGCTCCGGACCGGCTCGACCAGGCTCGACCAACGGGTGGTGCGGCTCGACTAACGGGACGGGAACTCGACCTCGACAAGCTCGGCCCGGCGGATCAGCAGAACCTGTCGGTGAGTTCCGGCGCACCCTGCGGTGGTCTCGACTCGCGGCTCGCCCTGGGGGCTCGCCACGGCTCGACCGGCGAAAGGACTGCTCGACCGACGAACTAAGGCGTCGACCGGTGAAAGGGACTGCTCGACCGGCGAACTGGGGCCTCGACCGGCGAACTGGGGCCTCGACCGGCGAAAGGGCCTGTTCGAGCAGCGAATGATGGTGGCGGGGCCGGCACCGGCGAGAAGCAGAACGAAAGCCGGTGTGGGCGAACTGAATCACCCACACCGGCTCGTCGCAATCGGTCCGCCGGATCAGAGCTTGGCGGCCACCGGATTCAGGGTGTTGATGACGAACCCGACCGACGGTGCGCTCGGCACGCTGAATGCGGGTTGCGTGTCGTCGTTGAGGAACACCACGGTCCCGTTCTTGACGGCGGTGAGGTTGTTCCAACCCGGAATCTTCTGTACCGCAGCGAAATCTCCGCCCGGAACGTACGCGATCAGCAGATCGGAGTTCAGCAGGTCAATGCGCTCGGGGGAGATTCGCGACCGGGTCTGCCCCTCGGTGTGCTGCGCGGCGACCTCAGGGTTGAGGGTGAAGCCCAGCTGCGCGATCAGGCCGGCAGCGGGGTCCTCGGTCGTGTTGACGGCACCGATCTGACCGGTCGGCATGACCTGGGCGAAGGTGAAGGTCTTCCCCTGCGAACCGGGGTTGTCGGACTTGAACTTCGAGATCTTCGCATTGGTCTCGTCGATCAGCTTCTGCGCCTGATCCTGCACGCCGAAGATCTGACCGGTGGTGGTGGCCAACTGTTCCCAGGTGTCCACCGTGGCGCCCTTGTTGATCAGTGGGATGGTGGGGGCGATCTCGCTGAGCTGGTTGTAGCGGTTCTGGTCACCCAACGGTCCCGCGAGGATGAGATCCGGGTTGTACTTGGCCAACTCGGCCACCGTCACCTGCGTGGGATCGGCAACCTTGACGACCTCCGCATTGTTCTGCTGTGTCCACGAGTACGTCGGTGCAGATTCTGGTACGAAAGCCGCCGTGATCGGGATATCCAACGCCGCAAGGGTGTCGGTCCAGTCGGTGAGCAGAGTGACCACACGGGTCGGCTTCGCCGTGATCTCGGTCGAGCCGTACTCATGCGTGATAGTGACCGGCGAGAACGATGCGTCACTCGAGGACGAGTCCTCATCGGGAGACGAGCATGCGCCGAGGAAGGCGGTCATGCCGATGGCGACGGCCACTACCAGGCCGCGCAGCATCAATCGGGAGTTTCTCACGAGAATTGATTCCAATCGTCGGGGTTGTCGGTCGGGAAAATGAGCAGGGAAGGTGGATCGCTGATTAGCTGTCCAATGTCGCGCCTCCGTCGACCCGGAGGTCGTGCATCGTGATGTGACGCGCCGCATCGGAGGCCAAAAAGACGACAGTCTCTGCGATATCCCTCGCCTCGGCGATCCTCCCCAGCGGGATCCCGAGGCGGAATTGCGTTGCGTCACCGGCCAGTACGGTAGTGCGGTCGTCTGTGGACGACCACATCCCGCGGAGCATCGGCGTGTTGGTCGACCCTGGTGACACCACGTTCACGCGCACCCCGGATGGTGCCGCGGCCAGACCGATGCATCGTGCGTAGGACGTTGCGGCCGCCTTCGATGCGGCGTAGGCCGGAAAGGCGGAACGTGGTGTGGCACCCGCGTTGCTGGAGACCACGACCGCGACTCCGTGGCGTCGCTCCACCAGTGTCGGGACCGCCACGTCGAGAAGGTTTCGGACCCCGCCGGCGTTGACCGCCATGCACAGATCCCAGTCGTCACTCATCACTCCGGCCGCCGAGACGACGATGTCAACCGGTCCGTGGTCGCGCTCGACGGCGTCCCAGGCGGCAGCGACGGCATCGCGATCGGTGATGTCGACGTCGCTGACGTCACCACCCCGAGCCGGCCGGCGGTGCTTGTCACCGTGCGTTGTATCGGGGTCCCGGTGGATATCCCAGCCGATCACGGTGGCGCCGGATTCGCGCAGTACCGCGCAGACCGCCGATCCGATACCGCCGGCGGCGCCGGTGACGACGGCGAGCGCACCCGCCACCCCGGAGACGGGCGTCAATGGACCATCGTTCATGCGGTGATCCCGGACCGGCCACGCGCGCCAGGATCGTCGGTGAGCGCTGTCCCGCCCCGCGTCGGCGGTGAGATCGACGAGATCACCGCAGCGGCATCGAGGACACGTCCCGCGCGCTTGCCGATGTAGTCGGCCGCCATGCGATGCTCATCGGCGCTGAAGTCGGCCATGGCGTCGACGACGAAGAACGGGGCGACATCGCTCATGAAGGCCTCGGTGGCGCTGATCATGCATCCCATGTGCGCGTACACCCCGACCACGATCAGCTGATCCCGGCCGTGATGGGCGAGCAACTGCCGCAGATCGGTGCGCTGGAATCCGGAGTACCGCCATTTGGTGACGCAGATGTCGTCGGGCCCCGGAGTCAGTTGGGGAATGATCTCCTCGTCCCGTCCGGAACTGAGCCCCCTGCCCCAGAATTCCGAGAGGATGCCGCGTCGAGACGGGTGCTGATCGCCGGGCTGGGCCGTGTAGACGACCGGCACCCCGAACGCATTGCAGGCATCGCGAATCGCCACCATGTTGGGTAGCGCGGTGGCCATCGGCTCATGATCAAGTCGATAGGCATCGATGAAATAGCGCTGCATGTCGTGGACGAGAAGTGCGCATCGGTCGGGGTGCAACGTCCAGTCGACCCGGTCGGGGAACGGCCCGTCGGGTATCCGGTAGGGAGCTATGGGCGGAATGGACACAGCATTAGGGTAGCCTCACCTTGTGCGTGTGATGTCATGGCCCTCCGAACTTGCCGACCACTATCGCGAGAATGGGGTGTGGACCGACGACACCTTCGACGACATCGTCGCATGTCGGGCCGTGGATCCGGCGTTCGCGGACAGGCTCGCGGTGGTCGACGTGAATCGTTCGCTGACCTATGCCGAACTCGATGATCGGGTGGGCCGTCTGGCCGCCGGGCTCGCTGCCCTCGGTATCGTGCCGGACGACCGGGTCCTGCTACAGATCCCGAACTCCGTCGAGTACGTCGAAGTGGTGTTCGCGCTGTTCCGCCTGCGGGCCCTGCCGGTGTTCGGTCTGCCGGCTCACCGCGAGAACGAACTGGTCGGCATCGCGCGGTCGGCCGGGGCGGTGGCGATCATCTCTCCGGCGTCGACGCCGGGATTCGACTATCGCGGTCTCGCGCGGTCGGTCGCCGACCAGGTCGATACGATCGGTCACCTCATCGACTCGGATGTACTCGAGGAGATCTGGGCCGACCCTATCGATCACGGTCGGGCCGATCCGGAGGATCTCGGATTCCTGCAACTGTCCGGTGGTAGTACGGGCGTACCGAAGTTGATTCCACGCACCCACGCCGACTACCTGTACAGCGTGCGCCGCAGCAACGAGGTCTGCGGTGTCGACGAGAACACGGTGTACCTCGTCGTCCTGCCGGCCGCCCACAATTTCCCGATGAGTTCACCGGGCATCCTCGGCGCCCTGCACGCCGGTGGCACGGTCGTGTTGTCGGCGGCTCCGTTGCCGTCGGTGGCCTGGGAACTGGTCGCGCGGGAGCGGGTCACGATGGTGGGTTTGGTGCCACCGCTGGCCCGCATCTGGGCCGAAACCGCAGAGAACGGAACGGCTTTCGACCTGTCGAGTCTGGAGACCGTGCAGGTGGGAGGTGCCCGCTGTCCCGATGAACTCGCCCGGCGGATCGGCCCAGCGTTGGGTGCACGACTCCAGCAGGTCTTCGGCATGGCCGAGGGACTGGTCTGCTACACCCGCCTCGACGATCCCGACGACGAGATCACCACCACGCAGGGCCGCCCGATGTCGGAGTGGGACCAACTGCGCCTCGTGGACGAGGACGGCGTCCCCGTCACCGACGGGCCGGGCTTCCTGGAGACGCAGGGACCGTACACGATTCGTTCCTACTGGGAGGGCGCGAGCCCCACATCGTTTGCCGCCGACGGCTGGTATCGCACCGGCGACGTCGTCGAGTTCACCGCTCTGGGCAACCTGGTGGTGCGGGGGCGGGGCACCGACCGCATCAACCGTGGCGGCGAGAAGGTGTCCGCCGAACAACTCGAAGAGCATCTCCTGGCTCATCCCGCGGTCCGGGATGCGATCGTCGTCGCCGCCTCCGACACCTACCTCGGCGAGCGGACCTGCGCGTACGTGATCCCCGCCGACCGCGACGATCCGCCCACGCTCGCCGCGATCCGCGCATTTGTGCGCCGGGCAGGTTTGGCGGAGTGGAAGCTACCCGACGCGATCACGGTGATCGACGAGTTCCCCGAGACCGGCGTCGGCAAGGTGAGCCGAAAGAAACTGCGCGAGCTACTGACCCGCTGATCGGGCTCGGCACCCCGACCGGGTTCGGCTCACGCTCAGCGGCCTCAGCCGACAGGCGTCTGCGCGGGCACCTCCTGGCGCAGCGTCACCAGCGACCGCAACACCACGGCCGCGACGATGGCGGCGGCCAGCAGCATCAGGCCGTAGTAGACGACGGCATCCGAGGCCACCCAGATCGACCCGAATGCGCCGGCGACAAAGGCGCCCACGGTGACACCGCCGACCTCCTGGGCCATCCAGATACCGTTGACCCGGCCCAGTAGCGGCCCGGGTGTGTGCTGCTGGATCAGCATGTAGCGCAACACTTCCTGAATGGCCTCCAGGAATCCGATCACCACGAGCAATGCGATGGCGAGCCACGCGTAGGCGGTCAGACCGAACACGGCCAGGAGCGCGAAGGTTGCGATGAGGCAGCCGAGGAGGAGAACTCCCGGTCGACGTACCGACCCGAGCCACCCGCTGGTCAGTGCTGCGACCATCGCACCGGTCGCGACCGCCGCGAACAGCAGGCCGGTGATCGACGCGTTGCCGTCGAATCGCTGTGCGACCAGCGCCGGCAGCAACGCCACCACGCCGGGTGCGAACATCGCCAGCACACCGACGACCATCACCGCCCCGACGATGCGCTCACTGCGGAGGAAGGACCACAGCGGAACCGTGGTGGCAGGGGAGTCGGCGGAATCGGTGACCTCGGCCCGATCGGCCGTGGGTGTCTGGGCCGTCGGCTGCGGGCGGCCGCCGTCATCGAGGGCCGCGTCGTCGTGGGCCGTGTCATTGAGGGCCGTGTCATCGTGGGCCGTGTCATCAAGGGCCGCGTCCTCCAGGACTGGGGCATGCGGTGGCAGAGAGGGCAATCCGCTGATGATGAGGACTGTCATGGAGGCCAGTACCGCGGCGACGGTGTACGCCCATTCGACACCTGCGGCACCGATCACGAAGCCCGCGATGCCCGGTGACACCGCCGTACCGATGCGCACCGTCAGCGATCCCAGCGCTCCGACGGCCGCCAGGTGCCGACGAGGGATCAACGTCGGGACCGCGGCCATCAACGCCGACGTCGACAATGCGCCGATCAGACCGTCGACCACCGCCAGCACGTAGAGCACGGCCACCGACGCGGAGCCGCCGAAGACGCCGAAGGCGTTGGCCGCCAATCCGGCAAACGAGAGCGCGGCCGCCGCGCGGCCGGCCAGGATGAGCAGCTTGCGGTCGAACCGGTCGGCGAGGACACCGCCGAGCAACATGCCCACGAAGGTGGCGATCCCGGTGACCGCGGTCGCCGCACCGACCTGCGCCGACGATCCGGTGAGGTCATACATCTGCACCGGCACCGACACCAGCAGCATCCCGATGGCGACCAACGAGATCAGTCGGGCAACGAAGATCCGCCGGAACGGCGGGGACACCCGCAGGGGCGTGATGTCGATCAGCAGTCCTCGGGCCCGCCCGGCCATCAGTGTTCTCCCTCATCGGTGTTCACGGTGTTCACGGTGTCCGTCGGAGCGCCGGAGGCGGCTGTCGCGGCGGTCAACTCCGCCACCCAGCGATCCGCCCACGACGTCACCGTATCCTCGTCGACCACACCCGGCTGCCACACCCAGGTCGCCACCAGACGTGGTCCGTCCGGACCGTCGAGGGTGGTGACGTTCACGATCAGACCGTAGGACGCGGGCATCCGTTCGCCCGGTCCGACGTCCGCCGACTCCGGCGCCATACCCCAGCCATCGAACTCGAAGGACCGATAGCGGCCCAGATAGTTGAACTCGATGGCGGCGCCGGGCAGCGAAGCACCGGCGACGTGGCGCAGCAGGCCGTGACCGAGGCCGCCGTCCGGGATGGTGGCGCGCTGATCATTCAACGCACGCGCCTCCTCGGCGACGGTGCCGGCGCTTCCCACCACCACCGGATGGACCGCGGTGAACCAGCCGACGCCACCGGTGAGGTCCGCACCGGGTACCGCCTGCTCCTCGCGGCCGTGGCCTTCGAGATCGATCAGGGTCGGCTGCGCCAGCACCGCTCCGAGCGCACCGAGCAGCAATTCGTCGACGCCCACACCCAGGCGGGCGGGAACCGGGCCGAGCAGGTCGCGGGCCACGTCGGTGTCGACGGTCACCCGGTACCGGCCGGCATCGGCCTCGCGGTCGGTGCGCGGATCGATCGGTCGTGAGAAAGGCGGCGCCGCAACCGAATCGGTGAGGTTCCGCCACATCGGGAGTTCCTCGGACCGATCCAGTGTCACCAGTTCCCTTGCCCACGAACCGAATCCCGGCGGCAAGGGCCCCAGCGACACCGCGTCGCCCGCCACGATCTGCGAGTACGCGGCGACCACCTCCGGGACGAGTACGCGCCAGGACACACCGTCGACGACGAGGTGGTGGATCGCCAGCAGCAACCGCCCCGGCTCGTCCCCACGATCTATCCAGCTGGCTGACAACATCGCTCCGGCAACGGGATTCAGGCGATCGCGGGTGCGGCGGGCGATGTCCTCGACGACCCGTGGGTTCACATCCGCAACGGCCTCGGTGATCACCTCCACCGCGGGTGCGGTCTCCGGTATCTCGAATCGCCACAGTGATTCGTCGGCGACCAGGCGTGCGCGCAGCATCGCGTGACGATGCACCAGTGCGCCCAACGCGGTGCTCAGGGCGTTGACATCCAGATGCGCTGGGACCGTCAGGAACGCCGACTGATGGAACCCGGCGACGGCCTCGGCATCGCCGGCACTGACCTCCTGCAGCCACCGGATGATCGGTGTCGCGGGTACCGGACCGGAGGACACCACCGGCAAGGGTTGCACCGGCCCGTCGACGGTGTGCAGATGTGCCGCCAACTCGGCGGTGGTGCGGTGCGACATCACGTCCCGAGGGCCGACGACGAAACCGTCTGTCCGCAGCCGCGCCACCAGCTGCATCGCCACGATGCTGTCACCACCGAGTTCGGTGAAGTCGTCATCGACGCCGACGTCGTCGGCGTCGAGGCCCAGCACCTCGGTGAACGCGCGGCAGATTCGGCGTTCGGCAGGGTTCGTCGGTGCCCGCAACGAGCGTTCGACGTGCGGTTCCGGCAGCGCCCGGCGATCGATCTTGCCGTTGGGCAGTGTCGGTAGCGCATCGAGGACGACGACGGCCGCCGGCACCATGTAGTCGGGCAGCACCGCGCGGACGGCCGTCCGCAGACCGGCCGGATCCGGCGCGCCGCCGGAGCTTTCGCCCTCCGGCGCGTCGGCGACGACGTAGGCGATCAGCCGATTCGACCGCTCGACCGTGATCGCGGTGGACACCCCGCCGACCGCGATCAGTGCCGCCTCGACGTCACCGAGTTCCACCCGGTGACCGCGGATCTTCACCTGATCGTCGCCGCGACCGCGGTATTCGATGTGACCGGTACTCGTCCACCGCACGGTGTCGCCGGTCCGGTACATCCGGGACCCGTCGGCGGTGAACGGATCGGCGACGAAACGCTCGGCCGTCAGGTCACCGCGGCCCAGGTACCCGCGGGCCAGCCCGGCCCCGGACAGATACAGCTCGCCATCGACGCCGTCGGCCACCGGGACGAGAACGTCGTCGAGGATGTAGGCCCGCATCCCGTCGACCGGTCGGCCGATCACCGGGCGCTCGGTGTCGGCGACGCGCGCGACGAGGGCGTCGACGGTGCCCTCGGTCGGTCCGTAGAGGTTATAGGCGTCGGAGTCGGGAAGATCCCGCCACCGCTGCCACTGCTCGGGTGCGACCGCTTCGCCACCGAAACCGATGGCGGCCATGGTGGTCTCGGCGCCGCCGAGGGCGGCGAGGTGCGACGGGGTGAGTTCCAGGAAGTCCCACGCCTCGTCGACGAGTTGGGTGGCGAGCGCCTGGGCGTCGCGCTGGGTGTCGGCGTCGACGATGCTCACCTCATGGCCGTCGAGCAGCCACAGCTGTGGCTGCCACGACGCGTCGAAGGCCAGCGACCAGCCATGCCCGACCCGCAGCCTGCTGCGCCCGGTGCGTCGACGCGCCGGTTGGTGCAGCATCCGTCGGTGACTTGCGAAGAGATTCGCCAGCGCCCGATGGGGGATGACCACACCCTTCGGCGTTCCCGTCGAACCAGACGTGAAGATCACGTAGGCGGGGTGCTCCGGTCGCAACGGCCGTGCACCCGCCGACGGCCGGAACGCCGTCGCGAGTTCGGATTCTGTTGCCGGGTTGAGGAGTTCGTCGTCGAGGCGGTCGATCACCCGGACCGGACGCGCCACGTCCACCATCGCCGCGACCCGATCGTCGGGAGTGTCCGGCTCGATCGGCAGATACGCGGCACCGGAGTACAGCACACCGAAGATCACCTCCAGCGCGGCCACCCCGCGCGGGAGTCGCACCACCACAACGTCTTCGGGTCCGATGCCGGCTACGGCGAGCCGTCCGGCGATGAGGCGGACACGGTCGTGGAGTTCACCGAAGCTGCGTCGGCCGTCCGGCCCGCGCAGTGCCGGGGCGAGTCGGTCGGGTTCGGTCGCGCGATCGAGCAGATCGGCGACGGTGGTGGGCGCTTCGGTGGCCGGGTGGAACAGTGAGCGATGTTCGTCGGCGGTGCGGATGTCCATCCGGCGCAGCGGCGTATCGGTGTCGGCCACCATGAACTCGAGGATGCCGGTCAACCGCGCCGCCATGGCCTCGACCGTGGTCCGGTCGAACAGGTCGGTGCTGTATTCGATCACTCCGCCGACCCGCGCGTCACCACGTGAGGTGTCCTCGGTGAAATCGAAGGACAGATCGAACTTCGCGGTGGTCGGCGCGGGAAGTGAGACCTGCCCGTCGAGGTCCGGAAGGATTCCGTCGACGTAGACCACCATCGTCTGGAACAGCGGGTTCATCGATGTGGATCGTTGTGGTGCAACGGCTTCCACGACGCGCTCGAACGGGATGTCCCGATTGCCGTAGGCGTCGAGATCGCTGGTGCGAACCCGTGCGAGGAGTTCACGCGTGGTCGGGTCGCCGCCGAGGTCGGTGCGCAACACCAGGGTGTTGAGGAAGAAGCCGACGAGATCGTCGAGACGCGCATCCGAACGCACCGTCACCGGTGTGCCGATGGGGATATCGGTGCCGCCACCGAGCCGCGACAGCAACACCGCGACCGCGGTCCGCATCACCATGAACATCGACGTTCCGGTGGCCGACGCCAGGGCACGCAGCCCGGTCACCAGGTGCGGTTCGAGGGCCAGGAAGACACCGTCGCCGGCCCCACTGGGTCGCGGCGGCCGGGTGCGGTCGTAGGGCAACGCCAGTTCGTCGGGGAGCCCTTCGAGGGCCGAACGCCAGTGGTCGAGTTGCCGCTCACCCCGCCCGCCGTCGATGAGTTCGCGTTGCCACGAAGCAAAGTCGGAGTACTGCAGCCCCAGGGGCTCCCATTGTGGTGCGGCGCCGGCCTGCCGGGCCCGATACGCGGTGGTCAGGTCTGCGCGCAGCGGTGGCGCCGACCATTCGTCGGTGGCGATGTGGTGGATCGTCACCACCGCCACGTCGTCGGTGGCCGCCACCCGGATCGGGATCTCGGCGGCCAGATCGAAGTCGTGCGCACTCGAACGGGTGAGATCGGCCGGATCGTCGACATGCTCGACCACGATGTCGGGTTCGTCGACGAGGTGCGGTTGCTGATCGGGATAACGGGTCCGCAGGACCTCATGGCGATCGGCCACATCGGCCACGGCCGCGCGGAGAACCTCGATGTCGATGCGCTCGGCGGCCCCGGTGGGCCCACCCGGACGCCACATCAGCGGCACGTTGTAGGTGGTGGTCGGTCCGGCCAGGGTGTGCAGTGTCAGCATCCGCTCCTGCCCGTAGGACAAGATCGGTGCGGAATCGGTGCGGCGCACCAACTCCGGCAGCGGCGCGGCCGCGGTGGCCACTCCCGAGGAGAGGTGCTCGGCGAGTGTGGCCACGGTGGGCGCGTCGAACAGCACCCGCAGCTCGGCGTCGTACCCGAGGGTGGAGCGCACCAGGTTGAGCACCTTGATCGCGAGCAGGGAATGACCGCCGAGCGAGAAGAAGTCGGCGTGGACGTCGGTGACCGGGTGGCCCAGGACCTCCCCGAAGATCTCGGCAAGGTCGGACTCGAGGTCGGTCCGGGGTGCGGTGCCGACCGCGGCCGTCATCTCCGGCGCAGGCAGCGCCGCACGGTCGAGTTTGCCGGTGTGGTTGAGGGGCAGTGCGGCGACCACCATGATCGGCGCGGGCACCATGTAGGGCGGCAGCCGCCGCGACAACGCGGCGGTGACGGCCGCGGTCACGTCGGTGGGTGTGGCCGTGGAATCCTCCGGTACCACCCACCCGACGAGACGATCGGCGTCGACGGCGACGGCGCCCGAGGCGATCCCGTCGACGGCCCGTAATGCTGCCTCGATCTCGCCGAGTTCGATGCGGTTGCCGCGCACCTTGACCTGACTGTCGGCGCGTCCGGCGTACTCCAGAATGCCGGCGCGGCGGCGGACGAGGTCGCCGGTGCGGTAGAGGCGTGCGCCGGGGATCTCTCCGGTCGGATCGGCCACGAACGACGCGGCGGTCAGTCCACTGCGTCCGAGATATCCACGGGCGACCGGGATTCCACGCACATAGAGCTCCCCGAGGACACCGTCGGGTACCCGGTTCAGGGCCGCATCCAGGATCAGCAGGTCGGTTCCGGCGATCGGGGTACCGATCGGGATCGTCGGCAGAGTCGCCGAATCGTCGGTATTGGCCACCTGATCGGTGACGACGACGGTCGTCTCGGTGGGGCCGTAGGCGTTGATCAACGCCATCTGCGGTGCCGCGGCGGCGACTCGCGTGGCCAACGGTGTGGTCAGGGCCTCGCCGCCGGCGATGATGTGTCGCATCGTCGCCAGCTCGGGCAGGTGTTCGGCGAACAGGTCGAGCAGCGACGGGACGAACACCGCAGCCGTGACCGCGTGGTCGGCGACGATCCGCGCGAGCCGACGCGGGTCGCGCTGCGCATCGGCTTCGGCCACCACCACAGCGGCACCGGATACGAAGGGCAGCAACAGTTCCCACACGGCACCGTCGAAGCCCGCCGGGGTCTTGACGAGCATCCGATCCCCGGCACCGAAGCCGCCGGGGATGGTCGCCAGACGCCACCGCAGCACGTTGACGACGCTGCGGTGACTGACGACGACACCCTTGGGACGTCCGGTGGAACCGGAGGTGAAGATGACGTACGCGGGATGGTCGGGGTGAATCGTCGGTGGTGCTACTGCCGACGCTGTGACCGCCGACGCCGTGACCGCGGGGGCCCGGTGATGATCGGGGTGAGCGGGCTGGGGGGTCGGCCCGTCCTCGGCGATACCGCCGAGCCCGTCGAGAACCAGCACCGGACGGGCGGTGGCGAGGTGCCGCGTGGCGTCGTCGAGGAGGACGACGGCGGGCGTCGCGTCATCGAGGATATCGGCGATACGTGCGTCGGGCAGATCCGCGTCGATCGGCAGGTAGGCGGCACCGGAATACAGCACCCCCTGCAGGGCGACGAGCTGGCCGATGCTGCGGGACATGATCACCGCGACAATGGATTCGGGTCCGACGCCGGCCGCGCCGAGTCGTGCCGCGATCCGTCGGGCGGCGCCGTGGCACTGCCGGTAGGTCATCACGTTGCCCGCGGTGTCGGTCAGGGCCGGCGCGTCCGGGGTGGCCCGCGCCGCGGCATCGAGCAGGTCGACAAGCGTGGAGCTGCCGGCGTCACCGGTGAGAGCCCGTGGGTCACCGCCACGTTCGGCACCACGCAGGGCGTCGAGGTCGGCCGCGTCGAGCAGCGCGATGCGATCGAGTGCGAGATCGGGATCGGCGGCCACCGCCTCCATGACCCGGGCGAGGTGATTGAGCAGTGCCCGGGCGGTGGCGCGGTCGAACTGGGCGGTCGCGTACTCGAGGCCGATGGTCAGTTCACCGCTGTCGGCGGCGTCGACGAAGGTGAAGGCGAGGTCGAACTTCGCCGCCACCGAGGTGAGCGGAGCGAAGGTCGCCGGAACCCCGAGGAGTTGGTCGGGGACTCCGTCGAGCGGCAGGTAGGACACGCTGACCTGGAACAGCGGGTTGCGTCCGGACACCCGTGACGGTGCGAGCCGTTCGACGACCCGCTGGAACGGGATGTCCTGATTGTCGAAGGCCGCGAGGTCGACCTCGCGGACCCGATCGATCAGTTCACCGAATGCCGGACGACCACCGACATCGATACGCATCACCTGCGTGTCGACGAAGAAACCGATGAGGTCCTCGAGGGCCGGGTCGTTGCGGCCGGAGATGGGGCTTCCCAGCGGGATGTCGTCGCCGGCCCCTTCGCGGTGGAGGAGGGTGGCGACGGCGGCCTGGGCCACCATGAACATGCTGGCGCCGTGTGCGGCGGCGACATCGGCGAGGCGTCGGCGGGTGACGGCGTCGATGGTCGCCGTCTCCGTGGCGGCGGGACCGGCTGCCCCGGGACGTCGCGCCCGGTCCCGGGGCAGCGGCAACTCGTCGGGGAGATCGGACAGGGTCTGCGCCCAGAAATCGAGCTGACCGGCGCCGACGGCGTCCACCCGATCGCGTTGCCACACTGCGTAATCGCCGTATTGGACGGGCAGTGGCGCGAATGAGGGTGTCGCGTCGGCCAACCGTGCCGCGTAGGCGGTGGTGAGGTCGGTCAACAGCGGTCGGTCGGACCATTCGTCGGTCGTGATGTGATGCATCGCGATGGTGAGGACGCCGGCGGTCTCACCGCTCCCGCCGGATGCATCGGAGATGGGAGCCACCCGATCCAGGCGCACCCGGATGGGTGGTTGCGCGGCGAGATCGAAGGGGCGGGTGAGTGTCTCGCGTGCCCGTTCGCCCAGTTCGGTATCCAGTTCGTCGGCCGGCGCGGTGACGGTGGTGACCTCGACGACATCGGGGATCTCCGTGATGTCCAGAATTCGTTGGGACGGTTCACCTGTCGCCGATTCGACGATGACCGTGCGCAGGCTTTCGTGACGTATGAGCAGGTCGGTGACCGCCGCACGCAACGCCGACGGATCGATCGCCGCATGCAGCCGCACGACGTGCCCGTAGTGATACGACGTGTCGGTGGGGTCGAGGCGATGCAGCACCCACAGCCGTTCCTGCGCCGGCGACAGGGGCAGCGGGTCGGGTCGGGCGCCGACGACGATGTCACTGGCCGAGCCGGTTCGGTGGACTCGCAGGGCGATGTCGGCGGGGGTGCGGGCCTCGAACAGGTCTCTGATGGACAGTTGTGCACCGAGTTCCGAACGGACCGCCGACACCAGCCGCATTGCCGACATCGAATGGCCGCCGAGTTCGAAGAAGTCGTCGTCGACGCCCACCGGGTCGGCAGTGCCGAGGACATCGGCGAACACAGCACACAGCTGCCGTTCGATCTCCGTCTGCGGCTCACGATGGGTGGTGGCCGGGCGCGCCTCGGGAAGGGCCCGCACGTCGAGTTTGCCGTTGACGGTCATCGGGAATTCGGTGACCGCGGCGAACAGCGTCGGCACCATATAGTCGGGTAGCCGGGTCGCCAGGTGCCGCCGGATGTCGGTGAAGTCCACACCGGCCGACGGATCCGTGGGGATGACGTAGGCGACCAGACGTTTGACCGACGGATCGCCGGGGTCGGCGGCGGCCACCACGGCGGCCGATGCCACGTCGACGAGTGCGGTGAGGGCGGTCTCGATCTCGGCGAGTTCGACGCGGTATCCGCGAACCTTCACCTGATCGTCGGTGCGCCCGAGGAAGTCGAGGTTGCCGTCGGCGCGGATACGCATCAGGTCGCCGGTGCGATACAACCGTCCGCCGCTGGAGAACGGGTCGGCGACAAAACGTTCGGCGGTCAGATCCGCACGGCCGAGGTAACCGCGCGCCAATCCGGCACCACTGATGTAGAGCTCACCGGCGACCCCCGAGGGCACCGGCCGCAGCCAGCCGTCGAGCAGATGGGCGTGCGTGTTCCAGATCGGGGTGCCCACCGATGAGGTCGGCGACTCGTCGGTGCCGATGCCCAGCGTGTTGATGGTGTACTCGGTGGGCCCGTACAGGTTGTAGCCGAAGGTCTTCGGGTTCTCCCGCAGCCGCGTCCAGACGGGCTCTCCGACGGCCTCACCGCCCAGCAGTACCAGCGGCGGCACATGATCGGCCACGTCGCCGGCGTTGCCGTCGAGCAGACCGTCGGCGAACAACTGCGCGGCGTAGGTGGGTGTCACGTTGATGACGTCGATGCGGTGCGCAGCGCAATAGGCCACCAGCGCAGTCGAATCGCGGCGTAGATCCTCGTCACAGACATGCACCTCGTGACCCTCGACGAGCCAGAGCAGCTCCTCCCAGGACATGTCGAACGCGAACGACACGGTGTGCGCGATGCGCAGTCGTCCGGTGATACCGGCCGAGCGGGCCACCTCGATGGCAGGTTCGAAGACCCTCTCCCGGTGATTGAGTTGCATGTTGGTCAGGCCGCGGTACGGCGTGACGACACCCTTGGGTTTCCCGGTGGATCCGGAGGTGTAGATGACGTACGCCGGCCAGTCCGGATTCACCCGGGGCGTGGTCCACCTCGGCTCGGCGGGCGCGGGCAGGTTGTCGATGGTCAGGATCGGCACCCCGGTGTCGGCGAATCGTTCGCCGACGCGGCTGTGGGACAGGATGATCCGCGGTGCGGCATCATCGATGATGGTGCGCAGCCGCTCGTCGGGATGATCGAGTTCCAGGGGCAGATAGGCGGCGCCGGCCCGCAGGATCGCGAACAACGCCACAACCGTGTCGATGCTGCGGGGAATGGCGAGCGCGACAACGGTTTCGGCCCCCACGCCGTGATCGGAGAGGATGTGGGCGACGCGGTCGACCTCGGATTCGAGTTCGGCGTAGGTCATCCGCCGGTTCTCGAAGACGAGCGCATCGGTGTCGGGGATCACCGCGGCGCGCTCGCCCAGGAGGTTCGACACGGTCACGTCGGGTAGCTCGTGGAGCGGGCCGGCGAGGCCGGTGTCACCGGGCAGGCTCAGATCCACCGCGGCCACCGGTGCGTCGAGGTGGGTGCCGATACCGGCGAGGGCCTGCCGGAACCGCGCCACCAGCGCGAGTGCGGTGGTCTCGTCGATCAGGTCGTCGCGGTACTCCAACCGGAACCGGATGTTGCGCGACGGGGTGACCACCAGCGCCACCGGGTAGTGGGTGTGATCGAGACTGCCCTCACCGATGACATCGTGCAACGCCGACTGGGCGCGTTCCTCGTCCTCGGTCCGGAAGTTCTGCAATACGTAGAGCACATCGAAGAGCACCGGATGTCCGGTCTCCTGCTGGAGCCGGTTGAGGCCGAGGTGGTCATAGGCCATCATCTCCACCCGCTGGTCCTGCATGCGGCGCAACAGTTCTGCGACGGTCTCGTCGGGTCGCAGGACGGTCCGGACGGCCACTGTGTTGAGGAACAGACCGATGACGGTGTCGATGCCGGCAACCTCGGTGGGACGGCCGGCGACGGTGGAACCGAACGCGACATCGGTGCGGCCCAGTTGGCGCGACAGGGTCAGATCGAGCGCGGCGGTCAGCACCGTGTTGAGCGTGACGCCGGCCGTGCGGGCGTCGGCGCGCAGCCGTTCGGAGAACTCCGCACCAAGGTCGACCTCGATGCGTTGCGGGGCGCGCGGAGTCGTGGTCGCAGTGGTGCCGCGGGGCGCGATCAATGACGGCTCGTCGTAGCCGTCGAGATGGGCGATCCACGCCGCCACGGCGTCGGCGTCGTCGGCGCCACGGGCCAGCCAGGAGAGGTAGTCGCGTAACGACGCCTCCCGCGGCGGAATCGGAGTTCCGTTGAGGTACGCGAGCAGTCGGGACACGAAGAGGCCACCGGACCAGCCGTCCCACAACAGGAAGCGCCGGTTGACCACCAGACGGTCACGATCGGCGGGCAGATGCACCAGACGCATCCGCCACAACGGCGCCCGGTCGAGGGCGAACCCGGTGGCGCGGTCCTCGGCGAGCAACTCGGCCAGGCGATGCTCGGCGTCGGCGGGCGAGTGCTGCGACAGATCCAACTCGGTCACATCGGGCTCGACGACGGCGGCGATCACCTGCAGGGGCCGGCCGCCCACCTCGACGAACTCGGCCCGCAGTTCGGGGTTGGTGTTCAGGAGGGTGCGGGCCGCACGCCGCAACGCCGCGGCGTCGATACGGTGACCGAAATCCAGCCAGAACTGCGCGGTGTAGATGTCGGCGTCAGCGTCCATCCGGGCCTGGTAGTAGAGGCCCTCCTGCAGCGGAGTGAGCGGCCAGACGTCGGCGATGTCACCGTGTGCGGCAACCAATTCCGCGAGCGTCTCGGCGTCCAGATCGACCAAGCGGTCCTCGGCGGACCCGACGACGGCACCGGCCAGGGCGTCGGCGACAACCGCGGCGTCATCGACCCGGGTGGGATCGACGACGACCCGGACCTCCCATCCCGCCGCGGCGGGTACGTCGTCATCGGTCCCGGCGGGACAGACCGCCACCGACACCGCATGCGAGGTGGGCAGTCCGTGATCACCGACGATCACGTCCGGATCGACGATGTCACCGGCGCTCCGTGCCGCCATCAGCGACGCCACCACCTGCGGAGACAGGTACCGCAGGATGTCGAGGGCCGGGCCGGGCACCGCGGTGGTCGCACCATCGGAGCGGGCGAAGCGGGTGGGTGTGAGGCCCCGGAACGGCCCGCCGGTGCGCTCGGCACCCGCCGGTCGCAGATCGGTGACCACGTCGACGAGCAGGTGGCTTCCGAGGCGCTCACCGAAGTGCTGCGCGAGGGCTGTGCACACCACGCCGGCGATCTCCGCCGGGTCCGGCGCGACGGCGACGTCGACCGGGCGACGGACGATGACCGGGCCACCGGTGTCCGCAGGGTGGTCCACACCGGTTGGGCAGGTCGGCAATTGCGCTCCGGGGGCGAGCACCGCGAGCCACTGCGGCAGCGCCGACGGGTCCGCGGCCTGTGCGGCCAGCGCGGCGGAGGCCCGGCCCAGCGACATCGGCACCGGATCGATCTCGATCGTGCGCCCATGCGTGAGGTCGTCCGCCGCGACCGTCAGATCTCGGCGCAGGATGTCGATGGTGACCGGATCGGCCAGCGCCGGGTGCACCCACAGCGTCAGTCGACCCGACGCCGGGTCCAGCGTGGCGCGGGGAAGGCGTGCGGTGGCCGTATCCGGTTCGGACGCGGTCTCGGTGGGGTATTCGAGTGGGATCGTCGCGCCGTCGGCCGGCGCGGTGGACAGCGTCCACAGGATCGGGACCGGTCGGGCCAGCGTGGTGCGCAGCACGTCGTGGCGGGCGGCAAGGGCCGCGAGGATCTCGGTGAGCGTCTCGGGGACGGTTCCCGGCGCAACGTCGATGTGAATGGGGCTCGGCGCCAGGCTGTCCGGGTCGATCTCGTCGATTCGCAGCCGGTGCAGGGCCGGCGTGAGGCCGGCGGCGGGCATCGGGCTGTCCTGTGCCGGGCGGTCGTCGGCGCTCACGCCGATCTCCGTGAGGCGGTCGTCGGGCCCAGCGCACAGGTCGGTGAGGAAGCCGTCGAAGGCCGTGGCGATCTGTGCGCTCTCGATGGCCGCCTCGGCCACCCCGCGGACGACGACCTCGGCCGGAAGTCCTTTGCGGCGCAGCTGGATCTGGATCTCGACGTCGGACACCGGACCCGAGGCGAGCGCGTGCACACTCACCGCACCGCCGCCGATGGTCTGTCGTGTGCTGTTCGTCAGCACGTTGATGCCGAGGCCGAACATACGGTAGGGCCCGCTCGCAGGACCGGCGTCGGTGGCGAGGGCACGCGCGAGATCCTCGGCGCGGAAACGGCTTCGGGGAAGCAGGCCGAAGAGGGCGCGGTCCACCCGGGTGGCCAGGTCGGCGAGACGGTCACGACCGAACGCCGCCACCCGCAGCGGCAACACACTGGTGACCATCGACGGTGCCGAGCGCGTCGCCCGGTCGAGGCGACCGGTCACCGGCAGTGCGAACACGAGATCGTCACGACCGGTGCGGAGGTGGGCGAAGCCCGCCACCGCGGCGATCATCATGACCGCGGGTCGCACCCCCACCCGGGAGGCGAGGGAACGCAGCACCGCCAGCCGGTCGGCGTCGATCTCGAAGCGGGCGTGCGTGATCCCCGGTCCCGGTGGCAACTGCTGATCGAGCAGCCGAACCGGATCCGGGTGATCGGCCATCAACGCGGTCCAGTACTCGCGGTCCTCGAGATGGGCGGAACCGGAACGGTAGTCGGATTCGGCCGCGACGATGTCGCCGAGCGCCCAACTGCCGGAATGTATGCGATCAACGTCACCGGATGCGGGATCCGCCGGGGCGTCGTAGCGCTTGCGGACGGTCTCGGCGTAGGAGACCAGACCCATTCCGTCGCAGACGAGATGATGCACCTTCAGGAAGGTGAACACCGCCGTGGGTGGTGCCGTCGGTTCCTCCCCGACGAGCAGGATCCGGAAGTTGCTGAGCGGGCCGGCGTGAATATCCATTGGCTGGGCCATGGTTCGCTGCATCCACGCGTGCGGATCGGTGCCGCGGATGTCGACGACGGGGACGTCGAAGTCGTCGATCGGTAGCAGTCGTTGGGTGAGTTCGCCGTCCTCCTCGGCGAACACCGCACGCATGGCCTCGGCGGCGTCGAGGGTCTGGCGCATCACCGTCCGCAGGCGATGGGGGTCCGTGGTCGACGGCATACGGATGTAGAGGCCGGTGTTGTAGAGCGCCGGGTCGGTGGCGATCTGCATGCCGAGGTAGATGTCACGCTGCCCGGCCAGGAGGGGATGACGCTGCCCCGTCGACTCGGTCGAGCGGGACAGGCGGGAGGTCGAGGTCACGAACACACTCCGGTGGTTTGCTGATGCGTGAGGGACTGAGCGGGGGACTGATCCGGGTGACCGGATTTCTCGGCTCCGGGTGGGGTGGCCGCGACCAGATCCTCCAGCGCGGTGCGCCACCGGTCGGCGAGTCGTACCACGGTCTCGGCGTCAACCTGATCGGACAGATGGCGGAAGGTTGCGCTGATGATCGGGCCATCCGCCTCGTCGCGGCACACGATCTCCACCTCGAGGGGGTGGGCGACCCCGAGGTCCGGGTCGGCGACCGCCGCCAGTGCCGACGATTCGGCCGACGGCTGCCACGCTCCGCCGGTGCCCACGGAGAAGCGGCCCAGGTAGTTGAGCAGCACACTTGCCGACGGCATCGTCGCCAGCGCCATGGCCGTCTGCGGGTTCAGGTACCGCAGCAACCCGAATCCGGCTCCCGCCGAGGGCATCTCCTGCCACTGCCGTTCGGCCTGCACTACGGCCGCGTGCGGGTCGATGCCGTCGGCGGCCGGCAGACGCAGCGGCGCCATGGTGGTGAACCATCCCACCGTGTGGGTCAGGTCGCGGTGGCCGAGGCCCGCCGATTCGGTGTCGCGGCCATGTCGCTCGGTGTCAACGACGAGGTCACCGGCGCCGGTGACCTCGGTCGCCGCCACACGCAGCGCACCGAGGAAGATCGAGGTGACCCCGACGCCGAGACGGGTCGGTAGGTCGGTGACGATCGCCCGGGAGGTGTTCACGTCGAGTGCGACGACGTGGCCGCGCTGTGCCGCGAGGGTGCCCGAACGTGCAGGAGATCCCGGAATCAGCTCGCCGCCGGGGGCGAGCACCGCAGCCCAATGCGCCACCTCGCCCAGGAGTTCCGGGGCGAGGGCGGCCTCGGCCACGGCGGCGGCGAAGTCACCCAGGCGGACTGCGTTCGTGGTGTCGCCCAGGCGGACTGCGTCCGCGGCAGAACCGGCGTCGTGTACGGCGGCGAGGTCGTCGAGGAGGATACGGCGGGAGACCCCATCGACCGCCAGATGATGGATGACGAGGACGAGGCGTCCCGGATCGCCCGAAGTCGTCGGCGTCAGATGCGCGGCGGCGATCATCCGGCCCGATGTGGGGGACAATCGCGCGGCGCAGGCATCCGAGACCGCGGCGATCGTGTCGGCGACAGTGCCGTGGGCGTCGCTAGCGACGACCTCGAGGATGTCGGTGGCCGCGACATCGCCGGGGGCTCGAGCGGTGAGCGTCCACACGTCGCCGGCGATGACGTTCAGGGTCATGCGCAGCGCCTCGTGGGCGTCGAGAAGCGCCTGCAGCGCCGCGGTGATCGAGGCGGGCGTGGCGTCGGGCGGGGTGTCGACGACGAGGGACTGATTGTGGCGATCGATCCGACCGCCCAGTTCGCGGAGCCGATGCATGATCGGCAGCAGACCGATGACCCCACCGGAACCCGCTGTCGCCGTGCCGGATTGCGTGTCAGCGTTGTCACCGTCGGTGATCGGTTCGGCCACCACGGCCAGGGCTTCGATGGTGCGGTGGGTGAAGACGTCCCGCGTCCGAAGGCACCATCCGGCCCGCCGGGCCCGATTGACCAGCGTGGTGGAGACGATGGAATCACCACCGAGCGCGAAGAAGTCGTCATCGACCGAGATCTCGTGCGCAGGCAGGTGCAGGGTCTCTGCGAAGATCGCCAGCAGTGCCGATTCTGCCTCGGTGGCCGGTGCACGCACACCATCGGATGCCGGGCCCCCGGGGGCGTGCGGCTCGGGCAGTGCCGCGACATCGGTCTTGCCGTTGGTGGTCAACGGAACGGCGTCGATACCGATCACCGCCGCGGGCACCATGTGCTCGGGCAGCACCGTGGCGAGCGCCGAGCGCACGTCGTCCGGGCCGATCCCGTCGGTGACGACGTAGGCGAGCAGCCGATGGCCCTCCGACGGCCCGGGACGGGTGATGACCACGACGTCGCGCACACCGCTCACCCCGGCCACGGCGGCGCGCACCTCACCGAGTTCGATGCGGAATCCGCGGATCTTGACCTGGGAGTCGGCACGGCCTTCGGACAGCAGACGGCCATCGCCGGTGAGCCGGAACAGATCTCCGGTGCGGTAGCAGGTCCCACCGCCACCACCGGGATCGGCGACGAACCGCCCCGCCGACAAACCCGGACGGTTCAGGTACGCCCGGGCCACCTGCGGGCCCGACAGGTAGAGTTCGCCGATCACCCCGGGCGGCACCGGACGCAGGTATCGGTCCAGCAGCCGGCCGGTGAATCCGGGTAACACGGCACCGACGGCGCTGCCCACCGAACGTTCCGCGGAGTCGGCGTCGATGTCGAGCAGGGTGGCGTGCACGGTGATCTCGGTGATGCCGTACATGTTGATCGCCCGGACGTCGGGCCAACGGCGCAGGAACGTGGTGAGCCGACGTGCGTCGAGGGCCTCGCCGCCGAAGATCAGGTACCGCAATGCGCCGAGGTCGAGTGGGTCGGCGTGATCGGGGTCGGCGGTGAGGGTGGCGTCGAGGGTGTAGAAGGCCGACGGTGTCTGGTTGAGTACGGTAACCCGCTCATCCCGCAGCAGGGTCGCGAAGTCGGCGGGGGACCGGGTGGTCGCACGATCCGGAATGACCAGTCGTGCACCGGTCGAGAGCGCTCCCCAGATCTCCCACACGGAGAAGTCGAAGGCATAGGAATGGAACAGCGTCCAGACATCCTCGGGGCCGGTGTGGATCGCCTCGCGGGTCGCCGCCAGCAGGGACACCACGTTGCGGTGGGTGATGGTCACGCCCTTGGGCCTGCCCGTGGAACCGGAGGTGTAGATGACGTAGGCGGGATGATCCGGGGTGACCGGGATCGGTCGCGCGACAACGGAGTCACCGGGATCAGACGCCCATACCCGGGCACAGTGGTCGGCGTCGACGATGACGACCGGCCGGGCGTCGGCGAGGATGGTCTCGATCCGTTCGTCCGGGTAGTCCGGGTCGATCGGCACATAGGCACCGCCCGCGCGCAGGACCGCGAGGATCGAGATCACCTGGTCGGCACCGCGCGGCAGCAGCAGCGCCACCAGATCGCCGGGGCGGAGGCCGTCGGCGATCAGTGCGGCGGCCAGGTGCGCACTGCGATCGTCGACCTCACGGTAGGTCAGCGTGGCGGCACCGACGGTCAGTGCGACCCGGTCGGCGTGTTCGGCGGCGGTGTGGGCGAAGACCTCCCACAGGGTGCGCGCACCGTCGAGGGTCCGTCGCTGTACGATCGCCGCGGCGGCGGTGACCGACGACATCGGCAGTGCCGCAACGGTATCGGGCGCATCCGGTACCCGCAGCGCAGCCACGCGGACGTCCGGATGGTGGGCGAGCATCTCCAGGAGGTACAGCACACGATCAGTGAGTTGCTCGGTGGTGTCGCGGTCGAACAGGTCGGTGGCGTACTCCACCCGCAGTCGCAATCCGTCTGTCAGGCCGACGAATTCGAAGGTGAGATCGAACTTCGCGGTCCGTGTCTGCGGGAACAGTGGTGTGGCGTCGAGGCCGGCGAAATAGGGTGCGGCGATCGGATCCCGGTATTGGACCATCGTCTGGAACACCGGATGCCGCGACAGACTCCGGTGCGGCGTCAACGCGGCGACGACGGCGTCGAACGGCAGATCCGCATGCTCGTAGGCGTCGAGATCGGTGCATCGAATGCGGTCGATGACCTCACCGAGGGTCGGATCGCCACTCAGGTCGGTGCGCAGTGCGAGAGTGTTGACGAACATGCCGATGAGCTCTTCGGCGGCGGCCGTGGTGCGCCCGGCGAACGGTGTGCCCACGACGATGTCGTCGCCGGCGCCGGAGGCCGACAGTGCGAGTGTGACCGCGGCATGGACGAGCATGAATCGGGTGGTACCGCTCGTCGCGGCGCGGTCGTCGAGGGCGGCGACCAGATCGGTGGGTACCGCGCGATCGATCTGATCGCCACGGTGACTCGGTTCCATCGGCCGGGGTCGGTCGGTGGGGAGCCGCATCTCGTCGGGGATGCCGTCGAGAGTGTCCCGCCAGTGACTCAGTTGGGTCGCGTGCAGCGAGGTCGGATCGTCGGGGTCGCCCAACCGGTCGAGTTGCCACACGGTGTGATCGGTGAACTGGACGGTCGGCGGCGCCACGGTGATGCCGTTGTAGCCCGCGGCGAGTTCGTCGAAGAGCCGACGTGCGGACCACTCGTCGGCGGCGATGTGGTGGACGGTGAGCAGCAGGATCGCCGACGATTGCCAGGTGTGGATGAGGTCGGCGCGAAGAACGGCGTCGGCCGAGAGGTCGTAGGGGCGCGCGATCAACCGCGCGACGAGGTCCTCGGTGTCACGCCCGTGCCCGTCGTCCCCGTTCCCGTCGTCCCCGTTCCCGTCCTCGCCGTATCCCCGATGTTCGGTCACCGCGACCGTGGCCCGATCGGCGGGGTCGATGACGGGTACTTCGTCGACGATGCGGGTCCGGAGCACCTCGTGTCGGGTCACGATGCCGGTGAGGGAATCCGACAGTGCGCCAACGTCGATCGACGATCCCGGATGGGCGTCGAGGCGAACCGCGAAGGCCACCGTATAGGCGGAATCGTCGACACCGGACTGAAAGAGCAGCCGACGTTGCGCCGGCGACAAGGGCAGGGGATGTGGACGCAGCCCGGGCACCGGCCCCGGTGGCGTGGTGGGGGTGGCGGTCCCCGAGCCGCTCTGCGCGGTGTCGATCTGCGCGGTGTCGATCAGCGCGGCGAGCTCGGCCAGCACCGGATGGTCGAACACGTCGCCGATGCCGAGCCGCGATCCGGTCGCGACCCGCAGACGGGTGAGAAGTCGTGTGGCGGAGAGGGAATGGCCACCGAGATCGAAGAAGTTGTCCTCGATGCCGGCGTCGCGACCGAGGACGGCGGTCGCCGCCGCGATGACCGCGGCCTCGGCGTCGGTGCGCGGACCGCGTGACGATCGGGTCGATCCGGCGTCGGCCGGATCGGGCAGGGCCAGTCGATCCACCTTGCCGCCCGGCGTCAACGGCAATGCGTCGAGGATGGTGATCGACGCCGGGATCATCGCGGCGGGAAGCGACGTGCTCAGTGCCGCGACGATCTCCACCGACGACAGCCCCGGTCGGCCACTGACGTAGGCATCGATCCGGGTGTCACCGGCGGTGTCGGTGACCGCACGGACGGCGGCCTCACGCACACCGTCGACGTCGGCGATGGCCGATTCGACCTCGCCGAGTTCGACGCGCACCCCGCGGATCTTGACCTGGCGGTCCGCGCGGCCGAGCACCGTCAGCCGGCCGTCGGGTTCGATGCGTCCACGATCGCCGGTCCGATAGAGACGACTCCCGGCGCCATCCGGATCGGCGACGAATGCGGTTGCGGTCCAACCGGAGTGATTGCGATACCCACGCGCCGACTGTGGACCGCCCACGTAGATGTCGCCGGCCACACCGGCCGGAACGGGCCGCAGCAGGTGATCGAGAATCGTCACCCGGATGCCCGCAACCGCGGTGCCGGCGGTGATGGCTCCGGTGGTGACCCGGCCCATGGTGACGTCGCCGGCGACCTCGGAGGAGCCATAGGAGTTGATGATCTCGGCGCCGGTGGAGGCCAGCGCATCTCGGGTGGCGGCGACGAGCGGTTCACCCGAGACGATCCACCGTCGGGGTGTGGGCGTCGCACCGACCTCGGTGATCGCCTGTGCCAGTGACGGTATCGCGGTGATCTGGTCGACGTGGTGCTCCGCGGTCAGGTCGGCGAGTGCGGTGGCGTCGCGGGCCGTGGTGTCGTCGGCCAGGATCACCGTCGAGCCTGCGGCAAGGGCACCGAGCAATTCGGTGCTGCCGTCGATGAAGGCGATCGAGGACTTCGCGAGAACCACGGCGCCGTTCCAGGATTCCGCAGCCCAGGCGATCCGGTTGGCGAGTGCACGAGACGTGCCGACGACGGCCTTCGGAGTACCCGTGGAACCGGAGGTGTAGACCACGTAGGCCGATGAATCCGGATGGACCGCCACCGGATGCGGGCCCGGTGTGTCAGACGCGGACCCCGCGGCGAGAGCTGCCGCCATCGGGTCGTCGATGACGAGATCCGGTGTGGCGTCGTCGAGCATGAAATCGATGCGGGCCGCCGGATATCCGGGGTCGATCGGCAGGTAGGCGGCACCGGCCCGGAGCACACCGAGCAGGGCGGAGACCATGTCGACGCTGCGCCGAGTGGCGATCGCGACGATGGACTCGGCGCCGAGACCACGTGCGGTCAGGGCTGCGGCGATCCGGTCGGCGGATGCCGCCAGCTCGGCGTAGGTCAGGCTGTGATCGTCGACGCGCAGCGCGACGTGTTCGGGTACCCGCTGCGCGGTGGCCGCGATCCGTGCCGAGACCGGCACGAACGGGACCGGGTCGGCTCCCTCGAGTCCGCGCGCGGCGCTCGCGTCGGCGTCACTGCGGGGCAACTGCGCGGCTGTGGCGCCGGCGTTGTCGACGATGGTCCCGACCATCCGGATCAGTCGGTCGAGGAGGGTCGCCGACACCGTGTGCCCGTCCTGCGTGCGCCGTTCGAACAGAATGCGGATGTCAGGATCGTCCTCGACGAGAACTGTGGCGGCGTAGCTGTTCTCGTCTTCGATGTGCGGGCGGACCGGGCCGCGGGGGAAACTCTCGAACACCACGACCGAGTTGAAGAGTTCACCGAGGCGCAGCGATGCCTGGATGTCACCCAGCGCGCACTGATGCTGATCGAGGAGGGCGAGCTGTTCCCGCTGAACCCGCGACAGCAGCTGTGCCACCGATTCGTTCGGATCGATGCGCACCCGCACCGGGATCGTGTTGATCAACATGCCGACCATCTCGTCGACACGGTCGACCGCCGGATCGCGCCCGGACACGACGGCGCCGAAGATCACGTCGTCGGTATCGGTGTGATCGGCCAGGACCAGGGCCCAGGCCACCTGGATCAGGGTGTTCACCGAGGCGCCGTGATCGCGCGCCACCGCACGCATCCGCGCGGACCGGGCGGTCCCGAGACGGCGCTCGACCACCGGTGGGGCGGGGTCGATCTCCGGCAACGGCAGCCGGGTGGCGGACCGCACACCGGACAGGGCGGTACGCCAACGGTCGAGCCCGTCCGGTCGGCTCGCCCGCCAGCGCAGGAAATCGCGCAGGTCCGCCGGAGCCGGTAGCGGTTCGTCGCGTAGTGCCCGCACGATCTCGTCGACGAGGCGGTGCAATGACCACCCGTCGAGGGCGACATGGTGGGCGACGATCAGCAGGTGATGGCGTGGGGGGTGGTGATCGTCGGTGCCGGTGCCGGTGCCGGTGCCGGTGCCATCGGAGGTGACGCCGGGAATGTCCTCGGTGGCGGCGAGGATGATACGGAACGGGGGCGGCGAGGTCAGGGTGATTCCGCGGCGCCGTTCCCGGTGCCGCAGCGCGTCGAGGTCGAGGCCGGCGTCGAGCGCGCAGACCTCCACCGGGGCGGCGACGTCGGTGTGCACGCGCGCGACCGGTGCACCGGTGCGTCGGCGGGTGTAGGAGGTGCGCAGCGAGGCGTGGCGTGCCATCACCGTGGTGACGGCGGCGATCACCCGGGTGGGGAGATCGGCATCGATCGTGACGTGATCGGCCAGATCGATATCGGCGAGGATGAGGTAGGGATCGTGGGATCCGTCGGTCCGCGGCCGGGTCGAGTGGTAGACGATGGCTTCCTGTAGCCCGGTCAGCGGCAGGACGTCCTCGATGCCGCCGACACCGGTACCGGTGGCGCTCACAGCAGGTCCCCCTCGACCAGCTCGTCGAGTTCGTCGACGCCGAGATCTGCGGTGGTGGTGGTGTATTCGGAGTGCAACGATGCCTCGTGATTCGGATCGGCGGCCCGGGCGATCGTGGCGAGCCGCGTGATGGTGGGGTGGTCGAAGAGTTCGATCGGGGTGATCCTCAGACCGGCCCGGGCCGCGTGGGCCACCACGCGGACCGCCGTCAGGCTGTCGCCGCCGAGGATGAAGAAATCATCCTCGACTCCCACCGCGGGAAGGCCGAGAACCTCCCGGAAGGCCTGCGCGAGTGCGTGTTCGGTGGCGCTCGACGGTTCCCGGGAGTCACCGGCAAGCGCAGCGAAGTCGGGTCGGGGCAACCCGGTTCGATCGATCTTTCCGTTGGGTGTCAGCGGAACCTCGTCGATGGCGGTGATGACGGTCGGGATCATGTAGTCGGGGAGACGGTCGGCCAGATGCCGGCGCAGCGAGACGGTGTCGATCTGATGTCCGCGCGTCGGCACGGCATAACCGACGAGACGCCCGTCGACGGCGACGGTGACCGCTCGTTCGACCGAATGGTGCTGTGCCAGGGCGGCATCGATGTCACCGAGTTCGATCCGGAAGCCGCGGATCTTGACCTGGTGGTCGGTGCGGCCGAGGCAGTGCAGCGTCCCGTCGTGACCTCGGCGCGCGAGGTCACCGGTGCAGTACATCCGGGTGCCGGGTGGCCCGAACGGGTCGGCGACGAATCGTGTGCAGGTCAGGTCGGGCCGCCCGTGGTAGCCGCGTGCGAGGCCGGCTCCGGACAGGTACAACTCGCCCACATCGCCGTCAGTGGTCGGATGCAGCGCCGAATTGAGAATCCGGACACCGGTGTTCGCGATCGGCGTGCCGATGCCGACCTCGGCGGTCTGGCCGCGGCGCAGCGGTTCGGTCGTCGACCAGATGGTGGTCTCGGTGGGGCCGTACATGTTTCGGGCCGAGGCCGCGTGCCGCGTCAGTTCACCGGCGATGTCGGCCGGCAGTGCTTCGCCGCCGACCAGGACGTCGACGTCGGTGAGGGCCTTGCCGTGGCCGGATTCCAGGAATGCCGACCACAGCGAGGGGGTGGCCTGCATGACGTCGATCCGGTGGGTGCGGATGAGCGCGGCCAATCGCGCCGGGTCGTGCACGTCGTCGTTGGTGGCCAGGATCACCGTCGCACCCGCGGCCAGCGGCACCAGCGTCTCCAGGATCGCGATGTCGAAGGAGATGGTGGTCACCGACAGCACACGACGGCCGGGGTGATATCCGACGAGTTCGGCGAGGTGTCCGCCGAAGTTGGCCAACGCCCGATGGCTGATCACCACGCCCTTGGGTGTGCCGGTGGAACCGGAGGTGTAGATGACGTATGCCGGGTGCTCCGGTGCCGGTGCCGGCGACGCTGACGATACGACACCACGATGATCCGACGGCGGTGCGGACGCCGGCGTCAGCGCGCGCACCTCAGCGGTTGCGGCGGAGCCCGGTTCGATGACGGCCACCGGTGCGGCGTCGGCCATGGTCGCGGCCAGCCGTTCGGCCGGGAAACCGGGATCCAGCGGCAGGAATGCCGCACCACTGTGATGGACGGCGAGCAGCGCGACGATCATGTCGACACCCCTCGGCAGGGCGACCGCGACGATATCCTCCGGCGCCAGGACCCCGAGTTCGTCCGACAGCGCCGTCACCCGCGCACGCAGCGTCGCGACGTCGATCCGCTCGTCTCCACAGATCAGTGCGACCGCGTCGTCGGGGTGGGCGAGCACACGCTGCACGAGCGGAGTCGGATCGATCGGGCCCCGGGTGGCCTCGTCGGCGGCGGCGATGGCACGTGCCGCGGACTGTTCGTCCGGCATCGCGATCGCTCCGATCGATACCTCGTCGAGCGTCGGTGCTGTCGTTGCGGCCGCGACGAAAGCACCGATGCCCGAGCAGATGTCGGCGACGTCGGCGTTGCCGTAGAGATCGGCGTCGGCATCCAGCACGATCTCGAGGTCGCCGTCGAGGTCCGCGCAGGTGATCGCCACGTCCACGACGGGGCCACGGGCGAGTGAACGGATGACCGCCACGTGTCCGCCGATGGCGGCCGTCGGGGAGAAGGGCTTGATGTTGAGGGTGGGTCCGATGACACCGTCGATCCCGCGGCGCCGCAGGTCGCGCACGATGTCCTCGCCCCGGTAGCGGGCGTGTGCGCTCACGGTGGCGATCCGGCCGGCGACGTCGGTGGCCACCTCGGACAAGGTCGCGTGCCGGGGCGTCGCCACCCGCAGAGGAATGACGTTGACCGTGCTGCACGCGCACGGGGCCGCCGGCGATCCCAGCCGATTCATCATCGGGAATCCCAGGATCACCTCGTCGGAGTCGACGAGTCGTGCGCAGTGGGCCGCGATCAGCGCGGCGAGGACCGCCGGCGTCCGGGTGAGCGATCCGGCCCCGCCGACCACGACCCGTTCGGTGCGGACACCGCGCGCGATGCGATGGCCGCGAGGGGCTTTCGCGAGTGTCACCGGACCGTTCGCGGCGCCGAGTTCGCGCTCCCAGAACTCGCGGTCGCCGGGGCGGGCGTCGTCCACCCCGGCGGGGAGGTCGGTGATCGAACGCAATGCCCGTGCATCGGTGAGGTTGTCGTACAGGCGTGCGATGCGGCGAACAAGGAGGCCGAGCCCATAGGCGTCGAGAACCATGTGATGGGCGACGATGAGCAGGCCGAGGCGGTTCCCGGCGGTGAGCACCGAGATCTCGGCGCACGGCCCGATGGCCGGATCGATCGGCCGGCCAACCGCCGTGGTGGCCACCGAGTTCAGTGCAGATGGGTCCGGGCCGAGATCGACCTGTCTGACCTCGATCGGCTCGCCGAGGTGAAAGCGCAATTCGCCGTTGTCATCTGAGAACCGCGCGGAGAGTAGATCGGCCTCGCGCGCGGCGGCGGTGGCCGCGGCGATCAGTCGTGCCGCGTCGGGCCGTGTGTCGAACTCGAGAAGCTGGCCGATGGTGAACACCGGCGACGGCCCGATGACCGACTGCGCGGCCCACAGGCCCTGCGCCGCCGCCGATGCGGGGAACGAGGGTTCGTGGGACGGAGCGCAGGCCATAGACATAGTAGGGCAGCCTACCCTTCATTTGGTTAGACTTTCCAAAGAGGGGCGGTCCGCGGCTTTCACCGGGCGGCGTCTACATTAGGGCAGGCTAAGCTCAAGGGAAAGTGCTCACGCCGAGTGTATGCCCGATGCGGTGACACCGGATCGGCGGGAGTCGTCACCGAGCGCGCGACGTGCCATCACGACGATGGCGGAGAAGTGAGGAAGACCAGATGGCCGCTGTTGGTGCAGTGCTGACCCGGGAACGAATCATCGGGGACATCGCCGACATCCTGGAGTTGCCCGCATCCGAGATCACCGACGAGACAAACGTTCTCGACATCGGACTGGATTCGGTGCGGTTGATGTCGCTGATCGAACGGTGGCGCGCCGCGGGTGCGGTGCAGTCAGATCTGGTCGCCCTCGCCTCGGACCCGGTCGTCGGCTCCTGGGTGCGCGAACTCACCGCGGCCGCCGCGTCGACGCCGGACTCCGCACGATGAGCGGGCAGCGAGATCAGGCGCCCGCCGTGACCGAAGACGTCGATGTCGTGGTCGTCGGCGGTGGACCGGGTGGCTCTACCACCGCCACGATGTTGGCCAAGAGCGGTCGGCGGGTGATCCAGCTCGAGAAGGAGACCTTTCCCCGGTACCAGATCGGGGAATCGTTGCTGCCGTCCACGATTCACGGTGTGTGCAAACTCCTCGGCTGCTACGAGCAGGTGCGTGACGCCGGATTCATGCACAAGCGCGGCGGTAGTTTCCGGTGGGGTACCAATCCGGTGCCGTGGAACTTCCTGTTCGCCATCTCACCCGAGTTCGCCGGCGAGGGGAGTTACGCCTACCAGGTCGAGCGGATGAAGTTCGACCAGATCCTGCTGGAGAACTCGGCGGCCAACGGCGTCGACGTCCGGCAGAACAGTCGGGTCAACGGCGTCGACACCGACGACAGCGGACGCGTCGTGGGTGTGCGTTACGTCGATGCCGATCGCGTCGAGCATCACATCCGCGCCGCCTACGTGGTGGACGCGTCGGGCAACTCCACCCGACTGACCCGGCACGCCGGCGCCGAACGCGTGTACTCGGAGTTCTTCCAGAACATTGCGGTGTTCGGGTACTTCGAAGGGGGCAAACGATTTCCGGCCCCGGACAGCGGCAACATCCTGTGCGCGGCATTCGACGAGGGCTGGATCTGGTACATCCCGCTGTCGGACACGCTGACGAGCGTCGGCGTCGTCATCGCCAAGGACAAGGCCGATCACGTGATCAACGCGCAGGAACAGACCCTCCTGCACTACATCGATCGCTGCGAGATCGTGCGCGACATGCTCGCCGATGCCACCCGGGTGACCGAGGGGACCTACGGTGAGATCCGGCTGCGCAAGGACTACTCGTATGCCAACACCCGCTTCTGGGGCAATGGCATGGTGCTCGTCGGCGACGCCGCGTGCTTCATCGATCCGGTCTTCTCCACCGGGGTCCACCTCGCGACATACTCCGGTGTGCTGGCGGCCCGATCCATCAACAGCGTGCTCGACGGCACCGTGAGCGAGGACCGGGCATTCGGCGAATTCGAGGGCCGCTACCGGCGTGAGTACGCGGTGTTTCACGAATTCCTGTCGGCGTTCTACGACATGGAGCAGTCCGAGGACTCGTACTTCTGGAAGGCCCGCCGGGTCACCAACTTCGATCGCACCGATATGACCGCGTTCGTATCCCTGGTGGCCGGCGGCTTCTCCGGCGAGCAGGCTCTCACCGACCCGTCGCAGATCATCGAACGCTTCCGCGCATCGTCGGACGCCCTCACCCGGGCCGCCGCGAAAACCGGTGGTATGGACACCGATTCGGGTCAGCGGATGGGGCACATGTTCTCCGCTCCGGTGGTCCGCGACGTGATGGAGGAGATGAACGCACTCCAGGCACGCGGGGCGGTGGGTGATCGGGCCACCGAGCCGCCGCTGCTGGCGGGCGGGCTCGTACCGTCGGCCAACGGTCTGTCGTGGGCCGAGCCGGCCGATGTACCGGTCTGATCGGGTGTCGCGGTCGGTGGTGACCGGGAACCACCGACGGCCCTGATGCTCGGACATCTCGCCCTGGTCCTGATGGCCGCGCTCGGCTGCGGCATGATCGCGCAGCGACTCGGGCTGCCGGCGATGACCGGGCAACTCGCGGCCGGAGTGATTCTCGGGCCGTCGCTGCTCGGGGCGGTGCTGCCCCCGGCGTGGAGTTTCGGTACCGGCGATGCGCTGCCGCTGGTGTCGGCCGTGGGTACGCTCGGCGTCGTCCTGCTCGTCGGGCTGGCCGCCGTCGACCTCGACGGTGCCTTCCTCCGCCGCCGTACCACCGTGCTGGCGTCCGTCGGCGTCGGATCGTTCGTGATCCCGCTGGTCGCCGGAGTGGTTGCCGGACTGCTGATTCCGCACACGCTGCGCGGGCAGTCCGCCGGCACCACCGAATTCGTGCTGCTGCTCGGAACGGCGTTGTCGGTCAGCGCGATTCCGGTGATCGCCCGCATCCTGACCGAGCTCGACCTGATGCGCAAGGAAATCGGTCAGCTGACCCTGGCCACCGGCACCCTCACCGACGTCGCCGCCTGGGTCATCCTCGCGGTCGTCTCGGCCATGGCCACCTCCGGGCTCCGGGGTTCCCGGTTGCCGTTGACCCTGGGAGCCCTGGCGGCCCTGCTGGTGGCGACCTGGCTGTTGCGACGACCGGTGAGCCAGGCGCTGGATCGTCTGGAGACCTCCCGCCATCGCTCGGAGACCGGCGGGATCGTGGTGTTGGCTCTGATCGCCGGTGCGGCTCTGACCGGGGCCGTGCACCTCGAGCCGGTCCTGGGTGCATTCCTCGCCGGGGTGATCATCGGCCACCGGGGCGAGTCCGTGATGGCGCCGCTGCAAGCGATCACGAGCTGGGTGCTGGCCCCGGTCTTCCTGGCCGGTGCGGGACTGCACCTGGATCTGCACCTGATCGCGCGTCCCCAGGTGCTGCTCGCCACGGCGGGGCTCCTGGTGGCCGCGGTGGTGAGCAAGTTCGTCGGTGCCTATGCCGGTGCGCGCATCGCACGGATCCCGAGGTGGGATGCCGCCGCGCTGGGCGCAGGACTGAACGCGCGGGGCGTCGTCGAGATCGTGATCGCCTCCGCGGGACTGCACATGGGCGTCTTCGGCGAAGAGATCTACATGATCGTGGTGCTGTTGGCCGTGGTCACCTCGATCATGGCCGGGCCCTGGGTTGCCTACTGCGTGACACGCAGCGCGCGTGTGGCAGTCATCGACGTTGCGCCGGAACGTGATTCACCCGCACCCCCATCGCCGCAGACTGCTGCCCCGACGATGCCTACCCTCGATCGATCCTGAACGCATCGAGGACGGCCGCGAACTTGCTCTCGGTCTCGGAGACCTCGGCATCGGGGTCCGACGCCGCGACGATTCCACCGCCGGCCCAGGTGACGGCACTGCGGCCGTCGGCGGCGATCTCGGCGCAGCGGATGGTCACCATCCATTCACCGTCGCCCCCCGCGGTCGCCGACTCCGACCAGCCCACCGCTCCGGCGTAGAACCCGCGGGGCCCTTCGGTGGCCAGGATGTGCTCGCGGGCCGGCCGCGTCGGGGTTCCGCAGATCGCCGGGGTCGGATGAACCGCCAACGCCAGATCGAGGGAGGTGATGGACCGCTCGGTGATCGTGGCCTCGATGGGGGTGCCGAGATGCCACATGGTCGGGGTGGTCATCAGCACCGGTTCCTCCGGGATGTGCAGGGTGTCGCACAGTGGCGTGAGCGCTGCGGCCAGGGCGTCGACGACGTAGCGGTGTTCGGTGTGGTCCTTCGTCGAATTCTTCAGGGCGCGACCGCGTTCGGCGTCGATCCGCGGATCGGGGTGGCGTGCCGACGAGCCCGCCAGGGGATGGGCGGTCACGGTGGTTCCGCGTTTGCAGATGAGCACCTCCGGGCTCGCGCCGACGAGGTGGGCGCCGCGATGCCCGGATGCGGCCGAGAGGTCGGTGACGAACACCGACCCGTTCGAGTCGGCCGCCCGCATCCGTGCGGCGATCTCCCACGGTGAGATCGCACCGTCGGCACTGAGCCGAAGGGTCCGGGCCAGCACCACCTTCTCGAGCTCGTCGGAGGGGTCGGCGAGGCGTCGAACCGAGGACACCACACGGCGTCGGTGCTCGGCGGTGTCCGGATCGGCGCGTTCGATCGCGGCGTGCGGGACTCCAGCGTGCGGGATTCCAGTGTGCGGGGTTCCGGTGTCGGGGATGCCGAGGCGGGTGGACGCGGTCCAGGTGCCCGTGTGCTTCGACACCGTCTGCGGTGCCCACAGGGCGGCGTCGTCGGTGGTGTCGAATGGTATGGCGCCCACCACCGCCCGCACCGATCCGTCACGCAGGGCCGACGCGGCCAGGGTGACGTCGGCGAACGGCTGCTCGACGCCCGCGGCGATCACGTGATACTCGTTGCGACAGAACAGGAACCCGCCTGGGTCGGCCGATTCCGGCCTTCCCTGATGGCTCGTGGTGGCGGCGTCGGCGGTGACATCGCGGGTGCTGACGATCGAAGGGTTCATCTCGTTTCTTCTCCTGAGCAGGACAGCGGTTCACTCTGGTTGTCGGATCGTCTGGTGCGCTGACCCACATGCATGCCAGATGAACCCGCTGCTGAACCTTAGGTTAGACTTACCTTCACGATAGCTGGCGTCCGGTGCGGGGGCCGACGGCCGGGCATGAGACGACGATCTCACCGGGTCATCGAAGCGGTGGCCTTCCCGCCCCGATCAGGGTGCCATGACCGACCCGGCGCCATCGCAGCCACCGCCGGTGTCAACGTAGAGGAGTAGCGCGTGTGCAGTGACAGTTCCACGACGGATGTGGTGGGGATCGGTTTCGGTCCGTCGAACCTGGCGCTGGCCATCGCCATCGAGGAACACAACAGTGCCTTTCACAACGGGGCCTTTCACACCAACGGCGCCATTCACTCCGACACCCCCACACAGCGGACCCCCGACCAGCGCCCACTGTCGGCGCGATTCCTGGAACGGCGTGACCGGTTCGAGTGGCACCCGGGGATGTTGTTGCCGGGCGCGACGATGCAGGTGTCGTTTCTCAAAGATCTCGCCACTCAACGCAATACGGCCAGTCGGTTCACGTTCCTGAACTACTTGTCCGAGCGTGGCAGGCTGTCCGACTTCATCAATCTGGCCACCTTCTTCCCCCTCCGGTCGGAGTTCCACGACTATCTCGGATGGGCCGCCGACCGGGTCGACATCCCGGTGCAGTACTCGACGGAGGCCTCCGATGTCCGGTGGTCCGATGGCGTGTTCGAGGTGGTGACCGCCTCGGGTACCCACCGGGCGCGCAACCTGGTACTCGGCGGCGGCATCCGCGGCAAACTGCCCGCGGGCGTGTCGGCCGGGCCCCGGGTCTTCCACAACCATGACCTGCTCACCCGTCTGGCCGCGTTGCCGTCGACGCCGCACGGACGGTTCGTGGTGGTCGGCGCCGGACAGAGCGCCGCCGAGGTGACCGCATACCTGCATGCCGAAACACGTGCCGAGGTGCACGCCGTGTTCGCCAAGTACGGCTACACACCCGCCGACGACAGCCCGTACGCCAATCGGGTCTTCGATGCGTCGACCGTCGACGAGTACTTCGCCGCCGAGCCGGCCTGGCGTGAGCGATTGCTCACCTATCACCGCGGCACCAACTATTCGGCGGTGGACCCGGAGTTGATCGAGGAACTGTACCGGCGCGAGTACACCGAGCGGGTCGCCGGCGACCGCCGGTTGTTCGTCCACGGATCCACCGAGGTCGTCGACATCGTCGAAACCGATGACACCGCGCGGCTCCGGATGATCCATCGGCTGACCGGAGAGGAACTCGATATCGATTGCGACGCGGTGATTTTCGCCACCGGCTTCGAGCCCACCCCGATCGCCGACCTGGTCGGCGGCCTCGCGAGGCGATGCCATTCGGATGTGCATGGACGGCCGATCCTGGATCGGCAGTACCGCGTGCGCACCGATCCCGAGGTCACCGGGTCGATCTTTGTGCAGGGCAATTCTGAGCACACCCACGGTCTCACGTCGACGCTGTTGTCCAATGTCGCGATCCGGTCCGGGGAGATCGTCGACACGATCCTCGGCACCGGCACCGGCACCGGCACCGGCACCGGCGCGGTACCCAACGGAACCGACGGTGTCGCCACCTCGGTGCGGGTCTCGACGCCGTCCGGACTGTAGGCGGTGGTGTGACCGGCCGGCCTCAGTGTCCGACGACGGCCGGCCTCAGTGTCCGACGACGGGCGTCAGGGTCTCGCCGAGCAAGCCGACGCGGCCGGCGATGTGACCGTTGGCCGGAGCGTTGACGGTGAAGCCGTCGATTCCGGTGGCCAGCAACTCGCCGTAACGGGCCGCCACCTCCTCGGGCGAACCGACGATGGTGCTCGCACGCCGGACCTCGGCGCGGGGATTTCGCGCCAGGTATGCCTCGAACTCGCGGATCGCCTGATCGTGCGTCGGTGCCACGCACGCCGACGTCTGCAGGCTGACGGTGATCTCGGAGCGATCGCGGCCGAGCTTCTCGCAGTGGCCGGCCAGGGCGTCGAGTTTGCGACCGATCTCGTCGGGCGCACAGATGATGTTCGATTCGTCGGCGTACTGGGCGACCATGCGCAGGGTCTTGCGTTCGCCGCCACCGCCGATCATCACCGGGATGGCCGACACCGGCGCCGGGGAGTTGATCGCGTCGGCGACCTGATACCACTTGCCGGCGAGGGTGGGACGCTCGCCCCGCAGCATCGGCAGGATGATCTGCAGCGCTTCCTCCAACTTCTCGAACCGGTCGGTGAAAGTACCGAATTGGTAACCGAGAGAGTCGTGTTCGAGTTCGAACCAGCCCGCGCCGATGCCGAGCTGGGCGCGGCCCTCCGATACCAGATCGAGAGCCGTGATGGTCTTCGCGAGTAGCGTCGGGTTGCGATAGGTGTTGCCGGTGACCAGCGCCGACAACCGCACTCGTGAGGTGTGTTGGGCCAGCGCCGAGAGCAGGGTGTAACACTCGATCATCGGATCGTCTGGTTCGCCCAGAATGGGCAGCTGATAGAAGTGGTCCATCACCAGCACCGTGTCGAAACCGGAGTTCTCCGCCTCGACCGCCTGCGCGGTGATGGTGGGAAACAGGTGATCGGGTGCGATGCCGGGATAGGTGAAATTCGGAATCTGATAGCCGAGGCGGGTCACCGCATCAACGCTACGCCGAGCCCTCGCGATTGCCGACCGTTCGGGCGAGTTCGGCGATGGTGTCGATGAGATCGTCGAACACGGCCTCGACGTCGGTGGTGGTCGCAATCGCGGCATTCGGTTCGCCGCCCCACATTCCGCGTTCGTCGGCCACCGTCGTCCCACGCGTGAGCGGTCCGGTCAATTCCACCGCGACCTGCGCCGGACGGGTCGTGACGCGCGACGGATTCAGCGCCACCATCGCGGCGAACGGATCGTGCAGGTGCGCGATATATCCCTCGTCGTGCGCGTGGTGGAACTCGAGATAGAAACGCACCGCATCCATCACGTGGCGGATGAGGTGATTGCTCGCGACCGAACGCAGGCCGGGTTGGTCGGACGGATCGGGGCATTCGAGCGGCTCACTGCCCGCGGCGGCGGCCAACCGGACCGCGTGGTCGGGCGTCAGTGCGATGGCCTCGGTGAGGTCGAGGGAACACACGATCGGCGCCGGTGTGCCGGCGACGCCGAACGCGGCGAAGACCTCGGCGGCGGCCTCCGGATCAACGGCGACATTCCATTCCGAGGTCGGAGTGGTGTTGCCGTGCACATGGAAGGCACCACCCATGATCACGAGTCGGCGAAGTCGGTAGGGCAGCTGCGGATCACGGCGGATGGCGGTGGCCAGCGACGTCATCGGTCCGGTGACCAGACCCACCAACTCACCCGGATGTGATGTGGAGGCGACGATCCACGCATCGGCGGCGTCGTCGTCGGCCACCGTCCGCGTGCTGGTGGGCAGTTCGGCGTACCCGACGCCAAGCGGTCCGTGGGTGTCCTCCGTGGTCATCAGGTCGGCGACCAGCGGGACGGCGGCACCCAGATGCACCGGAACGTCCTCACGGCCGCACAGGTCCAGCCAGGCGAGATTGTTGGCGGCGACGACGTCGGCCGGGACATTCCCGGCGGTACTCGCGATCCCGACGAGGTCGACGTCGTCGCGCCCGAGGAGATACAGCAGCGCCAGGGAGTCGTCGATGCCGGTGTCGCAGTCGAAGAAGAGTCGCGCGGTCATCGGGCCATTGTGCCTGCCCGGCCTGTCCAGCAGGTTCGACATCTCGGCTCAGATGCGTACGGTCGGAGGGCATGACTGATCACCTACTGGCCTTCGAATGGACGGACACCACACGAATGTGGTTGGTGGAGACCCCTGTTCGGATCGTTGCGTATCTGATCGGGGCGTTGGTGGTGCGCTTCCTCGCACACCGCCTGATCGACCGCGCCACGCGGGGCGGTGATGGCCGCGGCATGCCCGCGGTGGTGCGGCATCTGCGTGAGCGAGCACCGGGATCAATCCCGGACGAGACGATCATCGCGCGGCGCACCCAGCGAGCGCAGACCATCGGATCGGTGTGCAAGTCCACGGTCTCCATCGTGGTGCTGGTGTGGTTGTGCCTGGCGATCCTGTCGGTCCTCGGGGTCAACATCGCACCGTTCATCGCCTCGGCGGGCGTCGTCGGCCTGGCCATCGGCTTCGGTGCACAGAATCTGGTCCGCGACTTCGTGAGTGGCGTGTTCATGCTTCTCGAGGACCAGTACGGGGTCGGCGACACCGTAGACCTGGGCGAGGCGATCGGCGAGGTGGCCAGTGTGGGCCTGCGGGTCACCACGGTCCGGGACGTCGACGGCACCCTCTGGTATGTCCGCAACGGCGAGATCGTGCGGGTGGGCAACATGAGTCAGGATTACGCCGTGGCCCGGGTGGAGGTGCCGGTGTCCTTGCGCGCCGATCTCGACCTGGCTCAGCGTGTGGCGGTGGACGCCGTCCGTGCCGCGTTCGACGAGGATGCCGAGTTGGCACGTGATGTCCTCGACGACCCGCGGATGCTCGGGATCCAGGAGGTCGCCGCCGATCTGGTGACACTGCGGATGACGGTGACCACCCGGCCCAACGCGCAGTGGGCGGTGGCGCGCCGCCTGCGTCACGAGATCCTGCGCGGATATGAGCGCAACGGGATCGACATGCCCTATCCGAACGGCAAGGTGCTCGTCGGTCGGACCGCGGACTGAGCCGATCGACGTCGGCCGCTCGACGTCGGCCGCTCGACGTCAACGATTCGAGATGGGCGAAAAACGCAGGGCCCCGGGAAGATTCCCGGGGCCCTGCGGTGTGCGTGTGTCCGAGGGGGGACTTGAACCCCCACGCCCGTTAATAGGGCACTAGCACCTCAAGCTAGCGCGTCTGCCATTCCGCCACTCGGACTTGCGTTGCCGTGGTGGGAGTGAACCTCTCACACCGGCGGCGATAACACTAACCGAGGTTGCCCCCGTATCCCAAATCCCGTAGGAGTGAGGGGTGACCGATGAGCCTTTCGCCCCGCGCGCGGTCGACGAAGTCGTCGATCTCGTCAGTACCCTCATCCGCTTCGACACCAGCAACACCGGTGAACTGGAGACCACGCGCGGTGAGGAGGAGTGCGCCAAGTGGGTCGCGCAGATGCTGGAGGAGGTCGGCTACACCACCCAGTACGTCGAATCCGGTCAACCTGGTCGCGGCAACGTGTTCGCCCGGCTGCCCGGCCCGCCGGATTCGGATCGGGGAGCGCTGCTGATCCACGGCCACCTCGACGTGGTCCCCGCCGAACCGGCCGACTGGAGCGTTCATCCGTTCTCCGGGACCGTCAAGGACGGCTACATCTGGGGTCGCGGTGCCGTCGACATGAAGGACATGGTCGGGATGGCACTGGCGCTGGCCCGCCAATTCCAGCGCGACGGCACCGTCCCGCCCCGCGAACTGGTCTTCGCCTTCCTCGCCGACGAGGAGGCCGGTGGTTCCTGGGGTGCGCACTGGCTGGTGGAACACCGCCCGGACCTGTTCGAGGGGATCACCGAGGCAGTCGGCGAGGTCGGCGGATATTCGTTGACCGTCGATCGCCCGGACGGATCGGAGAAGCGCCTCTATCTCGTCGAGACCGCCGAGAAGGGCCTGGCGTGGATGAAGCTCACCGCCGACGCCACCGCAGGCCACGGCTCGTTCCTGCACGCCGACAATGCGGTCACCGAGGTCGCCGAAGCGGTCGCACGAATCGGTCGACACACCTTCCCGCTGGTGATCAGCGATTCCGTCGCGGAGTTCCTGGCCGCGGTGTCGGAGGAGAGTGGACTGGATCTGAGTCCGGACGCTGCCGACCTGGAGACCTCGCTGTTCAAGCTGGGCAGCCTGGCGCGCATCATCGGGGCCACGCTGCGCGACACCGCCAACCCGACGATGCTGCGGGCCGGGTACAAGGCCAATGTCATCCCGCAGAAGGCCGAGGCCGTGGTGGACTGCCGGGTCCTGCCGGGGCGTCAGCAGGAGTTCGAGGCCGAGATCGACCGCCTCATCGGCCCCAACGTGACGCGGGAGTGGATCACCCACCTCGACTCCTACGAGACGACCTTCGACGGTGACCTGGTCGACGCGATGAACGCGGCGATCCTCGCCCATGATCCGCAGGCGCGCACCGTGCCGTACATGATGTCCGGTGGTACCGACGCCAAGGCCTTTGCGAAACTCGGGATCCGCTGCTTCGGATTCGCGCCCCTGCAACTGCCCCGCGAACTCGATTTCGCAGCGCTGTTCCACGGCGTCGACGAACGCGTGCCGGTGGATTCGGTCCTCTTCGGCACCCGGGTCCTCGAACATTTCCTGCTCAACAGTTGATCGATCCGCACCCGAGAAAGGCGCTGCACATGGCGACGTTCGACCCGTACGAGGCCCTGCCGAATCTGCCCACCTTCACCGTGACCTCGGAGAACATCACCGACGGCGCCCCGCTGGCCACCCCTCAGGTCAGCGGCCTGATGGGGGCCGGCGGCGCCGACGCGTCCCCGCAGCTGAGCTGGTCCGGATTCCCCACCGACACCAAGAGTTTCGCGGTCACCGTGTACGACCCGGACGCCCCGACGGCGTCGGGATTCTGGCACTGGGCGGTCGCCGACATCCCCGCATCGGTCACGAGCCTGCCCGAGGGCGCCGGCGATGACGCGGGCAGCGGCCTGCCCGCGGGTGCCCTGACTCTCGCCAACGACGCGTCGCTGAAGCGTTTCGTCGGTGCCGCACCGCCTCCCGGACACGGACCGCACCGCTACTTCGTGGTCGTGCACGCCGTCGACGTGGAGTCCCTCGGCCTGCCTGACGGCGCCACCCCTGCCTATCTCGGCTTCAACCTGTTCTCCCACGCCATCGCGCGGGCCACCCTCATCGGCACCTACGAACAGCCGTCCGAGGATCTGTAGACCACAAGAACCGAGGGTCCGGTGCCGGCGATCACCGCCCGGCGTCGCTGCCCACCGCGGCGGCGAGGTCGGTGAATCCGCCGGCGCGTACCCGTTGGGCGATACCGTCGTGGATCTCCTTGAGCCACACCGGGCCACCGTAGATGAACGGGGTGTACGCCTGGAGTAGGTCGGCGCCGGCGGTGATGCGTTCCCAGGCCTGATCGACGGTTTCGATACCGCCGACGCTGACCAGCGAGATCCGGCCACCCACCCGGGCATACAGGCGGCGCAACACCTCCAGCGACCGCGCGGCGACCGGTGCGCCACTCAAGCCGCCCGCTCCCATCGCCGCCACCTCGGCGGCGGGCGTGCGCAGGCCGGTCCGGGAGATGGTGGTGTTGGTTGCGACGATCCCAGCGAGGCCGAGTTCGACCGCGAGATCGGCCACCGCGTCGACGTCCTCGTCGGCGAGATCGGGGGCGATCTTGACCAGGACCGGCACCTCTACCTCGGCCAGCACTGCGGTCAAGATGGGACGCAGCGCGTCGACGGACTGCAGATCACGCAGTCCGGGGGTGTTGGGCGAACTGACGTTGACGACGACGAAGTCGGCGTGCGGTCCCAGCAATCGCGCGGAGAGTCGGTAGTCGTCGACGGCCTCGTCGACCGGCACCACCTTGGTCTTGCCGATGTTCGCCCCGATCGGCACACGCACCGGTCCCGAGTGCGGGGTGCGCAGATGCTCGGCGGCCACCTCGGCGCCCGGATTGTTGAATCCCATGCGATTGATCAGCGCGTGGTCGGCGGGGAGCCGGAACAGGCGCGGTGGGGGATTGCCCGGTTGCGGGCGGCCGGTGATGGTGCCGATCTCGGCGAAGCCGAAACCGAGTTGACCCCAAGCGTTCACGGCGGACGCGGACTTGTCGAATCCGGCGGCCAGCCCGACGGGCGCCGGGAAGTCGACACCGAAGACCGTCTGCCGCAACACCGGATCATGCTGTGCCAGAAGGTGAGCCGACAGTGCGCGGAGCGGGGCGAGGCCCATCGAGATCCGGATGGTCTCGGCGACGATCCGATGGATCCGTTCCGGTGAGAGCAGGAACATCAGCCGCAGCATCGGTGGGTAGAGGTAGCGGTCGAGTCGTGTCAGCATGCCTGTGCGTCCTCGTCTGCGGGCTGGTCGTGAGCGTGTTCGCCGGCAGCCGGGCTCTCCCGGCGCGGTGGCTTGCGCCGCTTGAGGAGTACCTTGCGGGTGCCGTCGGAGTACAGGCGCACGCGGGACAGTTCCCAGCCGCCGAACTCGGCCTCCAGCGACAGGCGCATCGACGCGGTGACCCGGGTGACATCCGGGGGCAGACGCACGAGGAGGCACTCGTAGTCCTCGGAGGTCACCTCCCAGCCACGAGGGTAGCGGGCACCGTTGCGAATCCCGGCGCGACCGGACGGGAGCGGGGCTCCGGCGGGGCGAGCCGTCACGGAGCGGTTCCCGGAGTCGATGTCACCGGAGTCGATGTGACGGGAGCGGATGTCACCGGAGCGGATGTCGCAGGCGCCGAACTCATGGGCGCACTCCCGGTCCGCTGGGCCGATGACACGACCTCGATGCCGCCGTCGCGGGCCGAGAGTACGTAGACAACTCCGGTCGCGTCGTCGACGACGAGTGAATCCGGTTGTGCCACAGTCGAAAAGCGGTGCTTCTCGATGGGTTCGCCCCCGGCCAGGTCATAGGCCACCGCCTCGTTGTTGCCTGTGGTCGTGACCCACAGCAGGTTGTGGGTGTCGTCGTAGTCTACGGCGTAGGGGCCCTCGGGTACGGGGTAGCGGAAACGCATCACCAGCGGCGAGCCGAAGAACCCGAGGATCTCGTTGTCGCGGGTGTTGGCCACCAGGATCCGGCCGTAGTGATCGACGGTGGAGTTGGTGGCGCCGTTGCCGGCCCGCAGTGCCGGTCCGAGATCACCGGTGGCCAGATCGATCGGCGTGACCGACGACTGCGCACGATCGAGGACGACCACCTGCTCGGAGCCGAGATCGGCACTCGGTGGCGACACGGTGATCTCGTCGACCCGGACGAATCCGCCGATGTCACGCTTTATCGCCAGGTCCGTGCCGAGCACCAGCACGTGACCGTTGCCGGTGCCCACCAGGATGCGGCCGTCGGCGGTGCGCGCGACCGCGGTGGGGGTGTCGGTGTCCAGCGGGGTGGTGGCGACCGCACCGTCGGCGGAGATGCGCGCGAGCGTATTCGGGCCGACGCCCACGAACGCACCGTCACCGGCGCCGACGATCGTGGTGAGGTGGGGTGTGGTGATGATCGTCGGCGGCGCCTGCATCGATGCCGTGTCGAAGCGCAGCACGCTGGTGCCGCCGGAACCCAGAACACCCAGCTTGCCGCCGGACAGCGCCGGCGCCGACGCGCCCGCCGGTGTGGGGATGATCACGCCGGCCGGGGTCGCCGGTCCCGCCGGTGCCGGACTCGGGGTGGCGGGGACGACGGTGGCCACGTCGGTGGCACCGGACTGAGAATCATTTCCCGACCCGCAACCGGCGACGAGGAGACCGGCCGTGATCAGGGCGGTGACCAGGGTGGTGGCCTGCCGGGCGCGTGTGCGGGAGGGGAGGCGCGGGCGGTCGGCATGCATGGGGTCCATCTTGGACGTACCCGGACGCGCGGACGACGCCGGGGTGAGCGCGGCGTGACGCCGGCGCACGCATTCAGCGGCGTCACAGCGACTGGCCGGTAGCATCGGGCGCCGTGACCGACACCATGACGTGGACGCAGTCAATCGTTCTCGGTGCCCTGCAGGGCATCACCGAGTTCCTGCCGATCTCCTCCTCGGGCCATCTGCGTATCGCCTCGGAGTTGATGTTCGGCGAGGACGCCGGTGCCTCGTTCACCGCTGTGACCCAGTTGGGCACCGAGGCCGCGGTGCTGGTGTTCTTCGCCCGCGACATCGCCCGGATCGTCGTCGCGTGGTTTCGGGGGCTGTTCGACCGCGCCGCACGCGGCCTCGACTACCGCATCGGGTGGTACGTGATCCTGGCCACCATTCCGATCGGCGTGATCGGCTTTCTCCTCAAGGACGAGATCCGGACGGTCGCCCGCAACCTCTGGGTGGTGGCCACGGTCCTCATCCTGTTCTCGGGAGTGTTCTGGCTCGCCGAGCGATTCGGCACGCGGCAGCGGTCGATGGAGCAGCTGACCCTGCGAGACGGGATCGTGATGGGGCTCGCGCAGTGCCTGGCCCTGATTCCCGGCGTGTCACGATCCGGCGCAACCGCGAGCGCGGGCCTGTTCCTGGGCCTCGAACGCGAGGCCGCGTTCCGGTTCTCCTTCCTGCTGGCCATTCCCGCCGTGGTGGCGTCCGGGTTGTTCTCCATTCCTGACGCCATCAATCCGACCGGGGAGGGGATGGAGGCCACGGTCCCGGAGCTGATCGTGGCGACGATCGTCGCCTTCGTCCTCGGTTACGCCTCGATCGCGTGGTTGCTGAAGTTCGTCAGCCACCACTCGATGAACTGGTTCGGCGCCTACCGGGTACTGCTGGGCCTGACCGTGATGGGCCTGTTGACGGCCGGGGTCATCAGCGCGACCTGACCGCGAGGCGTGGGTGTGCCTAAGGTTGTGGGATGACCGTGATCCTCGTCCGCCACGGACGCTCGACGGCCAACACCTCCGGAGTTCTCGCCGGACGGAGCCCGGGTGTGGCCCTCGACGACAAGGGCCGCGCCCAGGCCGCCGAACTCGTCGGTCGCCTGACGTCGTGCCTGCCCGCCATCACCGCGGTGGCCCGCTCACCGCTGCAGCGATGCGCGGAGACCGTCGCCCCACTGCTGGCCGCGCTGACGGCCGACGGCCGCGACGTCCCCGAGGTGGTGATCGACGACCTCGCCGAGGTCGACTACGGCTCGTGGACCAACCGCACGATTCGCGAACTGCTGACCGAGCCGTTGTGGAAGACGGTGCAACAGCATCCGTCGGCCGCGGTCTTCCCCGACGGTGAGGGCCTGGCGATGGTCCAGGCCCGCGCGGTCGCCGCGATCCGCGAGCTCGACCGTCGCTACGGCGGCCCGGACGGGGCAGGTGTGTGGGTCGCGTGTTCGCACGGTGACGTCATCAAGTCGGTCATCGCCGATGCGATGGGGACGCACCTCGACTCGTTCCAGCGGATCGTCGTCGAACCGGCATCGGTGAGCATCATCCGCTATTCCGACGTTCGGCCATTCGTACACACGGTGAATTCCACGGCGTCCCTGACGATTCCGATGCGCAAGCCACAATCCGACGATGCCGTGGTCGGTGGTGACCGCGGCACCGACGAGCCCACCGAAGAGCCCACCGCCGAGCCGGTGGTGGCCGCTGCCGCCGGGCACGACGGATAATGACAGTCAACGACAGATGTGAGGAGGTGTGATGTCCCGAGCGATACATGTGTTTCGCAGCCCCGACCGGTTTGTCGCGGGGACCGTCGGACAGCCCGGGGATCGGACGTTCTACCTCCAGGCCGTCCACGAATCGCGCATCGTCAGCGTCGTCCTGGAGAAGCAGCAGGTGCAGATCCTCGCCGAACGTATCGGCGCGCTGCTGGAGGAGATCCACCGACGCTTCGGTACCGCGATCCCGCCCGAGGCCGACGAGGTCGCCGATCTCAGTCCACTCGTGATGCCGGTCGACGCCGAGTTCCGGGTCGGGACGATGGGTCTGGGATGGGATGCCGAGACCGAGGCGGTGGTCGTCGAGCTGCTCGCGATCACCGAGGGCGAGTTCGACGAGAGCGTGGTCCTCGACGACACCGACGAGGGCCCCGACGCGGTGCGGGTGTTCCTGTCCACCCTTGCCGCCCGCGAATTCGCCGCGCGCTCGACCCGCGTCATCTCCGCCGGGCGGCCGCCGTGCCCGTTGTGCGGGCAGCCGCTGGACGCCGACGGGCATCTGTGCGCCCGGATGAACGGCTACAAGCGCGACGCCGAGCTGAGCAAGTCACTCGACTTCATCGATCCGGAGGTCTTCCGTGGCCTGACCGGTGACGGTCCGCCCATCATCGGCGAGGAGTACGGCGACCCCGACGAACCCGACACCGACCCGGGCGACACCGACCCGTGAGCCTCGGCGACACCGCGGACATGCCCGAGGATCTCGATCCGACCGGCACGTCGACTTCGCGCGACACGACTTCCACCGACACGGTGTTGGCGACGGCCGAGCTGAGGATCATCGGTCGCATCCCCACCGCGAGCAACGCCACGCTGGTGTGCGACGCGGTCGATGGCGACCGATCGGTGCGGTGCGTGTACAAGCCCGTCCGCGGTGAGATCCCGCTGTGGGACTTCCCGGACGGCACCCTCGCCGGTCGCGAAGTCGCGTCGTATCTGGTGTCCGAAGCACTGGGCTGGGCGACGATCCCGACGACGGTGCTGCGTGACGGCCCCCTCGGGCCGGGCATGGTGCAGCGGTGGGTCGACACCCCTGACAACGACGATCCGGAATTGTGTGTCGCCCGCGTCGATCTGGTGGATCTCGCGCCGCCGGACGCCATCCCGTCCGGGTACCGGTCGGTGCTGCGGGCGCTCGACGGTCGCGGTGAACCGGTCGAACTCGTCCACGCCGACGATCCGCGCCTGCTACGCATGGCGGTGCTCGACGTCATCCTCAACAACGCCGACCGCAAGGGCGGGCATGTGCTCGAAGGCCTCGACGGTTCGGTGTACGGCGTGGATCACGGGATCTGCCTGCATCAGGAGGACAAGCTCCGCACCGTGCTGTGGGGGTGGGCCGGTGACCGCATCCCCGGCCACCTGATCGCCGACGTCGCGGCCCTGGCCGACGACCTCGAATCCGATGCGTCGTCGGTACGCGACGCGCTGACGGCGCACCTCACCGTCGACGAGCTCGACGCCTTGATCATCCGGGCGATCATGCTCGTGGAATCCGAACGGATGCCGTACCCGCCGGGTCATCGCCCGATTCCGTGGCCACCGTTCTGACCGGGTTCAGCGGGAGTGGGGCCCGGCGATATGCCCGAGGCGACGACAACCCCTGAACGCGTACGCAATACAGTGGGGGATATGCATTCGTGGCCTGATCCCACCCTGCCGTCGGTCGCCGGCGCCGGTCCCGCACTTCGCCTGTACGACACCTCGGCGCGTCAGGTTCTGCCCGTCGCACCGGGCCCGACGGCGACGATGTACGTCTGCGGTATCACGCCGTATGACGCCACCCACCTCGGTCACGCCGCGACGTACCTGGCCTTCGACATGGTCAACCGGGTGTTGCGCGACCTGGGCCACGATGTGCACTACGTACAGAACATCACCGACGTCGACGACCCGCTGTTCGAACGTGCCGAACGCGATGGGGTGGACTGGCGGGAACTGGGCTCCGAGCAGATCCAGCTGTTCCGTGACGACATGACGGCGCTGCGGGTGCTGCCGCCGCGCGACTACATCGGCGCGATGGAGTCGGTCGACGAGGTCGTCGAGATGGTCGGCAGACTGCTCGCATCGGGAGCGGCCTACGTCGTCGACGACGCGGAGTTCCCGGATGTGTACTTCCGGATCGACGCCACCGAACAGTTCGGCTACGAATCCGGCTACGACCGCGACACGATGGAACGCTTCTTCGCCGAACGTGGCGGCGATCCCGACCGGGCGGGCAAGCGCGACCGACTCGACGCGGTGCTCTGGCGGGCAGAACGCCCCGGCGAACCGGCGTGGGACGCGCACTTCGGCCGGGGGCGGCCGGGCTGGCACATCGAATGCTCGGCGATCGCGCTGAACCGGCTCGGAATCGATTTCGACATCCAGGGCGGCGGCAACGACCTGATCTTCCCGCACCACGAGTTCTCCGCGGCCCATGGTGAGGCGCTGACCGGCGCCCGGCGTTTCGCCAAGCACTACGTGCACACCGGGATGGTGGGCCTCGACGGCGAGAAGATGTCCAAGAGCCGCGGGAACCTGGTCTTCGTGTCGAAACTCCGGGAGGCCGGAGTCGATCCGGCCGCGATCCGGCTCGCCCTGCTCGCCGATCACTACCGCGGTGACCGCATGTGGACCGACGAGGTCCTCGAGACCGCGAAGGCCCGGCTGGCGCGCTGGCGCGAGGCCACCGACGCGGCGACCGGCCCCGATGCCGCCCCGATCATCGAGCGGGTCCGGCAGTATCTGGCCGACGACCTCGACACCCCGAAGGCCCTCGACGCGATCGACGGCTGGTGCGGCGACGTCGAGCAGGGTCTCGGTCAGGACCCGGGCGCGCCCGGTCGGATGAGCGACGTCGTGGATGCCCTGCTCGGCGTGCGGTTGCGGCCTTGAGGGCAGCCGCTCGGGTGAGGTTGGACTCGGGTGGGTGCCGGCGCCTGCGGCTTAGTACAGTTTGCGCGTGGCTCGCGTGAAGGAGATCGATCCGAACTCGGCAACCGGGGTGTGGACCGTGCAGACCCGGACCTCGACATATCTCATCGACTTCGATGAGATGACGCTGTTGCGCGCTCCCGGGGTGGGCAGCACCGAAGGCGAGGAATGGGCGGTGAGTACGCTGCGCCGCGACTCCGAGGACATTCCACTCCTCGGCGTGAAGTCGTGCCGGGTGGGTGAGTCGGCCCAGTTCTGGGTGCGTGCCGCCGACGACCCGGACGTCCGGACCTGGCGGATCACCACCCCGGTCGTGTCCATCGAACGGATCGGCTGACCCGACCGCCGGGACGGCACACTCGTCGGCGGATCAGCCGCCGAACGCCCCCGGACCGCCACGCCGCTTGAGGTACCGCTCGAACTCGGCCGCCAGCGCGTCGCCGTCGATCTTGGCCATCGCCTCGTCGGTGTCGATCTCGGCGTCACCACGTTCTTCCAGACCGCGGACGTACTCGGCGATCTCCTCGTCGTCCTCGGTCATCTCGGTGACGGCCTGCTCCCACTCCTCGGCCTGCTCGGGCAGCGTGCCCAGCGGAACCTCGATGTCGAGAACCTCTTCGACCCGATTCAGCAGTGCGACGGTCGCCTTGGGATTCGGAGGGGTGGAGACGTAGTGGGGGACGGCCGCCCAGAACGACACCGCGGGCATGCCGGCCTGCACGAAGAGGTCCTGCAGCACGCCGGTGATCCCGGTGGGGCCTTCGTAGCGGCTCTCGGCCAGGTTGTAGCGCTCCGCGGCGTCGCTGCTGTAGGCGCTGCCGGTCACCGGCACCGGGCGGGTATGTGGCGTGTCGGCCAGCAACGCGCCGAGCATCACGGTCGTCTCCACCTCGAGTGCCTGGGCGAGGTCGACGATTTCCGCACAGAACCCGCGCCAGCGCATGTTGGGTTCGATCCCGCGCACGAGTACGATGTCACGGTCGGCCCCGACGGGGCTGCAATAGGAGATGGACGTGGTCGGCCAATCGATTCGGCGCGTCACGCCATCGACCTGCTTGATCGTGGGCCGATTGACCTGGAAGTCGTAGTAGTCATCGGATTCGATGTCGGCCAATGGGCGGGCATCCCACATCAGCGCGAGGTGCTCGACGGCGCTGCTGGCCGCGTCGCCGGCGTCGTTCCAGCCCTCGAAGGCGGCCAGCAGGATGGGTCTACGCAGGCGGGGAAGGTTCGACATCTGCTCGGCGTTCACTGATCCAGCCTACGACCGAACCCGAGAGAGAGCGAACTACCCTGAGCACCATGTCCACACCGTCATCGTCCACCGGTAACCACGACACGACCTTGCTCACCGCGATGTCGCGTCGCGTGCTGATCGGCGACGGCGCGATGGGCACGATGCTGCAGGCCGCGGACCTGACGTTGGACGACTTCCTGGGCCTCGAGGGCTGCAACGAGATCCTCAACGACACCCGGCCCGACGTGCTCGAGGGGATTCACCGGGCGTACTTCGAGGCGGGCGCCGACGCGGTGGAGACCAACACCTTCGGCTGCAATCTCTCCAACCTGGGTGATTACGACATCGCCGACCGGATCCGGGAACTGTCCTACAAGGGCACGGCCATCGCGCGCGGGGTGGCCGACGAGATGGGGCCGTCCGCCGACGGCACCGCACGCTTCGTCCTGGGCTCGATCGGTCCCGGTACCAAACTGCCGAGCCTGGGTCACACCACCTTCGCGGTCATCCGCGACGCCTACTTCGAGTGCGTCGCCGGCATGCTCGACGGTGGGGCCGACGCCGTCCTCATCGAGACCAGCCAGGATCTTCTGCAGGTCAAGGCGGCCGTCGTCGCAGCGCGCCGGGCGATGGCCGACCTCGGTCGCCGCATCCCGATCATCACCCACGTCACCGTGGAGACCACCGGCACGATGCTGCTCGGTTCGGAGATCGGCGCGGCCCTGGCCGCGATCGAACCCCTCGGGGTCGACATGATCGGGCTGAACTGCGCGACCGGCCCGGCCGAGATGAGCGAACATCTGCGTTACCTCTCGCGGCATGCGCGCATCCCGGTGTCGGTGATGCCCAACGCGGGTCTTCCGATGCTGGGTGCCAACGGCGCCGAGTACCCGCTGCGGCCCGACGAGTTGGCAGTCGCACTCAGTGACTTCGTCGGTGACTTCGGGCTGTCCTTCGTCGGTGGCTGCTGTGGCACCACTCCCGAGCACATCCGGCAGGTGGCCGAGGCGGTCGGCGAGACCACCAAGGCCGCCCGTGAACCCGAGCACGCCTCGGAGACCTCGTCGCTCTACACCGCCGTTCCCTTCGATCAGGACGCCAGCTTCCTGGTGATCGGGGAGCGGACGAACTCCAACGGCTCCAAGGCATTCCGTGAGGCGATGCTCGCGGAGGACTATCAGCGGTGCCTCGACATCGCCAAGGAACAGACCCGCGACGGCGCCCACATGCTCGACCTCAACGTCGACTACGTCGGCCGCGACGGTGCCGCCGACATGACGGCACTCGCCGCGCGGTTCGCGACGTCGTCGACCCTGCCGATCATGCTCGACTCCACCGAACCCGAGGTCATCCGGTCGGGGCTGGAGACCCTCGGTGGACGCTGCGCGGTCAACTCGGTCAACTACGAGGACGGCGACGGACCGGATTCCCGCTTCGCGCGCATCATGCGGCTGGTCGTCGAACACGGCGCCGCCGTCGTCGCGCTGACCATCGACGAGGAGGGACAGGCACGCACCGCGGACTGGAAGATCCGTGTGGCCGAACGCCTCATCGCCGACATCACCGGCAACTGGGGATTGTCCGAGGAGGACATCATCCTCGACACCCTCACCTTCCCGATCTCCACCGGGCAGGAGGAGGTGCGCCGCGACGGCATCGAAACCATCGAATCGATCCGCCGACTGCATGAGGCACATCCGGATGTGCACTTCACGTTGGGCATCTCCAACATCTCCTTTGGTCTGAATCCGGCGGCGCGGCAGGTGCTCAACTCGGTGTTCCTGCACGAATGCGTGCAGGCCGGACTCGACACCGCGATCGTGCACGCGTCGAAGATCTTGCCGATGAACAAGATTCCCGACGAGCAGCGCGAGGTGGCCCTCGACCTCGTCTACGATCGTCGTGGCGCGGTGGGCACACACAGCGAGGGTCGAGACGACTACGACCCGCTGCAGAAGCTGATGGAGCTGTTCGAAGGTGTCTCGGCGGCCTCCGCACGCGAATCACGCGCCCAGGAGCTCGCCAAACTGCCGCTCTTCGAGCGACTCGAGCGACGAATCGTCGACGGGGAGCGCAACGGGCTGACCGATGACCTCGACGAGGCGATGACGCAGAAGCCGCCGCTGGCCATCATCAACGAGACCCTCCTCTCGGGGATGAAAACCGTCGGAGAACTCTTCGGCTCCGGCCAGATGCAGCTGCCATTCGTGCTGCAATCGGCCGAGGTCATGAAAACCGCTGTCGCACACCTCGAACCGCATATGGAGTCCACCGGCGAAGACGGCAAGGGCCGGATCGTGCTGGCCACGGTGAAGGGTGACGTCCACGACATCGGCAAGAATCTCGTCGACATCATCCTGAGCAACAACGGCTATGAGGTCGTCAACATCGGTATCAAGCAACCGATCGCGACCATCCTCGAGGTGGCCGAGGACAAGCGGGCCGACGTCATCGGCATGTCGGGACTGCTGGTCAAGTCGACCGTGGTGATGAAGGAAAACCTCGAGGAGATCAATTCCCGTGGTCTCGCCGACAATTACCCGGTTCTCCTCGGCGGTGCGGCATTGACGCGTGCCTATGTGGAGAACGACCTCTCCGAGACCTACGAGGGCGACGTGCATTACGCGCGTGACGCTTTCGAGGGTCTGCGGTTGATGGACGACATCATGGCCCGTAAGCGGGGGGAGGGGCCGGACCCCAACAGCCCGGAAGCCCTCGCGGCGCAGGAGAAGGCCGCCGAACGCAAGGCCCGTCATGAGCGGTCCAAGCGGATCGCGGAGAAGCGCAAGGCCGCCGAGGCGCCGGTCGAGGTGCCCGCGCGTTCGGATGTGGCCGCCGACAACGAGGTTCCCACGCCACCGTTCTGGGGCACCCGGATCGTCAAGGGCGTCCCGGTCGCCGACTATCTCCAGCTGCTCGACGAACGAGCTCTGTTCCTCGGACAGTGGGGTCTGCGTGGCGCCCGCGGTGGTGACGGACCGTCGTATGAGGATCTCGTCGAGACCGAGGGGCGGCCGAGGCTTCGGGAATGGATCGAACGGCTGTCCACCGAGGGCATCCTGGCGCACGCCGCCGTGGTCTACGGATACTTCCCGGCGGTCAGCGAGGGCGACGTGGTCCATGTGCTCACCGAGCCGAAACCCGATGCGCCGGTGCGTTTTTCGTTCACCTTCCCACGCCAGCAACGGACCCGCTTCCTGTGCATCGCCGACTTCCTACGCTCGCGGGAGTCAGCCATCGCCGACGGTCGTGTCGACGTCCTGCCGTTCCAGTTGGTCACCATGGGTCAGCCGATCGCCGACTTCGCCAACGAGCTGTTCGCGAAGGACGCCTACCGTGACTACCTCGAGGTGCACGGCATCTCCGTGCAGTTGACCGAGGCCCTCGCCGAGTACTGGCATCAGCGGGTCCGCAGTGAACTGCGCTTCGCCGACCACGCCGGCGATGCCGAGGATCCGGACAATGCACAGGGCTTCTTCGACCTCGAATATCGTGGTGCGCGTTTCTCTTTCGGGTACGGCGCCTGCCCGGATCTCGAGGACCGCGTCAAGATGATGGAACTCCTCGAACCAGAACGCATCGGCGTGCAGCTGTCGGAGGAACTGCAGCTGCACCCGGAGCAGTCCACCGACGCCTTCGTGTTGCATCATCCCGAGGCGAAGTACTTCAACACATAGCGTGAGTTCGGCGCGGCCTCATCGTCCTCGGTGGAGCACTGCCAGAAGATCTGCGCCGTGGATCTCGTCGACGGCGCTCTGACGCCCGGTGGTGAGCGCTGTCAGTGAATTCGCGAGCGCTGTCAGTGACCGACAGAGCGCTGTCAACGGGATTGGGCGACGACGTCGCCACCGGGTGCTGCATTCGCGTGATCGACCGTCCGGCGGATGTCGATCGCACAGGCAAAAGCGCGTCGCCGGTACCTGACAGCCGCCACCCACCGAGTTCCCAGCTTCGCGGGTCAGTCTTGATGCCATGACCTCTGTGACCCTCACGCCGGTCGGTGCCGACGGCGCCGATCACGACACCGACGATCACGGCACCGACGAGCGCACCCCGGCCTCCGTGGCGCATCCGGCTCGTTGGGTGCGCTGGAGCGTCCTCGCCGCCCTCGTGGTGGTGGCCGCGCTGGTGCGTTGGCACTTCATCGACATGGAAACCATGGACTACCGGGCGTTCCTCAGCCGGTGGTACGAGACGCTCGACACGCAGCGCTTCTCCGCGTTCAAGGAGCGCTTCGCCGATTACAACTACCCGTACCTCTACCTGATCTGGCTGCTGACCGTCGTCAAGGCGCCGTCGCTGATCGGCATCAAGGCGTTGTCGATGATCTTCGACCTCGTCCTGGCCTTCTTCGCCTACCGGATCGTCGCGCTGCGGACGCCACGATTTTGGCTGCGTGCCTTGGCCTTCGGCGTGATCCTGCTGCTGCCGTCGGTGATCGCGAACAGTGCCTACTGGGGTCAGGCCGACGCCATCTACTCGGCGTTCGCACTGGGCGGGGTGTATTTCCTGCTCCGCGCCCAACGCGAGGGGATCACCCATCGGTCCTACGTGATGAACTCGATCTGGGCCTGCGCGTTCTTCGGTCTGTCGCTCTCGTTCAAACTGCAGGCGGTCTTCGTCCTGCCGGTGCTGCTCTGGCTGCTGCTGCGACGCCGTCTGCCGTGGTACACGCTGCTGGCCATTCCGGCGGTGTTCCTAGCGCTCGACGTTCCCGCCATCATCGCGGGCGCGCCGTGGCGCGAGGCCTTGTCGGTCTATCTGGATCAGACCGACTCCTACAAGCAACTCACATTGGGCGCGGCGAACCTCTACCAGCTCATCCCCATCTCCGGGGACGCGACCTGGCTGGCACACCTCGGTATCGGGATGGCCGCCGCGGTGATCGTGGTCTTCCTCGCCTGGTCGCTGTGGAAGAAGCCGCCGGTGACCCCCGCGTCGATTCTGGTGGTGGCCACCGCCAGCGCCGTCATCGTGCCCTTCCTGCTGCCCGCGATGCACGACCGCTACTTCTATACCGCCGAGATTCTGAGCGTGGTGATGGCGTTCTACCTGCCCCTGCGATTCGTGATCATCCCGGTGCTCGTCCAGGCGGCGGCCATCGGTGTGTATCACTCGTCGCTGTCCGGTGACCAGGGTCAGGGATTCGGTGGGGGCGGGGGCCGCGGGTTCGGTGGTGGACAACAGTCCGGCGGAACCGGTGGAACAGGCGGTGCGCCGAACATGCCGGGCGGCAACGGTTCCGGCGCAACACCACCGGCCGGTGGTCCGGGTGGTGGCGCGGCCCCCGGTGGTGCGCCGGCCGGAGCCGGACAGTCCCACGGGGGCCAGGGCGGGCAGGGCGGCGCCATGGGAGGCGGTCGTGGCGGCTCGGGCGGCTACACCTCCGGTCGCGGCGACACCGAACTCGGCGTCTGCGCCACCATGATGGGTCTGGCGGCCCTCGGTCTGGTCTATGCGGTGATCGACACCTTCCGCCGTGCCTGGCCGGCTTCGACTCCGAATGCGTGATGACGGTCACGCGATTGGGTAGGTGGGCGGGTGGTCGGCGATGATGCGGTGGTGAGCAGCACCGCCTTCCGTCCCGCCGCCGTCTTCTGGGATATGGACGGCACCCTGCTCGACTCGGAAAGACTGTGGGACATCGCCGTCGCCGAGTTGTCGGAGCGGCACGGCTTCGTCATGACTCCCGAAGTACGTGAGTCGACGTTGGGCAACTCCATGGCCGACGCACTCGACAAGGTTTATGACGCGGCCGGAGTGCCGCCCGTCGCTCGTCGGCATGCGCTCGACGAGCGGTGGTTGCTCGACCGAGTCGGCGAGCTCTTCGCCGAGGACCTGCCGTGGCGGCCCGGAGCACTCGAGGCGCTCGACCTGTTGGCCGCCGCCGGAATTCCGATGGCGCTGGTGACCAACACGGTGCGGGAGCTGACCGAACAGGCCCTTGACACCCTCGGTCGCCATTTCTTCACGGCCACGGTGTGTGGTGACGAGGTGGCGGTGGGCAAGCCCGCACCCGACCCGTACCAGCGCGCTGCGACGCTGCTCGGCGTCGATCCGATGCGGTGTCGCGCCGTCGAGGATTCGCCGACCGGCACCGAGTCGGCCATCGCGGCCGGCTGCCACACCTTGGTGGTGCCGTCGACGGCCGAGGTGCCGGCCGGTCCACGTCGGTCCTTCCGCTCGACGCTGGTCGGCTTGACCCTCGCCGAACTCGAACTTGCGGACATGCGAGGATAGGAACTCGTGAAAACCTTCGAGGAGCTGTTCGCCGAGTTGAGCGACAAGGCGCAGTCCCGTCCGGTCGGCAGTGGCACCGTTGCCGCGCTGGACTCGGGGATCCACACCCTCGGCAAGAAGATCATCGAAGAGGCCGGCGAGGTCTGGCTGGCGGCCGAACACGAATCCGACGAGTCCTTGGGCGAGGAGATCTCCCAGCTCCTCTACTGGCTGCAGGTGATGATGATCAAACGGGGTCTGACACTCGCGGACGTGTACCGCCATCTCTAGGCCGCGGCCTACCCCCGGTCGCGGCCCTACGCACCCGCCGTCCCACCCGATCGATCACTGGAGTCATCCGATGCTGCGAGTTGCAGTACCCAACAAGGGCGCCCTGTCCGAATCCGCCGCCGCCATCCTGGCCGAGGCCGGCTACCGCAAACGTACCGACGCCAAGGACCTGACCGTCCTCGACAACAGCAATGACGTCGAGTTCTTCTTCCTGCGTCCCAAGGACATCGCCATCTACGTCGGGGCAGGCACCCTCGACGTCGGCATCACCGGCCGCGACCTCGCCCGCGACTCGGGCGCCGAGGTCGACGAACAGATCTCGATGGGATTCGGGTCGTCGACCTTCCGTTACGCCGCACCCGCCGACCAGTCGTGGACCGTCGAGGATCTCGCCGGCAAACGCATCGCGACGTCGTATCCGAATCTGGTCCGCGCCGACCTGGCCGCCCGCGGTATGAGCGCCGACATCATCCGGCTCGACGGTGCGGTGGAGATCTCGATCCAGCTCGGTGTCGCCGACGCCATCGCCGACGTCGTCGGGTCCGGACGCACGCTGCGCCAGCACGGTCTCGTGGCCTTCGGCGAGTCGCTGTGCGACTCCGAGGGAGTGCTGATCAGTCGCGCCGGTGCCGAGGTCGACAAGGCCGCACGACAGTTCATCAAGCGCGTGCAGGGAGTGGTGTTCGGTCAGCAGTACGTGATGATCGACTACGACTGCCCGCGGGCCATTCTCGATCAGGCCAGTGCCCTGACGCCCGGACTGGAATCACCGACCGTCGCACCGATGGCCGATCCCGACTGGGTGGCCGTCCGCGCGATGGTGCCGCGCCGCAACCACCAGAACCTGATGGACGAGCTCTCCGAACTCGGTGCCCGCGCCATTCTCGCCTCCGACATCCGGTCCTGCCGCTTCTAGGGCATGTCCTTCGAGGTCCGGGTCTCCCGGCTGCTCAGCGGCCGTCGAGCAGGACCGTCTGCGCCGACCGGCCGATGAACCCGTCGACGTCGTACAGGTCGGCGAAGGTGGCCCCGAACCCGTCCGGCCCGGCGGCCAGATGGGCGTCGATCCCCAGCCACCGACCGTGCGGGATCGCCGAGAAGTGCACGGTGGTGTCGGTGTTCATCCACGTCCACTGATCGGGCCGTAGGCGGGTCCCGACGCCGTTGGCGACGTCGACGACGGTCATCTGGGCCTCGAGGTCGGTGATCGTCTCGCCCTCCACCAGCTCGATCGCGGGGCGCAGCCACACCGCGGGAGTGTCACCGAAACGACCCGGCGCGACGGCCGTCTCGACCGTGCCGATGAAGCCGACGGTGCCCCAGTCGACCCCCAGCGAACTGTCCGAGGTGACCCCGGTTGTCGTGTCCAGTTCCTCGGGGAGCGGACGCAACTGCGCGAACGGCTGCTGACTGATCGACGACGTGTCCCCGGTGCGCAGGCGCCAGGCGACGGCGCGCGCGGCAACCCGGAAACCGCCGTCGGGCTGCTGCACCTCCAGATCGGCGCCGACCATGCTGATCCGGCGGCCCGGGCGCAGCACCCGCGCGCTGACGCGGTTGAGGCCGAGCCCGACCGCACCGACGATCTCGGTGGTCACTCGGGTGACGTGCAATGACGGGTCGGGGGACACCCGTTCCAGCGCCCGCATCAACAGTCCGGTGGGTGGCCCGCCGTGCTGGATGTCGTTCGACCACGGACTGATGGTGGCCTCGGTGGGGCGGAAGTATTCGTATCCTGCTTCGGCGTCGGTCGACGGCGCAGCGGGGATGTAGTACGCGGTATCCACCCGAGCGAGCCTATGACACTGTGCATAGCCCGCCGCGTTCGGCCGTGTCGCCCACTTCGGGGACCTGGTCATTCGATCGGGGTGACCTGTTCCTTCGTTCAGACGAAATCGCCGAATGTGCTCGTCTTTCTGTTGGTCAAACGTCCATTATGAATCAGGTTCGCCAGTGGCCATCGTTCGGTGACGATCGCACAGTCACGGCGCAGGGATCGATGACCAGCCGTCCAGGCATGCCAGAGGGAGACGTTCGTGTACGCAATACGGAGGGCCGTCGGCACCACAGCCGTCGGTTGCGCACTATGTGTGGGAGCCGTGGTACCCACGGTGTTGTCGGCGACGGTCGCCCAGGCAGGATCGATCTCGTCGGCCACGCAGCAGACGATCGACGAACTCGACGCTGCCGGGGTGTTCCGGCCGGCCGAGGACGACGACGGAACCGGTCGAGACCTGCTGGGGTCGCAGACCTACGGGGCCAGCTCCGAGGCGATCCTCGTCGTCACGCCGGGAACTGATGACGGCACCCTCTATCCCCGGATCCGGGAACTCCGGGCCGGTCGCACCACACTGATCATCGATTACCCGGAAGCGTTGGCGCCCTTGGTGTCCGGCCGCTCGGATGCGGCACTGCCGATCTTCGGCCCGTCCTACGACGAGTCCCGCGACATTGCCGTCGCCGGGAACGTGGCGGTCATGCGTGCCTTCGCCACGCAGCAAGGGGATCGGCCGTACGTCGTCTACACCGGGTACTCGCAGGGTGCCGAGGCCCTGGGCAACGCCGCCGAGCAGGCGGTCGCCCAGAACGCGGTCGATGGCACCGGAATCGACGTCGAGAACTCTCGGCTGCTGCTCATCTCCGATCCACGCAGTCCGTGGGGTCTGAAGGCCTGGGCGGCCGACTATCCGGTGATCGGCGGACTGTTCGAACTGTTCGGCGCCGAGTCGAACGATGCGCGCGACCCCGGAGCCTCCGACGGCTTGCAGGTGACCTCGGTGATCGTGGTCGGTGACCCGGTGAGCAACTTCCAGTGGGTCTGGTACCGGCCGATCAGTTCGCTACTGGTCGACGGCGCGGGCTTCATCGCCATCCATTCAGGAATGGGGGAGCAGAACTACGGCAATCTCATCGACTACGACACGCCGCCGACGTTCCTGCACAGCACCGATGGCAACACCACCTACGTCGTCTACACGCCGAAACACCATCCGCTGACGATGGTCGCGATGATGCTCAACGACGCCGTCGGCATCACCTATGACGACGACGATCTGGCCCGGTGGGACGCGGTCAACGATGCCTTCTATCCGCTGCAGGCACCCAGCGCCGACACCGCCGCGGTCCCGGTCGAGGACGGGCCGCAGCCATCGGCGCCGGCGCCGATGGTCGCGGCGCGCACCCTGTCGGTGGTGGAGACCGAGGATGGCTCGGAGGTCGGGACCGGAGACGACGGATCATCGATCGTCCCGGAGACCACGCCCGAGGGCACACCCACGGAGGTGACCGCGCAACCCGCCACCGAGGTCACACCGCAGGCCGCCGTCGAGGTCACCCCGCAATCCCCGGCACCAGTGACCACCGAAACACCGGTGACCACCGAAACACCGGAGGACGCCGAAACATCGGTGACCACCGAAACACCGGAGGGCACCGAAACACCGGAGATCACCCCGACACCGGTGACGACCGAGACCTCGACCACCACCTCGGCGCCCACCGGCGGTCGCCATCGCGCGCCGGCGACGACCGATTCCGCGGCAGACGCCGGTGCATCCGGCGCAGCCGACAGCACCGGCGGCGGCCGGCATCGGCTGCAGGGCAGCGGGCGTCACTCGACCGATCCTCAGGCGCCGTCGGCCGGCGGCGACGCGTCCGAATCGTCACAGACCCCGGCGGCGTAGCCGTCGTCAGGGCGTGAAACCTGTCGGCGGACCGGGATAGTCGGGTATCACACCACCAAACTCGGGGCAGCGTGCCTGATGTTCGCAGAAGCGGCACATCCGCGAGCGCTGCGGCCGGAAGTCCCCGGTGGCCACGGCCGCGCGGATGGCCCGCCAGATCGCGGCGAGCGTACGTCCGAATCGTTCGAGTTCGTCACGGTCGGGGGTGTAGGACAGCGTCTGACCGTCGGAGAGGTACATCAACTGCAGACGCGTCGGCATCACGCCACGAAGCCGCAAGATGGCCAGGGCGTAGAACTTCATCTGGAACAGCGCCTTGGCCTCGTAGGCCTCGCCGGGTGCGCGACCGGTTTTGTAGTCGACCACCCGGATCTCGCCGGTGGGAGCGACGTCGATCCGGTCGATGAAACCGCGCATCAACACCTCGTCGGACTCGATCTCGACGTGTTCTTCGACCGCGTCGGCGTCGAAGGCCGTCGGATTCTCCATCCGGTAGTAGTTCGCGATGAGCGTGTGGGCCTCCCGCAGGAATGCGGTGTGGTCGCCGTCGCCGATCAGGTCAGCGAGATCGGGATCGGCCTCGCACATCGCCGCCCACGCGCCGTCGACGAGGTAATCCGCCGACTCCTGGGTCCGCAGCGGGGCGGGCATGTCGAAGAGATTCTCCAACGCGGCGTGTACCACCGTGCCACGGGTCTGGGCCGGCGTCGGTGTCTCGGGGAAGCGGTCGATCGCGCGGTAGCGATAGAGCAGCGGGCACTGCTTGAAGTCGGCCGCACGCGAGGGTGACAGCGCCAGCGGTCTGCCCACCAGTCCCCGCGCGGTGCCGGCGTGTTGGTGAGCGGGGGCCGGGTCGGCTGCGTTGTCGGCCCCGGAGGAAACGGTGATCGTCACATTTGGCAGGGTAGGACCCACCAGTGACAATCCGACGCTCGACGCGGCCACTGAGCCGGGGCTGCGAATATCGCTGTCACCAGCAGATAACACCAGTCACATCAGCCCCGAGAGACTCGGGTCCAACCGGCGAGGAGACCAGCAGATGGCCGCGAGCGGCGCGTTCGAAGTGGGGGATCGGGTTCAACTCTCCGACGCCAAGGGCCGCAAGTTCACGGTCATCCTGGAACCGGGAAAGCAGTTCCACACCCATCGCGGCGCGATCGCGCACGACGACCTCATCGGTTCGCCCGAGGGCAGCATCGTCGCGGCGACCAGCGGCACCGAGTACCTGGCACTGCGTCCCCTCCTCGTCGACTACGTCCTGTCGATGCCGCGCGGCGCACAGGTCATCTACCCGAAGGATTCCGCCCAGATCGTCACCGAGGGCGATATCTTCCCGGGCGCACGGGTGCTCGAGGCCGGGGCCGGCTCGGGTGCGTTGACGTGTTCACTGCTGCGCGCGGTCGGACCCGACGGCGAGGTCGTCTCCTACGAGATTCGCGACGACCACGCCGAGCACGCCCAGCGCAACGTCGAGACATTCTTCGCCGGACACCCGGCGAACTGGTCCCTGGTCATCGACGACCTCGCCAACATCGACGCGACCGAGCGGTTCGACCGCGTCATCCTCGACATGCTCGCGCCCTGGGAGCCTCTCGACGTCGTCCGTTCGATTCTGAAACCAGGTGGGGTCTTGACGGTTTATGTGGCAACTGTCACCCAGTTGTCGCGCGTGATCGAGGCCCTGCGTGAGCAGGAGTGCTGGACCGAACCGCACGCCTGGGAATCCCTGGTCCGTGACTGGAGCGCGGTGGGTCTGGCGGTGCGGCCGGAACACAAAATGCAAGGACACACGGCCTTTCTGATCACCGCTCGACGTCTGGCCGACGGAACCACCACACTCCGGCCACAACGACGTCCGACCCGGGGGTGAGTCGGGCGTGGACATCCACGCGAAACACGGTGAATACGTAGGGAAGACGTACATTTAACACATCATCAACATCGGTGGATGCGCGGTGTGAGGCGTATCGGTCCGCGGGCCGGTAGCGTGGAGTCACGGTGCACGAACTCCAATGCGGAGTGGTTGCCGGGGAGAGGAGTCAGCAATGACCGAATCTGATCGCCATGGTGCCTCGGCGGATGACGCGGGCAGTGAGACCACGGGAGCGTCCGGTGACTCGTTCACTCCCGCCTACACGCCGCCGCTGGTGGCCCGAGCAGACCGCGAACGCCCGGCGGGTGCACGGTCGGCCGACACGGACCTGCAGGAGCGTGTCGACAACCTGACCGCACGTAACGCCAAGCTGCTCGAAACCCTCAAAGAGGCGCGGCAGCAGCTCGTCGCGCTGCGCGAGGAGGTCGACCGTCTCGGACAGCCTCCGAGTGGGTACGGCGTACTGCTCGAGGTGTTCCCCGATCAGACCGTCGACGTCTTCACCTCGGGACGCAAGATGCGCCTGACGTGCTCGCCGAACATCGACACCGAAACCCTGCACCGAGGGCAGACCCTGCGTCTCAACGAGGCACTGACCATCGTCGAGGCGTGCGAATTCGACTCGGTCGGCGAGATCAGCACACTGCGCGAGATCTTGGGCGACGGGGAACGTGCCCTGGTCGTCGGCCATGCCGACGAGGAACGGGTCGTCTGGCTCGCCGAGCCACTACTCGGTGAGGTCGACGGTGAGGACGGGCAACGCCGCAAACTGCGGCCCGGCGACTCGCTGCTCATCGACACCAAGGCCGGCTTCGCCTTCGAACGTGTCCCCAAGGCCGAGGTCGAGGACCTGGTCCTCGAGGAGGTTCCCGACGTCGGCTACGAGGACATCGGTGGTCTCGGCCGTCAGATCGAGCAGATCCGTGACGCCGTCGAACTGCCGTTCCTGCACAAGGACCTGTTCCGCGACTACGCCCTGCGTCCGCCCAAGGGTGTGCTGCTCTACGGCCCGCCCGGCTGCGGTAAGACGCTGATCGCCAAGGCCGTCGCCAACTCGCTGGCCAAGAAGATCGCCCAGGTCCGTGGCGACGACGCCAAGGAAGCCAAGTCATACTTCCTGAACATCAAGGGCCCCGAACTGCTCAACAAGTTCGTCGGCGAGACCGAGCGGCACATCCGCCTGATCTTCCAACGTGCCCGTGAGAAGGCCTCCGAAGGCACTCCGGTCATCGTGTTCTTCGACGAGATGGACTCGATCTTCCGCACCCGTGGATCCGGTGTCTCCTCCGACGTCGAGACGACCGTCGTCCCGCAGCTGCTCAGTGAGATCGACGGCGTCGAGGGCCTCGAGAACGTCATCGTCATCGGCGCGTCCAACCGCGAGGACATGATCGACCCGGCCATCCTGCGACCGGGCCGTCTGGACGTGAAGATCAAGATCGAACGTCCCGACGCCGAGTCGGCGATGGACATCTTCTCCAAGTACCTGACCGAGCAGTTGCCGGTGCACGCCGACGATCTCGGCGAGTTCGGCGGCGATCGTACGGCCTGCCTGAACGCGATGATCGAGAAGGTCGTCGAGCGGATGTACGCCGAGAGCGATGACAACCGCTTCCTGGAGGTGACCTACGCCAACGGTGACAAGGAGGTCATGTACTTCAAGGACTTCAACTCCGGCGCGATGATCCAGAACGTCGTCGACCGGGCCAAGAAGTACGCGATCAAGTCCCAGTTGGACACCGGCGCACCGGGTCTGCGGGTCCAGCACCTGTTCGATTCCATTCTCGACGAGTTCGCCGAGAACGAGGATCTGCCCAACACCACCAACCCGGACGACTGGGCGCGGATCTCGGGCAAGAAGGGCGAGCGGATCGTGTACATCCGCACGCTGGTCACCGGCAAGAGTTCCGGTGCCAGCCGCGCCATCGACACCGAGACCAACACCGGCCAGTATCTGTAACCCACCCCGGCAACCCGCGACACACCTGCTGCCCGCCCCGTACTCCGGGGCGGGCAGCGGCGCGTGTTGGGCCACCCGAGCCGCGCGAAGTTCGACTTGCGCGTCGACCGTGCGGAGGACGTGCGAGGACGCGGTCGACGCCAGGCACTAGAGTCTGTCGGTGATGAACAGCAGCGTCTCGATGATCCGTGGTCGGGTGACGGTGGCCGGGGTGAGCCATCCACTGGGCGACGCGCACCGTGTCCGACTCGGTCGCACCCCCGACAACGAAGTGGTCGTCAATCATCCACTCGTGTCACGTCATCACCTTCTGATCGAGTGGCGTGGCACCGGCTGGTGGGTGGTCGACGCGGGCAGCACAAACGGTTTCTACAGCGGTGGCGCCCGCGTGTCGGAGCTACCGCTGACCGGCTCGACCAGTTTTCGTCTCGGTGACGGTGCCACCGGCCCGGTGGTCGAGGTGGCGCTCGAGGCACCGCGTGTACCGGGCCCGGCAGGGCCGGCAGGGCCACCGGGTCCGCCGCGTGGTCCCGGTAGCGGTCCGGTCGCCGGACCGCCCCCGGCGTCGGGACGGTTTCCCGCCGGACCGCCCGGGTCGGGTCGGATGCCGATGCGGGTTCCCGCGCCCGGCAGCTACACCCCGGGTGCGGTGGCACCGATGCCCGAGGAATTGCAAAACGCCCCTCACCTGCAGGCACTGAAGCAGAATGTGTCCGCGATCTACCAGCTTCCGGGACGCCCGGAACGGGCAGGGCGCGAAACGATCTCACTCGCGGGAGCGCAGACGATCGGCCGGACGCCGGACAACGACATCGTCGTCTCCGACGTCCTTGCCTCGCGGCGGCACGCGCGCGTCCTGTCACAGCCGGACGGTCTGTACATCGAGGATCTCGGCAGCGTCAACGGCACCTACGTCAACGGCCAACGGGTCTCGCGGGCACGACTCACCGACGGCAACGTCGTCACCATCGGCAACAGCGACTTCGTGGTCTCGCGCGGCAGCCTCGTCCGCGGCCAGGCCCAGGACGTCGTCGCCGGTGGTCTGCAGGTGCACGGCGTCAGCCTCGTCGTCGACGGCGGGAAACAACTCCTGCAGAACGTCGAGTTCAGTGCCCGTCCCGGATCGCTGACCGCGGTGATCGGTCCGTCCGGCGCGGGCAAGTCCACCGTGTCGCGGATCGTCGCCGGGCTCAACTCGCCCACCAGCGGTCAGGTCACCTTCGAAAACCGCAGTGTCCATGAGGAATACGATGCGCTGCGCACCCGTATCGGAATGGTGCCGCAGAAGGACGTGCTGCACCACAAACTCACCCTCCGCCAGGCGCTGCGGTACGCCGCCGAACTCCGGCTGCCGCCGGACCTGTCGAAGGCCGACCGCGACAACGTCATCAACGGCGTACTCGCCGAGCTGCAGTTGACCGAACACGTCGACACCCGCGTCGAAAAGCTCTCCGGTGGCCAGCAGAAACGCGCATCGGTGGCGATGGAACTCCTCACCGGGCCGTCGTTGCTGATCCTCGACGAACCCACCTCGGGTCTGGATCCGGCCCTCGACCGGCAGGTGATGTCGACTCTGCGCCGGCTCGCCGACGCCGGGCGCGTCGTCCTCGTCGTCACCCACTCGCTGACCTACCTCTCGATGTGCGATCAGGTGCTGCTGCTGGCACCGGGCGGCAAGACCGCCTATTGCGGCGCGCCCGCGGACGTCGGGGCAGCGATGGGTACCGCCGACTGGGCCGAGATCTTCGCCTTCGTCGCCGCGCAGCCCGACACCGCGCACATGCGCTACCTGCAGGGCCGTGGGCAACCCGCTCCGCCGCCACCACCTCGACCGCCCGGTCCGCCGATACCGGTCCCGCAGACGAGTTTCGTCCGGCAATCGAGCACCATCGGGCGGCGGCAGGTCCGGCTGATCTTCGCCGACGTCGGTTACCTGGTCTTCCTGGTGCTGTTGCCGGTGGTGCTGGGTTTGTTGACGTTGGTCATCCCCGGCGATACCGGATTCGGAAAGGCCGAACCCCCGCTGGGCTCGCCGCCGGGCACCCCACCTAAGGACGGGGCCGAGGCGATCCAGGTGCTGGTCGTCCTGGTCGTCGGTGCCGCCTTCATGGGGGCCGCGCTCACCGTTCGCGATCTGGTGGGAGAGCGCGACATCTTCGAACGGGAACGCGCGGTCGGACTGCGCCCGGGCGCCTACCTGTGGGCCAAGATCGTGGTGTTCTTCATCGCCGCCGTCTTGCAGAGCCTGGTGATGGTGGCCATCACCTTCGCCGGTCGCGGCCTGCCCGAGATGGGTGGCGCCATTCTGCCGCCGGCCGCCGCACTGGTGCTGGCGGTCGCCGCGCTCGCGTGCGTCTCGACGCTGGTCGGGTTGGCCATCTCGGCGTCGGTGAAGTCGAACGAGCAGGTGATGCCACCCCTGGTCATCGTCGTGATGGTGCAGCTGGTGTTCTGCGGCGGACTGTTCAAGCTCGACGCCCCCGGCCTGACCCAGCTGTCGTGGATCTTCCCGTCCTTCTGGGGGTACAACGCCGCCGCCGGCGCCGTCGACCTGGTCGAGATCAACCCGATCGCGCCCCAGATGATCACACTCTGGGAGACATCGATCGTGCACTCCGCGATCGCGTACGGAGTGCTGGCACTGATGGCGATCCTGCTCGCCGGATTCACCTACTCCCGGCTGCGCCTCAAGAAGCGCTGATCGGTGTTGCCCTGATCGGTGTTGCAGCGCACGCGCGTCGCCGGTAGGTGGCACAAACAAACACGGCGCAAACAAACACGGCGCAAACGATCACGACCCGCCATCGGGACGATGGCGGGTCGTGTCATGTCGGAGGCGTCAGGACACCGGGTCGACGGGGTAGCGCACCAATCCGAGTTCCGCGTCGGTGCCGAGCAGGCTGTGGCTCGGCAGCACTCGTGCGGTGTAGCCGAGGACACCCGATCGGTAGGGGGTCACGGCGGTGGCGAATGTCAGCCGGCCGAAGGCGTCGACGTCGCCGACCGGGCTCATCGCGGTCAGGATCGGATCGTGGATGTCGCCCTCGTCGTCGACGCGGCCGAGCACCGCCTCCACCTTCACCTCTTCGGGGTCGAGCCCGCCCAGCCCGACCTGTGCGGTCAGTTGCAGGGCCTCGGCGACGGTCTCGGAGGCCTCGTCGATACCTGCGATCGTCACCGCGGGCCACGCCTTCTGCACCCGTGACCGATAGACGGCGAGATCCTTTGCCGCGGCGTGGTCGTCGGCCACGGCAGCGGCGTACGAGAGGGCGGCCGGGGAGTACAACTTCGTCGTGTAGTCACGAACCATCCGGGAGGCGAGCACCTTCGGCCCGAGGATCGACAGCGTGTGACGCACCATCTCCACCCAGCGCTGTGGTACCCCGTTCTCGTCGCGGGAATAGAACAGCGGAATGACCGTATCCTCCAGCAGCGAGTACAGTGCCTGAGCCTCGAGGTCGTCGCGACGATGCTCATCGGTGACGCCCTCCGCCGACGGGATGGCCCAGCCGTTCTCGCCGTCGGCCATCTCGTCCCACCAGCCGTCGAGGATCGACAGGTTCAGTCCGCCGTTGAGCGCCGATTTCATCCCCGAGGTGCCACATGCCTCCATCGGCCGCACCGGATTGTTCAGCCAGACATCGCAACCGGCATAGATGTAGCGGGCCATCGAGATGTCGTAATCGGGGAGGAAGACGATTCGGTCGCGGATCGCGGGATCCTCGGTGAAGCGAACCACCTGCTGGATGAGTGACTTGCCGCCGTCGTCGGCCGGATGGGCTTTACCCGCGATCACCAGCTGGACCGGCCGCTCGGGATCGGTGAGGATGCGTTTGAGCCGCTCCGGATCCCGCAGCATGAGGGTCAGGCGTTTGTAGGTGGCGGCTCGGCGGGCGAACCCGATCGTGAGTACCTGCGGGTCGAAAAGATCTGCGGTCCAAGAAAGTTCCACATCGGAGAAGCCGCGATCATGACCGCTGGCGCGTGCTCGCCGGCGCACTTCCGCGACGAGTTCGGCACGCAGATCCTGGCGTGTCCGCCACACCGCGGTGGCGCCCAGTGCGGCATAACCCGGTGCGGCCGAATCCTCGTCGTGGCCGACCAGCTTGCGCCAGGGTCGGGCGACCCAGGTGAAGCCGTGGACACCGTTGGTGATCGACCCGATCGGCACCTCGTCGGCGTCGAAGCCCGGCCACAGGCCCGCGAACATCTCGCGACTGACCTCACCGTGGAGTTCGGACACCCCGTTGGACCGCTGCCCGAGCCGGAAACCCATGTGGGCCATGTTGAATACTCCGGGGTGGCCCTCGTTGCCGAGTGCCAGCACCGTGCTCGCCGGGAGTCCGGGCAACAGTCGCGATCCGCCGTCGCTCTCGGCATCGAGATAGAACGACACCAGATCCTTGGGGAAGCGGTCGATTCCGGCGGGCACCGGGGTGTGAGTGGTGAAGATGTTCGACGCGCGCACCACCGACTCCGCCGATGCGAAGTCCAGTCCCGATTGGACGAGTTCACGCACTCGCTCGACCGCGAGGAAACCCGCATGCCCCTCGTTCATGTGGAACACCGTCGGCTCCTCGCGTCCGGTGATCGCGACGTATTCACGCAGCGCGCGCACGCCGCCGACGCCGAGCAGGATCTCCTGCTTGATGCGGTGGTCCTGGTCGCCGCCGTAGAGCCGGTCGGTGACCGAACGCAGCTCGATGTCGTTGGTGGGGATGTCGGAGTCCAGCAGCAGCAATGGGATCCGGCCGACGGTGGCGACCCACACCTGTGCGTTGAGCGTCCGGCTGCCCGGCATCGACACGGAGATCACCACCGGACGGTCGTCGCCGTCGGTGAGCAGCGTCAGTGGCAACAGGCCCGGGTCGTTGACCGGATACTTCTCGATCTGCCAGCCGTCGTGGGTCAGGCTCTGCCGGAAGTAGCCCGAACGGTAGAACAGCCCGACACCGATCAGTGGGAGACCGAGATCGGAGGCAGCCTTCAGATGGTCGCCGGCCAGGATGCCGAGGCCGCCGGAGTAGATGGGCAGCACCTCGGAGATGCCGAACTCCATCGAGAAGTAGGCGATCCCGCGCGGCATCGATGCGCCTGCCTGTTGCTGCTTGCCGAACCACTGGGGTGCTGTGCGATAGGTGTCGAGTTCGGCCCGCAGCGTGGCCAGTCGCGCCAGAAAGATGTCGTCGTGCGCCAATTCGGCCAGCCGACCGGGATCGACCTCTGCGAGCAGGCGCAGCGGGTCGCCCGAGGTGCTCCACAGGTCGTCGTCGATCGTGGCGAACAGATCCTGGGTTTCGCTGTGCCACACCCAGCGCAGGTTGTGGGCGAGGACGGCGAGGTCGTCGAGAGCGGCTGGCAAGGGTACCCGGACGGTGAACCGGCGGAAGGCTTTCACGGCGTAGACGGTACTTCGCCCGGGACCGTCGTGCACCGCGAGTTCGGCGACATTCATCACCCATTTGCCCAGGACACACCGAACGCCCGCGGGGATCGGATCCGCCGCCTCCGCAGAGTCGGATCGGTGCCGGCGGACAGGGACATCTACCCTCGAACATATGCAGCGAATCATCGGCACCGAGGTGGAATACGGCATCTCGGCCCCGGGAGACCCGACCGCGAATCCGATCATGACCTCGACCCAGGCGGTGCTGGCCTATGCGGCGGCGGCGGGCGTGCCCCGCGCCAAGCGCACCCGCTGGGACTACGAGGTGGAGTCACCGCTGCGCGACGCCCGCGGTTTCGACCTCGGGCGCGGCGCCGGTCCGGCGCCGATCATCGACGCCGACGAGATCGGTGCGGCCAACATGATCCTCACCAACGGTGCGCGCCTCTACGTCGATCACGCCCATCCGGAGTACTCCGCGCCCGAGGTCACCGATCCGCTCGACGCGGTGATCTGGGACAAGGCGGGGGAACGGGTCATGGAGGCCGCCGCCCGCTACGTCGCCAGCGTCCCCGGGGCACCGCGGTTGCAGCTCTACAAGAACAACATCGACAACAAGGGCGCCTCCTACGGCACCCACGAGAACTATCTGATGAGTCGGTCCACCCCGTTCACCGCGGTGATCGCCGGACTCACGACCTTCTTCGCGTCGCGCCAGGTGATCTGCGGGTCCGGTCGCGTCGGTATCGGGCAATCCGGCGACGAGGCCGGGTATCAGCTGTCGCAGCGTTCGGACTACATCGAGGTGGAGGTCGGGCTGGAGACCACTCTCAAGCGCGGCATCATCAACACCCGCGACGAGCCACACGCCGACCCCGAACGGTATCGACGCCTGCACGTCATCATCGGTGACGCCAACCTGGCCGAGACCGCCACCTACCTCAAGGTCGGGACCACCGCACTGGTCCTCGATCTGATCGAGGCGGGGGAGAGTTTCACCGACCTGGAGCTCGCACGGCCGGTGCAGGCGGTCCACACGATCAGTCACGATCCGACGCTGCAGGCGACCGTGGCGCTCACCGACGGTCGGGAACTGACCGGTCTGGCGTTGCAGCGCGAATATCTCGAGCGGTGTGTGGCATTCCACGAGCGTGAGCATTCCGACGACACGCGCGCCCGCCACGTCCTCGATACGTGGGCCGACGTCCTCGATCGCCTCGAACGCGATCCGATGGAGTGCGCCGACATCCTCGACTGGCCGGCGAAGCTGCGCATCCTGGAGGGATTCCGTCAGCGCGAGGGCCTGGGGTGGTCGGCGCCGCGGCTGCACCTGATCGATCTGCAGTATTCCGATGTGCGCCTGGAGAAGGGGCTCTACAACCGCCTCGTCGCTCGGGGTTCGATGAAGCGCCTCGTCGACGAGGCCGATGTTACCCGGGCCATCACCGAACCGCCGACCAACACCCGCGCCTACTTCCGCGGTGAGTGCCTGCGTCGTTTCGGTGCCGACGTCGCCGCGGCGAGCTGGGATTCGGTCATCTTCGACCTCGGCGGGGATTCGCTGGTGCGCATCCCGACCCTGGAACCGTTGCGGGGCAGTCGAGCCCACGTCGGCAAGCTCCTCGACTCGGTGACCTCGGCGGCCGATCTGGTCGATCAGCTCACCACCTGAGACACGCCCGGGTTCGCCTCGTGTTCCACCCCTCGCGATCGGCCACTCGCCGGTAGTGTGGAGAGACACCGGCGACGCGGCACAGCTCCACCACGTGTCCGACCCGGTGATGTGGCCCCGGGGTGTTCCGCGCGGCGCCGCGATGCAGGAGGAAGCGACAAGCGAGCGAAGCGAGCAACGTCGCTGACGACGAAGAGCGGTGCAGCACAGCGCGGAACACACGCGGCGGCGGAGCCGCCGCAGAATTAAGGAGTGCAGATGGCGCAGGAACAGACCAAGCGCGGCGGTGGCGGCGACGATGACGATCTCGGTGCCGACGGCAGTGCGGGCCAGGAACGTCGCGAGAAGCTGGCCGAGGACACCGATGATCTGCTCGACGAGATCGACGACGTCCTCGAGGAGAACGCCGAGGACTTCGTGCGTGCCTACGTCCAGAAGGGCGGCCAGTGAGCGATCCGTTCGGTTCACTGAGTTCCCCGTCCACAGCCCGTCCCTCCCTCTCGCTCGGCGCGGACATCTCCTCGTTCAGCGACTACCTCAGGACCCACGCCCCGGATCAGCTTCCGGCGGCGCGTGCTGAGCGCATGAGCGCGTTCGGTGGCACGGCCGACACATCCGAGATCCCGCACGGAACGACGATCGTCGCGGTGAGTTTTCCGGGTGGTGTGGTCCTCGCGGGCGATCGGCGCGCGACGATGGGCAACCTCATCGCCACCCGGGATGTGCAGAAGGTCTACATCACCGACGAGTACTCGGCCGCCGGCATTGCCGGGACGGCGGGGATCGCCATCGAGATGGTGCGCCTGTTCACGGTCGAACTCGAGCACTACGAGAAGATCGAGGGCGTCCCACTGACCCTCGACGGCAAGGTCAGCCGGCTGGCGTCGATGGTGCGCGGCAATCTCGGCGCGGCGCTGCAGGGTCTGGCGGCCATTCCGCTGCTCGTCGGCTACGACATCGATCACGACGATCCGTCCGAGCCGGGACGGATCTTCTCCTTCGATGTCGCCGGTGACCGTCACGAGGAATTCGGCGGGTACACCGCCATCGGTTCCGGTTCGGTGTTCGCGAAGTCGTCGATGAAGAAGCTCTACCGTCGTGACCTCGACGCCGATTCCGCTCTCGCGGTGGCGGTCGAGGCCCTGTACGACGCGGCCGACGACGATACCGCCACCGGTGGCCCCGACATCGTCCGCAAGATCTTCCCGCTCGCCGTGATCGTCGGTGCCGACGGCGCCCGTGAGGTCGAGTCGGAGGCCATCGAGGCGGCGGCGCGGGCGATCGTCGAACGTCGCGCGGCCGAACACGAAGGAGAGTCACGGTGACGTTCCCGTATTACGCCAGCGCCGAGCAGATCATGCGGGATCGCTCGGAGTTGGCCCGCAAGGGCATTGCGCGGGGACGCAGCGTCATCATCCTCACCTATGCCGACGGTGTGCTGTTCGTCGCGGAGAATCCGTCGAACACGCTGCGCAAGACCAGCGAGATCTACGACCGTATCGGCTTCGCGGCGGTGGGCAAGTACAACGAGTTCGAGAGCCTCCGGAAGGCGGGTATCCAGCTCGCCGACATGCGCGGGTACAGCTACGACCGCAACGACGTGTCGGCGCTGTCGCTGGCCAACACCTACGCCAACGCGTTGGGGTCGGTGTTCACCGAGCAACCGAAGCCCTACGAGGTGGAGTTGTGTGTGGCGGAGGTGTCACGTCCCGGCAAACCCAAGCCCTCGCAGCTTTTCCGGATCAGCTACGATGGTTCGATCGCCGACGAGACGCGATTCCTGGTGATGGGTGGGGCGACGGAGTCCATCGCCGCGGCGCTGAAGGAGACCTATCGCCCGGATCTCCCGCTGGCGCAGGCGTTGTCGGTGGCCGTGACCGCACTGGCCACGCCGATCGAGTCCGGCAACGGGAGCGCCGGGGCACCGCGAGACCTCGATCCCGGGGATCTCGAGGTGGCGATCCTCGACCGCAATCGGCCGCGACGCGCGTTCAAGCGGCTCTCGCGCGCCCAGGTCGAGGAGTTCCTGGGTGCCGCCGACACCGGGTCGTCACCGGCCACCGCGTCCACCGGTGAGGACACGGACCCGGACTCGGGATCGAACGCCGAATCGGGGTCGGGTGACACCGCGGGTGAGTGAGCGTCGCTGCCCGGTCAGCGGCCGGTCACACGGGTAGGGTTGATCACGTGCAGCGTCGAATCATGGGCATCGAGACGGAATTCGGTGTCACGTGCACCTTTCACGGACATCGTCGGCTCAGTCCGGACGAGGTCGCGCGGTATCTGTTCCGCCGTGTGGTCTCCTGGGGCCGGTCCTCCAACGTGTTCCTGCAGAACGGGGCCCGGCTCTACCTCGACGTGGGCTCGCATCCGGAGTACGCGACCGCCGAATGCGACAGCCTCGTCCAGCTGATCAACCACGACCGGGCCGGCGAGTTGGTGCTCGAGGACCTGTTGGTCGACGCCGAGCAGCGTCTGGCCGACGAGGGTATCGGCGGCGACATCTACCTGTTCAAGAACAACACCGACTCCGCGGGCAATTCGTACGGTTGCCACGAGAATTATCTCGTCGTGCGGGCTGGCGAGTTCTCCCGGATCTCCGATGTCCTGTTGCCGTTCCTGGTGACGCGGCAGTTGATCTGCGGGGCCGGCAAGGTCCTCGCCACACCGAAGGCGGCGACGTTCTGTCTGTCGCAGCGGGCCGAACACATCTGGGAGGGCGTGTCGTCGGCGACGACCCGCTCGCGGCCGATCATCAACACCCGCGACGAACCGCACGCCGACGCCGAGAAGTACCGCCGCCTGCACGTCATCGTCGGCGACTCGAACATGTCGGAGATGACGACCCTGCTGAAGGTGGGCTCGGCGGCGCTGGTGCTGGAGATGATCGAGGCGGGCGTCGCATTCCGCGATTTCGCGCTCGACAATCCGATCCGCGCCATCCGCGAGGTCAGTCACGACACCACCGGCACCCGGCCGGTGCGGCTGGCCGGCGGCCGGCAGGCCAGCGCCCTCGACATCCAGCGCGAATACCACGCGCGGGCCGTCGAGCACCTGGTCAACCGGCGTCCGGATCCCGAGATGGACATGGTGGTCGATCTGTGGGGCCGCATGCTCGACGCGGTCGAGAGCGGCGACTTCTCCGGCGTCGACACCGAGATCGACTGGGTGATCAAGCGCAAACTGTTCCAGCGCTATCAGGACCGGTACTCGATGGACCTGTCGGATCCGAAGATCGCGCAACTCGACCTCGCCTTCCACGACATCAAACGTGGTCGCGGCGTCTTCGACCTGCTGAGCCGGAAGGGGCTGGTCCGTCGGGTGACCACCGACGAGGCCATCAAGACCGCCGTCAACGAACCGCCGCAGACCACGCGGGCCAAGTTGCGCGGTGACTTCATCTCGGCGGCGCAGAAGGCCGGCCGTGACTTCACCGTCGACTGGGTACACCTCAAGCTCAACGATCAGGCCCAGCGCACCGTGCTGTGCAAGGACCCGTTCCGCAGTGTTGATGAGCGCGTCGATCGCCTGATCGCGTCCATGTGAGTCGTAGGCTGCTCGGGTGGCACCAACATCCAAGGTTTCCAAGGTCGAACGACTGCTCAACCTGGTGATCTGTCTGCTGTCCACACGGCAGTTCGTCACCGCCGAGTACATCCGCCGCAACGTCGTCGGCTACAACGACGACGACCAGTCGGTCGAGGCGTTCAACCGGATGTTCGAACGGGACAAGACGGAGCTCCGCGACCTCGGGATTCCGCTGGTCACCGGACCGTCGTCGATGGGTCATGGACTCGACGGTTATCGGATCAACCGGGACAGTTACGAGTTGCCCGACATCAGTTTCGAACGTGACGAGGCCGCCGCGATCGCCATGGCCGCCACCCTGTGGGACACCCCGGAGATCTCCGCGGTCTCCCAGACCGCGGTCCTGAAGCTGCGGGCCGCGGGTTTCGACGTCCGTGCCGACGACGAGATCGGCATGTCGGCGGGGGGCTCGACACGGTCGATGGGTACCGAGGCGACGCTCGGGGCGGTGCTGTCGGCCTTGCAGGCCGAGCGTGCGATCACCTTCACCTACCGCGCGGGGTCGGGGACCGCGGGGGTGCGGCGCACACTCGAACCGTGGGGCGTGGTCACCCACCGCGGCCGGTGGTATGTCGTCGGCCACGACCGCGACCGCGACGACACCCGCACATTCCGCCTCAGTCGCGTCACCGACGTCGACGCCATCGGACCGGCCGGCCGGTCGCGGCCACCCGAGGGCACGGACCTGCAACGGATCGTGTCCGCCGCGGTCGACTCGGCCGCCGGGTCGGACGGGCGGACCGCACGGATCTGGGTGGCGTCCGGCCGGGCCGCCGGGCTGCGCCGACTCGCCCAGCACAGCGAGTCCTTCGACCGTTCGGGGGAGCCGGGCGACCTGCTCGACCTTGAGATCCGTTCCCTGTCGACGTTGTCGCGGCTGGTCCTCGGGGCCGGTCCGGACGCCGTCGTTCTGTCACCACCGGAACTGCGCGAGTCGGTGGTCGCCGCACTCGATCAGTTGGCGCAGGTGAGCCGATGATGTCCGCCTCGGCACCCTCACGACTCAGCAGACTCCTCGCGCTGGTTCCGTATTTCCTTGCCCACGACGGGATTTCGGTCGCGCAGGCGGCAGCCGACCTCGGTGTCACCGTCCCCCAACTGACCAGGGACCTCGAGCAACTGTTCGTCTGCGGACTCCCCGGGTACTACCCGGATGACCTGATCGAGCTGGAGTTCAGCGAGGGACATGTCCACGTCGGATTCACCGCGGGGATGGACAGGCCGCTGCGGCTGACACCGACCGAGGCCAGCATCATGCTGATCGCCCTGCGTGCTCTCGTCGACACCCCGGGCGTCGTCGACAGCGAGGCCGCCACCCGGGCCATCGCCAAGATCGAGCAGGCCGTGGGCCTGACCATCCCGGGAGTCGCGGGCACATCCGGCGATGCGGGCGCCCACACCGAATCCGCGCAGTACCGCACGGTCCGGGAGGCGGTCCGCACCGGTCGCGCGCTGTCGGTCAATTACTACTCGGCCACCCGCGACATCGTCACCCGACGCGTGGTCGACCCGATGGGCATCCAGGCCGTCGACGGTCACACCTACCTGGAAGCGTGGTGCCGCGACAGCGAAGGCGTTCGGTTGTTCCGTTTCGACCGGATCGACGACGCGACATTGCTCGACGAACCGTCCATGCCGCCGGAGCAGGCCGCCGTCTCGTCGCAGTCGCCGATCCTGTCGGAGAACCCGGATCTCCCGACCGCGTTGATCGAGATCGATCCGGGGGAGTTGTGGATCCTCGACTACTACACGGTCGATCCGGTCGAAACGCTCGACGAACGAACGGATCCGCAGGCCCCGGTCCGCGCCCGGATCGTGTACGGATCGCCGGAATGGCTCACCCGATTCCTCCTCGGTTTCGGTGGGCACGTGCGGGTGATCGACGACGCCGACGTCGCGAACTCGGTTACCGCCGCGGCCGCGGCGGCGCGTGCACGCTATCGGTGACGGGGGCAACTCTTCGCGCCCGCAACGATCGGTGTGATCCGCGCGGTACGATGAGGACCAGACGACGGGGAAAGGGAAGTTCTTCATGGGTGCAATGTCGTGGTGGCACTGGGTCATCGTGCTGGTCGTGTTGGTTCTGCTGTTCGGGTCGAAGAAGCTCCCCGACGCCGCGCGGGGTCTGGGGCAGTCCCTGCGCATCTTCAAGAGCGAGGTCCAGGAGATGCAGAAGGACGGCGAGACCCCTGCGGCCGCCAAGCCCGAACCCGAGAAGCCACGCGAACTGCCGGCCTCGCCGGATCCGGCACCGCATGCCTCGTCGAGCACCGACGAGACCACGAAGAAGTCCGCCTGAGGTTCGTCCACGGTGCGGATCCCACTCGACCCGCGACGGCGCCAACGCAAACTGAATCCCGACGGCACGATGCCGTTGGTGGAGCATCTGCAAGAGCTGCGGTACCGACTGCTGGTCTCGATGGTGGCCATCGTGGTCACCACCATCGTCGGATTCATCTGGTATTCCCATGGGTTTCTGGGGTTGCCGTCGCTCGGTGACCTGCTGCGCGAACCCTACTGCTCCCTGCCGGCGTCGACGCGCGCCTCGCTGACCCCCGACGACAGTTGCCGCCTGCTGGCGACCGGGCCGTTCGACCAGTTCATGCTGCGGCTCAAGGTCGCGCTGACCGCCGGTCTGGTGCTGGCCTGCCCGATCTGGCTGTATCAGGTCTGGGGATTCGTCACCCCGGGCCTGCATTCCCACGAACGCAAGTACGCGATCGGATTCGTGTCCTCGGCCGCGGTGCTCTTCGTCGCCGGTGCCGTGCTGGCGTATCTGGTCGTCGCCAAGGCCTTCCACTTCCTGCTCACCGTCGGCAACGATGTGCAGGTCACCGCGCTCGCCGGCGATCAGTACTTCGGGTTCATGATCCATCTGTTGATCATCTTCGGCGTCAGCTTCGAGTTGCCGCTGCTGATCGTGGCCCTCAATCTCGTCGGTGTTCTCACCTACGCGCGTCTCAAGGCGTGGCGACGCGGCCTCATCTTCACCATGTTCGTCTTCGCCGCGATCGTGACACCCGGGCAGGACCCGTTCACCATGCTGGCGCTGGCACTGGCGTTGACCGTGCTGCAGGAGATCGCGATCCAGATCGCCCGCTTCAACGACCGGCGACGCGCGAAACGCTCGGCCGAGTGGGAATCGCTGCCCGACGATCAGGCCTCCACGATCCCGGCACCCTCACCCCGGCCGATGGCCTCGCAGGTCGGCGCACCCTCGTCGCAGGTGAGGGCCGAGGGGGCGCCCACCGCGTCATCCGCCCCTGCCGGTCCCCGGCGGTCCGCGCGGGACGGACACACCTTCGACGACGTGCTCTGATCGCGACCTGCTCCGATCGCGCCGGGCGCGCTCGGATCGCGACGTGTCGCTGCACCGCACATCGTCGACAGTGACATGCTGGAGGCGATGACTCCCACCGACCCCGCGGTCGATTCCCGGCCGGCTCCCACCCATCCGGCATTCGACCGGTTCGCCGCCCGTGTCGGCTTTCCGCTCGACGACTTCCAGATCCGTGCCTGTCACGCACTCGAGGACGGCCACGGGGTGCTCGTGTGCGCCCCGACCGGGGCGGGTAAGACCATCGTCGGCGAGTTCGCCGTACATCTCGCACTGGCGTCGGGAACCAAGTGTTTCTACACCACCCCGATCAAGGCGCTGAGCAATCAGAAGTACTCCGACCTCGTCGCCGTGCACGGCAAGGAATCGGTGGGGCTGCTCACCGGCGACACCTCGATCAACTCCGATGCGCCGGTCGTCGTGATGACCACCGAGGTCGTCCGCAACATGATCTACGCGAACTCCCCGGCGCTGACCGGGCTCTCGCATGTGGTGATGGACGAGGTGCACTTCCTCGCCGACCGCTTCCGCGGTGCGGTGTGGGAGGAGGTGATCCTGCACCTCGAACCATCCGTGCGGGTCGTCAGCCTGTCGGCGACGGTCAGCAACGCCGAGGAGTTCGGGGAGTGGATTCAGACCGTCCGCGGCGACACCACCGTCATCGTCGACGAGCATCGGCCGGTCCCGCTGACCCAGCACATGCTGGTCGGCAACCGGATGTTCGATCTCTTCGATCCGCACCACGCGCCGGGTGAACGACCGAAGGTCAATCCGGACCTCAAACGCTTCATCCGGCACCGGATCCTGCTGGCCGACGACGACAATCGGCGCGGCCATCGCGGGCGGTCCGGCCGACCGCGTCGCGGCAACACCGTGTCCCGGCCACAAGTGGTCAAACAGCTCGACCGCGAGGGCCTGCTGCCGGCCATCGGCTTCATCTTCTCCCGTGCCGGATGCGACGGGGCACTGGCACAGTGCCTGCGATCGGGTCTGAGCCTGCTCGCACCGGACGAGGTCGCCGCGGTCGACGAGGTCGTCGATCGTCACCTGATGGATCTCTCACCCGCCGACGCCGACGTTCTCGGTGTCGACGAGTGGCGTGCCGGGCTGCGACGTGGTTTCGCCGCGCACCACGCCGGGATGCTGCCGACCTTCCGCCACACCGTCGAGGAGCTCTTCGTCCGCGGGCTGGTCCGCATGGTGTTCGCGACCGAGACCCTGGCGTTGGGGATCAACATGCCGGCGCGGTCGGTCGTGCTCGAGCGGTTGGTGAAGTTCAACGGTGAGGCGCATGTCGACCTGAGTCCCGGCGAATTCACCCAGCTCACCGGGCGTGCCGGTCGTCGCGGCATCGACGTCGAGGGGCATGCGGTGATCGTGTGGTCGCCGGAGATGGTCCCCGAACAGGTCGCCGGCCTGGCCGGCGCCCGCACCTTCCCGCTGCGCAGCTCCTTCGCACCCGAATACAACATGGCGGTCAACCTCATCGGACGCCTGGGCATCGACGGCTCCCGCGATCTGCTCAACCGCTCATTCGCCCAGTTCCAGGCCGACCGTTCGGTGGTCGGACAGGCCCGCAAGGTCGACGAGATGAGACGGCAGCTCCGCAAACTCGACGTGTCTCTCGCCGAGACCGCCCGGGCCCGCGGGATCGATCCGGGACCGCTGGAACCCGGCGATCGGACCCCGGCAGACGGTGCGCATGACGGCTTCCTCGGCTACATCACCCTGCGTGAGGAGATCCGGCGAACCGAACGCGACCTCAAGTTCCGACGCCGCGTCACCACCCACGACTCGATCGCCGCCGAGTTGACCGCCCTCAAACGCGGAGCGGTGATCGGGGTGCCGAGTGGGCGGCACCGCGGCCTCGCGGTGGTCCTCGAAACCGCCACCCAGCCCGCCGACCCGAAACCCCTCGTGCTCACCGAGGATGCGTGGTGCGGCCGCGTCGGGATCGGCGATTTCATCAACCCGCCGGAGGTCCTCGGGGGCATGCGGTTGCCCCGCAACGTCGACCGCCGCACCGGCCGCGGCCGGCGGGATCTGGCCTCGGCGCTGCGATCCACCGGGATCGAGATGCCGCGCGGCCGCGGGAAGAAGCGTGCGGAGGCCACCGACGACGCCGAACTGCGCCGCCTCCGCCACGAACTGCGCGCCCATCCCGCCCACCGCATCGACGGTTCCGACGAACTGTTCCGGCTCGCCGAACGCCGCAACCGGTTACTCCGGGACGTTGTCAGCGCCGAGCAACGGATCGGGGAGCGCACCTCCACGCTCGGTGTCACCTTCGACCACATCGTCGGCGTACTCACCGAACTCGGCTACCTCGAGTACGTCCACGGCACCGTACGCGTCACACCCACCGGCGAGGTGCTCGGCCGCATCTACAGCGAGAGCGACCTCGTGGTCACCGAATGCATCCGGGCGGGCATCTGGGACTCGCTCTCGCCCCCCGACCTCGCCGCGGTGGTCGCGTCGATGGTGTTCGAGTCGCGGCGTGACAGCTATTCGGGGGTGGACGCCCTGCCCGGGAATCCGGCGCTGCGCACGGCGATGATGGACACCGTCGACATCTGGCGACAGGTGAGCACCCTCGAGACCCGTCACCGGGTCCCGCCGACCCGCGAACCCGATACCGGGTTCTCGGTGGCGGTGTCCCTGTGGGTGAGCGGCCGATCGTTGACCGAGTGTCTCGCCGCCGCCGGAGAACGCGGCCACATGCTCTCGCCGGGCGACTTCGTCCGGTGGAACCGGCAGGTCGTCGACCTCCTCGAACAGATCCGACTCTGCGTCGGAGACGATTCCCCGCTGGCGCGTCCGGCCCGGTCGGCGGTGGGTTCCATCCGACGTGGCGTCGTCGCGGCCGAGTTGGGGTGACCTCGCACGTTCGGTCGTCTGACCGACACTTGTGCGCATCGGGCGTGAGTAAGTGATTGTGTGTGGTGCCTGAGGTAACGTTTCGGACAGCATCGGGCGGTGTCGCAGTGTCTGCCGACCCGGTTGAGCGAGCAGCACATCCGGTGGCCACGGCGACCGAGAAGAGGGCGGGAGACACCACACATGAGCTACCCCAACGACCCGAACGGACCGGCGGGTCAGCCACCCCACGGAGCGGGCGGTGGCCACGAGGACGGTAAGACCGAGGTCGTCCGTATCCCCGGTCAAGGACAGCCACCCGCACCGGGTGATCCCACCACCGTGCCACCGGCGACACCCGGATACGGTCAACCACCGACATACGGGCAACCCGGTTTCGGACAGACCGGCCAACCGGCACCGCCGACGACCGCGACACCCACGCCGGGGCAGACGCCGCCGCCCGGATACGGCTCCGGCGGGTTCGGTACACCGCCGGGTGCGCCCGGACAGTACAACCCGACACAGATGGCTCCGACGACACCCCAGCAGCCGGGCGGATACGGTGCCGATCCCACCCAGCAGGCGGGCGGTCAGTACGGGCAACCCGGCACCACGCCGTACGGGACACCGGCCCAACCGGGAGCGGCGAGCAACCCGTACGGTCAGCCGGCGCAGCCGGGAACCTCCCCGTTCGGCGCGCCGGGCAGCGGTGGATTCGCCCCGGGACAGCCGAGCCAGCCGGGCACGGCAGGCTTCGGTCAGTTCGGTCAGCCGGGTCAGTTCTCCCAGCCGGGGCAACCGGGTCAGCCGGGCCAACCGGGACAGCCCGGACCGTACGGCGCCTACGGGCAGCCCGATCAGTTCGGTGGGATGGCCACCGGCCAGAAGAAGGGTCCCTGGAAGATCCTCATCGGGGTGGGCGCCGCTCTCGTCGTCATCGCGATCGTCATCGTCGTCACCGGATGGTTGTGGTGGTGGCCGCGGTCGCTGGATCAGTCCGCCGCCGAGAGTGGCGTCAAGCAGGTCCTCACCGAGGATTACCAGGCCAGTGACGTCACCGACGTCAGTTGCCCATCCGGTCAGCGCGTCGAGAAGGGCGCATCGTTCACCTGCACGGTCAAGGTCGGCGGTCAGCAGCAGAACGTGAAGGTGACCTTCCTCAACGACGACGGCAAGTATCAGGTGGCGCGGCCGACCAGCTGACGTGCCCCGATCTCGGTGACTCCTACGGTGCCCGGGTGAGCCGGATCTGCTCACCCGGGCATCGTGGTGTCACAGCGCGTGTCACACGTCCCAGGCCAACGCCTTGGACAGCCGCGTGATCGACGCGCCGATGCCGAGTTCCTCGACGAGGTCGGCGAGGCGTCCCGGATCGGCCGGGGCCGTGGGCAGCCGGTCATTCCCGCTGTCGATCGTCTCCGCATCGGTGCGGACGAAAACGACGGTGCGGGCCACCGACAGATAGTCGGCGGCGGCGACCAGCGCCTTGCGATTGCGTGGCGGCAGATCCGATGCCGGGTCGGTGACGGCCGCCTCGAGTTCGTCGAGACCACCGAACGCCGAGATGAGCTTGGCCGCGGTCTTGTCGCCGATCCCCGACACGCCGGGGAGACCGTCGGACGGATCGCCGCGCAGGATCGCCATCTCCGCATACGCCGCGCCGGCCCGCTCCGGCGGCACGCCGTACTTCTCGGCCACCTCGCGCGGGCCCATCATCTCCGCCTTGGCCAGCCCACGTCCGACGTAGAGGACCCGCACCGGCACCGGGTCGTCGGTGACGACCTGCAGCAGATCCCGGTCCCCGCTGACCACGATCACCGGGTCCGTGGTCTCGGCGAACGCCAGTGTGCCGATGACGTCATCGGCCTCACATCCCGGCGCGCCCGAGGTCGACAGTCCCACCGCCGCAAGCACATCGGCGATCATGTCGACCTGCGGGGTGAGGGTGTCGGGTACTTCCTCGACGTCCACGTCGGTGCCGGCGGTCGCGGGTTGCGCCACCCGGTGCGCCTTGTAGGACGGAATGAGGTCGGTCCGGAACGTCGGCCGCCAGTCCAGGTCCAGGCACACCACCAGCCGCGTCGGATGCTCGCGGGTGAGCAGATTCGCGATGGTGTCGATGAACCCGCGGACGGCGTTGACCGGGCGCCCATCCGGCGCGGTCATCTTCTCGGGCAGGGCGAAGAACGATCGAAACCACAGGCTGGCCCCGTCGAGGAGCATCAGCGATCCGGTCGGGTGAGTGTCGGCCACGCTTACCACTGTGTCATCCCGGTCCGGGCCGATCCATCCCGGTGTCACGTCCACCTGCCGGCGTTCGCCGGCGTCGCGCTCGGGTGAATCCCGCGTAGGCTGCCCACATGAGCACCACCGCATCGCGTTTCGGTTCCGACGTCTATCGCGCGCGGGTGTCCCGCGCGGCCGAGCTCACCGGGAAGGCCGGTCTGGATGCATTGATCGTCTCGCCGGGTCCCGACCTCCGGTACCTGGTCGGGTCGCGCGCGAACACCTTCGAGCGTCTCACCGCGTTGGTGATCCCCGCCGACGGAACGCCCCGACTCGTGGTGGCTCGTCTGGAGACCGCATCGTTGCGTGAGTCCGCGGTGGGAGACCTCGACATCGAGGTCGCCGACTGGGTCGACGGTCAGGACGCCCACGCGTTGGCGCTCGCCGGATTGCCGTCCGCCGCCAGGATCGCGGTGTCGGACGCCATGCCGGCGCTCCACGTCATTCCGATCGCCGAACGGATTGCTGCGACACCCCAACTGGCGACCGATGTGCTGCGCGAGCTGCGAATGATCAAGGATGCCGACGAGATCGACGCCCTCCGTCGGGCCGGGGCGGCCATCGATCGTGTGCATGCGCAGATGGGGCAGTGGCTGCGGCCCGGGCGGACCGAACGCGCCATCGCCGCCGACATCGCGGCGGCCATCGTCGCCGAGGGGCATACCGGTGCCGAATTCGTCATCGTGGGGTCCGGACCGAATGGCGCCGACCCCCATCACGAACAGTCCGATCGCGTGGTGACGCCCGACGACATCGTCGTCATCGACATCGGTGGACCCGTGGAACCCGGGTACAACTCGGATTCCACACGCACCTACTGCTTTTCGGAGCCTTCATCGGAGATCGCCGATTCCTACGCCGCGCTGCAGGATGCGCAGGCACTCGCGGTGTCCGCGGTACGTCCCGGTGTCACCGCGGAATCGATCGATGCGGCCGCACGGGATCGGTTGCGGGAGAGCGGACTTGCCGAGCAGTTCATCCACCGCACCGGACACGGCATCGGACTCTCGGTGCACGAGGAGCCCTACATCGTCGGCGGCAACGACCTCGAGTTGCGACCCGGGATGGCGTTCTCCGTCGAACCCGGCGTCTACTTCGCCGGCCGTTGGGGTGCGCGCATCGAGGACATCGTGGTGGTGACCGACGACGGTCACGAGGCGCTGAACACCCGGCCCCATGAACTGCAGGTGCTCTGAGTCCTCACCCCAGGAGTCTCACCCCCGGAGTCCTCACCCCAGCAGGGTGCGCGATCCCATCACCCGCTCGACGGTCACCTCGATGACCACGCGCCGCGGGTTCGGCTTCGGTTGGCGGTACCGCGCGGCGTAGCGGTTCTCCGCCTCGGCGACGCGGTCGGGCTCGCGGCGCACCCGGGCCGGACCCTCGAGGGTCAACCACCGGGGCCCGTCGACGTGGGTGAGAGCGGCGTATCCACCGCGCTCGACGTTGCGGACCTTCTGGCTGCCGTCCACGGTGATCACCCGCGCCAGTCCCGACTCCGGGTCGTAGGTGAACCCCACCGCCACCGCATGTGGCGTGCCGTCGGCACGCAGGGTGGTGATGGCGCCCAGATGTCGTTCGGTGAGAAAGGTGAGCGCCTCGGCACCCAGGTCGGACCGCGATCGTGACATGGCCTCCACGGTAGTGGGGGACTCACCACCCTCACGCCCCCACCTCACGTCGATGAAATACTCGGAACGTGACGGATGATGGTGGGCAGAACCGGACCGGCAGCGTCGTCGTCTTCGGCGGTCGCAGCGAGATCGGGGTGGCGCTGGCGGCCGAGCTCGCCCCGGGCCATCCGATTGTGCTGGCGGCACGACGCCCCGACGACCTCGACGCCGAGACGGCGACACTTCGGGCGGCCGGGGCGACGTCGGTGTCCACGATCGCCTTCGACGCCGACGACACCGACTCCCATCCGGCACTGATCGACGCGATCGTGCGCGAGCACGGCCCCATCGAGGTCGCCATCGTCGCCTTCGGCATTCTCGGTGATCAAGCCCGCGCCGAGACCGACATCACCCACGCCCTGCAGATCGCCCACACCGACTACCTCGCACAGATCAGTGTGCTCACGCCGTTGGCCACCGCGCTACGGGCGCAACGCTCGGGCACCATCATCGTGTTCTCCTCGGTGGCCGGGATCCGGGTGCGCCGCGCCAACTACGTCTACGGCTCCACCAAGGCGGGACTCGACGGATTCGCCTCGGGCCTGGCCGATGCCCTGCACGGCAGCGGTGCCCGCCTGCTGCTCGTGCGCCCGGGCTTCGTGATCGGCAACATGACCGCGGACCTGATGGCCGCGGGCACCGCGCCGGCACCGTTGTCGGTGACCGCCGATCAGGTCGCGACCGCGGTGGCGCGGGCGTACCGCAAGGGCAAGGGCGAGGTGTGGGTTCCGTGGGCTCTGCGGCCACTGTTCGCCGGGATGCGGATGTTGCCACGAGCGATCTGGCGACGACTTCCGCGATGACCCCGACACCAGAAACCCCAGCACCCGAAGCCGCTCGCGCCGACGGACCGCATTTCGTCGTGGTCGGGATCGGCGCCGACGGGTGGGACGGTCTCACCCCGCCCGCCCGTCGCGCCTTGGAGTCGGCGACCGTCATCCACGGCTCCCGCCGTCAACTCGACATGCTCGACGGACCGGCCGGCCGACGTGTCCCGTGGACCTCGCCCATGTCCGAACACCTTGCCGCGCTCCTCGATTCGACCACCGCTTCCGCGGGGTCGTCGACGGTCCACGTCCTCGCCAGCGGTGATCCCATGTTCCACGGCATCGGATCCACCATCGTCGGTGCCGTCGGCGCCCATCGCGTCACCGTCATACCGCAGGTGTCGAGCGCGTCGTTGGCCTGCGCCCGACTCGGGTGGGATCTGGCCCGGACCGTCATCGTCAGCGCGGTCACCGCCGATCCGGAGATCGTGCTCACCGAGATCACCGACGGCCGTCGGCTGCTGGTATTGAGCCGGGACGCCGCCACCCCCGCGCGTGTCGCCGACATGCTGGCCGACAACGGATTCGGCGCCTCGGGCATGGTCGTGCTCGAACAGCTCGGCGGCCCGGCCGAACGCGTCACCTCGGGTACCGTCGACGGCTGGGACCGCGCCGCGATCGTGGACGCTCTCAACATCATTGCGCTCGCCTGTGTGGGGCCGCACCGCTCGACGCTGCCCGGTCGCGCCGACGACGCCTTCGATCACGACGGTCAGATCACCAAGTCCGCGGTCCGCGCACTCACCGTCTGCGCTCTGGCCCCCTCGGCGCGACAGGTGTTGTGGGACATCGGTTCCGGATCGGGGAGCGTCGGCATCGAATGGCTGCGGGCCGCTCCCGGGGTGCGGGTGGTGGCGTTCGAGAAGGATCCGGACCGCGCCGAACGCATCGCGGCCAACGCCCGACACCACGGCGTCGCCGAGCGGGTCGACATCCGCGGCGCCGCACCGGACGCACTGCGTACCGCCGCACCGCCGGACGCGGTGTTCATCGGCGGTGGACTCACCCGCGACATCCTCGAATCCGCTTGGGCGGCACTACCTCCGGGTGGTCGTCTGGTCGTCAACGCGGTGACCATCGAGAATCAGACCCTGATGATCGACTGGCACCGCGACCATCCCGGCGTCCTGCGCCGGATCGGCATCGAGACGGCCGCGCCGCTGGGTGGTTTCTCCGCGTGGCGCCCGGCGTTGCCGATCGTCCAGTGGTTCGGTGACACACCCGCCGGGCAGGGGAGCCGATGACCGTCTACCTCATCGGTGCCGGCCCCGGTGCCGCCGACCTGATCACCCTGCGCGGGGCGCGCATCCTCGGGCGGTGTCAGACGGCACTGGTGGCCGGGTCCCTCGTCCCGGACGAGATCCTGGGACTCTGCGCACCCGACGCCCACATCATCGACACCGCGCGTATGCCGTTGCCGAAGATCATCTCCCACATCTCCGACGCCCACGCCGCCGGACATGACGTCGCGCGTGTGCACTCCGGGGATCTGTCGCTGTACTCGGCGGTCACCGAGCAGGTCCGACACATTCGTGCGCTGGGCATCGACGTCGAGTGGGTGCCCGGCGTCCCGGCCTTCGCCGCCGCCGCCGCGGCCCTCGAGAACGAACTCACCATTCCCGGTGTCGGACAAAGCCTTTTGATCACCCGGGTGTCGACCCTGTCGACCGACATGCCCACCGGGGAGGACCTCGCCACCCTTGCCGCGACGGGCGTGACCCTGGCACTGCACCTGGCCGCGCATCAGGCCGAGCAGATCACCGCCGCATTGACACCGCATTACGGCGCCGACTGTCCCACCGCGGTGGTCGCCTTCGCCTCACGATCCGATCAGCGGATCGTCCGGTGCGCGCTGTCCGACCTGCCCGAGGCGCTGGTGAGCAGGGGGATTCGACGCACCGCCGTCATCTTCGTCGGAGCGGTCCTCGCCGCGGCCGACAGCCCTGGCCGCCTCGACAGCTACCTGTATTCGGCGGCGCGGATGACGAAGCTGCGCAGCGATGCCGACGGAGCGGATCCGCACCCATGAACGGTCGACACCGGTGACCGGGCGACGCCGGGTGCTGATTCTCGGCGGAACCGCCGAGGCCCGGGCGCTGGCGCGTGTCCTCGACGACGGCCCGTATGACGCCATCAGTTCGCTTGCCGGTCGGGTGTCCAATCCCCGCCTACCCGTCGGAGAGGTCCGCATCGGCGGCTTCGGCGGCGTGGAGGGCCTGCGGGAGTGGTTGCGCGACAACCGCATCGGTGCGGTGGTGGATGCGACTCATCCGTTCGCGGCCACCATCACCGCCAACGCCGCGACGGCCTGCGCGCAGGCGCACGTCCCGCTGCTGCGGTTGCGTCGTCCGGCGTGGGTGCCCGGGCCCGACGACGACTGGCGGACGGTTCCGACGATCGGGGCGGCCGCACGCGCCGTGGAACACGGTCCGCGCCGGATTCTGCTGACCAGCGGACGACAGGACGTCTCGGCGTTCGCCCACATCTCCTCCGCCTGGTTCGCGATCCGCGTCGTCGACCCACCGACCGGTGCGGTACCACCGCATCACGAGATCCTGCGCTCCCGTGGCCCGTATCACCTCGACGGCGAACTGGCCCTGATGCGCGAGCACCGCATCGACACGCTGGTCACCAAGAACAGCGGGGGAGAGCTCACCCGACCGAAACTCGACGCGGCGCGCATGCTGGGTGTCGGCGTGGTGATGGTGGATCGTCCCGGCGAACCGGCCGACACGCCGGTCACCGACGATGTCGCGACCGCGGGCCGATGGGTGGCCGATCAGCTGCCGGCCGATTGACTCACACCCCGATCACCGCGTCGATCCGCCGCGTGGATGGTCGCGCGGGGTGAAGACCAGATCACCGGCGGCCCGCGATGCCACCGTCGTCGCCGACGACCCGATCATCACCAGGGTGCGCATGTCGACCGACCCCGGATCGAGATCGGCCACGGTGGTCACCGTGACCGACTGCTCCGGGCCACCGACGTCACGGCCGAGGATGATCACCCGATCACCCGGGACCGATTCGGCCAGAATCTCCTTGAGTGCCGCCACCTGCCAGTGCCGGCTCGCCGAACCGGGGTTGTAGATCGCGATCACCAGATCGGCGGCCAGCGCGCCGCGGATCCGTTCGACGATCACATCCCATGGCTTGAGCCGATCCGACAGCGAGATCACCGCGAAATCGTGACCCAGGGGAGCACCCACGGCCGCGGCCACCGCCGATGCCGCCGTCACCCCGGGCACCACCCGCACCGCCACGTCCGCCCAGCGTGGCTCGGCGGCGACCTCCGCGACGGCCGTCGCCATCGCGAACACCCCGGGATCACCGGAGGACACCACCACCACCCGGGCCCCACGCGACGCGAGATCCAGTGCGAATTCCGCTCTTTCGGCTTCCACGCGATTGTCCGAGGAGTGCACGCGCTGACCGGGCCGCGTCGAGACGCGGGCGAGGTAGGTCTTGTACCCGACGAGGTCGGTGGCCGCCGCCAACTCGCGGGTGACCTCGGGGGTGGTCCAGTCGTCGGCACCCGGACCCAACCCGACGACCACCACCTCACCACGCACCGGTTCGGCGACGTCGGCGCGTGGATTGTTGGTGCGGCCGGGGACCACGATCATCGAGAAGTAGGGCACCGCAGCCGGATCCACGTCCGCGGCCGGAGCCACCTTCTGCACCGACGTCGATGCCCGTTCGACGTACCAGGCCTCGTCGAGCCGTCCGGCCGCGGCGAGGGCGTCGCGCACCCGGGTGAACGTCCGGCCCAGTTTCATCACCACGAAGGCATCGGCGCGGGAGAACAATTCGCGCATCCGCGGCACCGGCAGAGTGCCGGGCACCACGGTGAGTGTCTCCTCACCCTCGACGAGCGGGATCTCGGTGGCCGCCGACGCCGCGCTGACCGACGTGACCCCGGGGATGATCTCGGTGGGGAAGCGGTCGGCGAGCCGTTTGTGCATGTGCATGTAGGAACTGAAGAACAGCGGATCGCCCTCGGCCAGCAGCGCCACGTCACGCCCGGCACTCAGGTGTGTGGCGAGCACTTCGGCGCTCTCGCTGTAGAAGTCGTCGAGTGCGCCGCGGTACCCACGGGGATGATCGGCCGTCTCGGTGGTCACCGGATACATCAGGCGCTCTTCGATCTGCCCGTCCCGCAGGTACGGCTCGGCCACCGATCGCGCGATGCTGCGGCCGTGGCGCGCACAGTGATACGCGACGACGTCGGCGCTCTCGATGACGCGGGCGGCCTTGACCGTCACCAGGTCGCTGTCGCCGGGGCCGAGGCCCACACCCCAGAGCGTGCCGACTCCCGGCGCTGCCGACACCCTCACTCCTCCGGGGTGGCCAGGGCGTTGACGGCCGCGGCGGTGATCGCCGATCCGCCGCGGCGGCCGGTGACGGTGATGAACTCGAGGTCGGTGCGGGCGGCGAGTTCGGCGCACGATTCGGCCGCTCCGACGAAGCCCACCGGCGCCCCCACGACCGCCGCCGGCCGCGGTGCCCCGGCGTCGATCATCTCCAACAAGGCGAACAGCGCCGTCGGCGCATTCCCGATCGCCACCACCGATCCTTCGAGGCGGTCTCGCCAGAGTTCCAGCGCGGCAGCGGTTCTCGTGGTCTGCATCCGTTCGGCGAGTTCGGCGACCCGGGGATCCTTCAGGTGACAGATCACCTCGTTGTCGGCCGGCAGACGCCGTCGGGTGATCCCGGAGGCGACCATCGTCGCGTCGCACAGGATCGGTGCACCCGAACGCAGCGCGCCGCGGGCGGCACTCACCACGCCCGGGGTGGCCACGACGTCACCGGCGAGGTCGGTCTGCCCGCAGGAATGGATCATCCGGACGACGACGGTCGCCACGTCCGGCGCGAACGCCGACAGGTCGGATTCCTCGCGGATCATCGCGAACGATCGCCGATAGATCGCGGCGCCGTCGCGCAGGTAGTCAGTCATGGTGGGACAAGCCTAGCGGGCGCTGCGCACGTATCCGTCCGGCCCGGCCTCCACCCGCAGATGCGGCCCGGCGGGCGACCCGCATCCACGCGCGCAGCCCACCCAGTGCTGCCGGTCGGTGATCTCGGCACCGGAGGCGATGTGCGCGATCAGGTCGGCGCGCACCGCGGCGTGGGCGTTGGCACAGCCGGGCGCCCCGACACAGCAACTCACCCGGGCCCACGGCGAGGCGGCGTCGAAGATCAATCCCATCGGTGCCAGAACCCGCACCACCGTCTCGGCGACGCCCTCGGTGAGATCGCAGATCAGGATCTCCCGGTTCGGCGTCACCACGATGGGGGCGCCGATGGCGGCCAGGAACTCCGCCAACCGCGCCGGCACTCGCGCCGCCTCGACGACGGCACCGAGCAGCACCCGATCGTCGTCCTGGGTGAACCATCCGACGATCGGCGCGATCGCCTCGGCCGGGCCGACCGGCTCGGCACCGCCGTCCGTCTCGGCCGGCGGCGTCAGCCGCGTGGCCGCCGACCTCAGCAACCGCTCGCGCGACGCCTCGTCGAGGTCACGGACACGCCACGCGCCACGCGGCCCGGCGAGTTCCACCATGTCCGTCGCCACGGCCACGAGTGCGGGCGCGACGTCGGCCGAGTCGGCCACCGACCCGACGACCGTCCCGTCGATCACGATGTCGGTGCGGCCGTCGGCGCGCGCCACGGCACACACGTCGGGACGTCGGGCGAGGATGTCACCACGCCCGTCGTCGACGCCGAAGAGGAAACGTCCCGACAGCGAGGTCAGCGCGGCCTCGGCGCGCAGCGCCAGGTCGAGCGCGACGGCCACCTCACGAACGTCGGCCCGACCACCGATCCGGCCGGTCAGGGCACTGACCTCGATGTTGCGGATCTTCTCGTGCGTGGTGCTGGGGACGAGGTCGGCGGCGATCAGCGCGTCGGCGACTGCCGCCACGTCGGTGATCCCGCGCAACTGGACGTTGGCGCGGCCGGTCAACTCGATGAAACCGTCGCCGTGGTCGGCGGCGACCCGGGCGAGGGTCTCCATCGCCGACGACCGCAGCGATCCGCCGACCAGCCGGATGCGCGCCAGCGCACCGTCGGCCGCGGGATGGGGGTCGAAGACACCCGGGCAGCGGTCGTGGGCGGGGCGTTGGACGTGGCCGGTCACACCGTCGAGGGTAGTCGCCGACACGAGTGTGTCCCCTCGCCGCCGACACGAGTGTGTCCCCTCGCCGCCGACACGAGTGTGTCCCCTCGCCGCCGACACGAGTGTGTCCCTTCGCCGCCGACACGAGTGTGTCCCCTCGCCGCCGCGTCGACGTGGGTGTTCCGGCGACGGTGGGCTCGACTAGGCTTTCGGGCACACCCAGTGCGGCAGAAGCCGGTGCGATTCCGGCGCGGTCGCGCCACTGTGTCGGGCCGACGACGCCCGCGAGCCAGACCTGCGACTGGGTACCCCGACCATCGTGACCGGGCGCGCAACCCCGGTGAGGAGTGCACCATGATCCTGCTGCTGTCGACCTCCGACACCGACCTCATCACCGCGCATGCCAGTGGAGCCGACTACCGGGTGGCCAACCCGTCGCGTCTGTTGGTCGACGAGGTCGGTGACATGGTCGCCGCCGCCGACCTCACCGTCGTCCGCATCCTCGGCGGTCGTCGGGCATGGGAGGAGGGGCTCGATGCGGTTCTCGCGGTGGGTTCCCCGGTGGTCGCGCTCTCCGGTGAGCAGCAACCCGACCCCGACCTGATGGCGCTCTCGACGGTGCCGGCCGGTGTCGCGCAGGAGGCGCACAATTACCTCGCCGCGGGCGGCGTGCCCAATCTGGTCAATCTGTACAACTTCCTGTCCGACACCGTTCTGCTCACCGGCCTCGGATTCGAACCGACGGTGCAGACCCCGCCGTGGGGTGTGCTCGAGCGCGCCGCCGCCGACAACGACGGTCCGACGATCGCGGTGCTCTACTACCGCGCGCAACACCTCGCCGGCAACACCCGCTACATCGACGCACTGTGCCGGGCGATCGAGGCCAAGGGCGCACGCGCACTGCCGGTCTTCTGCGCGTCGCTGCGCACCGCACCCGACGACCTCATCGACCTCCTCGGCACCGCCGACGCCCTGGTGGTGACGGTCCTCGCGGCCGGCGGGGCCACCCCGGCGACCGCCTCGGCCGGCGGCGACGACGAGGCGTGGAATATCGAACGCCTTGCGGCACTGGATATCCCGATTCTGCAGGGCCTGTGTCTGACCGGTCCGCGGGCGGACTGGGAGGCCAACGACGACGGGTTGTCACCACTGGATGTGGCCACCCAGGTGGCGGTTCCCGAGTTCGACGGACGCATCATCACGGTTCCCTTCTCGTTCAAGGAGTTCGACGAGAACGGGCTGCCCACCTACGCGCCCGACGACGAACGGTGCGCGCGGGTCGCCGGAATCGCCGTGGCGCACGCCCGGTTACGGCACACCGCCCCCGCACAGCGTCGTATCGCGATCATGCTGTCGGCGTATCCCACCAAGCACGCCCGCATCGGCAACGCCGTGGGGCTCGACACCCCGCGCAGCCTGCTGCGCCTGCTGTCGGCGATGCGCACCGCCGGTTACGACATCGGACCGGAGACCGGTGACGGCGCGATTCCCGGTCTCGCCGAGGACGATTCCGATGCACTGATCCACGCGATCATCGCCGCCGGCGGGCAGGATCCGGATTGGCTGACCGAGGAAGCCTTGTCCGCCAATCCGATTCGGGTGTCGGCGGCCGATTACACGCGGTGGTTCGCCACCCTTCCCGACGGTTTGCGGGAGTCGGTGATCGCCCACTGGGGACCTCCGCCGGGTGACCTGTTCGTCGACCGCGCGACCAACCCCGACGGTGACATCGTCGTGGCCGCACTGTGTTTCGGCAACATCGCGATCCTGGTACAGCCGCCGCGCGGGTTCGGCGAGAACCCGGTGGCCATCTACCATGATCCGGATCTCCCGCCGTCACATCACTACCTGGCCTCCTATCGCTGGGTCGCCGGCCGGGGCGAGAATCCCTCGGACATCCCGGGTTTCGGTGCGGACGCGGTCGTCCACGTCGGTAAGCACGGCAACCTCGAATGGCTGCCCGGCAAGACGCTCGGCATGTCGGCGGACTGCGGCACCGACGCGGCCCTCGGTGATCTGCCGCTGGTGTACCCGTTCCTGGTCAACGATCCGGGGGAGGGGACGCAGGCCAAACGCCGCGCCCACGCGGTTCTCGTCGATCACCTCATCCCGCCGATGGCGCGCGCCGAATCCTACGGCGACATCGCCCGGCTCGAGCAACTCCTCGACGAGCACGCCAACATCTCCACCCTCGACCCGGCGAAGCTGCCCGCGATCCGCCAGCAGATCTGGACGCTGCTGACCGCGGCCAAGATGGATCACGATCTCGGTCTGTCCGAACGCCCCGACGAGGACGTCTTCGACGACATGCTGTTGCACGTCGACGGCTGGCTGTGCGAGATCAAGGACGTGCAGATCCGCGACGGCCTGCACGTCCTCGGCGAGCCGCCCGTCGACGACGCCGAGGTCGATCTCGTCCTGGCGATGCTGCGGGCCCGGCAACTGTGGGGCGGCAGCGCCGCGCTGCCCGGCCTCCGCGAGGCACTCGGCCTCACCGAGGGCAGCGGAGAGGCCGCCCGCGGCGAGGTCGACGAGATCGAACACCTCGCCCGCGGGCTGGTGCAGACGTGCGCGAAGGACGACTGGTCGGCCGCTGCCGTGGCGGCCGCGGCCGACGGTCACCCGCAGGCCGTCGCCGACATCCTCACCTTCGCCGCCACCGAGGTGGTGCCCCGCCTACGCCAGACCACCCGCGAGATCCCCCGGGTCCTGCACGCCCTCGACGGCGGTTTCATCCCGGCCGGACCCAGTGGATCCCCGCTGCGCGGACTGATCAACGTGCTGCCCACCGGCCGCAACTTCTACTCGGTCGACCCGAAGGCGGTGCCGTCGCGACTGGCGTGGGAGACCGGCCGGGCGATGGCCGACTCACTGCTCGAGCGCTATCGCACCGACCACGGTGAATTCCCGGCATCCGTCGGATTGTCGGCGTGGGGGACCAGCGCGATGCGCACCTCCGGCGACGACATCGCCGAGATCCTCGCCCTGCTCGGGGTGATGCCGGTCTGGGATGACGCCTCCCGACGGGTGTCGACACTCGAACTCATCCCCCTCGCCGAACTCGGCCGACCCCGCATCGACGTCACCGTGCGGATCTCCGGATTCTTCCGCGATGCCTTCCCGCACGTCGTGACGATGCTCGACGACGCGGTCGCCCTCGCCGCCGGCGCCGACGAATCCGACGAGGACAACTTCGTCGCCGCCCACGCGCGTGCCGCGCTCGCCGAACACGGCGACCGACGTCGGGCCACCACGCGCATCTTCGGCTCCAAACCGGGCACCTACGGCGCCGGCCTGTTGCAGCTCATCGATTCCCGCGACTGGCGCACCGACGAGGACCTGGCCCGCGTCTACACCGAGTGGGGCGGCTACGCCTATGGCCGTGACCTCGACGGTGTCGCCGCCGTCGAGGACATGCGCGGCGCGTATCGACGGATCGCGGTGGCCGCGAAGAACACCGACACCCGCGAGCACGACATCGCCGACTCCGACGACTACTTCCAGTATCACGGCGGCATGGTCGCCACGGTGCGCGCGCTCACCGGACGCTCACCGGAGGCCTACATCGGCGACTCCACCCGACCCGACGCCGTGCGCACCCGCACGCTGTCGGAGGAGACCAGCCGCGTGTTCCGTGCCCGCGTGGTCAATCCGCGGTGGATCTCGGCGATGCAGCGGCACGGATACAAGGGCGCCTTCGAGATGGCCGCCACCGTCGACTACCTCTTCGGGTACGACGCCACCACCGACGTCGTCGCCGACTGGATGTACGAGAAGCTCACCGAGTCCTACGTCCTCGACGAGACCAATCAGCAGTTCATGCAGGAGTCGAACCCGTGGGCCCTGCACGGCATCGCCGAACGACTCCTCGAGGCGGTGGAACGCCGGATGTGGCAGGAGCCGCCCGCCGAGATGCTCGCCGATCTGCGCGCGGTGTACCTGCAGACCGAGGGGGACATCGAGGGACGCGGGGACGACTGACGCGGGGACGACTGGGCCGGCGGCGCGAGTCGGCGGTGACGACAGGGCCGGCAGGTCTCAGCGACTTCCCAGGGACCGCTGCGGTCAGCGCGGAGCAAAATCGGACGCTCGTTCGTTGCATCGGGTAGACCGTCACCGAAAGGCCGTCACCGAAAGGCACCGCCATGCGACTCGCATACGTACTCATCTACCTCGCCGTGGAGATCGGCGTCTTCGTCGCGTTGACGATGACCCTGGGCTTCGGCTGGGCGGTGCTGATCACGATCGCCGCGGCCGTCCTGGGATTCGTGATGCTGCGGTGGCAGGGCGCCAAGGTGTTCGGCGAGTTGCGCCGCGCATCCCGCAACGAGGTCGACGCGCGCGCCCCGCTGGCCGACACCGCGATGCTCGCCGGATCCACATTCCTGCTGGTCATCCCCGGCGTGGTGTCCACGCTGCTCGGCATGCTGCTGCTGGCACCGCCGACTCGACGCCTGATCCGGCCCGCGGTGACCGCCTTCGGTGCCCGCCGCATGGTCGTCGCGATGGACCGCGCGGGGGTGTATGCCACCACCGGCTTCCGGCGCGGCACGGTCATCGACGGAACCGTCGTCGACGGTGACGTGGTCTCGGCCGACACCGGCGCGTGGACCCCGGGTGAACGTCAGTTGCCGCGGGGCCACTGACGGACCGGACACGCGCTCAGGGCACACTGGACCACCGTGTCTACCGAACTGTTGCTGGGCGGGGCCGTCTACTCCTCGAGCGTCCCGGACGCGACGGCACTCGCCGTCACCGACGGGATCGTCACCTGGGTCGGATCCGACGCCGTCGGCCGTTCGCTGCATCCCGACGCACACGTCACCGACCTGCGCGGCCGCTTCGTCGCGCCGGCGTTCGTCGACTCCCATGTGCATCTGACCTCCACCGGCCTGGCCCTCGACGGTCTGACACTCGGCGAGGCCACTCACCGCTCCGACGCACTCGCCCGCATCCGCGCCGCCGCCACCGACACCGCCGAGGGAGACCTCATCTGGGGTCTGGGCTGGGATGACTCCGGCTGGACCGGCACCGACCCCGACGAACGCCGGGTACCCACCACCGCGGAGATCGACGCGGTCGTCGGGCACCGACCGTGTTACCTCGCGCGGGTCGACGAACACTCGGCCGTCGCGTCGACGGCACTGCGCCGACTCGTCCCGGACCTGGCCGCCGCCGACGGGTTCCATCCCGATGAGCCTCTGGTCGCACACGCCCATCACCTGGTGCGGGCCGCCGCACGCACCCTGATCACACCCGAGATGCGCGCACGACTGCAGCGCCGGGCGCTCGACGAGGCCGCCGCGGCGGGGGTCGTGTCGGTGCACGAGAACGGCGGCCCGGAGATCGCCGGACTCGATGATTTCCTGGCGCTCGGCGAACTCGACCATCCCGTCGACGTGCGCCGGTACTGGGGCCAGGCGGCCGAGAGTGCCGAGCACGCCACCGAACTGATGTCCATCACCCGGGCACACGGTCTCGGCGGTGATCTGTTCGTCGACGGAGCCCTCGGCTCGCATACCGCGTGGCTGTCCGCGCCGTACGCCGACGCACCCGAACTCGGCGGCATCGCCTACCTCGACCCCGAGGTGGTCCGCGCCCACATCCACTCCTGCACCGTCGCCCGGGTTCAGGCCGGTTTCCACGTCATCGGTGACGCGGCCGCCAAGGCGGTGGTGGCGGGGTTCGCCGCGGTCGCCGACGACCTCGGCACCCCGGCGGTGGCGCGGTGCGCGCACCGCATCGAACACGCCGAGATGCTCGACGCCGACGACGCCGCGGTGCTGGCCCGGTGCGGGGTGGTGGCCGGCATGCAACCCCTGTTCGACGCCGAATGGGCGGGGCCCGGACAGTTGTACGCCCAACGTCTCGGCGACGCACGTGCCGCGACCCTCAACGATTTCGCGATGCTCGCCAAGACCGGTGTCGCCCTGTCATTTTCGTCGGACAGCCCGGTCACCCCGATCACCCCGTGGGCGACGGTGCGGGCCGCGGTCCATCCGCATCGCGCCGAGCATGCGGTGTCCGCGCGCGCGGCCTTCGCCGCCGCGACGCGGGGTGGCTGGCGGGCCGGGGGCACCCATGACGGCCTGACCGGCACCCTGGAACCGGGCGCCCCGGCACATTACGCGATCTGGGACGTCGACGAGCTCGTGGTGGTCGGTTCGCACGCCGGCGTCCAGCGCTGGTCGACCGACCCGCGATCCCGGGTCCCGGCACTGCCCGATGTGTCCGCCGATGCGCGACTGCCACATTGCGTGCGCACCGTCCGCGACGGCCACGACGTCTACGTCGGGGACGATTGGTGACGCCGGGGCCCGGTTCCGCACCCGAGGACACCGCCGCACACGATGCACGGGTGGCGGGCGACTCCGGGGACGACAACTCCGGCCACGACGGCTCCCACCACGACAACTCCGGCCACGACGACGTCGTCACCGCCGCCGGAACCGGCCGGATCCGATGGTGGCCGCGCAGTGAGCGATGGTCGCCGCGCACCCGCCGATGGGTCACCTGGGGTGCGCGGACCGCCGGGGCCGCGGTTGCGGGCCTCGCCATGGCGGCGGCATTCCCGCCCCGCGACTGGTGGTTCATGGCGGTCCTCTCGCTCGGACTGCTGTATGCGCTCCTCACCGAAGGGCCGGCCGCCGGGAGCGAGGTGCGGGTGCGGGTACGTACCGGCGCATGGATCGGATTCGTGTTCGGCCTGGGTTTCTTCGTCCCCCTCTTGCCCTGGATCGGGGTGTATGTCGGCCCGGTGCCGTGGCTCGCCCTGGCGGCCGCCCTGGCCGGTTATCTCGCGGTCTTCGGTGTGTGTGCCACGCTGACCACCCGTCTGCCGGTCCCGCCGATCTGGTTCGCACTGTCCTGGGTGCTCGTCGAGTTCTTGCGTTCGTCCTTTCCCTTCGGCGGATTTCCCTGGGGCCGAGCCGCTTTCAGTCAGGTCGACGGCCCACTGCTGCCGCTCGCCTCGGTGCTCGGCGCCCCCGGCGTGTCCGGGGCGGTGGCCCTGTTCGGCGCGAGCGTCGCCTGGGTGGTGCAGCTGACCATCCGGCAGGGCCGGGCCCCGGGCGCATGCCCCGACTCGGTGTTGCGCACGGCGGTGCTGGCGGTGGTACTGGCACTGCTGGCACCGGTGTCGGCGATCGCCCTGACTCCCGACACCGTCGATCGCAATGTCGCCGGGTCGTCGGCGCAGATCGCCGCCATCCAGGGCAACGTCCCCCGCCTGGGTCTGGATTTCAATGCCCAGCGACGCGCCGTCCTGGACAACCATGTCCGCGAGACGTACGCCCTGGCCGCGGCCATCCGGACCGGACACGCCGAACAACCCGCATTCGTGGCCTGGCCGGAGAACGCCTCCGACATCGATCCGCTCGCCAACCCCGATGCCGCCGCCGAGATCACCGCGGCGTCGGAGGCGGTGGGTGCGCCCATCCTGGTCGGCACACTGATCCGGGGCGAGGACGGCCGACCCACCAACACCGTCCTGGTGTGGGACGGGGCGCGGGGACCCGTCGACCGCTACGACAAGCACATCATCCAGCCGTTCGGCGAGTACCTCCCGTGGCGCCCGTTCTTCCGGAAGTTCTCGTCCTATGCCGACATGGCGGGCAATTTCCGGGCCGGGTCGGGCCCGTCGGTGGTGTCGGTTCCGGTGCAGTCGGGTCAGGTGACCGTCGGGATCGCGACCTGCTGGGAGGTGGCCTTCGACCGCGCCGCACGTCATGCGGTCCGCGACGGCGCGCAGATCCTCTACGTCCCCACCAACAACGCGACCTTCGGACGCACCGACATGACGTATCAGCAGTTGGCGATGTCGCAGTTCCGTGCGGTCGAACACGGACGGGCCGTGATCGTCGCCGCGACCAGCGGCGTCAGCGCGTTGATCGAACCGGATGGGACGATCACCGCCGAATCCGGCATCTTCGAGGCCGCGATCCTGCAGAATCGCATGCCGTTGAGTTCCGACGAGACGATCGCGACTCGCCTGGGACCATGGCCGGAACGGCTCGCGGTGATCATCGCCGTGGTGTCGCTTTTGGCCGCGCTGGCTTTGCGTACTAGGTTCACACAGAGATTTTCCGCCGCCGCACGTGGCGGGGAGCACCGACCACTCGGAGGAGTTCGCCGTTGACGAACAGTGACCCATCACCTGTTGGGGGAGTCGGGCGTACCCCACTCGTGGCCGCCGACGGCGGTGGCGCACTGGTGGTGATCCCGACCTACAACGAGCGCGACAACCTGCCGATCATCGTCGGCCGGCTGCAATCCACGCTGAGCGGCGTCCACATCCTCGTCGTCGACGATTCCAGCCCGGATGGCACCGGCGAGGTGGCCGACGAGCTCGCCGCCGCAGACGATGCCGGACGCATCCACGTGATGCACCGCGTCGACAAGGACGGCCTCGGAAAGGCCTACCTGGCCGGATTCGCGTGGGGCCTGGCACGTGACTACGAGGTCATCATCGAGATGGACGCCGACGGCAGCCACGCACCCGAACAGCTGCCCGCGCTCCTCGCCGCCATCAACGACGGCGCCGACCTGGTGATCGGCTCGCGGTACGTACGCGGTGGCAAGCTGGTCAACTGGCCCCGGCGACGTGAGATCCTCTCCCGCGGCGCCAACACCTACGCCCGTCTGGCGCTGGGCGCCGGCATCCACGACATCACCGCCGGATATCGCGCCTATCGTCGTGCCGCACTCGAGAAGATCAGCCTCGACACCGTCGAATCGGCGGGCTACTGCTTCCAGATCGACCTGGCCTGGCGGACCATCCAGGCGGGATTCGACGTGCGTGAGGTACCCATCACCTTCACCGAACGCGAGATCGGCCAATCCAAGATGAGTGGCGGCGTGATGTCGGAGGCGTTCATCAAGGTGCTGCGCTGGGGCGCCGAGGCCCGCATGGCCCAACTCGGTATCCGTCGCTGAGCCGACCGCACAACTGAGCCGACCCGCACATACGACACGGCCGGGGGAGTGAGAACTCCACCCGGCCGTGTCGTTCGGCGTACTCGCCGTCAGTGATTCACGCTGTCAGTGATCACGCTGTCAGTGACTCACACCGTCAGTTGGTCACACCGCGACGACGCTGCTTGAGCAGCTCCAGACGCTCATTGAGAAGCACCTCGAGCTCCTCCTCGCTGCGCCGTTCGAGCAGCATGTCCCAGTGCGTACGCGGCGGCTTGGCCTTCTTCTCCTCGGGCTCGGCGCCCTCGAGGATGGTGCCCTCCATACCGTTCTTGCACGGCCACTTCGACGGCACCTCGGCGTCGTCGGCGAAGGGGACGTCAAAGATCTCACCGTTGTCGGTGCGGTACTGAACGATACGCCGCGGCGCAAGATCGTGATCACGATCGGTTTCGTAGCTCACCGCACCGAGGCGGCTACCCCGAAGTACTCGATCTGCCATTTCCTACTGCTTTCCTCTCGGCTTCGCGTCCTGGCCGGAATGAGCCGACCACAACCAGCTGAACAGATCCATTCTACTCTTCTCGGTGGCTGTACAGATCAACCACAACTCATGTCGGCCCCGGCCGACACCGGCGCCCGCCACAGATCGTGTCCGAGGTGGGACCGATCGGGTACGGTCTGACCCGTGGATGCGACCCGGTCCCGGCGGACCTATGCCTGCGCATGGTGCGGTTCGGCGGTGGCCGATTCCGACATGGGACGTCGCCGCAAGTACTGCAAACGTTCATGCCGTCAACGCGCCTATGAACAACGCGCCCTGGTGGCCGGAACTTCCATCCCCGACGATGCGGTGATCCTCACCCCGCTCGACGTCGCCGATTTCGGCGATCGCATGTTCGCCCTGCGGTGTGCCGCCGAGGATCTGGCGACCGCGGTGGCCGAGGCGGCCGATTCCGACACACTCTCCGGGCTCGCCGAGGGTCTGCTGGAACTGGCCCGCGACGCGGAACGGCTGCGGTGAGCGACCCCGCACCGCAACACCGGGATTCCGGCCCGGATTCCGGCCCGGATTCCGACGCGCCGGCCCGTCCACCCACGCGGCGTGCCGCGGATCTGCTCGCCCGCACCGACGCCAACCCGACCGCGGTCCGCACGATCCGCGCGCTGCGCAGCCTGTTGCCCGACGCCGCGCCGACGATCTCGACGGCGCGGACCTCCGACCGGGTGGCCCGTCTCATCGGTCAGTCGCGTCCCGAGCAGCCCAGCGCCTCCCGCGAACTCGGTCTGACCGCGGTGCAGGCCTGGCAGTCGTTGACCCGACGCCGACGCACCTCCGATGGTCCGGTCACCGCCACCATCCTGTTCACCGATCTCGTCGCATTCTCCACCTGGGCACTGGCCGCGGGAGACGACGAGGTGCTGCGCCTGCTCGCCGCGGTCAACACGGCCACCGACGAGGTCATCGGCCGTCGCGGCGGGCGCATCGTGAAGAACCTCGGCGACGGTGTGATGGCGATCTTCGCCGATCCCGACGACGCCATCGCGGCCGCCCATGAGGTGATCGGGGCGGTGTCCGCGCTCACCGTCGACGGATACCGGCCGCAGTTGCGGGCCGGTCTGCACACCGGTAATCCGCGGGCGGTCGGCGACGATTTCCTCGGCGTGGACGTCAACATCGCCGCGCGGGTGGCCGCCGCGGCCGGCGCCGGGGAACTGTTGATCAGCGATGCGACGCTCGCACTCGTCGATCCCGCGCGGTACTCGGTGCGGCGTCGACGCCGGTTCAAGGCCAAGGGCGTTCCGCGGGAACTGACGGTGGTCTCGGTCGTGCCGCGCTACGACGGCTGAGCACGCCCGGTCCGGACATCGACCGGACCTCGACACCCGCCTACGGATTGTCCAGTGCGACACGGTGTCTCGTTCACCGGATTCCGGGTGCGGACACGTTAACCTCGTCGGTGCGCAAATGACTGTGCAGCGTCACCGTGGCGGTGTACAAATGACGTCAACGCGCACACCGACCCACACGTGGCCAAGCAACGGCCATCGTGGCTCGAGTGCGGTTCATGACACTTCCAGGGCTGGGCGGCACCATGACGATGAGCACCGACAAACAACAGAAGATGGTCGACTTCGAGACCAGCTGGTACTCGCTGGGCGGCGGATCGTCGCGCGAGATCAGCGAGCAGTTCGGGCTGTCGGATCGCGACTTCTTCTCCGAGGTCAACCGCCTGGTCGATGCGGCCCCGCCGGCCCAGTTGAGCACCTCCGAGCTGCGGCGCATGCGTGAGGTGATCCGTCGCCGCCTGTGGATGGCTCGCTGAGACAGCGCAGTACCGGACCTGAGTCCACGGCCATGATCGACCGATGGCGCGGACTCCGGGATCCCGGTGCACACTGATATCCGATGCCTGGTTTCTCCGACGACGATCTCGAGGAGTTCTATCGCCGGGTCGAGGCGCGCACCGATCTCACTCCGCCACGCCGACGACGAGTGGCGCGACCGCGCCCGCCGTGTCCGACCCCGGACAAGGATGCGTTCCGGTCGGAACGGGCCGCCCGGGAGGGTATCGACCGCATCACCGAGTCGGGTCGCCGCTCGCCGACGCTACGGTGCTATCGCTGCGCCTGCGGCGCCTGGCACATCACCAGCAGTCCTCCGCGCGACGAGCCGCCGCGCTCCGGCCGACGCCGTGGGACCCGCGCGCGGTGAGCGGCGAGCGGTGAGGAATCCGGGAGAGGTGAGGTGAGGTGACCGAGCCCGACGCGCCGGCGGTCGTGGTGGATCTGGTGGTCGGGGACGTGCAACGGTCCGCGCTCACCTACGCCCGCCTGGTGAACCTGGCCACGCCGACCACCGACCTGTGCGTGGGCAATGCCCGAATTCGTTTGCAGCACACGGATATCGATGACGTCCATCGTGTCCTCGTCACCGCCGACGACCCGGATGCCCGGGTGCGTCTGCTGCAGCGCCGCGGGCTCGCGTTCAGCCCGGCCCCGCACGCATCGGGCGAGTGGTATGCCGACGCGTTTCCCCTCGGCGTGATCGGTACGGGCGACGGGCCGCCCAACACCGCGCCGCCCGACACCGCCCCGGAGAACACCGACCCCGGCGACATCACCGGGATCGATCACCTCGTGTTCACCTGCGTCGGACGGGACCGTGCGGTGGCCTTGTTCGGCGCAACGCTGGGATTCGATTTCCGCCTCGACCGCCGCGTCGTCGCCGGCGTCCGTCAATTGTTCTTCCGGGTCGCCGACCTGGTGATCGAGGTGGTGGTTCCCGATGAGGACCCCGACGACGAGTCGGTGACCGCGCCCGGGGGCGCTCCGCTGACCGCGCCCGAGGACGCTCCGGTGGCGCTCTGGGGCGTCGCGTGGCGCAGCCCCGACGTGCATGCCGCCCGGCACCGGCTGATCTCGGCCGGGGTCGGGGTGTCGGAGATCCGCGACGGCCGCAAACCCGGAACCCTGATCGCCACGGTCGCCGATGACGCCCTGGCCACCCGGACCGTCATCATCGGGCCCCGGCCGTGACCGCCCGATCACACATCCCGCGACAAGGAGAACTCATCAGTGAGCGCGTTCCACACCATCGCAGCCGCCGCGAACCGGGCGGTGATCCCGTTGTTGGGGCTACCGGTGATCGGCGGCGTCCTGGCCGGCTCGATGACCGTCGTGACCTACACGGGCCGCAGGTCGGGGACCACCGTGCGATTTCCCGTCGCCTATCGGCGACGGCCGGGATCTCCCGACGAGGTGATGATCGGTGTTGCCATGGCCGATGAGAAGACCTGGTGGCGCAACTTCACCGGCGCGGGATCACCGTTGAGCCTCGCACTCGACGGCGTCGATCGGCCTGGTCACGGCACCGCGCGCCGTGATGAGCAGGGCCGCGTCACCGTCCGCGTCGTCCTGGATCCGGCACAGTAGCCGGGCTCACCACGGCGGGATACCGGTGTCGGATCATCCCGCCGTCAGCGCCGGCAGCGGCCGCAGGGCGTCGCGCAGCCAGGGGTAGATCAGCTCACTGTTGAGCAGCGTGAAGTGGTGGGCGTGACCGATGTGCATGCCGTGCTCGGCGCGGAACCCGATGTGCCGGGACCGGTGGAATCCGCGGCCGCTCGGCGTGAGCACCAGACCGTCACCGAGGTAGCGGCCCAGCAGATGGTCCGGATCGTCGAACAACGACGCCGTGACGAACAGGTGCCGCGCCGAGGCGAGCAGAGCGACGTCGGCGCCGGGTGCCTGCCAGAAGCCGTCCGGATCGTCGGCGTCGGCATTCGCGTCGGCGATCACCGTGCCGTGGAAGAGATCCCGGACACCCGCACTGCGCCGACGCAGCAACTCGCCGAACGGTCGGGTCACGCTGAGTGCCCGCAGGGCCGAGGACGCCGCGTGCACACCCCGCGCCAGAGGCGCCCCGAGATGCGGCGAGCCGAGGCTGACCGTTTCGGTCACCAGCGGGATCCACGGTGCCCGCCGGGCCGGGTCGCCGACGGCGCCGATGTGGCATGCGCTGCGGATCACCAGACCGCCCATCGAGTGCCCGATCAGTGAGATCCGGCGCACCGGGACCGGCCACTGCAGCGTCAGCGCGGTCAGCAACTCGGCCAGCGACGCGCCGTTGTCGGCGATGCCGCGTCCGGTGTTGTAGCGCACCAGGATCTCGGTCGCACCGATCTCGAGGGCCATCCGACTGCCGTAGGAGGGTCGGTGTCCCATCCGCCACGCATGCTCGGTCTCCATCAATCCGTGCAGGAACACCACGAGATGCCCGGTCGCGTCGGGAAAGGCCGCGCGCAGCGCCGACGGCGACAGGATCACCGGGACGCCGTCGACGCGGACGGCCATCTCCGGCGCCAGCGCCGGTTCGTTGTCGACCAGGGCGTCGCCGATCAGCCCGTCGAGGACGCCGATCACCGCGGCTCCCCGCACGGTGCGGCTGGGCTGACGAGCGGTTTCCGGCAGTGCGTCGGCGACGATCCGGGCGGAGTCGAGGACTCCGGTGATCGAGGTGTACACCGTCTCGCTCACGGTGTCGTGCAGCATTCGGATCGGCTCGACGCGCCGCCCGGCGGCGGCACGCAACGCTCCGAAAACCGTCGACGACACAGCCTGATGGACTCGCGCGATGCCCACCGTGGCCGCCGACAGTTCGGTCAGGCCGAGCCGGGCGAGGGCGCGGACCTCGCCGGGTTCGTCGACGGTTGGCGTGGCGATCATGTGGTTGAGTGTACATTCGTCCACTCAAATGGCGACCCTCCGGCCTGGCGCGATCTCGATTCGAACATATGATCCATACATGGGTATGGCGCGCATCGGCGGGGACAGCGGTCGACCCCACCTGCCCGCCTTCGTTCGGGTGGGGCACCGGGCCGTCCTCATCGATCTCAACGCCCTGTATCCCCAGACACCGCACCACAGCGGCACATACCACCCCGACGGTCTGCAGGTCCGCAAGGTGATCACCGGCGTGCTCACCGAATGGGGACGATCCGAGTGGGGCGAGTGGTACGGCAAGGTGACCTACGTGCTGCATGCCCGCGACCGCGAGGAGACGGTGACCCACTGGGTACCGTCGTGGGCGCTACGCCCCGCCGACGACCCCGGGGTGACGGGCCGGCGCAACCCGCGGACCTGACCCGCCCGCTGCCGGATTCAGCACCATCGGGCCGAGCAGGTCACACGCGGTCAACGCGAGGGCGAGGTCGAGTCGGTCGCGATCGGGACCCACCTCCGACAGCGCCTTGCCGACGCGGTACTTGACCGTGTTGCGGTGCAGATTGAGTCGCGTCGCGGTGTGCAGGTGGCTTTCCTTGGTCGCGAAGTATACCGACAGCGTGTCGCGGAGCACGGCCGCCGACGGGGTGTCCTCGGCCAGCGATCCCAGCACGTCATGAACCCAGGAGCGGGTGCCGTCCGGATCCTGCGCGAGCAGCGACACCACGGCGACACCACGATCGGCGAAGCCGACGACGGCGCGGTCCGCCGTTCCCGGCATGGTCGCGACCGAGTATGCCGCCGACGCCTGCTCGTGGGTACGACGGAAACCCCCGACACCGTGGCCGGGCAACCCGACGGCCAACCGCACCCCCTCGGGCAGTACCGAGGGCGACAACGACTCCTCGATGACCGTCGTGCGTGCACGCAGCGGGATCCACAACCAGATGGTCGAGCGGTCCACGGCCATCACCAGCGGGGGCCCGTCGGAACCCAGACATGCGGCCAGCTCACGGGTCACCCGGTCGAGACGGCCGAGTGTGTGGGCGTCCGCGTCGTCGGTCCACATGATCCCACCGAGGTGGGTCCGGTCGAGGCGATACCGTGTCTCGGTCTCGAACGCCGTCGGATCGACGTCGGTGCGGTCGAGGACCCGGCGGATCGCGGCCGACACCACATGCGCGTCCGCGCCCAGCCACCGACGTCGCTCGTCCTCATAGGCCTCGAACACGAACAGCGTGATCCAGTCGATGTACCCGAACATCACATCGGACACATGCCGGGTCACCGCCATCGCCTGGGTCGCGTCGAGACCCAGCTCCTCGATGATCGAGTAGCACAGCAGCATCACGCTGTTCTGACCCAGATGATAGGCCCGGACCAGGGAATTGGAGGGCACGTCGCGCTGGGCCAGCCGTCGGGCGTATTCGACTGCGGCCGTGGTGGGTTGGAGATGATCGACGGGAATGTCGTTGGCGAGGACGTGGATGATGGTGGACACGTTGCCGTGCACGCTCGCCTCGAGCATCTCCACCAACTTGGGGTCGGTGTCGAGTTGATCGATCTCCCGGGCCATCATCCCGGCGAGATCGGCGACGATCTCGGCCTCCCGCTCACGCAGTCGGCCGGCGAGCACGCCCACCACGTCGAGCAGATCGGTGGTGGCCATCGCCGGAACCCGGGCCAGTCGGGACCGGGCCTCCTCGGCGTCGGCCGGAATGTAGGTCATCGCGACACCCGATGTCCTCGACCGTTCGATCCCGCCGAGCGCGTCGGCCGCCGCCGCAGTTCGGCCAGTGCCGAACTCGCGGCGTGAAACCCGCACAATCCGTGCACACCCGCTCCGGGCGGGGTGGACTGTGAGCACAGGTACACCCCGTCGATCCCGAGCGCATACGGATTGACCGCCACGCGGGGCCGGAACAGCATCTGCAGACCGTCGTTGGCACCGCCGATGATGTCGCCGAACGCGAAATTCCGGTTGTGCCGGTGTAATTCGGCCGTACCGGTGCTGTGCACGGCGATGATCCGGTCGCGGAATCCCGGGGCGAAGCGTTCGATCTGCGCGGTCACCGCCTCGGTGGCGTCGCCATCGAAGCCGCGTGGCACGTGGGCGTAGGCGTAGATCGGGTTGACTCCGTCCCGGCTGCGCGACGGGTCGGCGACATACTGCTGACCCAGCAGCACGAACGGCCGCTGCACCATGATTCCGGCCGCCCGCCGGCGCTCGGTGTGGCAGATCTCCGTCAGGTCGCCGCCGAGGTGAACGGTGCCCGCATCGGCGCACGCGGGGTTGCGCCACGGGATGTCACCGGCGATCGCGTAGTCGACCTTGAACGCCGAGGAACCCACGCGATACCGCTTCAACGAGGTGGCCACCCGCGACGGCATCTGATCACCGTAGAGTGCCAGCGCCTGCGCGGGAGAGAGATCGAGCAACACGAGGTCGGCGGGTGGGATGTCGGTCGACCGCGTCACCGGTACACCGGTCTCGATCCTGCCGCCGTGGGCGCCCAGTGCCGCGGCGGCCGCCGCGGTGATCGCACCGGAACCACCACGGGCGACAGGCCACCCGTAGCGGTGACCGCTGGCCGCGATCATCATGCCCAGCGACGCCGTCAGCGGCCGGTCGAGTCGGGTGAAGGCATGCGCGGCGATCCCACCGAACAACGCCCGTGCGGTGTCGGTGCGAAACAGCCTGGCCATGGCGCTCGCCGGGAGCAGTGCCCGCGGGCCGAAGGCCGCCAACCGGATCGGGTGGCGCGGCACATGCACGATCGGGCGCAGCAGGTCGGCAGCCAGGTCGTCGAATCCGGCGGCGAGATCGCCGAAGGCCAGCCGCCACCGGCGGCCGTCACGGCCGAGTGCCCGTGCCGTCTCGTCGATGGACCGGTAGAGCAGCCCGGCCTCGCCGGTGTCGAGCGGGTGTGCGCAGTCCACGGGTGGCAGGCACCAGGACAGGCCGTACCGTTCGAGTCCGACCGACTGCCAGAACGGGGATCCCATTCCCAGCGGATGGAAGGCGGCGCAGTGATCGTGGATCACGCCCGGCACGGTGAGCTCACCGGAGCGCGCACCCCCTCCGACCTCGTCCGCCGCCTCCAGAACGGTCACCTCGACGCCGTTGCGGGCCAGGTGCAGGGCGGCGGCGAGCCCGTTGGGCCCGCCGCCGACGACGACCGCAGTCGTCACTGCTGCACCTGCCCAGCGGGGACATCGGGCGCCGGGCCGGCGGGGGAGCCGGAGCGCATCTTCGGTTCGGCCACGATGTCAGGATCGGTCAGGGCGCGCCGGGCGTCAACGTCGAGCGTCCAGTCGACCTGCATGTCGATCGGCCCGTTGGGGAGCCACGGTTGCTCGGCGACGGCGTCGGCCACCCGGTACGTGCCGGTCTCGATGACACCGAGAGCGGCGTCGATCACCTTGTACCGCTGCGTGCCGCGGTGGATGGGCTGCGACTCGATCCAGGCGACGGTGAACTCGCCCGGGGCGAAATCGCAGCGTCGCTGCAGCGCGGCGATCATCTTCTCGTCGTGCAGGTGACCGTCGCCGAAGTTGAACGCCACCAACGAGTTACAGGAGAACTCCGCCTCCCGCAGGGTGTAGGTGTCGATGTCGGAACCGAGGTGGCGCAGCATCAGCGAGTAGAGCGCACGGCCCTGGCTGTGCATCGACCGCCACGCCATCATCTGATGCATCACCACGTCGGCCACCTCCGGCGGATAGGAGGCCAGCAGTTGGGTGCGCGTGTTCTTCGACGACCGGACGACGTACTGATCCAGCTTCTCCTCGGCACCCGGCGCGAACGCCCAGGTCGCCGACGCCCAGTTGCCGGCGTACTGCCGCATCGACGGCAGGAAGGAGACCAGATCGGGGCGCAGATTGCCCAGGACCGGGAAGAAGCACAGCGCGGCGGCGACGGCGACGAGCACCCACGGCATCGTGGTGTCGGTGAGCGCATACCCATCCCACGCCGGGTGGCCCCAGAACAGGAAGATCGCGGCGTAGGCGAACAGGATGTTCCATTCCAGCGGCACGGCGAGCGGGAACGTCGAGAAGATGAACAGGTGGAAGCACACCATCAGCACCACCGCGGCGAGGGTGAGCCACTTGTTGGTCGAGAACAGCAGCACCAGGGGAGTGACCACCTCGACGATGGTGCCCAGCACATGCCCGATGCCGCCGGCCAGCCGGGACGGACGCATGTCGTGCGGGAAGTCGCGGTAGTGGGCACGTTTGATCGCCTTGCTCGGCAGCCACGGCGTATTCGAGATCATCGGCGGGATCACCATCGAGAAGTGGTGTCCGAGTTTGGAGATGCCCGCTCCCACCCACACGGTGACGATGAGCAGCTTGAGCGCCAGGATCATGTCGAGGTACGGCAGGGCGGCGAAGAACACGATCGCGGGGAGGTACTGCTCGGAACGTGCGGCGATGAAGATCACCTTGTCGCGCAATCCGATCACCACGAACAGGGCGATCAGCGGATAGAGGACCGCCGGGTTGACCAGGCCGTGGTTGTCGGCCACCAGCGCATCCAAAGAGGCCGACGAGATCCCCGGAAAAACCAGCGCCACAACCAGATTGATGAGGATGACGGCGTAGATCGCGACGTCGACAACGGTGCGCTCATCACCCCGGGTGAACGGGACCTTACCCGGCCACGGTGGCAGCCGGATGGTCTGCGGTCGCAGCCAGAACAGGAATCCGCCGGTCATCGGCTTGAAGTGACCGGCCAGGGGTCCCCACGATCCACCGAGGCCGAGCGTCTCGATCAGCACCGTCCACAACACGATCTTCTGATACACGATCAGCTGATCCCACCACGCCCCGACGTCGAGGACGTTGTAGCCCGAGGTGAAGGTGGCAATGCACAGTCCGGCAACGACATACAGGATCGCCACCTTCATCAGATAGATCATGTGCACCATCTTCGGTGTGCCGAAGCCGTATTCGGCCCAGTGCGCACCGAGGACGCGGAGCCGATCCAGAAAGGGCCTGTCCAGAAAGGTGTCCGGATCGACCGGCGGGAAATCGGGTTGGGTGAATCCCATGGGTACTCCTCCTCGAGTTCGGTAGAACAGTGGGTTTCGGTTTGGGGGTTTCGTTTGGGGGGCTTTGGTTTTCGGGGTTGGGTTGAGGGTTCGGTGATCGGTTCGGTCACCGCGGGTGGGCGGCACCGCTCGTCATCTCGACACAACCGGGCAGCCCTCGCCGTGAGACGGCGCGGACACGAATAATGCTGTGAAGGTAGGGTCAGGCGGGCGATGGGGTGGACAGGGCGGCGCGAAGTCCCGGCTTGTCGATCTTGCCCACGGGATTTCGGGGGAGTGCCTCGACGACGTGGATGACCGCCGGTCGTTTGACGGCCGTCAGCCGGGACTCCAGATGGTGGGCCAGATCGTCGGCGGAGATCTCCCGGTGCGGGTAGGCCACCACGAAGGCGATGGGCACTTCGCCGTAGACCTCATCGGGCGCACCGACGACGGCGCATTCGAGGACGTCGCCGTGGGTGGCGAGCGCGTTCTCGATCTCCTTGGGGTACAGGTTCTCTCCGCCGCGGATGATCATGTCCTTGATCCGGTCGACCAGGGTCAGGTAGCCGTCGGCATCCAGGCTCCCGACATCACCGGTGTGCAGCCGCCCGTCGACGATCGTCGCCGCGGTGGCCTCCGGCCGATTCAGGTAGCCGCGCATCACATTCGGGCCCGTGATGACCACCTCGCCCACCTCGCCGGGCCGCAGGTCGGTGCCGTCCGGGTCGACGATCGCGATCTGCTGGCCGGGGACGGCCGGCCCGACCGTCCCGAGTTTGCGGACCCCGGACCGGGGATTGCACGCGGAGGCGCATGTTCCCTCGGTGAGTCCGTATCCCTCCAGGATCGGGATGCCGAACAGGGACTCGACCCGGGCCAGCAGTTCCTTGGAGATCGGTGCGGCACCGCAGATCGCGAACCGCAGTGACCCCAGCGACTTCTCCGCCACATCAGGGTGCGACGCCAGCAGCGCGTAGATCGTCGGCACCGCCGAGAAGTAGGTGGGACGCAGACGTGCCACGTCGTCGAAGAATCGTGAGACGGAGAACTTTCCGGTGATACTCAGTTGCCCGCCCGCCAGCATCGGCGCGAGGAAGCTGACACAGATCGCGTTGACATGGAACAGCGGCAGGATCAGCAGTGCGTGATCGTCGGATCGCAGATCCAGGAGCGTGACCATGGCCGTGGCCATGTGGCGCAGATTCGCATGCGTGAGCCGGACACCCTTGGGCCGCCCGGTCGATCCGGACGTGTAGATGAGCAGGGCGTCGACGTCGGCCGCGTCGTCGTCCGGTCCACCGAGATCGGCGGGAAGCGATCCGGTGCCGCTCAGATCGTTCACGTCGATCACCGCACATCCGGCCACCTCCGGCCGGGTCGCCGCGGTCGTGTCGTCGACAACGACGACGCGCGCGGCCGCATCGGTGAGCTGGTACTCGGCCTCGGTGGCGGTGAATGCGGGATTCACCGGTGTCCCGACGGCCCCCAGCCGCCAGGCCGCCTGCAGCACGACGAGCAATTCGACGCGGTTGGGGAGCAATGTCGCGACGACGTCGCCGGCGCGTATCCCGTGACGGTGCAGGGCGCAGGCGGCCGCGTCCACCGCCTCCGCGAACCCGCGGTAGGACAACTCGACGGCATCGTCGCGGACGCAGGGCGTCTCGCCGCGGTCGAGGAGATCCCAGGAGAAGTAGGAGGAGCTGATCACTGCGCAGTGGCCTTCCGTGCGAGGTGGTGTGACCTCTGACACTAGGAAGGAAGAATGTGATCTGGTACGGCCTCGGGAGCCAGACTTTTCCGGCCGCATTGTGCCCGGGGGACAAAGGGTATTCCGCGGTGGGTATTCCGCGGTGGGCATTCCCCGGTCGATCTCGACCGGCATCACAACCACGTCCGGGCACCACCGTCCCGGCAGGGCGCCCACCAGAACGGCTGAGCACACAACGGCTGAGCACACAAAGAACTCCGACCGAGGGTGCCGGGTCGGGGGTCTGGCACTCTCGGTCGGAGCTATCTATGTCATCGGCGCCACCCGCCCGGGCGTTACACACCGCGAGAAATTCTTTTCGCCGGCCGCGTCGACAGCGCTCTCCCCAGCGTTGACCGGTGAGTGTCAAGCTGTGGTGAGTCAGTTCCCGATTTTGTTGTGTTATGCGGTGGGTGACGGCGCAGCGGACTGCGCGGGCGTTGGTCTTGATCAATGGTGTTGGCGACCCGGTACCACTGACGCAACGACCCCAGGTAGATCCCGTCGTCCCAGGTCGAGGCGAACGCGTTGAGCA